>JBNJEV010000005.1:0-106604 GCA_051746185.1 Bacteroidota bacterium
ACGAGCTCCCTGTTCTCCACCCTGAACTCCGCCGTTCCGTCCAGTTTTTTCCATCCCCTCAAATTCTTCCCGTTAAACAATTCAACCCATTCCCCGGCCGTCACCAGAGAGGGTAACATCCAAATTATCAGCATAAAGGATTTCCTGTTTTTCATAACTTTTACGTTTGGACTTATTTGGTTTTGACATTTGCGGGTTACTTGAGAACCTTGTGCCAGCCGTATCCCTGATCCGACGCAAACCGGAGTAGATAAGCACCCTCAGGACAGGCGGACATATCCACCCGGTTGGTTCCGAAAAACAGCTCCTGTTCACGGATCATCCTGCCCCGGGCATCGAATACCTGCAGGTGTCCCTCGCGGAACCCAAAATCAAGCTGCAGAAATTCCTTCACCGGATTGGGATAGACACGAATATATTGCATTATATTTTCACCAAGTCCGGTCAAAGATCCGGATACATATGTATACGGGATATGATCAGGTGCAGTAACGGTCACCTGGAATGTTTCGGGGATCTCCTCAAAAGTATGGAAGGAAACACCTTCCACCACCTGCTGAAACCCTTCATCCAGATCCAGGCTCGTCACGCATATCCTGCTTCCCCTCACACCTCCGGTATTCACAACCAGTGAATTGCCGATCCGGTATATTCGAATATTGCTGAATACGGATGGGTTTTCTGTATAAATGGGAAGTTCAGGATCTCCGATTGGATTGATCGCATATAACAGGTAAAGGTAGATTCCCCCGTCCTGCCCGTAATGGGCATAATCTGATTTTGCAAGTGATGCAATGGTGGCAAAAGAATTCCACCTTGTCTCCTGACTCTTGCTGAACAGGTATTTCAAGAAACTGGCATTATATTGAAGGGAGGGTCCCAGTACATTGGACTGGGCCGGGTTTCCGAATCCATACCTTGAGCTGCCAAAAAAAGCCACGCAACCTCCGTGCGGATTTCTGATAAATGCTTCACTCAGGCAAGGATCAATGGAATCAAAAGCATTCACATCACAGGAATTGGATAATACCAGACCCGAAACCGGATTGATTAATCCAAAGGCATGATCCACATCAAATACCAATCCTGTTTCCATAAGCAGTGACTGGTTATTGCCATGTCCCGCGAAATGAAATATGCCATATCCTTCATTAAGCTGCTCAGAAAGGTTTGCGGTCGTGACATCGTATTGGGAACCCCCGGTAAAATCGGTGCCGGTATCGAAAAAACCCGCTTTTGTGCCTATGAAGTTTTTAGCGATGAACCTGCCATATATGAACTCAGACCGGTGATGGCTGTCACTTTTGCCATCCCACAGACCCCATGACCGGACACCTGCGAGCAACATCTTATCCGAAAATCCTGTGGATGGCTGATTGATTTCATACCCCAGGGTCTTTTCCACAAATACCGCGGCCATTTCTTTGGTCCTGACCGGAGTTCTGGAAATATACACTTCCGGCAAAAGGTCATGTCCGTCGAAATGAGCTTCCCCGATCTTTTCATTCCGTACGCTGTTCCAGTCAAAACGATCATCAAAACAGGCGTAAAAAAGATCGGTCGGGATTGATTCGTCGATCAAAACATACTTACCCATCATCACCTTGCTGTAGCATCCCTGCACCGGTACCACATCATGATCACCTCCCAGCAATACCCATTTCAGATCAGCATTGACATAGTAATCATACAGGCAACGCTTGATCTTCAGCTGTATGTTGCTTTCATTGTATTCTTTTTCAATCTCATCGAGGGTCTTGATTTCAGCCTTGAAGCCCTTCCTGATCTTCCATTCTATCAGTGGTTCAAATGCGAGTCTCAATTTTTCGGTGGTGACAATCAGGTAATCCACCCTCTCCTGGGCAGTTTTCAGTAAAGATCTTTCTTCTGCCGGATAGTAACGGTCCAGGTCCTCCGGATTATCCAGTTTGGTTTTCAACGAACGGATCACTGCTTTTTCAGGGCGGATCACAGTTGTCTGTTCCTCCCTCACCTGGTATTCCACATTCAACCTTATCTTACTGACCAGTGATAATTCTTGACGTTCTCCGATATACCTGAATGGTGAGATCCTGAAACTGAACCAGGTATATCCACGCTGGACCATCGTTGACAGATACTCAACCGGCCGGTCGGGATAGGATCCTGTGAAAGCTCCCCTGTCCGGCGGTGTTGTTTCCTGGTACCGCGTAGGAACCGGCATCTGGACTTTGCTCAGTGTAATGTTATCAGTGATCATTTCCTCGTTGAATTCAAAATCGTAATCTGTTAACTCTGCTCCATTTGGTACCAGTAACCGGATGCTTCTCAGGGGAAGCGCCGGAAGATCCGGATTGTCCGAATAATAAAAACCGGATTCAGATGATTCTATCCTGTATTGATCCTCTCCTGATGGTACGATCTGAAACTGGCCCATATGGAAGGATAACTCCACCTGCTGGCTGTGCTGAGCGATGATCCGTAACCCACAGGTTGCCAAACAAATTAATGCAATCAGGTATTTGACAGCTATTTTCCTCATTCCAGTACCTTTATGAAATACTGGTGACCTATCTCAAAACCAGCAGTTGACAATCCCCCTTCTTCTGTTCCGGGTTTCGATCCATAGAGCCATAAAAAGGCGGATGGATCGGAAGGGACCGTATCGGGGGTAAAGTAAGTATAAAAGAGTCCTGAAAGCGTATCCAAGGATAAAGGATACGCTCGGAAATAATCAGGTGTAATGGAATGTCTTTCGATCATATAAATACCTTCTTCCAGCTGCTCCTGATCATCCTGAACCAGAAGAAGGGCACAATTGGCCTCCGCCTGCACAGTTATCGTGTCCGTGATTTCCGTGATGGAAATGTTCCCCGGATCTGCCAGGAAGGAACCGCTTTCCTGCCCGTACAAAGAAGCAGGCGGAATCTCCATCTCCAGCAGGTATTCTCCCACCGGAAGCCGGAACAGGAAATCCCCGATACCGGTATCTTTCAGATCAAACGCAAAGGTACGGTTATTGCTGTGGAATGTAATCAACCCACCCGAAAAACGATGGGAGAAAGAAGGAAACGTGCCAGAAAGATCCGTGGACACCTGTTCCATCTGAAAACCCTCGGTTTGTATCCTGAAACTGACCCACGGTCTATCACCCTCACAGGAAGACAGAACCATTATCAACAGCAGCAACATCCCAAACCATCTCATGACTGCACACGTTACGGACTACTGTGAATATTCTGTGGAAATTTAGGAAAAAAAGACAATGATCACAAGAAGGATAATCCGGGATTATTCCGAACTCAGCATCGGATTTGAATAGAAGATCTTCTTTTTCAGTTCAAAATCATACAGGGTTTGTTCCCTGACCTGGAAATAGGATTCCCAGTAATCCTGTATGGAACGGATATAATCCCTTTTGGCTGCCTCCCTTTCGGCCAGGGAGATGTTCAGGTCCGTAATGCTGATCTCCCCGTTCTGGAATTTTCTCAGGGCGATCAGGTATCCCTCCTCGGCCACCTGGTCGGCCGCCTCGGCGGTTTCGATCTGGTCCCTGATCAGGTTGAACTGCTCTACCATGACCACCACCCTCCGTTCGAAATCCTGCCGGTCCTGGTCCACATCAAAAACCACCAGCTCCCGCTCCGATTCCGCCAGTCTCACCTGTGACTCGCTCCTCCCCCAGTCCAGGATCGGGATGCTCAATGAAAGGCGCACATTCTGTTGCTGGTCAGGATTCTCATAGACACCCCCCAGCATATCCGCACTGTTGGAAAGCCCATAACTCATCCGCAGGGTGGCACTCAGTCCGGTTTCCCTTTTGGCCTGGGTCAGCTCCCGCTCCGCCTGGATCAGGCGCCGCTCGAACTGAGGGGTCTCCTTCCGGTTCTCCAGGGCCTCTGCAAGCGCCCTTTCCGGGTCCACTTTAAACAAAAACATATCCAGGGGAATGATCAGATCGATCTGCTGATCCTGGTCCAGTCCGATATACCTTTTCAGTTCATAATCGGCATTTTTCAGGTCCATCTGTGCATTACTCAACGCTTTCTGGGCATTGAACACCGAAAGCTGTATCCTGGCAAAGTCATTTTCAGAGATGGTGCCCAGCTCCTGCCTTACTTTGGCGATCTCCAGGTTGTCCCTGCTGTTCTTCAAATTGCTTTCTGCCAGGGCATAGTTGGTCTGGATCCTCAAATACCTGAAGAACCTGGAAGTGGCTCTATAGGAGATCTCTTCGATGTCTTCAAGGAATCGTTTCTGGGCCTCCTCATAGATAAGCGGTTCGGTCATCCTGTTCCATTTCATCCAGTTGTATGCCAGCAGGGGCTGGGTGATCCCGATGCTGATGGGCGCTCCTGAGAATCCTACGGTATTGTTTCTGAAATCCTGCAGCCTGACGACCCCCGATGCGGCATATACATAGGCGCCGAGCAGGGGAATGGGCTGACTGAGTGCCACCCGGGCATTGGTCTCCAGCTGGGAAACATTGTTGAAGACAATGCTTCCGTCGGGCTGAACAATGGGCTTGGTCTGGTTCTCATAGTCAGGAAGATCCCCGGAAAGGGTCAGCTGGGGTCTGAACCGGGTCTGATGGTTCTTCCATCTCCAGTAATAGTTCACATCCCGGTTCTGTGCGTATTTCACGGCGGTAGATTGTGTAATGGCCAGATCCACCACATTCCTGAGGCTCAGGGACAGTACCGTTGTATCCTGACCGCTGAGACCGGCGGAAACCAGGATCGGGACAAAGATGAAAAGGACCTTTCTCATGATGCTGCGATCTTCAATACAGGTCCATTGTCTCGATATCTTCCGGAGAAACGGAAGAAATATCCGATAAAACCACTTTCTCTCCCTGACGGAGCCCATCCACAATTTCAACATATTGATCAGTTTTCAGACCGGTGCGGATCTGCCGCAGCTCCGCGTTTCCATTCTTCAGTACATATATCGAATGCTCGTTGCCGTGTCCGATAGCAGGATTGTTGCTGATGCGCATTACGCTGTCCCGCTCCGCCCTTACGATCTCAAGACCCACAGTCAGATTGGGCCGCAACTTATAATGACTGCTCTGCTGAAGGTTCACATCAAATTCGATCTTCCTGTCACGGATCACCGGGCTGACCGTCCCCACGACCCCCGCAAGCCTCTCATTGTCGATTCTTACATACACCTTGGTCCCTGTCTTTACATCCTCGGAGAAATCATCATCCGCCGTTGCCTGGACCTTGAAATTGGTCAGATCGGACATTTCCACAAGCAGCCTGTCCGCATTCACCTTCTCCCCCACCTTTCCCCGGATAGATAAAATGATCCCGGCCGAGGGTGCCCTGATGATCATTTTGCTCAATGTCTCCTCTTTGGCGGCAAGGGTCTTTTCCTGCATTTCGATCTGCAGCCGGAGGCCTTCCTCGTCAGCCTCCAGCTGCTGGAGTTTAATGGTATTCTTCTCCTTCAGCATGCGCAGATCACTCTCAGCCAGCTCCAGCTCCTGCTTGGTCTGTTCATACCTGGCAGGGGAGATCCCCCCTACTTCCAGCAATTGTTCCTGGTCGGCAAGTTCCGATTTCAGGGAGGCGATCTTCAGCTTCTTCACCTGAAGGTTATATTCCAGATCCACCCGCACACTTCTGGCATTCAGCCGATTTTTCCTGAGTGCGTTCTGCTTGACCTCGAGTTGGTCTTTGATGTTCTCGATCTCATTCTGAATGGGTGTGGGATCCAGAATAATAATAGCCTCTCCTTCATCCACATGACTTCCCACCTCCTGCAGGATCTCCTTGATAATGCTCGATGCAGGGCTCAGGATGATCACCTCACTCTGGGGTTCCACCAAGCCTTCCCCCGGAAAGGACTTGATGACCTGTCCGATCTGTACCTCTTCCATCTTGATCTCCTCCCTGCTCAACGAATCGGAGGTAAAGGGAAAAAACACCACCACCACGATGGCTGCCATCAGCAGCAGCGGTATTCCCACATAGATCCCGTTTCGAATTCTTGACATTTTTGTTACGGTTAAATACTGTTACTGAAATAACGCCGAAAGTAAAAAAACAAATCCAAACTTCAAATCCCTGAACTCTACAGGATGTACCTGCTGGAATCGTAAACCCTTTTTCGGTTCAGGAAGAACAGCAGGAAGAAAAGGATCATCATTCCTGCGGATAAGGAGATGATCCAGAGCGGCAACGCCTCCGGGATCCCCAGATGGGTGGTGATCCCCAGGATCTTGGACAATCCGCCCGGAAGCACCAGCAACTCATTGTTCAGTGCTGTCAGGCTTTTTTCCAGTCCGAAAAACAGCAACAGGCTCCCTGATGCCAGCAACTGGATCCCCAGGACCACGAACACCAGTCCTGCCGATGCCGCTCCGTTTCGCTGCATCCACCTGCGTCCCAGGATCACATAAACCTGGAATTTCCTGAAAAGCAACATGACGAAAAGGGAGAAGAAAATGATCTTGAACAGATCCGATACCCAGAACTGGTACCAGAAATAAAAAGACCCCCGAATGGCCACCACAAAAATGACAAGGGTCATGATGAGCATCCCGGGTCCCATCAGGGTGATCAGGATCCTGGTGTAATCCCGTCCCGGGTTGAAAAAAAGTGCGAGCAAAAATGCAGACAGCAATCCCAGCAGGCCAAAGACCAGGGGAAAAAGCCATGAAATCAGTGAAGAGAACAACGCCATTCCCAGAAGGTAAAGGAACACCATCAAAAATACCATCCGGTGGGTGGCATGATATTCGTTCAGCGTGCTGATGATCCTCGGTCTGAAAATCGAATCAAAGAAAAGGGTGCCTGCAAACTTCCTGTGCCCCCTGTCTCTGATAAATCCGGGAATGCCCATCAGTAAAAGGAAAAGGGTCAATGCCACAAAAATCCTTGCCCCGGTCACAGAAACCGGTGTATTCTTAACAATGGCAAGCCCCGCTTCCACCTCTTCGAAATCCATCCCCAGGGTATTCAGATCGCCCTTATATTCCTCCTGGTGAAATGATTTAACCGCCTCGAACTGGCCCATGGCCAGCTTGTAATCACCCCGGGCCTGTGCATCCCCCCGGTCGAGCCACCGGTAGTAATTCATAAAGAACTGCCTGTAATATTCCAGCACCCTGAGCAGTTCGATCTCGTACTCTGTGGATTCGATCAGCTTGTCATATTCGTCCCGGTGCAGGGTGACCCGGTCCCTGGCTTCCATCAACAGGTCCTTCATATCAATGGCTCCCCTGACTGCCAGAAATCCTTCCTCGATCACCTCCCGGAAGCGGTCCCGGGTGATATAGTAAATGTTGCTGAATATGGAACTGGATGCACTCAGGATATCCCATTCAAAGATCCACAGCATGGGAGGAGGTTCCAGTCCCAGTGCCCGCACATGGTATTTTGCAAAATCACTGATATAAAGCCCTCGGCGTATGACCTCATGTGACAGGTTGAAAAACCGGGTAAGATTGTCCACCAGCAGGGTATCCTCGCCGAAATACTTCCCGATCCACTCCGCGGTAATGGTATCCGGGTGTTCATAAGGATCACTCAACAAACGGCTGGTGGCATATACATTGACCTCGTTGATCACATTGAAACCGTAAAAAGGATAGATGATCAGGGGACCGGCCCTGAGAGGTCCGCCGTTCTGGGTCCATACCCAGGCACCCTCCACGAGCGGGTTCTTCTCGGCAAAGGTCTGCAGGGCCGTCTGATGCAGGGGCGCCACATAGTTGGGCAGCGCCCCGAATCCCTCGAATTCCCTTTTGGTCTGAAGTTCAGTGATCCGCCGGTGCTTTCCCTGCAAAAGGGTCGGGTTCAGCTCCATCCAACTGTAAAAATCTCCCATGCAGTACTTGGTGGATACCACCAGGTGATCCGACCGGATCTTCCCCAGGACCTGCTCGTAGGTAACGGGATTGGTGTGCATGTCCCCGATCTCACCCACCCCGACGGACCAGGTACGGAATACGATGTCCCGGTTGTATTTTTCGGCCGCTGCCAGGAAGGCCTCCAGCATCATCTGCACCGCATCACCGGTTTGAACATAAAGCTCACTGGTATAATCCCATCCCGGTTTATTGTAAATGGAACCCGCCTCCCCGATGCGGATAATGATCCCCTCCAGGAGAGGGAACTTCTCGAAGACCTCTTCTGCGGCCAGTCCGTAGATCTCCCAGAATTCACTATTTTCCGTGGCCACCGACCCGAAACGGCTGTTGAAATATTCCTTCAGGGGCGGGGTCAGCGCCACCATGTCGGTCCACAGGTATGTCTTCATCCCGTTTTCTGCTGCCACCAGCATCAGCTCACCGATCCGGTTGCCCAGCGTGTCATGGCGGCTCCTGTAGATGCTTCCTTTACCGTATACCTGCTGACCGAGTTCCACACGGTCAAAGTTCACCACTTCCAGGAACCATGGAAGGGAAATGGCATTGTATCCGTAAGAGGCCATCTTTCCGGAAAATTCCCGGAACTTGTCCAGTTCCCGGGTATAAGCTGATGTATCGATAAAAGGAGGTGTTACCACGAAAACCTCCTCAAAATAGTGCAGGTTGTGCTCATAATTGGACCCCCATCGCGCGGTGTCCGGTTCAATTCCCACACCTCCCATATCCACGATCCTTAAGGGAAAGTGCACGGTGTCTGTATCCAAACCGGAAACCCCTGGTCCGGTTTCCGGCAGGTCCTTTTCCCGGTAGGTGATCCCAAGGACCCCGATGGTCTGCTGTGCGGCATAATATCCCACCGCAAGACCCGCAACAAGAATCAACAGTGTTATCAGAAAATTTCTTGCAATCACATCTCCACCTGTTTGGTAATGGCTGATTTGATGGGATTCAGAACACGCTCCAGCATCCGCATCTTATCTGTCAGGATCTCCGCCTGTCCCTGTAAGTTCTGACTGAAAGGGATATCGATCTCGTAATAAGTACGCAGCCCCCTGGGCAATTCCACCTGCACCATGTAGAAATCATCATCGGGCACCCTGGAGATGTTGCTCACATACCCCTTGACCATACCGTATTCCAGGTGCGGATAGTTATCGAACTGGATGTTCACCTGATGTCCGACCCTCACTTTCCCGGCTCCTTCCATAGGTAGCCTGATCTTTCCCACCATGGAGCCGGCTTCGGCAGGAATGATGGTAAGCACCTTCTCCCCTGCTTTCACATTCTGGTTCTTGCTCCAGTACCTGTTAAAGGTGACCGCACCGCTGACCGGAGCTACCAGCAGGTAATTCTGTTCCCAGGAAGCGATGGCCGCTTTCAGGTTGCTGAGCGACTCCTCCAGGGTATTGAGAACCTGTGAATTCTGGTCCTTCTGTTTCAGTTCCAGGTCAACGATCTCCTCCTCGGTCCGGGCAACGCTGATATTGTTCTCCGCCATCAGGCTCACGATCTCCTGCCACTGGTTCCGCTCCTGGAGCATGGCCGAACGGGATTTTTCCAGGTCGGACTGGGACACCACGCCCTGCTCGAACAGGGTGGCGTCCCTGTTGAACTGACGCAGGGCCAGGTTGTAAGTCTCTTCCTGGATCCTGGCCCGATCGTTCAGGCTGCGGGTATACACCTGCTGCTTTTCAAGCTCTGAGCGGAGCAATGCAATTTTGCGCTGGTGATAATCGATCCGTTTGAACTCCAGGTAATCTCTGTAAGACTTCAGGAAGATGGAATAACCGGTCTGGATGCTTCCCAGCCTGGCATTTTTCATTTCTGGCAGATCCTCGGTCACCTGTTCAATGGCAACCGTGTCCAGAAATGCCAGTCCTGCCTTGAGCTGCATTACATCGTCGAATGAAGCGGGATTTTCGATCATGGCCAGTACATCCCCTGCTTCGACCAGGTCATTGTCGCTGACGAACAAATCCACGATCTTTCCGCTGCTGCGGGCCTCCAGGTCGGCCGGAGGATTGACCGAAGTGACCACGATTCCGGCCCGTTTGATATCCGGGTAGCGGAAGACCCAGCTTCCGAAGATCAGCAGGGCAAGCAGGAATAGTAAAACGATAATCCCGTTGCGGGTGAGCCATCCCGGGACCTTTCCCAGCATATCTTCGATTTCCTGGCCGTGAAGCTCTATTTTTCTGGATGATCTTTCTGATGGCATGGCTTTCAGATTGGTTGGGGCTAAGTTAAAAAAATCTGCTCATACAGGGACCTGAAACCGCATATGATCCACGAACAGATCCTGGAAACAGTCCTCCGATTCCAGGTTCACATGGGATGTGATACGCAGGATGTTGCCGGTCAGGGAAAGATCCGGGAAGAGGAACATCCTGGCACCCATCAGGGACGAATTTCCCAGCTTGCGTACCCGGTCCGTGCGGAAGCTCAACATGCCCGTGCCGGTCACGTTCTCCATATTGATATAGCTTCCAAAAGCCCCTGCGATATATACATTCCCGATCTGGTCAGGCCTGATATCCAGCTTCTTCATCAGAATCTCCGTTCCCGTGGCAATGGCCGCCTTGGCCAGCTGGAATTCATAAATATCTTTCTGTGTCACAACCACCGGATCTGCAAGGACCACCTGATCCTCACCTGTAAGGATCTGGCCATATTCATCGATCACTCCCCGGTCGAGCAACACAGCTACCGCATCGATCAGCCCGCTTCCGCAGATGCCGCGCGGACGTCCGTTGCCGATCACCCTGACCTTCCAGCCTTCGGCGGCCGTTTCCACCGATGAGATGGCACCTGTGGTGGCCTGCATGCCCATGGAGATCCTGGCCCCCTCAAAGGCGGGACCGGCTGCTGTGGAAGCACAGAGGAGCCTGTCCCTGTTCCCCATCACAATCTCCCCGTTGGTCCCCAGATCAATAAGCATGCTGTAAGTCTCTTCTCCATGCAGGCCCGTGGCCATGATCCCGGCCAGGATATCACTTCCCACAAAACTGCCGATGGAAGGATAAAAGTAGACCTCTCCGGATCGTACTTTCCATCCCAGCTCCCCGGGAAGGAATTTTTTTTCTCCCAGATCAGGGGATTCAAAGGGAAAAAAGGAAAGCGGCCTGATGTCAAGTCCGCAGAAGAAATGTTGCATCACCGTATTTCCCACCAAAACGATCCGATCGATCCTTTCATCTTTTCCCCGGGTCATCAGGTCGATCATTTCCCCGATCTTTTTCCGTATCATGCATGTCATATCCGGAGCGTTCCCCGACAGGACCGCATCCAGCCTGGACACCAGATCACTTCCGTATTTCTGCTGTGGATTGAGCGATTTTTCCACGGCCAGGATCCTCCCGTTCTGCAGGTCAAGCAACTGGGCCACCAGGGTGGTCGTTCCCAGATCCACCGCGATGCCCAGACCCTTCCGGGGAACAAAGTCAAAAGGAGTTTCATCAGCCTGGATCAGGGTCTCGTACTGATCTACCTCCAGGACCATATCCGATTCGCACCGGCTCAGGCAGGCCAGCCGCCAGTTCTCCCCAAGACCGAACTCCTGAAGCCTTTTCCGGTGAAATTCGTCGGTCCTGATCTCCCCGCTGAGCAGCTTTACCCTGCATTTACCGCAGGTACCCTTGCCTCCACAGGGGAATTCCACCCCATATTCGTGCAGCGCATCTTTCAGTGGAGAACCTTTCCTGACCCGGATAATCTTGCCAGGAGGTTCCAGCCTGATGGTTACCATTTCCAATCCCTAAGCAGCATGTTGTTTCAGGTATTCCACGGCACCACGCGGATTGGGCGAATAAAAATCCGCACCGATCTTCTTGCAGAACTCCTCATTGAGAGGTGCGCCTCCCACCAGGATGGTCGTATCCGGGTGTGCGGTTTTGATCTCGCTGACGATCTCACCCATGTTGGCCATGGTGGTGGTCAGAAGTGCGGAGAGTCCGACCACCGAACCCGGGTTTTCCGAAATGGTCTTGTTGAAGGTATCCTCATTCACATCCACCCCCAGATCAATAATGGACCATCCTCCTCCTTCCACCATCATGGCCACCAGGTTCTTCCCTATATCGTGCAGGTCCCCCTTCACGGTACCGATGATAAAAGTGCCCTTGGTCTTCACATCGCCCGACTGGAAATAAGGCTTCAGGTGACCCATGGCGGCTTTCATGGCCTTGGCGGCCATCAGCATCTGGGGCACAAAGATCTTGTTCTCCGAAAATTTCTGTCCCACCCGGTCCATAGCCGGCACCAGTGATTCGGTCAGCAGATCGGTAGGTTTTATACCTTCCTCAATGGCCTGTTTCGCCAGTTCGTCGGCCCCCGGCTGACCCTTCAGCTGCGGGGGATACGGAGAATTCTGATCCACTTTTCCAAGTTCGACAGCTTCACCGAGTTTTGTAAGAATGGAATCCATGTTCGTAAATTTAGTTTCAAATTAGCTTTTTATAATCACCGTAAAATTAGCCATTCCATGCGATCTGCTGCATGGATATTTCACTATTAATGATGGTATTTTGACTTTTTTTATAATTTTATACAATATTAAATCACTATGAAGGAATTACTGGAAGAAATCAAACTGAATCCGGATGAATCTTTCTTTATCGGGATCTTTCAGGACCATATCGACCAGAGCAGATGGCACTATCACCAGGCATATGAACTGAGTTTCATCACGGAGGGATCGGGCAAAAGGATCGTGGGGGATTCTGTGGAGGAATTCCACCCGGGGGACCTGATCTTCATCGGTCCGCGTATTCCCCACGTCTGGTTCTCCACCGAGCCCTACGCGAAAACCCATTCCGGCAGGACCCTTGAATCGGTCTACCTGCTATTTAACAACGATATCCTGCCACAGGAGCTTACAGCTTTGCCCGAATTCATTCATGTGAACAGGGCCATGAAGCATTCCGAGAGAGGCATACGGATCACCGGAGATACACTCAATGAGGTAAGCCGGATCATGCTTCAGCTGCCTTATCTGAACGGCATCAGACGATTGATGTATTTTTATGAGATCATGGATAATATCGGTAAAAGCGCTTACTTCACCTACCTGGCAAGTTCCAGGTATGCCAGTACCAGATTTGAGACCACCAATTCCAGGGTCAACCGGATCCATGAATACCTGATGAAGAATTACCAGCAGGAGATCAACCTGGAGGAGATCGCCGAACTGGTCCACATGGCACCCGCATCGGTATGCAGGTTTTTCAAATCCTCCACCGGCATGACCATCTTCGAGTACCTCAATAAGATCAAGATCGATTATTCCTGCCGTCTTTTACTGAACACCGACCTGAATGTGGTGAATATCAGCTATGATTGCGGGTTCAATAACCTGAGTCATTTCAACAAACAGTTCAGGAAATTCATCCGCCAAACACCGAGCCAGTACAGGAAATTGCGGGAAACCCCGTTGGAAAACCGCCAGATGGAGCCGGTCACCGCTAGTTTTTAATCATTTTCTTCTATAGATGCAAAAATAGCATCAGTATCGGAAAGAATGATGCCATCTTTTTTATTCCGGGAATCGTATTTTTGGGTATGGAACGTTCGGAGGCAAAAGTCCTTGATTCACTGCTTCCTATGGAAATGGCGCGGACAGCCGAGGATGTGGGTGTTTCAAAAGCCCGTACGGGTGTGGTGAAAATGGCAGCACTCGCGGTCCTGGCAGGTGCTTTCATTGCATTCGGCGCGGTTTTTTCCACCCTGGTCACCTCCGGGTCAACCCTTCCTTACGGGGTCACGAAATTGCTCGGGGGACTCGCATTCAGCCTGGGACTGATCCTGGTGGTGGTGGGCGGTGCCGAGCTGTTCACGGGCAACAACCTGCTGATCATGGCCTGGGCCAGCAGAAAGATCACCACTTTTCAGGTACTCCGAAACTGGCTGATCGTATATGCGGGGAATATGTTCGGTGCGACCTCTGTGGTCATCATGATCCTGCTCTCGGGTCATTATCTGTTCGGGAACGGGATCACCGGGGCCAACATGCTGGCCATTGCGGAAGCAAAATGCGAACTTGGGTTCATCCAGTCCGTCACACTGGGAATCCTCTGCAATATCCTGGTCTGCCTGGCCATCTGGTTATGCTACAGTGCCAGATCAGCACACGGAAAGATCCTGGCCATTGTATTTCCCATCACCGCATTTGTGGCAGCCGGATTTGAACACAGCGTTGCCAACATGTATTTCATCCCCATGGGCATCACCCTCAAACAGTTCAGTGACCCTCAGCTATGGGACCTGATCCATGCTTCGGCCGGACAGTTCGGATCGCTCACCTGGAACAATTATTTGCTGGCAAACCTGTTACCGGTCACCATCGGGAACATTATCGGAGGCTCTGTTTTCGTGGGACTGGCCTACTGGTTTATCTACCTGAGAAAATGGAAAGAATCATATGAAGATCATTAAAACGTACATCCAATGAAAGATCTTGAAATTGCCAGAAAAGTAAAACTACAGCACATCGGATCGATTGCCGACAAGCTCGGTGTGGGTGAAGAGAATATCGAAATGTATGGAAAATACAAAGCCAAGATCCCCATTTCCTTCATTAACCAAAAGAAAGCTGAAAGCAGCAAACTGATACTGGTATCGGCCATCTCCCCCACCCCGGCCGGAGAGGGCAAGACCACCATGTCCATCGGACTTACCGAAGGACTGAACCAGCTGGGTAAAAAAACCACGGTAGTCCTCCGGGAACCCTCGTTGGGCCCGGTTTTCGGGATCAAGGGTGGAGCTACCGGCGGAGGATATTCCCAGGTGCTCCCCATGGAAGATATCAACCTTCATTTTACGGGCGACTTTTCGGCCATTGAGAAGGCGCACAATCTGCTTGCCGCCGTGATCGACAACAAGATACAGAGTGCCACCAACGGCCTGGACCTGGATCCCAGGACGATCTCGTGGAAGCGCGTGGTGGATATGAACGACCGTTCCCTTCGGAGGATCATCGTGGGACTGGGCGGTACTTCCTCGGGGGTTCCGCGGGAGACCGGTTTTGATATCACCGCTGCCTCGGAGATCATGGCCATACTCTGTCTGTCAAGGGACCTGAATGATTTGAAGGAACGGCTGGGCAATATCTTCATTGGCTACACCTTCGGTAAGGAACCCAAATTTGCACGGGATGTAAAAGCGGAGGGTGCCATGGCCGCACTTCTGAAGGACGCCATCAAACCCAACCTGGTCCAGACCATAGAAGGCAATCCGGCCATCATCCACGGAGGTCCCTTTGCCAATATCGCCCAGGGAACCAATTCGGTGATCGCCACCAAAATGGGGATGACCTATTCAGAGTACACGGTCACCGAGGCAGGGTTCGGTTTTGACCTGGGTGCTGAGAAATTTTTTGATATCAAATGCAAGAGTTCGGGGCTTTCGCCCAAAGCGGTGGTACTTACCGCCACGGTCAGGGCACTGAAATATCACGGAGGGTTGGAGCGTCAGAATCTTACAGAGGCAGATCCAACTGCGGTGGTGAAAGGTCTGCCCAACCTGGAAAAACACCTGGAGAACATCAGGCAGTTCAATGTCACCCCGGTGATCGCTGTCAACAGGTTCACTTCCGACACCGATGAGGAAATCCAGGTGATCCTTGAAAAAGCAGAGCAACTCGATACAGAGATTGCAGTAGTTGATGTATGGGCAAAAGGGGGGAGCGGTGCACTGGAACTTGCCGGGAAAGTGGTCCGGGTAGCAGAAGCGAACCCTCCCCCCTTCACGCCCATGTATGACTGGAACTGGGAAGTGAAGAAAAAGATCGAAACGCTGGCCACCAGGATTTACGGGGCCGAACATGTGGATTATACGACCCAGGCGAAAAAAGACCTGAAAAAGATCTCCGCACTCGGACTGGATCATTTGCCTGTGTGTATCGCCAAAACCCAGAAATCCCTGTCAGACAATCCGGCGCTGCTGGGAAGGCCCAAGGATTTCATCGTCACGGTCAGGGAGATCGAGATCGCTTCAGGAGCGGGATTTTTGATCCCCATCACCGGGAACATCATGCGTATGCCGGGACTTCCGGCCCACCCGGCCGCCGAGCAGATCAGCATCGACAATGAGGGGAACATTACCGGACTGATGTAAATCAATCAAAAACCGAATCAATGAAGACCATATTAAAAGGAACGACCAGGGAAGTGGAGATCAACACCGGGGGACCCGTGGTGATCATCGGCGAAAGCATCAATCCCACGCGAAGGAAGAAACTGGTGGAAACATTGTCCGAAGGCGATTTTGAATTCGTCCACCACCTGGCGAAGGTGCAGATCGAGGCGGGAGCAGACGTACTGGATGTGAATGTTGGATATCCCGGAGTGGATGATGCATCGCTTCTGCCTGAAACGATATCCTCCCTCCAGAAGGAGTTCGATGTTCCCCTGTGCATTGACTCACCCAATCCGAAAGCCATCGAAGCCGCACTGAAGGCGGTCGAAGGGAAGCCCCTGATCAATTCCGTGAACGGTGAGGAGAAATCCCTTCAGGCGATCCTGCCCCTGGCCAGAGAATACGGGGCAGCGGTCATCGGGCTGGTCATGGATGATGACGGGATCACCCACGATCCGGAAAAGCGGTTCAAAATCGCCGAAAAAATCGTGGAACGTGCGGTCAGACAGGGCATCAAACAGGAGGATGTGGTCATCGATCCCCTGGCCATGGCAGTCAGTGCCGATCCCAATGCATGCATGGTCACCCTGCAGACCATTAAGCTGGTCCACGACCGGCTGGGGATGAATATCACACAGGGATCCAGCAATATCTCATTCGGACTTCCCGGCAGGTCTGCACTGAACGATGCCTATATGGCAGTTTCCATCTGGAACGGGCTTACCTGTCCCATTGCCAACCCGGTAAAGATCACCGCCCTGGTCAGGGCTACTGACCTGATCATGGCCAGGGATGATTTTGCCATGCGTTTCGTGGAATTTTTCCAGAACCAATCCTGATGGCACTTTTCACACCCGGAAGAAGATGGCAGCCTCCCTTCCTTCCCTTCAAAAGAGAGAAGTTCGGGAAACGACTGCTGAGGAGGATCGAAAGGTGGATCAAAGGTCCGCTGTGGGGCTGCCGGATGTGCGGGAACTGCCTCCTGCAGGAAACTGCCTTTATCTGTCCGATGGAGTGTCCCAAGGGCATGCGGAACGGTCCCTGCGGAGGATCCACCGCGGAAAGGTGCTATGTGGATGAGACCCGGCCCTGCATCTGGTACAGGATCTATGACAGGGCCTTCAGAATGGGCCGCGAGGATAGGCTGATGGAGGTACTGCCTCCTCTGGACTGGGACAAGGTGGGCACCGAGACCTGGGGGGATGTATTCCGGTCCGCACGCAGATACGGCACCGGGCGCTTCCTGAGGAGCCTTGTTTCGAAGGACCGGGAGAAGAAGGCCGAAGCCTGGGAAGGGGTTTTCAGGCCGGTCAGGCAGCCGGACTGGTGGCAGGGGGATTCCCGGTACCATCCGCCCGGCTATGAAGAACCGGTCTCGGAGCTGGAAAGGCAGCTGCGTTCGGGCAAATTCGTGATCACCGCTGAGATCTCCCCTCCTTTGAGCACCGCCACAGGAAAATTGAAAAGGGATATTGAGATGGTCAGGGAACTGGTGGCAGCAGTAAATTTCACCGACAGTGCCTCGGCCAGTCCCCGCATGTCAAGCATGGCCTGTTGCAAAGTTGCTTCAGAGCTTGGTGCTGATCCTGTATTGCAGATCGCGGCAAGGGACAAGACGCGTAGCGGTTTGCAGTCGGAGATTGTGGGAGCCAATGTCATGGGGGTACATAATGTACTATGCATCACGGGCGACAATGCACGGATCGGACCCACCCCCACCAGCAATACCAACATCCTGGACATGGATGCCGTACAGATGCTGTGGATCCTGCGAAAAATGAGGGATGAAGGAATCTACCTGGACGGACGGAAAATGAAATCGCCTCCGGAACTCTTCCTGGGCGCCGCGGCCTCGCCCTTTGCCTCAGAACCCGCATTCCAGGCCCTCAGGGAACACAAGAAGGTCAATGCAGGAGCCCAGTTCTTTCAGACCAATGTGATCTACGACACGGAAAGACTGGATGACTGGCTGGAAGTACTATATAAAAGAGACATCCTGGACAAGGTCTATATCCTGGCCGGGATCACCCCCCTCAAGAGCAAGCGGATGGCCGATTACCTGCACCATACCATCCCCGGGGTAACGGTCCCGGAACAGATCCTGAACCGTTTTGAACAGGCCAGGGAGGATGATTATGAAGAGCTTGGCGTTGAAATCGCCCTGGACATCATCAACAGGATCAAATCCAAACAGGGCATCCATGGCCTGCACCTCATGTCGGTTGGATGGGAATCCGTCGTTCCACGCCTGCTTCAGGAATCAGGGCTTACTCCGCAACATTGAATGTTCCCGAAACCATTTCTACTCCCAGCTCCCGGCTGCGTTCCCCGGGCGAACCATTCCCCACATGCACCCTGTATGTTCCCGGTGCGACCACGGTATTCCCTGAAGCATCAAACTGTTTCAGATCTTCATTGTCCAGCTCAAATGTGAGCCGGGTCGACATACCCTCATCAAGCGATATCCTTTTAAAATCCCTCAACGACCAGAGCGGCTGATCAACCTGGTCCTCCGGACAGGTAATGTACAGCTGAACGACTTCCTCCGCTGCCATGTCCCCCCTGTTGCTCACCCGTACCGAAACGGTCAGCGTCTCATTTTGAAGGATCTCATCCTTGCTGAGGTCTAACTCGCTGATAATGAAATCTGCATAGGAGAGTCCGTAGCCGAATGGATACAGCGGCTTGTAGGTCATGTACCGGTAAGTACGCTCCTCCATGGAATAATCCTCATAATCGGGCAACTGGTCCACAGATACCGGGAAGGTAATGGGTAATTTACCAGAGGGAACCTGTTTCCCGAAAATCACGTCGGCCACAGCATTGCCACCTTCCTGTCCCGGGTACCAGACCCACAGGATGGCATCCGCCAGTTCTTCCACCTCCGGCATGGTTATGGGGCTCCCGCCGGTCATCACCACAATCAGCGGATTTTCATAACCGCTCCGCAGTTTTTTCAAAAAGTTGACCTGACTTTCAGGCAGGTTCAGATCCAGCCGGTCTCCTTTCGAAGGAGAGGCAATGGAGGCCCCCTCTTCTCCTTCCATCAGCCCCGATATGCCCATCACAGCAATGATGGCATCTGCCTGCTGTGCATCGCCTGTGGTCCAGTCGATGGGATTGATGTTCTCGCGGTAGGCCAGCACACCCTGCTTGTAATTGATGGTGGTTCCAGCGCTGACCCTGGAGGTGATCCCTTCCAGGATATTCACCAGTGTACCGCTCATACCGTAATAGTTCCCGATCAGCACCTCGCTGTTGTTGGCCTGGGGACCGGTCACGAACAGCGATTTGATGTCGGGATCCAGGGGAAGGGCCTGGTTTGAATTCTTCAGCAGGACCAGGGATTTCACTGCCGACTCATAGGCCAGTTCCAGGTGCTCCCGGGAATTGATAACACTTGTATCCACATCATTGTAAGGATTCATTTCCGGGGGATCGAACAAACCCAGCTCAAACCTGGTGATGAACAAAGTGGACAGGCGCTCGTCGATGGTTGCTTCTGTGATCAGTCCCTGCTCCAGCGCTTCCGAAAGGTAAGGATAGGTATCTCCGCAGTTCAGGCTCACTCCCATGTTCAGGGCCAGGGCCGCTGATTCCACCGGACCGCTGGTCACCTTATGATCCCTGTGTATATCCTGGAGGGCCCAGCAATCACTCAAAATATGTCCCTGAAAATCCCACCGGTCCAGCAAAATATCCCGCAGCAGCAGTTTGCTCGCGCAGGCCGGTTCACCGTTGACCCGGTTATAGGCCCCCATTACCGCTTCCACATCCGCTTCCGTTACCAGCGTCCTGAATGCGGGCAAATAAGTCTCATGAAGATCTTTCATGTTCACAACCGCATCGAACTCATGACGCAACGCCTCCGGTCCCGAATGGACCGCATAATGTTTGGCACAGGCCCCTGTTTTCAGGTATCTGGGATGATCACCCTGCAAACCTTCCACACAGGCCATTCCAAGCTGGGAGGTCAGATAGGGATCTTCTCCATAGGTCTCCATCCCCCTTCCCCACCTGGGATCCCTGAATATGTTGATGTTGGGGGTCCAGAAAGTAAGTCCCGCATACCGCCCCCTGTTGCCGATATCCACCGAAACCCTGAACTTTGCCCTGGCTTCATCGGATATTGCAGTAAATGTCTTGAATATCAGGTCCCTGTCAAACGTGGCCGCCATGCCGATGGTCTGGGGAAAAACAGTGGCCCTGCCATTGCGGGCCACCCCGTGCAGTGCCTCGTTCCACCAGTTGTATTCGGGAACTCCCAGGCGCTCGATGGCCGGAGCATCATAGACCAGCTGGCTGATCTTCTCTTCGGTGGTCATTTCGTCGATAAGCATTGACAATCTTTCCCCGAAGGGGAGTTGGGGATTGTACCATGGGAAATCGTAAGATTCCTTTTCGCCGGGTCCGGTTTCGCCGCCGCAACCGGCCAGCAGCACCAGTACGGTCAGCAGGATCATTTTCGGTATCATTTGAAAATCATTTTGAAGTTATATTACGCATCGATGTTCGCATATTTGGCATGCTTCTCAATGAATTCCCTCCGGGGAGGGACCTCATCACCCATCAGCATGGAGAAAATGCGGTCCGCCTCTGCAGCACTGTCAATTGAAACCTGCCTGAGGGTACGTGTCTCGGGATTCATGGTGGTTAACCAGAGCTGCTCGGCATTCATCTCTCCCAGCCCTTTATAACGCTGGATATGAATCCCGCTTTCCCTGCCGCCTCCCACTTCCAGAACAAAAGCCTCCCGCTGCTCCTCGGTCCAGCAATACCGCTCTGCCTTTCCCTTCCTCAACAGGTACAGGGGCGGAGTGGCGATATAGAGATGCCCGTTCTTGATGAGCTCATTCATGTACCTGAAAAAGAAGGTCATGATCAGCGTTGCAATGTGTGATCCGTCCACGTCCGCATCGGTCATGATGATGATCTTGTGATAGCGCAGTCCCGAAAGATCCAGTGCCTTGCTGTCCTCCTCGGTCCCGATCTTCACGCCGAGGGCGGTGAAAATGTTCTTGATCTCTTCGTTTTCGAAGATCTTGTGGGCCATGGCTTTTTCAACATTGAGGATTTTTCCCCTGAGGGGCATGATGGCCTGAAAGGTCCTGTCGCGTCCCTGTTTGGCCGTGCCCCCCGCAGAGTCACCCTCCACCAGGTAGATCTCGGTCCGCCCGGGATCTTTCTCCGAACAGTCTGCCAGTTTCCCGGGTAATCCCGCTCCCGACAGCACATTTTTCCGCTGGACAAGCTCCCGGGCTTTCCTGGCGGCATGTCTGGCCTGTGCGGCCAGGATCACTTTGGAGACGATCTGACGGGCATCTTTGGGATGTTCTTCCAGGTAATTGGCCAGTTCGGAACTGACCGCCTGATCCACCACCCCCATGATGTCCGAATTCCCCAGCTTCGTTTTGGTCTGTCCTTCGAACTGCGGTTCTGCCACCTTCACCGAAATGATGGCGGTAAGTCCTTCCCGGAAATCATCCCCGCTGATATCGAACTTCAGTTTCGCCAGCATACCCGATTTATCCGCATAATTTTTCAGGGTCCGGGTCAGTCCCCGGCGAAATCCGCTGAGATGGGTCCCTCCTTCTATGGTATTGATGTTGTTCACATAGGAGTGAATATTCTCTGAAAAGGAAGTGTTGTACTGGAGTGCGATCTCCACCGGTACGCCGTTCTTTTCGGTTTCGATATGGATGATCTCCTCGATCAGCTTCTCCCTGGTGGCATCCAGGTAAGCCACAAATTCTTTCAGTCCCTCGTCGGAATAAAAATGATCTTTCCGGAACCCGTTCCCGTCAGACAAATTATCGTTCCCGTTCCCGTTTTCATCCATCTCCCTCAGGTCCTTGATGCTCAAATGAATTCCTTTGTTCAAAAAGGCAAGCTCCCTCAGCCTGGAGGAAAGGATCTCATATTTGAATTCGGTCATGGTGAAAATGGTCCTGTCGGGCTTGAAAGTAACAATGGTCCCGGTCTTGTCTGTAGTACCCACCCTCTCCACCGGTCGGTCGGGCTTTCCCCTTTCATACGTCTGAACATAGATATATCCGTCCCTGTGGACCTCTGCCCTTAGGGTCTCTGAGAGTGCATTCACAACCGATACGCCCACACCGTGGAGGCCACCTGAGACCTTATAGGATTCCTTGTCAAATTTACCCCCTGCGTGCAGTACGGTCATGACCACCTCCAGGGCAGATCTTCCCTCTTTCTCATGGATGTCTATGGGAATCCCCCGGCCGTCGTCCACCACGGTGACCGAGTTATCTTCATTGATGGTCACATCGATCCTGCTGCAGTGTCCCACAAGGGCCTCATCGATGGAATTATCCACCACCTCGTAAACAAGGTGGTGCAACCCCTTTTCGCTCACATCCCCGATGTACATGGCAGGCCTTTTGCGCACCGCTTCAAGCCCTTCCAGAACCTGTATGCTCTCCGCGGAATAATCTTTCCTTACACCTGTACCGTTTTCATTCACCTTAAACATTTCTCTCTGTCTTTTATTTACATATAATCTGTTTATATTATCACACTATTTTTATCCCCCATCCGGAGGATGGATTTTCACTTTTATAACCATTTGGGAGCCTGTAATACTGATAATCGCCCACACCCGGTTCCGGGTATTCGTCCCGCCTTGAAATATCAATGTGAAATGAATCTTTTAAACGACTGGCTGGCTGATATATATAATCCAAAAGCTGTATTCCCTATGGTTCTGTCAAAGATAACAAAAAAAATCGGTTTTCCCATGCCTGAAATCACTGAAAACCAGTGAAGTTATTAACACTTTCCGCCTGAAAAAAACGGCTAATTCCTGGTCCCGAACTCAAGCGTATGCGGAACCTCCCGGACAACCCTTCCGGCCAGCCGGGTCCGGTATCGTTCCAACAATTTCCGGACCGCTTACCGGTCCCTCCTGGAAAGCTCCCTGAGTGCCCGGGAAAGCGCCTTCTGGATCATGTCATGGTGATCATGATGAAAAGAATTGTTCCAGTCCCGCCACGAACCTGCCCAGGCTGGGCATCCGCTCGGCCAGTCCGTGGGTAAAGTAGTCCAGGTCAAGGGCACGGACCACAGTACTCAACCGGTCTTTTTTCTTTATGTAATCATGTCCCCCCAGCCGGTATGCCGCCTTCATGTCCAGGGCGGGATGTTCGCGTTCCTCCATGTTCCCGGTGGCAGGATTGAAACCCAGGTACTTCTCGATGAATTCCGGGGTGAGCTTTTCCGATACTTTTTTCAGGTGCCTGTATTCTCCCAGAAACCACGCCTCTATTTCCATGATTGCCAGGTAAATGCGTGTGGGGGCATGTTTCTGGGGCAGCCGGAAGTTCAATCCCCTGAGCAGCTTCCCCACCTCCTGCCTGCTGAAATTGGGGTACACATCCCTGAGGCCAATGATCATGCTGTACCCACTGGAAACCAGCTTATCCCTGCGCGCCATCAGGTATCCCTTCACATTGCTTTCCCCGCCGCAATCGCAGATAAGGACATAATAATCGGTGGCATCATCCACACGGGCTGCTTTCATCACGGTGAAAGCCATCCGCACATTGTGTCCGCCCGTGATCAATTTTAAAGCGCATACGTCAACCCCAGCATCACCCTGAACCTGTAGGAAGGGTACTGGTGGTAAAGATAGTACCTTTGCGCAGCCAGGTTGTTGAACCGGGCCCAGAAGGAGAGCAGCTTGCTGTAGCGGTATTCCACTTCCAGGTTCGCATCGACGGTGAGGGGCAGTTTCCCCGGATCCGCTGCAGGCTCGAATACCTTGTAATACCGGGGGCCTATGGTGTAGACACCACCGCTGAAAAGGATCTTGTCGCTCATATTGTAGCGCAGCTGGAGCGAGATGTCGAAATCGGGCTGGTTCCAGGGATGATCCTCCCTGACCATGAGGTAGCTGTAATAATTTCCCTTCAGGAAGATCTTCCATGATTCGGCAGGACGGACGGTGAACTCTCCGTGCACATTGATCCTGGTAAGGTCGTCATAAATCACCCTGAACTGGTTCATCAGCACACTGGAGGTATCATTCACGAAATAGTACTGGTCGTCGATGATGGAATAGCTTCCTTTGAGGTTCCAGACCACCGCATCCGAAAAACGTCCTTTGAGACCGGCATAGGCTATTAGTTTGTGGTTTGTGGGCCGGAGAACAAGCCCGGGCACCACGTATGGGTTTTCCTCAACCGTTTTCCTGTAATTGTTGGATTCCAGGTAACCGTTCACTCCGAAATAGGGCACGATCACCTCCTTCACGATATTGAACTGAAAAGTGGCACGGGGATAGAAGTGAGGGGTGAAAATCCCGTTGACCAGCTCGGAATATGTGTTCACCCCAGCAGTGAATTTCCATTCCGGAGAACTTTTGGCGATCCGCGGATTCAATTTGATGATGATGTGGTTTCCCAGTACCGTGTCCCAGCGGGTTTCGTGTCCGTAAAAAGCAGCACCGGCATCACCGGCAAGATCCAGCGCCCTCAGGTTCTTGTGGAATGAAAAATCAAAAATTCCCCCGTGTTCGGTCTGGTCGAACTGGTGAGTGAAATAATAATATTCAAGCGATGCATCGTAATTAAAATGGAAAGAATCAGCATGCATGGAATGCAGACCGAGCGCGCCTCCCGCAGTGAAATAGGGATGCACGGCATCCTCCCTGGCCAGGACCGTGTCCAGCTCCGGGTCTACCCCGTAGTGGACTGCTGAATTGTAACTGGCCCCTGCCTGAAAGTCAAATACAGAATTGGTCAGAAACCTGCTTCCGAAGATCTCGGCCCTGTTCTCATTGAACCCTGCTTCGGCCTTCATATCATTGTCCAGCTTCACCTTCCCGTTCATGGAATGGTGTCTCAGGTTCACCCCGAAGGTGCCGTTCCTTGACCGCAGCTGTCCGATGCTGAGTTCGGCAAGGGGTGTCAGATAATTCCCCATTCCCATGGTGAGCTGGCTCCTGTAAAGTTTTTCCAGTGGCATCTGCACCATCCTGGCTGCCCTGATGGGTTCCACCCTGAATTCACTGTCATACTTTTTCCTGAAAAGCTGGTAGCTGAAATCCGGTGTTTCAAATTCGATCTCCTCGTCCAGGCTGGGCAACAGCTGGATCTTCTCTGCACCTGAAAGGGTGGGCGTATAAGGCTTAACTACCCTGACCTCCTCCTGCTGGGCCAGAATTGAAAAGGGTACCAGCATGCTGAAAGCTGCGGTGAGCAGCACGAAACGGAAATATTTCATATACATGTCGTTCATTCTTTCTTACTGACGATTTTCGGGCTCGGGGGCAATATCGCTCTCCGCCTGTTCGGTAAGGGCCGCTTTCCTTTGTTTTGCTTCGGCAATGATCCCGTCATCGGGAATGGTATAATAATCGATCAGGCTCTGAAGGGAATTGATCGCTGAAAACTCATCATCCTTGGCAAGGTAAATGTCAGAGAGAGTCAAAAACGCCATCCCCATCCAGTACTGGTGTGGCGTGTTCATCTCGATAAATTCATACACTTCTTTTTCCGCCTCATCAATCTCCCCTCTTTCATTCAGGATCTCAATGACACGGAACTTGGATTCCGCTCCTTCCGGGGTGTTCACCTCATTGGACACCTTTGTGAAATAATCGTAGGCGAAATCCATCTCGTTCAGCTCGTAAAACGATTTTGCGATCTTGAAATTCGCCTCCCGGCGGATCTCTTCCTGCAGCTTATCGAGCTGCAGCACTTCCCTTGCCGCCTCGATGGCGTTGGCATACTCATCCAGTTCATAATAACAGCGCATCAGTCCGATTTGCGCATCATGGATATTGCTCTTTTTTTCGGCGACCTCCAGCATGGTGAGATAATTTTCAATGGCCCTGTTATAATTTCCCTGCCTGAAATTGATCTTGGAAGCTGCCTCCAGGGCCGGCTCGGTAAACATGTTCCTGGAATGACCGATGATATAATCCAGTGATTCAAGTGCCTCCTCATTCTGCTGCAGCTTCAGCTGACAGTCAGCTTTATAATAATGGGCATTGAGCAGGAACCTGCCCCGTGGAAAAGCGTCCAGGTATTCCCTGAAAGCACGCACCGTTTCTTCACAATCGCCCCTCATGTACACCATCTCCGCGGCCGTATAAGTGAGCGAATCCTGCTCGCGCCTGGTGATGTCCCTCCCGAGCCTGTTCACGAATGAAAGGTAGCCGTCCACATTGTCCCTCCGCACATAGATGTTCTTGATGCTGGTCAGTGCATTATCAGCTTCCGGTGTTCCCGGGTACCCGGTGGCCACCTGCTGGTAATACTCCATAGCCCGGTCATAGTCCCCGCTGTTATAATAGATCAGCCCCAGCTGGTTCAGTGCCTTGTTCGCATAACTGGAATTGGGATGTTCATTGACCAGTTCCCGGTAATACTGCTGCGCTTCCATGGGATCGTTCAGGACCACATAACTCCTTCCTATTTCGAAGAGTGCATCATCCACAAAGTTGGATTCCGGTAATTCCCGGGTCAGCCGGGTAAGTACCTGCACCTTTTCCTGCGGCCTGTCCAGCAGCCCCATCGTGAAGCCTTTCTGCAACATGGCATAATCGCTGTCCGCCTGGCCGGATTCAATGGCAAGATCGTAAAACTCTATGGCCTGCCAGTAATCCTTCTGAACGAAATAACAATCAGCCACCCGGTTATATGCATCTGAAAGCGTGGAAGCCTGCCTGTCCTCCTCCAGGCGGATATACCGGTTGAACCAGTTCATCGACCGGTCATACGCTTGCTGGTCGAAGAAAATATATCCCATGCTGTAGTGGCAAAGTGCAAATTCCTCCTGACTGGCAGCACTTTCGTCTTCCAGGAATTCGTTGTAGTACATCTGAGCCGCTTTCGGATCACCCGAACGGTAGGCGGCCTCACCCAGCCAGAAATATGTCCTGGCTTCAATAACGGGATCATACCGGGCATATTTCAGAGACCGTTCAAAGACATCCACCGCCTCTGTGAACCTGAGGTTCTTGTAGAGTTCCAGTCCCCGGTAGAAAGCCACCTTCTGGTATGCCTGCTCGATCCCGGGATCCATTTCCCGGATCTTTTCCAGGGATGCCAGGGCCATGCTGTAGTTCCGGGTGCTCAGATAGGCCATCACCAGGTAGTTGTATGCCTCATCCGTATTTTCGGCTGCCGGGTATAACCTGATGTACTCCTCGAAGGCCCTGATCGCCTCGTTAAATGGATTATAGCTAAGTTCATAGGTTACCTTGGCATAGTTAAAGAGGGCATCCTGCTGGATCCGCGCGTCAAAGTCCATTTTGGCCGCCTGGGAAAAAGCGATCCGTGCCCTGTTCTTGTCACCCATCTGCAGGTAACAGTCGCCCAGGTGATAGAGGGCGCTCTGGGCGATCTCGGTCTTCCGGTAGCTGATCTGCTCGAAAAGTTCCCTGGCATTCTCGTACTGCCGGTCCATGTAATAGGCGAACGCCAGCTGGTAACGGTCGTGAATGGTGGTACCCCCGGCATTTTCCCGGTATGCTTCCAGGTAGGGAATGGCTTCCTGATACCGGTCCTGCATAAAATAGGACTCCCCGACGATCTTGGACATCTCTCCAAGCCGCCGGTCTGAAACGGAATCCATCAACGGCGGCACGAAATCGATCACCTCTTCGTATTTCTCCTGCATGTAAAGGATCTGAGCGATGTAATAGGGTGCGATATTTGAAAAAAGCGGGTTATCATAGATCCGTCTGAATCCCGTCAGAGCGGTTTCATAGTTGCCTTCGGTATAATGGATATGGGAATAATAATAGGTGGCAGGTGCCGTGTAGGGAGACTCCACGTCCAGGATCTCATAGAAATTGACCCGGGCCTGCTCAAAATCGTTCCGCCTGTAAAAGGCGTATCCCTTCTTAAAGTAATATTCGGAAAGATCAATCCTGCTAAGGTTGAAGCGGTCCACCCGGTTATACCAGGAAATGCACTTGGCCCAGCTGTTCTTGTCATAGAAATAGTCGGCCAGGCGGAATGCCGCCTCATCCACGTGGGGGCTTTCGGGGTATTCTGAAATAAAAGAAAAAACAAGATACTCCGCGTCGTCATTACGCAGCTCCACCGCCGACATGGCCAGGTAAAACGAAGCTTCCGAACGGATCTCGGAACGGGAACCCTCTGTGGCAGCCAGTACCTGCTCAAACTGGTGTCGCGCGGCCCCGTATTTTTCTTTTTGGTAAAGTTCAAGCCCTTTCAGGTAGGCATTGTCCCCGTACCGGTACACCGCACTTTTCTGTGCGGGCAAACTCAGGGGGATGGCGATCATTATGATGGAAAGAACAACCTTCATCTCACGGATCATATGCATTGGGTTAACCTTGTAAAATTACGAATAATCCCTGCCGCACTTCAGGCGGCAGCTCTTTTTAATTAACAGAAGGATGTTAATTTTAGTATGATTATAATTCTTAATTTAGCCCGGTATTAAAAGTAACCCATGTCACTGGACAATGTCATCACACTAGAAAATGCCGTGATCAGTGTCAACGATCACCTGGTGCTCTCCGATGTGAACCTGAGTGTCTCCCGGGGTGAATTCCTGTATGTGATCGGCCGGGTCGGAAGCGGGAAGACGAGCCTGATCAGAACCATCAATGCCCAGTATCCACTCACAGAGGGACTTGGAATGGTGGCCGGTTTCCAGCTTGAAAAGATCCGGCGGAAGGAGATCCCTTACCTGAGAAGAAAACTGGGGATCGTCTTCCAGGATTTTCAACTGCTCACGGACCGTACGGTGGAAAGCAACCTGGAATTTGCCCTGAAGGCCACAGGCTGGAAGAACAAGGAGGAGATCAGGGACCGGATCGCTGAAGTGCTGGAAAAAGTTAACCTGGGATACAAAGGATATAAGATGCCTCACCAGCTTTCAGGGGGCGAGCAGCAGCGGGTGGTCATCGCCCGCGCCCTTCTGAACGACCCCGAGATCATCCTGGCCGATGAACCCACGGGCAACCTGGATCCGGCCACATCGGACGAGATCATGCAGATTCTCCTGGAGATCTCCGAAAGCAGCCGTGCTGTGGTCATGGCCACCCACAATTACAACCTCCTGAAACGGTTCCCTTCCCGGACCCTGAAATGCGAGGACGGCAAACTGACCGGGGCCAATCTGAGCGAAACCGACATCGACCGGCTCATCCGCAACGAATGACCCAGGTCCCTGATAGCAGCAGGCAGCCTATCCTGAACCGGAATCATCCGGAGCCGAAAGTTACTTTTGGCCCCCGGCCTGATACTCATCTTCCAGTCGTTCCATGTCCTTTTTGAAAAATGCTTCCGCACGGCGCCTCTCCTCAACAGACATTTCAGGGACCGGGGAAGTTTTCCGGTTCATGCGGAAGATCTTTTCCACCATCCCGGAACGGATGATCCGGTTTTTGACAAATGCGGGGATCAGTTTCCTGACAGAACGGCGGACCCAACTTTCCCGGTTGAGCAGGGTCTGCTCCAGTGACCTGGACCGGGGGACAGCATGCACATTCAGCCTGCGCACATCCAGCTCAGCAGGTGGAAGCTCCAGAAAATCCAGTAATTTTGAAACTGTCCCTTCTGGGTCGTCCTGCAGCTCCGCAGTAAAGAGGATCAGAAGCTGACTGCGATCGAAGACCTTGAGCCACTGATCCAGGTGCCTGCTGTACAGCCCGCCATAAAAATGCCCCATATTGTTCCTTTTCACCACATCGGGTTCCTCTGCAATGTCTGCTTCCGCTTCAATGGAGTCGGTGAAGCGGGGGTAAGGTTTGTGATGACCGTAATTGACCGAATAATGATAGGAAGAAAAAGCCCGTTCCACCGGGTTCCGGAGAATCACAATGATCTTCATCTCCGGGTTATAGGCATAAATCCGCTGAATGGCCCCGTAAGCGATCAGCAGGTAGGTGTCGGCCGTGGCAACCACAGGTTTGCCGGCACAATTTTCAAAGAAAGAATGCAGGTATTTCTCTCCTCTTCTGTAAAGATCGGGAATGGAGAAATAGTATACCTCCTTCACTGCGGAGTAACAGACATCGGGGTGTTGTTCCAGGATGTCGCACAGGGTGGTGGTTCCCGAACGCCCTGCCCCGATCACCAGCGTGTTCACCCTCCACGGCCGTGTCTGAGCAAATTGTTCCGTCTCTCCGGCTTTTTCCGGCTGATGCTTCCGGTCCACCAGGTTCCTCCCTGCCCATTTCCGGGCCACCCCTCTCAACCATTCCCCCTGCATCAATTGCTTTCCCGTATACCTTCCTAATTCCATGGGAATGCGCTGGAAATACCTGTCCCAGCGGTCTTCCTTCCAGCCGGCTGTCCCGAAGCCGGCATCGATGATCCGTTCCTTAAAAAGCCTGGCAATGGTTTCATCTGCCACCCCATGGTCGGAGAAAGGAAAGGCAAAATACCGGTAATCCAGCTTGAACCGGTTCCGGATATCCTCCACGCTCTTCCTGACTTGCTCCAGGGCTTCCTGCCCGGACATGGTTGCAAACCAGGGGTGGTCCTTTCCGTGGGCCCCAACTTCAAATCCCTTTTCGATCAGATCCCGGATCTGGGATGTGCTCATGTATACCGGGTTGTCGGACTGATAGTCGTCAAAGGAGGATCCCCACAGTTCCTCCAGGCGGTCGGTGATCCTCCTTTCCGGATAAGAGATCTTCCGGAGAGCGGCCTCCAATCCTGAAGGCCTGCATTGCAGAATTTCCGCAGCCTTTTTTCTTTCTTTTTCGCCCAGGCGGGGAAACCTCTCCAGAAGGAGGCTGATCCTGTACCGGTAGAACAACCCCCTGTTATCAATGAAATCATTGTTCAGGAAAAATACGGCCGGAACTCCTTTTCTCTGAAGGATGGGCATGACGGTCTCATAACACTGGATCAGTCCGTCGTCAAAAGAAAGCACCATGCGCGGGGGGGCGCCTTCATTCCTCCCGGTGGTTTGCAACACCTGCTTGACGGAAACCGGTTGAAAGTGCCTCAGCAGAAATTCCAGGTCCTTTTCGAAGGCTTTGACCGTTCTGACGGGATAGGCATGGGAAAGATGCGGCGGCCGGGCATCGGAAACTGCATGATAGAAGGGGAAGACCACCTCACCTTTCAGGTGTCTTTCCGGGTTTCGGAAAACGGGGGGGAACGGTAGGGAGGCCGCCAGGTGTTTGATCAGATCACCCATGTTCCCTCCTTTTTTGAACACCCCATGGAAAACGGTTGAACCGGATCCGCTGGTAAGTTGTGGGGTTTGCTCCGAATCCACCAAAGAACCTGGCAATGGAGGGAACCATGGACCCTTCAAAATCCAGGATCATCTCTTTTGTTGCATGCATCCGGATAACCTGGTCGACGATCCGGAACATGGAGCGGTTCTGCCTGCCTTCGGTAGCGGAAAAGGAATGAAGGTAAACCACCCGCTTCCTGCTGTATGCAATGAGGGCAGCAGCGATCAGTTCCTCTCCCATACGGATCCCGTAGATCTTTCCCCTGTCATGCCGCAGCAGCCCGGTAATCAGATCTGACACCACCCTGTAAAAAGTGTCGCCCCGCTGAAAGGGATCATACCTGCGGCGGCGTTCAAGGAATTCATCCGGGGGGATGTCAGCGGTCACACGCAGACCCGATCGTTCCGCTTTTTTAAGATTCCTTTCGGTATTGGTGTTATAGCCCAGCCGGATCTGCTTATATCCGGGGGACAGATCCAGTTCATAATTGGTCCTCTCCTCCAGCCGGAAACCCGGTTCCGGCTCCACATGATTCCCCCTGCTGAAGGCATAGGTTCCCAGAAAGAAATATTCGGGCAGCATGCGAATGAAAGTCTGCATGACCTCCTGACCGGGATCTCCGTCAACCCGTGAGATCACACCCAGTTGCTGGGTGGAAACGGGCTGGTACAGATACCTGATCCCCAGTTTCTTTTTCCAGGCCACCGGCATGATACACCGGTAATCATCCATAACCAGCGCCGACCAATCCTCTGCCACCAGGTCCAGGTACCAGGTATAGGGATAGAGGGTTTCATGACGCCAGCCGGATACCATATGGTTCCATAGCTGATCGTCAATCTCCTTTCTGTTCAGTAACTTGATCATGGTGTACTGCTTCGCAGAGTTTCCAACCTTACCACCGTTACCCCTGCCCCTCCGCGGTCCACATGCTCATCCCCGTACCATTCCACCAGGTCGACCGTTTGCAGATATTCCCTGATCAGCTGGCGCAGCACCCCGTTCCCTTTCCCGTGCAGGATCCTCAGCTCCCGGGCATTGACCATGATCGCCTCATCGATGAATGCCACCACCTCCTCCATGGCCTCATCGGCCCGTTTCCCGCGCAGATCGATGTCAGGACGGAAGTGCACCCTCCTGGTCCCCACATCCCAGTCGCCCAGGTTCACCTTCGAACGCTCACGTGCCCTCAGGGGTCCCGCTTCTTCTGCTCCGACCTTTTCCAGCTGATCCAGCCCGGCCGTGCTCTTGAACACGCCGAATGCCACAATGGCATTTTTCCCTTTCAGCTCCAGGACCTCTCCCGGTATCTCCTGGCCTTTGATCCGCACCAGGTCGCCCGGACGGATCTCCCGGTCCTCCTTCTCCCGCTTCCGCTGATCCAGCGTTTTTCTGGACCGTTGCCTCAGATCGGGCCTTCGTGCTTCCAGCTCACTTCCCCGTTTTTTGATCTCCCTGAGGGACCTTTCCATGCGCTGTTCTTCCTCACCCCTTTCCTGTTCCAGGCTCTCTTTGAACCGGTCCAGTTCCTTTCTGATCTCTTTTGTGCGCTCTTTTTCCGCTTCAGCCTCCCGGATCTCCCTGATAGTCTGCTCTATCCTCCTGTTGGCCCCGCCCAGCATCTGTTCTGCCTTATCCCTGGCCTCCCGGACAATGGCCTTTCTTTGTTTTTCACTCTCCCGGAGCTCCCGCTCGTACCGGGTCATCAGCTCCTCCAACTTTTTCTCGGACTGGCGGATCTTCTTCCGTTTTCCCTCCCAGTACTTCTTGTCCCTCAGAATCTCCCTCAGGTTCCTGTCAAAATCGATGTGGTCCTGTCCGACCTTTTCGGATGCCCTGGCAAGCACATCCTCGGGGAGACCGATCATGCGGGCGATCTCGAAGGCAAATGAGCTCCCGGGATTGCCCACCTGGAGCTGGTAGAGCGGCTGCATTTTCTGATTATCGAAGAGCATGGCCCCGTTCACGATCCCATCGGAGGAAGTGGCAAAATGCTTCAGGTTGGTATAATGGGTGGTCATGATCCCCCAGGTGCCTGACCGGTTCAGTTCTTCCAGGATGGATTCCGCTATGGCCCCACCAAGCATGGGCTCCGTTCCCGTTCCGAACTCATCGATCAGAATGAGGGTGTCGGCCGAGGCGTATCTGAGAAAATATTTCATATTCACCAAATGGGAACTGTAGGTGCTCAGATCATTGTCGATGGACTGCTCATCCCCGATATCAATGAAGATCCCGGCAAAAAGACCGAACACCGATTCTTCCCGGCAGGGGACAAGAAGTCCGCATTGCACCATGTACTGCAAAAGTCCGACCGTTTTCAGGCACACCGATTTCCCCCCGGCATTGGGGCCCGAGATCAGCAGGATCCTGTTCTTTCCTTCCAGATGGAAAGTGAGCGGCACCACATCCCTGTTCTCTGTCCGGTAGGCCAGCCAGAGCAATGGATGCCGGGCTTCCTTCCAGTCAAACACCTGTTCGTTCTTCAGCTGCGGCCGCCGGGCGTCGATCCGCAGGGCAAACAGTGCCCTGGCCCTGATAAAATCGATGGTGGCAAGAAATTCGTGGGATGCAAGCAGTTCGGGAATATACGGCCTGATGTCATCGGTAAACCGGCGGAGGATCACGACGATCTCCCTGCGTTCGGCATATTCCAGCTCCCTGATCTCATTGGAAAGTTCCACCACTTCATCGGGCTCAATGAAAACGGTCCTCCCGGAGGACGACTCATCATGGATCATTCCCTTCACTTTCCTTTTGTTCCCGGCCATCACCGGGATCACGGGACGGCCGTTCCGGTGGGTGGGGGCCGTATCCTGGTCCACCCATCCCTCACGCCGGGCCTTCGCGAGCACCTGGTTCAGCTTCTTCGAGACATCTCCCTGCTTTTCCTGGTGGCTCCTTCTGATCTGGAGCAGTTCCGGTGAAGCATTGTCACGGATCCTTCCGTGCCTGTTCAGGATCTGCTGTATACGGTCACTGACGAAGGGAAAGACTTTTACCGGCTTGCAGAGCTCCCTGAGCGAAGGATATTTTTCCTCCTCCTCCGATTTGAAGAAATGGAGGATGGCCCTGATGGAGTCCAGGCTCCTGGAAAGTCCGAACACTTCCCCGGCCAGCAGGTAGGTCCCCTCGACCCGGGCTTTTTCCAGGGGCTCCCTGTTGTCGATGAAATGCTGGACAGGGAATTCCTCCTCGTGCATGCAGATCTCCCTGAATTCTTCGGTCAGCTTCAGTTCCCGTTCAACATCTTCGTAGCGGGACATGAAACCCATGGCATCCACCCGCTCCATCCCCGGTTCAAAAAGACAGTGTGATTTGACCAGTTCCCGGATCCTGTCGAATTCAATTTTCCCCTCAAATTGTTTTGGATAGATCAAAACGTCAGCTTTACGCCAAAAATAAGAAAAAGGAGCTAGATCACCTCTTTCCAGGTACCCGTTCTGGCAGACTCGAAGATGGCGGTGAGCACCCGGGTATTGTTCAGTGCATCCTCAAGCGGGACAGGCACTTCGGTGTCCTCCAAAATGGACCTGGAAAAATCATTTCCCATCAGTTCATACTGGTCGGCCACCGGGTAGGAATGAATGCGGATCTCATCCATCAGGATACTCCCCCGGTCAAAGCCCACCGTGCAGGGACGGTCATCAGGAGCGTTGAATGGGATATGCACTTCAAGGTGACCCCCGGTCCCGAAAATATGCATCCGCTGGTAAGGGACCAGCTGGGTACTGACGGCAAACAGGGCCTGACCGGAAGGGAAATCCATGACCACACTTCCCAGGCGATCGGTTTTCATACCGGGATCAAATTCCAGCGAAGCAAACACCCCCAGCGGTTCCTTCTCAAAGATGTACCGGGAAGTGGTGACCGGATAACATCCGATATCCCACATCCCGCCCCCTCCCAGTTCCGGAATATTCCTGATATTGGCGGGATCCACGTTATAATAGCTGAACGCTCCCTGGACAAGCCTCAGCTGACCAATCTCACCGTTTCGGACCCGCTCCCGGGTCTCGATCCACTGGGGATTCGATTTCACCATGAAAGCCTCGCCGGCCTTCACTTTGCACCGGTCACGCACCCTGATCATCTCTTCGGCTTCGGGAACGGTCATGGCCAGCGGCTTTTCGCACAAAACATGTTTTCCCGCCTCCATGGCCCTGACGGTCCATTTCAGATGCATTGTGTTGGGAAGGGGATTGTAGACCGCGTCCACACCGGGATCGTTCAAAAGTTCCTCGTACGAGCCGTACGCATTTTCGATTCCCAGCCGTAATGCCTCCTCTTCCGCTTTTTCCCGGGAGCGTGATGCAATGGCGGTCACCTCGCTGAACTGTCCTCGCTGCAGGGCCGGGATCACGTACCTGAGCCCTATTTTCGCGGTGCTGATAATTCCCCATCTGACCTTTTCCATGGAAACTCTCCCTGTTTGATCCAATCAAAAATAAAAAAAAGAGTTAGTTTTATGTATTATTTAAAAAGAACATTTCGGCAATGATAGAAAGGAAAATCAAGATGGGCATGGTGGGAGGAGGCCCGGGTTCATTTATCGGACGCGTCCACTACATGGCAGCGGTTCTTGACGGCCAGATCGACCTGGTCTGCGGTGCTTTCAGTTCAGATCCTGCTAAATCAAAGATCACAGGAAAGGAATACTACCTGCCTCCGGAAAGGGTGTACGGGACTTTCCAGGATATGATCATACAGGAAGCCAGGCTGCCTGAAGGCGAACGAATGGATTTTGTGACCATCACCACACCCAATCACCTTCATTTCCAGCCTGCAAAACTGGCCATGGAGAATGGATTTCATGTGGTATGCGACAAACCTCTGGCCCTGGATTCTGACGAGGCGGAGGTGCTGGTCAGGATCAAGGAGGAAACGGGCATGCTGTTTGCCCTGACCCATACCTATGCGGGATACCCCATGGTCAAGGAAGCCAGAAAGGTGGTTTTGAGCAGGGAACTGGGCAAGATCAGAAAAGTGGTGGTGGAATATCCCCAGGGCTGGCTCAGCGAGTCCCTGGAGAAAACCGGCAATGTGCAGGCTTCCTGGAGAGGGGACCCGGACAAATCGGGGAAAACCTGCTGCGTGGGGGATATCGGGACCCATGCATTCCACCTGGCAGAATATGTTACCGGTCTGCAGGTGAACGAGCTGATGTCCGATCTTAGCACGCTGGTCCCCGACAGGATCCTGGACGACGATGCCAACATGTTGCTTCATTTCGAGAACGGGGCACGGGGAGTGCTCTATGCCAGCCAGATCTCCGCAGGCGAGGAGAACGCCCTGAAGCTTAGGGTGTACGGAGAGAAGGGGGGATTTGAATGGAACCAGATGGAACCCAATTCCCTGGTCATCCGGTGGCTTCAGAGACCGGTCGAGATCAGGAGGACCGGCACACCCCATGTCAGTCCCGCCGCCACCTACAACACCCGCGTTCCTGCCGGGCACCCGGAAGGATACATCGAGGCCTTCGCCAATATTTACAGGAATGCGGCCAGTAGCATGAAGCACCTGATGAAAGGGACCGAACCCCCTCCCGAAGTCCTGGACTTTCCCACCATTTACGACGGGTTGAGGGGGATGCATTTTGTGGACCGGGCGGTGGAAAGCTCCCGGCTCAAAGCATGGGTATCCATCTGAGGCAGCAACCGGAATTAATCAGATTTTACGTATGAGGAAGCTTGTTACAGTGATCCTGTCGGTCCTCGCTACCGGACTGGCAGCACAGGAATTCGACAGGGCAAAAATGGACAGCCTGTTCACGCTGATCGAAGCACATGACCGGGGCATGGGAAGCATCTCCATCTTTAAAGAAGGCAGGGAAATATACCAAAGGTCCATCGGCTTTGCCAGCATCGAACAGGATATCAGGGCCGACGCGGAAACAAAATACCGGATCGGATCCGTATCCAAAATATTCACGGCCACCCTCATCATGCAGCTGGTGGAGGAGGGAAAACTGGAACTCGACACGAAACTGGAAGGCTATTTTCCGGCGATCGAACATGCGGACAGGATCACCATCCGGCACCTTCTGAAACACCAGAGCGGAATATTCAATATTACGGCGGCGGAAGATTATACCGAATGGATGGAGAAACCCGTCACCCGTGAGGAGCTTGTCGGCAGGATCATCGATCTCGGTACTGTCTTCCAGCCCGGTGAAAAGACCGGGTATTCCAACTCCAATTACGTGCTGCTCTCCTTCATTGCCGAAAAGACCGGGGGGAAACAGTATCCGGAGATCCTGCAGGAACGGATCATCCGTCCCTGCGGTCTGAAGAACACCCGTTACGGTTCCCTGATCGATCCTGAAAACAATGAAGCGCGCTCGTATGTCATGGTCGGGGAATGGACACCGGCCACCGAAACCCATATGAGCGTCCCCGCAGGTGCCGGAGGGATCATCTCCACTCCTACCGACCTGAACCTTTTTTTGGATTGCCTGTTCAACGAAAAGCTGGTATCGGACAGAACGCTGGAACAGATGAAAGAGATCGAGAACGGTCGCGGGATCGGAATGGCCCGGTTCTCCTTCTTTGAAAAAACCGCCTATGGCCATACGGGAGGGATCGACGGTTTTCAGTCCATGGCCGCCTTCTTTCCGGATGAAAATATCTCCATTGCATATTCATCCAACGGGGCGGTCATGTCAAGGAACAAGATCCTGATTGGCGCCCTGAGCATTTATTTCGGCAGGGAATACGATCTGCCGGAATTCAAAGAAGCGATCGAGGTGGATCCCGCTGTCCTGGAGCAGTATACGGGTGTATACAGCAGTCCGGAGCTTCCCCTGAAAATCACCTTCATCATTGAGGACGGCACATTGACCGCGCAGGCCACCGCCCAGCCGGCATTTCCCCTGGAAGCCTATGATATTCACCGGTTCAGGTATGATCCGGCCGGGATCAAAATAGATTTTATTCCCGAAGAAAATAAACTGATCCTCAAACAGGCAGGGACAGCATTTGAAATGACCAGGGAGCTGACTATTGTGGAGTAAAATGATATTTTTGTAACATAAAATCGTCATTTTACGTAAGAATTATTAGATTTGGTCAAAAATAAAGACCCCAACCATGGAATTCAGCCATCCTGATTACGCTCTTCAGGCACGACCCCGGGTCCTGCAAAATGTGCTGGGCGGACTTCGAAAAGTGTTCGCCACCGATCCCGGGCTGACCGCGCAGCTGTTTCTGACCCTCTTCATCGTCGCGGGCGGGATCGCACTCCAGATGAATGCCGTACAATGGACCCTGGTGATCCTGGTGACCCTCCTGTTCCTGGGAGCAGGGGTCTGCAGGACCGCCGCCCTGCTTCAGACCAGAAGCGACAGCTCGATCACTTCTTTCCAGGCTTCCAGGATCAGGTTGATGGGCAACAGTCTGGTAGTGATCACAGCCGCATTATCCCTGCTCACCTACCTGCTGATCTTCATTCCGAAGATCATGGTGATGCTGTAAGCACCGGTTTCAGGTGAAATGTGAAACTGGCCGGACCGGGAAGTACCCGGTACTGGTTCAGAAGCATGATGGCCGTTCCTCCCACCCCGCTTACCCGGTGGTCCAGGTTCAGGGTCACACTTTCCCTTTCTTTCAGCTGGAACCTGTAGAATGCCCTGGTCAGGTTTTCCATGGAGTATTTGTGTGCGCTCGCATGGAAAAGCTCCTCTCCGCTGACGAGCAATCCCCTTCCTTGATCATCTTTCAGGGAGATCCAGTGCACATCGGTCTTGTTCCCGTAATCCTGGGGGATGATGTAGGGAACATCATCCTCATCCACCGTCCGCTCGTATTTTCCAATCCTGGCACCGGTTTTACGGTCCGGATAGGTTTCGAAAGGCCCCCTGCCGAACCATTCCATATTGCGGTATTTTTCCTCTAGCTCCAGCTGAAGGCCTATTTTCGGCAACCAGTGGGTCATGTTGCCCTGGGGCAGTAGATCGGTGGCCACGGTGACCTGTCCGTTCCCCAGGATGGTGTAGCGGGTCCGGACCTTAAATCCGGTGGTATAATTGTTGGCATGGAAACTTGCCTCCGTAAAGATCTCCGCCCTTCCTCCTCCGGGATCCACAACCCGGAAGCTATCCAGGGCATACTCCAGGCGATTCAGCCCTATGGTGCGCCATCCGTTGGCGATCTCCCTTCCCATCCCTTCGCGGGTGTGTCCGATATCGCTCCTCCATATTCCCCAGGAATCCTGGTCATTGGCCAGAGGGGCTCTCCATACATTGAACCGGGGACCTTTCCGGATCAGTTTGTTGCCTTCCACCACCAGGGAATCGATCATTCCGCTCTGCCGGCTGATCGCATAGGAAAACCCGTTCCCGTTGATCATCACCCGGTCTTCTTCCTCAACGATCTCCAGGGGTGTGTATTCGCTGACCGGGGTCCGGGTCTGCTCATAAAAGGGGAGCTCGAACTGCTCCCAGGCAACCTCATGTCCCTTTGAAGCCCAGGGAAGCTCTTTTGCCAGGGTAAACCGCACTGTCAGATGATGCCGGACCCCCGGGCTGGCCAGCGGCTTGTCGAACGGAACCCGGATGTTCTTCTTTTCTCCCGGTGCCAGCGCCACATCAAGGGTTCCCTCCTGGATCACCTCTCCGTCAGCGGTCAGTTCCCAGGAGGCGTCCAGTTCCTCAAGGTCCCTGAAATGGTGCCGGTTGGTCACTTCCATCTCCCCGCTCTCCACGGAAACCGCTTTGAGTGCCACCGGCTGAGGTGATTTTTTCAATTGCCATAATTCGGGCTGGACGGTCCGGTCGGGCCATACCAGTCCGTAAGTCCGCCCGGGAAGGCCGATGGACCAGAACTCCCCTTCCTTCCGGGTGGAATCGAAATCCAGCCAGAGCAGGGACCGCTGCTTCAGTTCCCCGGCATCCTCCCGCAGCTGTTCCAGGGGAACCGGTTCGGAGAAGATCCTGACCCGGTCCACGGTGGCATGGCTGAGCGGGCCCAGGTGACTGTCCTCCATGGCTGTGCTTTTCCCGATGGCCAAACGCTCGGGTCCGTTGATGACAGGACCCTGAAGCGCCCCTGCGGCGATCTCCTCCCCGTCCACGAAAAGCCTCATGTGCTCCCCGTCATAGATCCCCGCCACATGGTGCCATTGTCCCACCCATCCGGAAGGAAGCCTTCCCTGAATGGCGGTCCGCTCCCTGACATGCAGGTAAAATTCAAGATGGGCGGAATCGGGCTGGATGATCCCGTACTGGTGGTCCCCCTTGGTCAGGTAATGCGCGTAGCCATTGTAGGGTTCCGGCCTGATCCAGAAGGAGAGGGTGATGCTGTTGCCGGAAATGTCCAGCGCGGGGTCCCGGTACGCCTCCAGCCAGTCGTCATGTCCGCTCAGAAACAGGGCCTTCCCAAACCTTCCTTCCACCAGGCGGGCCCTGTTCATCAGGACACACTGGATATTTTCGGGCGACCCGTCCGGCGTGATGACCACCGGCTGGGTGATCCCCGGGCTGACCCAGTCCCAGACCGCCCCTCCCGTCAGCCTGGGATAGCGGTAGATGAGGTCCCAGTATTCGTCCAGTCCCCCGACACTGTTACCGGTGGCAGCCAGGTACTCGTCCATGAACGATGGTCTGGGGTCTTCCGATTTCCCGAACAGCTGTTCCAGCGCGAAAGGCTCCAGGTAACGGGGCCCCACGATATCCTCGCATCTGATGGGATTGGTCTGAGGATCCCGGTCGTCATTGCCCCCGTACATCCATCCCGGCCGGCTGGGATCGATCCGCTTGCCCTCTTCCATGACCGCGCACAGGTTATCGCCCGGACCACTCTCATTCCCTGCACTCCACATTACCACCGAGGGATGGTTCCGGTCACGGTACACCATTTTCTTCATCCGGTCCAGGTACTGTTCGCGCCACTGCGGCAGATGGGAGATATGCTGGTAAGCATGGGCCTCGTCCCCCGTTTCGTCCACGATATAGACCCCCAGCTCATCGGCAAGGTCCAGGTATTCCACATTGGGGGGATAATGACTGGTCCTCACGCAGTTAATGTTAAATCTTTTCATCAAGATCAGGTCCTCCCGCATGGTTTCCACATCCATGGCGTGACCCGTCACGGGATGCAGCATATGGCTGTTCACCCCGTTGAACTTGATCCGGACCCCGTTGATCCAGAAGGCCTGGTCTCTGATCTCCAGTTCCCGGAAGCCCACCCGGCTGCTCAGGATCTCGGTCACCGTCCCCTCCCCATCCAGCAGTTCCATGGTCAGGATATAGAGATTCGGATACTCGGCGGACCATTTTTCGGGGCTGCGGACCTGAAGGGTATCTTCGATCCTGACCGTGCTTTCGCCTTCCACCGGACCGACAGGGATCACCTTTTCGCTGCCGGGCAGCGTTTCCCCTTCACCGTCATGCAGCCGGACCCGGACGGAGAATCCGTCCCTGCCGGCCTGCCGGTAATTGCTCACCTCCGCCTCCACTCTGAGGACGGCATCCCGGTAAGCCTCATCCAGGTCGGTGGTGATATAAAAATCACGGATGTGCATCCGGGGGGTGGCCATCAGGTATACATCCCTGTAGATGCCCGAGAGCCGCCAGGTGTCCTGGTCCTCCATGAAAGCCCCGTCGCTGTACCGGAGGACCTTCACTGCAATGCTGTTTTCCCCCCGTTTCAGAAAAGGTGTAATATCGTATTCGGCAGGCTCCATCCCTCCCTGGTTATAACCCGCCATTTCTCCGTTGATCCATACATAGGAGGCGGAATGGACCCCCTCGAAATGCAGGAATACCTGCTTTCCCTCCCATGAAGAGGGAATCTCAAAGGTCCGGTAATAGGATCCCACCGGGTTGAAATCATCGGGCACATCGGGCGGATCGTTCGGGAAAGGCAATCCGATGTTCCTGAAAATGGGATAGCCATATCCCTCCATCTGCCAGTTGGAAGGCACCCGGATCGTATCCCAATCCGACCGGTCGGCCCGCTCCCGGTAAAAATCTTCCGTTGCCCTGTCAGGGTTCTCCGACCAGAGGAACTTCCAGGTCCCGTTCAGTGATATGTGATTGGGCGAGGATTTCCGCTGGTTCTCTAGCGCCCGGTCCATCCTATCATAGGGCATCAGTGTGGTGTGCGGGGGTTCCTGGTTCTTCTGGAACACCTCCGGGTTCTCCCAGTCCGGATGAAGCTGCGGGAAAAGCAGGCTCACCGGGACTGCGGTGATCAGAAGGATGATGCATAATTTTTTCATGTTATCTGCTGCATTGGGTTGGCTCCATGATTTCAGGGATCGTTTTTGCGCCGATTTTTAAGAGGAACTTCGGTCCAGAATGGCTCCGGCCACATCCACGGCCAGTTTGTATTTCCCGAAGGGCGCGCTCACCTGGATCCCGTGGGCGAAGGTTTTCACCGTATCCACCATCCCCCTGGCGATCTCCAGTCCCGCTTTCAGCTGGTCCTCCTTTGAATCGTACCTGCCAATATAGCTGATCACCGCATCGGGGACATACACCCCCGGCACTTCATTTTTCATGAATTCGGCATTGCGGAGGCTGACCAGCGGCCAGATGCCCGTGATCAGATACAGGTCCCCCAGGTCTGTTTTTTCCAGGAAGGATTGCAGGGATGGGATGTCAAACACGGGCTGGGTGATGATGAATTCGGCCCCCGCTTCCCGCTTCTCCTGCAACCGGCCGATCTCGTTCTCCTGGTTGACACTGTTGGGGTCCAGTCCCACCCCCGTGAAAAAGGCGGTGGGATCCCCGATCCGCTTCTCACCCACATCGAGCCCCCGGTTCAGGTTGTTGATCAGGTGGACCAGTCCGATGGCATCGATATCGAATACAGCCGTCGCCTGCGGGTAATCGCCGATCATGGGCGGATCGCCGGTGATGGCCAGGATGTTCCTGATCCCCATGGCGGCAGCGCCCAGCAGATCCGATTGCATCCCCAGCAGGTTCCGGTCCCGGCAGGTGTAATGGATCACCGTCTCGATCCCCACCTGGTTCTGGAGGAGCACCGCCAGGGAAAGTCCGGTCATCCGCGCCGAGGCCCTGGGTCCGTCGGGAATATTGATGGCATCCACCCCGTGATCGAGCAGGAGCCGGGCCCCCTCCAGGGGTTTCCGGATATCGATGCTCCTGGGGGGGACCATCTCCACCAGCACCACCTGCTGTCCGGAGCTCAGCCTGGCCGAAAGCTGTGATTTTTTCTCCACCGGTACAGGATCGGGCAACGGTTCTTTCGGGGCCGGTTTCATGCCGGTCTTCATGGAATGCTGGACGCGGGTCTGTTTCATGGCCAGCGAATTGGCCATTTTGCTGATATGTTCGGGGGTTGTCCCGCAGCACCCTCCCATCATCCTCACGCCTTTTTCAATGAACCTCCTGGTATAGACCCCGAAATAATCCGGGGTGCTCATATAGATCATCCTGCCATCGGTGTACTGGGGACGTCCCGCATTGGGCATGACACAGAGGGGTTTGGTGGAGATCTTCCTCATTCTTTCCACGAAATCCAGCATCGGCTTGGGCCCCACGGTACAGTTCAGTCCGATCAGGGTGGCTTCGGTCTTCTTCAGCCGGTAGGCAATATCGTCGATATCCACCCCGTAGCGGGTCTTCCCGTCCTCCCTCACGGTCATCATCGCCACCAGGGGAAGCGTGCTGACACGTCGGACCGCCCGGATGGCCTGCTCCATCTGACGGATATCCTGGAAGGTCTCCAGGATAAACAAATCCACCCCTCCCTTCTCCAGGATGCCGGCCTGTTCCGCATAGGCCCCGAACACCTCTTCCAGGGTGGTATCCCCCCAGGGCTCGGCCTCCACCCCGCTGGGTCCCATGGACCCCGCCACATATACATTCTCCCCGGCAGCCTCCCTGGCCAGTGCCACCCCCCGGCTGTTGATCTCCCCGATCTTCCCGGAAATGTTATGGGCCTGCAATTTGAACCGGTTGGCCCCGTAGGTATTGGTCTCGATCACCTTCGCCCCCGCCCGTACATAATCCTCGTGAATGGACCGGATCAGGTCGGGACGGGAAAGGTTCAGCTCATCATAGCATTTGTCGATGAATACGCCTTTCTGATAAATAAGGGATCCCATGGCCCCGTCGAGCAGGACCAGGTTGTCTTTTATGAAATCCTGGAATGAGATCATACGCTATTCCCCAAAAAAATACAAGTTAAGGAATTCCAATATACTCCATACGGCTTTTGACCCACTCATTTTTCCGCACCTCCGGATGAAGGTCTTTTTCCGTGATCCCGAATGTAAACTGCATGGGACCATCCATGAGAAATACCACGGTGTTCAACATCAGCAGCGCTTCTATAGGGTCTTCGGTCTCTTCGAGGCACCCGGTGATCACCTCCACCGCCCTGTGGTCACCGGTTATCCCCAGGAACTCCGCCGCCCTTGTCCGAACCAGGAAATTGGGATGGGTGGTCAGTTCTTCCGCTTTATCTGTGAATTCCGCTGCTTTCTTCCCAAAGCTGCTGCAGACGATCAGTCCCCAGTATTTTTTCCACACCTCCGCTGCCTCCAGGGCAGAGGCAATCCCGGTTCTGGCCTCATCATAAGAGAGCAGGCCCAGGTTGGCCACATCCACCAGTTCCGCGATCTCCTGCCGGTGGTCCTGTCCGAATTTCACCGGTTCCCGGAATGCTTCATGATAGAGTTTGCTCTCGGGGTAGAAACTGAGATCCGGCATTTCCTTTATCCACTTAGTCATGGAATTGCGCAATTCCATGAGGATTGCCCGGTATGCGGGATCCCCTGCCAGGTTCCTGGTTTCAAAAGGATCCTTTTCCAGGTCATAGAGCACCTCAGCCTTCCGGGGCTCAAAAAAACCGCGCTGCACCCCGTTCAGCTCCCCGTTGCGGAACATCTCCCTCCACTGCCGGTAGGCCAGGCACCGGTAACGGTACTCATTGTAGAGTCCGTCGGGATAGAAAGGCTGGTAATTGCGGATGTATTTGAATTTTCCTTTTCTCAGGCTCCTTACCAGGTCATATTTCTCATCAAAACGGTCTGCATACCCGAATCTCCCTTCTTCCGGGTCTCCCGGTGTGATCCCCCTCCCCAGGAAAGGTTTTCCGTCGATACCCTCCGGGATCTGTGCACCCGCCAGTTCAAGCAGGGTGGGGCCAAAATCCACGAAACTCACAAATCCGCTGCATGTACTACCCCTCTCCTGTTCCACCAGGTGTTTGAATTTTTCCGGGATCCTCACCACCAGGGGGACATGCAGACCGGTCTCATACAGGTATCCCTTGCTTCCCGGAAGCACTCCTCCGTGATCGGAGAAATAAAAGACAAAAGTGCTTTCCAGCAGGCCTTCTTTTTTCAGCTGACCGAGCACCCTGCCCACGATGGTGTCCACGGAAAGGATCTTGTCGCGATAGTAGGCGCCCGTGAACCGGAAAAGTTCGGTGTCGGGATGGACGGGAAAGACAAAGACCGAATCGGGATCGGTCACCGGCCTGTACCGCTCCATCAGCTGTTTTTCGAAATGGAGGCGGCTTTCATGGGATACCGGATGCGACTCCATGTGGAAAAAAGGCTGTCCCGGTCCCCGGTTTTCCCAGTGGGCGGTGACGGAAGACTCATCCCATACCCCTTGATTTTTGCGGTAGTTATAGTCCTCCTTGTGGTTGTTGGTGGTGTAATACCCGGTCCTTCTCAGGTAGGTGGGGAACATGTCAATCCCTTCGGGCATGGGGACCATCAGGGATTTCCTGTGAAACTGGGCGCCGGTCCGCGGACCGTAGCAGGAAGAGATCAGGGTGGACCGGGCCACACTGCAGACGGGCGAATTGGAGAAAGTCCTGGTAAAGAGAATGCCCTCGCGGGCCATCTCCTCGATACGGGGGGTCCGGATGCCATGGGGGTCGAACAGTTTCATGTAATGCTTTGAATTATCCTCCGATACGATCCACACGAAGTTGGGCCGCTCCCGGGGAATGGCCGATAGTTCCACCTCGATCTCGCCCGAAGGGCCCGGGAAGCTGATCCTTTCAAACTTCAGCTCCAGCCTTTTGAGTCCGGGAATCTCTTTGTCACAGGGCAAAGGCGGCGGTGAAAGGCTCACCACATCAACCTCAGCCGGGGAGGGCCGGACGCTGACCTGCAACCGTTCTCCTTCCTGCCGGAGGATGATCCTGCCATCCTCCACCTCCGCTTCGGCCCGGGTGATCAGCTGCCAGGTAATGGTACGGGTATTTTCATTGAAGACCAGGCGGTCGCTGACCTGAAGGGTGTGACCGGAAAGTTTGCTGAATGTGCGATGGGCCTGTTCCAGGGAATTTCCATAGACCGGGCTCAGGTCAAAGGTGACCCGGGGGACCTCCCCGTCCTCTTCGGTCCGGACCATGGTCGCCCGGGCATCCGCCACATGCATCTCCCCGTTCACGGTCAGGGTGCTGTGACCGAAGTTGTTCTTGGTGAGCAGGCTCCACCTGCGGGAATCCCGGGACTGGTCCCAGAGTTCGTTTCCCAAAATCTGTTCCAGTTCATGGTAATTCTGGTTGCCCGGGTCCACCGACCACCGCACGCCGTTCAGCTCTAAGATGAAGGACCCCGCATCCATGTTCCCGTGGTTGTCCGCCGCCCGGCCGCCCTTTGCGGCCATAAAGAAAGCATCCCCGCCCCCTTCGGGCTCGCGGAAGATGCCAATGGGCTCCTCTCCCCGCCCGGTCCACACCTCGGGAAAAATGAAAGGCCCGCGTTCCGCCTGTTCTGCGGAAGCCAGCCAGATCCAGAAAAGGCTGAAGAACCGGTCATATTCCGGCTGCCCCGGCTGCTCTGCTTCTCTGCGCAACAATTCACCGTAAGCCTCCCGGTCCATTCCGGTGCCGGTATTCCCTGCAAACCAGGAAAGCAGCCCGAAATGGGAAAGAGAATGGTATCCGCCCAGTCCCGCATCAAAATAGTTATAATACTGACCGGACGGTCCGGCCAGCACCTGGCTGAACAGGGCACTTTCCTTCAGTCCGGGGGCGCCGGTGAACCCGAAGTCGGTCCCCAGTGCAGATTGGAAGGCAGAGATGGCCGCGGTCAGGTATTTGGTGGCATAGAACCAGTAGGAAGGTCCTTCCGGATAGACCCCGTCGGGAGCATACGGCTCCAGTCCCAGCGGTATTTTATCCACCGCCCGGTGCAGGATGCGGGCTGACAGTTCGGGCTCCTGTTCGAACACAGTCAGCGCCGCCAGGGAGAGTCCGCCGTGACAGACCAGATTCCAGTTATGGTGGGCATCGACCCAGAAATTATGGTCTGCCCCCGCCAACCCCGGTTTGAGGGCCTTTTCAACCAGGGCCGTGCGTGCCATACGGTCCACAGGGGAGGAAATCCATTCCCCGCACCAGTCCAGCGCCAGGGCAACTCCGGCGGCCATTTCCGCAGCATCCAGGAAATGGGAAGGATTCCAGTCGCCAAAAGAGCATACCGCCTCCAGTTCCTGCTCCAGCCGTTGCAGATACCGCTCATCCATTTCCATCCTGTACACCAGGGCCAGGGTAGAGAGTCTCAGGAGGGCCTCCCTGGACACCCCCAGCAGTCTCCGTCCGGTCTTCCGGTAAGTGAGCGTCTCTTTTTCCAGGATAGAGCGGGCACCCCGCTCCAGCAGCCGGTAACCGTTTCCGGCAAGGGGGTCTTTTTCCAGTTTTTCCCGCATTTTCCTCTCCAGGGGCGGGGTAAGGATCAGGCGGGGGGTGGTTTTCGCAATGTTTTCCCTGATCCACCGGACGGTCACCGGGTTCTCAAAAGCAGGTGGATCTTTCCGGATATCCGGCGGCACCTGGGCAGCGGGGAGAACGATCAGGATTACCGGGATAAAGATCTTTTTCAATACACTCTTTTTCATAGCATGATAATTCATGAGGAATTTATTTAAAAGACAGATGACGGTCAGCAAAATCGAGGTACTGCACCCAGTCATATGCCATCAGGTCATGATCGCCCGACCGGATATGGTATCCCAGTTTCCCGGCCCGCACCGGGGTGTCCGTTTCGGGGAGCTCCGGGTCCCCCGGGGTTTCCATCTCATACAGCTCATAGGCCTTTCCTGCCATAACGAGGGAAAGGTATTCACCGTGCGGGTCTGCCCAGGAATCGTTTTCCGCGCTGGCCACATAGAGGGGACGGGGCGCGATCAGGGCCAGCAGCATGTGCTGGTCCACCGGCAATTCCCCTTCGTTGTCGTTGTAGGCATGGAACCGGCCGGCGAACCAGTGGGGGAATGTGGTATTGATGTCACTGACCCGCTCCCCTGAATCCCTCCTGGACAGGGCCGCCCCTCCGCACCCGGAGTTGTTGGAGATCACCAGGGAGAATCTTTCGTCCTGCGCCCCCGCCCACAATGAAGTCTTTCCCAGCCGGGAATGACCGATCACCGCCACCCGGCCAGCGTCCACCCCGGGATCTTCTTCCAGGTAATCCATCGCCGCGGAGAGTCCCCATGCCCAGGCAGCAATGGCTCCCCAGTCGCCCGGACCCCTGTCGGCCGGCTCCGGTCCCAGGACAGAATGGATCCCGTTCCGGAAACCGTCGTCAAAATCGGGGTCGATATCATGGTAGCACATGGTGGCCAGGCCATAGCCTCGGGAAAGGATCATCTCCACCGGCCAGCGGTGAGCCCGCACCCCTCTGGAAGCGGGTGTGGCCCTGTTTTCGGTGATGCCGAATGATTCATTGTTCCTCACCCAGCTGCCGGTGATCCGGATCTGCGGGTCCGGGTGGATGGTATGGTTCCCGTAAAAATTCAGGCCCAAAAAAAGGGGGACCGGATGCGGCGGATCCGGCGGAAGGTATACCAGCAGTCCCATGGTGAGGGTATCCTCCCCGCGGCTGACCACCAGGTCGACCTCCCTGCGGATGGCCCTGCCCTCCAGGGTGGGAGTGGGCGGGACGGCCTCCAGATAACGGACTTCCGGTTCTGTTTCCGGGACCCTGCCATAGACATGGTTTCTGAACAACTCAAGGATCTCCGGCCTGCGGAACTCTTCCCACGCTTCCAGTGAAGTAACGGGACGGCCGTCCCGGGTGACCAGGATCTCCGGAAGGGGGGCTGAAACATATTCGGCCACCGGGGATCTTTCCCGGCTGCATCCGGTGTTCAGAACAATCAGAGTAAGGATCATCAGCGCCGGAACGGCGATTGCTAAACGGGGAACAAAGGATCGGACCTGCATGCGATGGCTGATTTTGATTTCCCTACTAAAATTACAATCCTTACCTTCACTACAAAAATAAATTGAACAGAAAGCTTCTCTTTCTGGTCGTGGTCCTCTTCATCCTGGCCATGGACCTCTATACATACCGGGGCATCCGGAACATGATTTCCATGCAGTCCCGCAGCGTGATGATCTTCAGCATCGCCTACTGGGCCCTCTCCCTGCTGGTGCTGTCCGCCGTTGTATGGACCGGCTCGGCCTTCCGGCAACTCAGGGACCCAGCGGTCTTTTACAGGGTATCGCTGGTGCTGGGGATCTTTTTGATGCTCTATGTGCCCAAGATCCTTTTCAATCTCTTCCAGGCTGGAGGGGATCTTGCCGGGGGGATCGCATGGGTGGTCAACCGGGAGGCCGGGCCGGACCCGCTCAGGAAATTTTTCCTGGTCCCGGGAAGTATTGCGGGGATCCTTCTCATGGTTGCCTTCGCCATGGGGATGATCCGGGGGAAGACCAACTTGAAGCTCTTCCGCGAGGAGATCCCGGTTGCGCACCTTCCCGAACCCTTCTCGGGAATCCGGATAGCACAGATCAGTGACTTTCACCTGGCAGGGTTCTATCACCATTCCGCTTATATACGAAGGGTGGTGGACCGGGTAAACCGGCTGGAACCGGATCTGATCCTGTTTACCGGTGACATGGTCCATAATTTCGCCGAAGAGATGGATCCCTTCATGGGCATGTTGAAAGAGCTGAAGGCCCCGCTGGGCCAGTATGCCATTTTGGGCAATCACGATTACGGACATTATTTCGACTGGGATTCGGAACAGGCAAAAGAAGAAAACCTGGAAAGGGTGAAGGCGCAGATCAGGAAGGCCGGCTTTGATCTGCTGCTCAATGAGCACCGCACCCTGACGGTGGACGGGGAGGCCATCGAACTGATCGGGGTGGAGAACTGGGGAAAACCGCCCATGCCGCAGAAAGGCGACCTGGAGAGGGCGCTTGAAGGGACCGATCCATCGCTGGTCAGGATCCTGCTTACACACGATCCGGCGCACTGGGAGCTTCACGTGAAGGACCGGGAGGATATTCCCCTGACCCTGGCGGGACATACCCACGGGTTCCAGTTCGGCTTCGAGATCGGCAGGTTCAGGTGGAGCCCTTCGAAATGGATGTACGACCACTGGGCCGGGCTCTACGGTGATAACGGGCAATATATCTATGTAAACAGGGGAGCGGGCTTTACGGGTTTTCCCGGAAGGGTGGGCATCCCTCCCGAGATCACCCTGATCACCCTGGTCAGGGCCCGGAGCAGCCTGATCAGCCCTGAAGCAGTCTGATCAGCTTCTCAGGTGCCCGCACGGGCCTGCGCGTTTTGATATCCATGAATACCAGAACCACCATTGCCACATGCACTTCCTTGCCTGCCTGGTTGAAGATCCGGTGCCCGAATTCCATCCGGGCGGCGGGCAGCTTCTCAACGGTGGTCTCGATGGTCACCAGCTCATCATAGAGGATCACGTCCCTGAAACGGGATTCCACGGTATAGACGGGCATCATGACACCTTCTTCCTCCAGCTCCCGGTAGGGCATGCCCATGGCCCGGATCATCTCGGTCCGCCCGATCTCATAGAGCCGGGCATAGTTCCCGTAGTAGACCACCCCCATCTGGTCGGTGTCCCCGTAAGTCACCCTGTATGTCGTTCTGTGTGTGACCGGTAACATGTTATTCTATCAACATTATCTGAGGGTTGCTTTTGAAGTCGAGCCATGGTATGGCGCTTGCCGGCATAAAGCTGTTGGTGTCACTTTTACTGACGGATCCCTGCCAGTTTCAGCAAAAAAGCATACTCCATGGCCGTTTCCCTGTACCTTTCGAAACGGCCGGAGGCCCCCCCGTGCCCGGTATCCATGTTGCAGTAGAGCAACAGCAGGTTGTCATCCGTTTTCATCTCCCTCAGCCTGGCTACCCACTTGGCCGGCTCCCAGTACTGTACCTGGCTGTCGTGCAGTCCGGTGGTAACCAGCAGGTTCGGGTACTCTTTTGCCTCCACATTGTCGTAGGGGGAATAACTGAGCATGTAGCGGTAATACTTCTCCTTGTTGGGATTCCCCCACTCATCGTACTCCCCGGTGGTGAGCGGGATCTCCTCATCCAGCATGGTGGTCACCACGTCCACGAAGGGAACGGCGGCAACGACCCCTTTGTAGAGTTCGGGCTGAAGGTTGATCACCGCACCCATCAGCAAACCCCCTGCGCTTCCGCCCATGGCGAACAGTTTGTCCGGACTGGTATATTTTTCTGCAATCAGATGCTCCGCACAATCATTGAAATCGGTAAAAGTGTTCATCTTGTTCAGCAGCTTCCCGTCCTCGTACCATGCACGTCCGTATACCTGGCTTCCCCTGATATGGGCCATGGCAAAAACAAATCCCCTGTCCAGCAGTGACAGCCTGGTTGAATTGAACCCGGGATCCATGGTGTGCCCGTAGGACCCGTATCCATAAAGGAGGGTGGGATTGTCCCCGCTTAGCTCCAGTCCCTTCCGGTAAACAATGCTCATGGGGATCTTCTTCCCGTCGTCGGCGGTGGCATAGAGCCGTCTGGCCTCGTAGTCGGACGGATCGAAATCGCCCAGCACTTCCTGCTGCTTGAGCAGGTGCTTTTCCCGGCTTTCCATGTGGTAATCGAAGGTGGAAGAAGGGGTGGTCAGGGAGGAATAACCGTACCTGAGCAGAGGGGTGTCAAATTCGGGATTCACCGAGATGCCGGCTGTATACACCTCCTCGCCCATGTTCACATAGTGCTGGGAACCATCATCCCACCGGATTACCCGCAGGTGGTTCAGTCCTTCTTTCCTCTCCTCCACCACCAGGAAGTCCCTGAAGATCTCGATCCGCTCCAGGAACACATCGTCGCGGTGACCGATCACCTCCTGCCAGTGTGCTTTCTCCGTTTTGTCCACCGGTGTCTTCATCAACCTGAAATTGGTGGCATTCAGGTTGGTCACGATATAAAAATGATCCCCGAAATGCTGCACACTGTATTCCAGCCCCCGCTCCCGGGGCTGGATGACCCTGAATTCCCCCTCCGGGTTGCCGGCCGGCAGTACCCGGTATTCATCGGACAGGGTGCTGGAACTTCCGATGACCAGGTATTCCCTGGACTTGGTCCGGGTGACATAGGTGCTGAAGGTTTCATCGGTTTCCTCGAAAACGACCGTATCCACATCGGCAGCGGTTCCCATAACATGCCGGCAGATGGCCTCGCTCCGGAGGGTCACATCATTTTTTCTGGTATAGAACAGGGTTTTGCTGTCACTGGCCCAGGCAGCACGTCCGGTGGTCAACGGGATCTGGTCAGGCAACATCTCACCTGTTTCCAGATCCTTGATGCGGATGGTGTATTTCCTGCGGCTGACCGTATCGATGCCTATGGCCGCGTAACGGTTGTCGGGACTCACGCTGAGCCCGGCCACATGATAATAATCATAGCCTTCGGCCATCCGGTTCACGTCGGCCATGATCTCCTCCCCGGCATCCAGCGATCCCTTTTTCCTGCAGTAAATGGGGTACTCCTTACCTTCCTCATAACGGACATAATAATAGTACCCGTTGTCCAGATAGGGTACGCTTTCATCATCCTGCCTGATCCTCCCCACCATCTCTTCAAAAAGCTCTTCCCGGAGCTTCTCTTCGTCCTTCATCATGGCTTCCCGGTAAGCATTTTCAGCTTCCAGGTAGGCGATCACTTCGGGATTGCCCCGTTCTCTCAGCCAGTAATAGGGATCAATACGCGTATGTCCGTGGATGGTCAGTTCCCTGGGTCTCTTCTCTGCAATCGGTGGTTCCATCTTGTCAGTTCTGTGGCATGATTGGACGGTCATCCAGGCCAGCACGACCGGGATGATCCTGGTTATGGTCTTCATGGCTTTCGTTTTGATGTCGCGAAAATAATGATATTTTCTCAAATGTACCGGGTTCAGTCCGGAAAGTAACGGGTCACATCCCCCACGATCTCCAGCCCCGCATGCTTCCCCTTTCCGCGGAACAGCACCTGCCCCTTTTTATCTGAAAGCTCGAGGCTCAGGGAAGAGACGATGCTCTCTGTGATCTCCCGGTCCATGTTGCCGTGCCGGGGTGCTTTCAGGACACCGCCGTCCATCCGCATCACACGGACCTTCAGCCGGTACCTGCGGCTGGAAAGATCGATCCGCACATCTCTCTCGTTCACCCGGATCTCATGGATCACGGACCGGTTATAGGTGGCAAAGCGGTAGATCTTTCCATCCACCAGCAAAAAGGAAAGAAATCCGGGAAAGTAGCTCTTCCGCCACGGGATCCTGGCCACAGAAAGCATGAAGGAGGCCCCGTCATTTTCCCTGAAATGGTTGGACTGCATCCAGATCCAGTCGGAAGGCATGGACCGGCCCCAGTCCTTTTCAATATACCCTTTTCCTCCGTCAAATGAAACCTCCTTCCCGTTGATCCGGAGTGTGCCCCCGATCCGGTGCTGCATGGAAACCACCCCGTGGTAACATTCCATGAAGGGAACATAGCTGTACCAGCCCATAATCCCGGGGGCAAGGACCGTGGAAGGGAATGGATGAAATCCTTCCAGACGGACGGTTCCCTGTATCTTCAGGTCGTCCTTTTCCAGGTCCAGCACCATTTTCTCCGACGAGAATGAGCAGGGACCGACCCTCACAAAGAACCGGTTCCGGTGAAAGGTGAATGCTTCGGTGTCATACCGGATGTACCAGGTCTTCCCGCTGTTGGCATGGATCACCTGCACGAAGCTGTGGGGGTCCCCGGAAAAGGATATCCCGGGTATGACGGACCAGATCTCTTTTCCCGCTGCATCCACCAGCTTGAAGTACCAGCCTTCAAAATAGTTTTCCGGATTTTTTCCTCCCTGATATACGGCTGGCCGGAACAGGCGCGGGAGTGGCAAGGTTGTTTGCATCATGGGGTACCTTTCATGGTGAGCTGGATCCGGTTGCGCTGCAGATCCACCTCCAGCACCTTTACCCTCACATGCTGGTGCATGCTCACCACATCGTTGGGGTCTCTGACGAACCGGTCGGCCAGCTGGGAGATGTGGACCAGGCCGTCCTGCTTCACGCCCACATCAACGAAAGCCCCGAAGCGGGTGATATTGGTGACAATGCCCGGGAGTTCCATGCCCGGTTTCAGGTCTTCAATGCTGAATACGTCATGGTCAAATTCGAAAATCTCAACCTGTTCCCGGGGATCCCGGCCGGGTTTCTCCAGTTCTGCACGGATATCCTCCAGGGTGGGAAGCCCCACTCCCCCCACCGCGTATTTTTCGATCTCTATTTTTGCAACAAGTTCCCCGTTGCCTACCAGACTCGACAGATCCACCTCCAGATCGGAGGCCATTTTTTCCACGATATGATAGCTTTCGGGGTGGACCGCGGAGTTGTCCAGCGGATGCTTTCCCCCTTCGATCCTGAGGAACCCGGCACACTGCTCAAAGGCCTTTTCTCCCATCCTGGGCACCTCCCTCAGCTGCTCCCTGGAGGTGAACCCCCCGCTTTCCTGCCGGGTTTCCACCACATTCTGCGCAAGCACCGGTCCCAGTCCCGACACATAAGTCAGCAGGTGCTTGCTGGCGGTATTCACATTCACCCCCACCAGGTTCACGCAGCTTTCCACCACCTGGTCCAGGCTCTCTTTCAGTCTGTGCTGGTCCACATCGTGCTGGTACTGTCCCACACCGATGGACTTGGGATCGATCTTCACCAGTTCCGCAAGGGGATCCATCAGCCTTCTTCCGATGGATACAGCGCCCCGGACGGTTACATCGTAATCGGGGAACTCCTCCCGGGCGATCTTTGATGCGGAATAGACCGAAGCCCCGGCCTCATTGACCACGTATACTTCCAGGTCGTGGGGGAATCGGAGCAGGCGGATGAAACGCTCGGTCTCCCTGCTGGCGGTCCCGTTCCCGATGGCAATGGCCTCGGTTTTGTACTGCTGGACCAGTGAGTTTACCTTGCGGGTGGCCCCGGCCCGGTCGGACTGGGGAGGATGGGGATAAATGGTCTCGTTGTGCAGCAGGTTGCCGTGCTCGTCCAGGCACACCACCTTGCAGCCGGTGCGGTATCCCGGATCAAGGGCCATCACCCTTTTCTGACCCAGCGGAGGGGCCAGCAACAGCTGCCTTAAATTGGCCGCGAAGACACCGATGGCTTCCCGGTCCGCTTTCTCCTTGTATTTTGATTTGAATTCATTCTCGATGGATGGTTGCATCAGCCTTTTGTATGAATCCCTGACCGCTTCCGCCACCTGCTCTCCCGCAGCAGAATTTTCCTTTACGTACTGCGTCTCCAGTGTCCGGATGACCTTTTCCGGATCCGGTTCGACGCTGAGCCTCAGAATGCCTTCACTTTCTCCCCGCCGCATGGCCAGGATCCTGTGTCCGGGACAACTTTTCAGGGGCTCTCTGAAATCGAAGTAATCTCTGTACTTGGCCCCCTCTTCTTCTTTCCCTTTCACCATATGGGAACGGATCACCGCCCCCCGGTTGAAATGATGGCGCACTGTTTTCCTGGCCTGCCGGTTCTCACTGACCCATTCCGCAATAACATCCCTGGCCCCCTGGAGGGCATCCTGTACCGTTTCCACTTCCTTGCCCAAAAAGCGCGATGCTGCCTGCTCCGGATCCTCCTCCTGTTTCATGAGGATCTTTGCCAGAGGCTCCAGTCCCCTGTCCCGCGCCACCGTGGCCCTGGTCTTTTTCTTTGGTTTGTAGGGAAGGTAGAGGTCCTCCAAAACAACCGGGTCCAGGCTGGATTCGATCTTCTCCCTGAGTTCACCGGTCAGTTTCCCCTGCTCGTCAATGGTCTTGAGGATGTATTCCCTTCTTCGGTCCAGCTCCTTCAGCCTGTTGAGCTGGTCCCGGATCTCGGTGATCTGCACCTCGTTCAGGCTACCCGTATGTTCCTTGCGGTACCTGCTGATGAAAGGGATCGTGGCCCCCTCCTCCAGCAATTCGATGGTGTTCTTCACCCGGACCAGGCCGATCCCGGTCCTTTCGGCAATAACTTGTTCAAAAACGATCATGGGTCCGATTTAATACGTCTCGTAATACCAGTATTCCCCTTCAAATTCGGGTATAAAGGTAGTGATTGTAGTTACATCCGAGGAAAAACCCCCGAAGAAGCCCGCCCCCGATTCGATATTGCTGTAGACGATCACCGGAACCGCCAGATATTCGTCCCGTGACTCATAATGCTTCTGCCTGGATTTAAGGTACCTGTAATAGGATTCGGAAATGGAATGGAGCCGGAAGGAGACCCTTGCCGAATCGGCCGAACCCAGGTTGCCGGTCATGGTCCTGAGCCGCATGGAGTATTTTTTTCCGTCGATCAGCTGGTCTGAAAACAGGATCCCCTCGCTGGCAAGGGCCTCAACGATCAGATCGGTGGAAGCCAACGGTATGCGGTCGGTGTACCTGACGATTTTGCTCAGCTGGTAGGTGGAATCGCTGACATAGTAATGCCATTCTCCGTTGTGATACAGGGAATCGACATAGATGATGGTCGTATCATACCATTCGGTGCGGGAAAGGTCCCCTTCCGCATCCACCATGTAATAATTCTCGACCCCCGGCGGATCCTCAATGGTCAGATCGATCTGCAGGGTTTTTATGGTATGTGAATAGTAAGGAGTACTCAGATCCACTATGGAAGTGAATGTATCAAGGGCAGCGATGATGACCGGTTCAGGGATCATGGATCGTGCGGTAACCGTCGGATACCCGGGATTTTCCACTTCGATGACATATTCCTCTCCCGCGGAAGGTTTGAACCCGCCGGAGCGGTACACTGCATTCCCCGCGTAGGTAAGACGCTCCACCAGGGTCCCTCCGCGGTACAGCCTCACCCCGGCGTTTTCAAGGGGCACAAGGGGTGCATTATCCAGGACGTGCCGGGTGCGCGACACCTGCACAGAAATGAGAGAATCACTGCTGATGGCCCCATTCACCACGATCAGCTTCTCAGACTCTTCCAGCTCAATAAACAACACGGATTCACATGCACTGTTGAGTATCAACATCCCCGTGCAGATGAGGAGCGCGATCCCGGATTTCCTTCTCTGTTCTGCAGATGCCATGGTGCCTTAGAATTCAAATGAATAACTGATGGAAGGGATCAGCATAAAGATGCTCATCTGCTTCAGGGCCCGGTTCCCGTAATTGTCATACCCGAAAAAGAGATAGAAGGGATTCTGGCGGTTGTAGGCATTATAGAGCCCGAAACTCCAGGTCTGCTTTCCCCACTTCCGGTCCTTATGGCGGTTGATGGCCACATCCAGCCGGTGGTAAGCCGGTTCCCGGTATGCATTTTTCCCTTTATAATACTGGATCTCCCGGTCATAATAATAGGAGAACGGGTACACCGAGCCGTCTTCAAAATAATAGTGATCGGGTGCATACCTGGATACAGCCAGGGTCCTGGCCTTGCCGGTCCCGTAAACCCAGGTGGCACTCAAATCGGTCTGCTCATTCACCCGGTACATGAGCACGATGGAGACATCATGGCGGCGGTCATAGGTGTAGGGGAACGGGCGTCCGTTGTTCAGGTTCTCAAACTGCAGTTCCACTTTGGAGAGGGTATACCCCACCCATCCCCTGATCCTTCCCAGATCTTTCCGGGCCAAAAATTCAAGCCCGCAGGAAGTCCCGGCACCACCCCTCTCGACCTTATCCTCCCAGTCCACCCCGAACTCAAAAAAGCTGGAGCCCTCCGAATAATCGATCAGCCCGTTCATGGTCTTGTAGAAACCTTCCAGGGTGAAATACCAGCTGTCCTTCAGGTTGTAGGCCAGTCCGAGGGCTGACTGGTAAGAACTCTGGGGCGGTGTCTGCTCGGTGGCCGGGACCCAGAGGTCGGTGGGCAGCCCGATGGTACTGTTGGTCAGCAGGTGGATGTACTGGTCCATCCGGGTAAAAGCCGCCTTCAGTGAAAGGTCCGGGGTGATCAGCAGGCGGCCGGTGAAACGTGGCTGCAGGGAGTGATAAAACCTGCCCCTCACCGAAAATGCAGAATAATGCAGTCCCACATTGGCACGGATCCTGGATCCCAGCTGGAAATTATCCTCCCCGTAAAGGTAGAATTCATGCGCCTGAACGGGATCGGAGTTGAATTCCATGCGCAATGTATCATCGGTGGATTCCAGGGTCTCTATCCCCGGGGAGAATATATGGTACAGGTACTTTCCCCCGAAACGGACCGTATGGGCCGGGGAGGGACGGTAGTCGAAATCCACCATGCCCCCCACATCCTCGATCCCGGAATAATAGTCGTAGGAAAATCCCAGGTCATATTTGCCGTTGACCAGGGTCCGGGTTTCATCAAATGTATCGAACCTGTAGTTGCTGTAGATCAGTGACGCATTGCTGAACAATTTGCTCCCGTATACATGGTTCCACCGGAGCGCTGTGGTCAGGTTCCCCCAGAACAGGCCTGATTCGGACCGGGTCTGGTAGGAAGTGTCGTTGTCGATCCGGTTCTCTTCGTTGTGGATGTAAAGCCGGTCGCGGCCATGGTACAGGCTCAGGTACAAACGGTCGTATTCGGAGAACTTATGGTTGATCTTGGCATTCACGTCATAGAAATAATAGCCGGTCATCCCCTCCACCCCGTTGGATTTATTGATGGCCCGGATGATGGGGCGGGCCAGGATATCCAGGTAGGTCCTCCGGGCGGAGACGATGAAGGATGTTCTGTTGCGGATGATGGGTCCCTCCAGGGTCAGTTTCGATGCGATGAGCCCCACCGAACCCGTCCCTTTGAACTTTCTCATGTTCCCTTCCTTCAGCCTGATGTCCAAAACCGAAGAAAGACGGCCGCCGTAGTGGGCCGGGAAGCCGCCCTTGGTAAGGGTGATGCTGGAGATGGCGTCGGGATTGAAGACCGAGAAGAACCCGAACAGGTGGTTTGCATTGTAGATGGGCACCCCGTCGAGCAGGAACAGGTTCTGGTCCGGACCCCCTCCCCGCACATACAATCCGCTGGTTCCCTCGGTACCCGACTGCACACCGGGCATCAGCTGGATGGTCTTGATCACATCGGCTTCACCCATGAACATGGGAATGGAGCTGATCTCTTTCACGGGGATATGGACGGCACTCATCTGCACATCCTCCACGACATCCCGCGGCCGGTTGGTGGTTACCACCACCTCATCAAGCATCAGCGAAGGCTCCAGGTGAACGTTCATGGTCAGGTTCGCCCCCAGGTTCATGGTTTCCGCAAAAGTGGAGTATCCCACGTAGGAGACCTTCAGCCGGATCTCTCCGGGAGACAGCGACAGGCTGTAAAATCCGTATTCGTTGGTGGAGGTTCCCTTCCCGCTGATGGAATCGTAGACCGATGCGGCGATCAGCCGTTCGCCCGAGGCATTGTCCTGCACATATCCGCTGAGGGTATATTGCTGCCCTGACAGGCTGGTGGCCAGGAATATCAACAACATACCGGATAAAATCGCAAATTTCCTCATCGAAACACAGGCCCGGAAAGGAATTAAAGATAACAATAATTCCATCCCCACCTAAAACGGCCGGAAGGCATCTCTGGTATAAGAGAGAGCATCAGATTGACCGGTTGCGTCGATCGGAGCATAAAATGATGAGGTTACGCCATAAAAAAACTATTTTTGTAAAAAATGATCCCGGTATGAGCAAGCACATGATCTTTCCTTCCATCCTGACAGCCGATTTCCTGCACCTGGCCGATGAGATCGATATGGTGAACCGTTCCGGAGCCGATATGCTTCACCTGGACATCATGGACGGGGTCTATGTGCCCAACCTGACCATCGGCTTTCCCGTGATCCGGCAGATCAGATCGGTTTCCCAAAAACCGCTGGATGTCCACCTGATGATCGTGGATCCCGACCGGTACCTGGAAGCATACCGGGATGCCGGGGCGGACTGGCTCACGGTCCACTACGAGACCTGTACCCATCTCCACCGCACCATCCAGAATATCAGTGAACTGGGTATGAAGCCCGGCGTATCGCTCAATCCCCATACCGATGTCTCCTTGCTCGGTCCTGTTCTGGGAGACCTGAACATGGTGCTGATCATGACGGTGAACCCGGGTTTCGGGGGACAAACCTTCATTGAGGCCTCATGGGACAAGATCAGAAAGCTACGGAAGATGATCGACGAAAGGAACCTGGATACCCTGATCCAGGTGGACGGCGGGGTGACCGAGGAGAACATCGGGGACCTGATCGCTGCCGGGGTGGATGTATTCGTGGTGGGGAATACCATCTTTTCTTCGGATGATCCCCTGCAGGTGATCGGTAACCTGAAAAACCCGCATTAGACAGATGGCCGGACGGAAATCATCCTCCTATCCCGGTACCATCCGGACGATCAGCATCATCATGCTCCTGACCGGGGCGGTGATCGCCTTCAGGGTCCCCGTCATCCGGATGGCAGGATATGTTCTCCTGGGTGCGGGAGCATTCGGTCTGATCCTGAGTTTTTTTCTTTCCGGGGGCAATACAGGGAGCCGGGAGAACGAGGACCACCGCAAATTTTTCTGATCAGTCCCGCCCTTCCAGGTAATCCTGCAGATATGCGAAACCGGGGGTCAGCGATCTGTCCGCCGCAATGGTCGCCCTTTCCAGCATTCCGGTATGCACCTTCCCGGTCAGTTCGGGGATCACATGGTCCCTCAGGGCCCTGCTGAAGTCATCAGAAGCATCCCCGGGCAACTCTCCCGGCAGGTTGTCCACTGCCATCACGGTGACGGCATCCTTCCGGAAGGGTGCGGTTTCTTTTCGGGACACCGGGTCGTAGCCGTAAAAGGGGTCCTCGATGGTGGAGGCCCGGATGGTGGATGCAATGGGCCCATTGACATCGCAGCTGATATCGGCGATGATCCGGATGGGGATCCCCGGATCCTGCAGGTCCCTGTTATCCAGGAGCTCAGGTGAGCGTGGATCCCAGAAATGACAGGCCATGTACAGGTCCGTTCGCCGGGCATATGGACTGAAATTGTTCAGGTACTGATCCGGGTGGGCAACAAAATGATCAAAATCGAACGTGGCACCATCCCTGTGGCGTGTATAGTGCCAGGGATCCAGCCTGGTATAGACCTCATGACCGAAGGTCTTCTCCAGGTACTCCTCCGGTTCAACCCCCGGGATCCCGGCAGCATCCAGGATCTCCGTGGCGCCCCCGGCCACCCTCCCCCCACCGGTGACGGCGATCCGGACCGTACCTGTATCCACCTTCCTCAGTTCCTCTTTCAGCTGCGCCAGGTCTTTGCACCGGAATGCGGGAGGCAATTCGTAGCTTTCTGAACGTATACCCAGTGCCCTCAGTCCGTTGTAGGCCCCCACCACTCCGGCCCACCGGCCGAAGGCCACCACCCGGACCTGGTCTTCCCGGGTCAGGTATTCATAATCGATCAGCCTGATCCCTTTTTTCACAATGGCACGGAGCAGTTCCCTGTTATGGGGCTGCTTTTTGGCCGTATGGGAGAAGAACAGGTAGGTCTTCCCCTCCAGCAGGGTTTCTGCTTTCACCTCCTTGACCCCCATCAAAACGCTGCACCCGGAAAGGTCCTCGATAACCGGAATGCCTTCCCGGACATACTCTTCATCCCCGAAACAACGGTGGGGGGAGGGCTGTACTGTGATCTCCAGGTCCGGGAACCGCTGCATCAGCTCCCTGCACCGGACAGGCGTCAGCGGGACGCGCCTGTCAAGAGGTACTTTTGTTTCCCGGATGATCCCGATTTTCATGCCGGCCGGGTTTCAGGAGGATTCTCCTCCAGGTAGGTTTTCAGGTTTTCCAGTCCCGTTTCAAAGCTTCTCTTCAGAAAAGGCTTCCCGATCAGCATTCGCAGCCGGTTGAATGGATAGGTGGTTCTTTCCTCATAGGACCAGACCACCCTGGTTCCGTCACCGGTGGGTTCCAGGGTCCATTCGATCACAGCCGGGGTCTCCACGTCCCCGAACCAGAGCGACGACATCACGTACTCGTTCTCCACCACCGAATCCACCTCCATCCTCCCGGTCCCCAGCATCTCTCCTTCCCACATGTAGGTGGAACCCACATACCCGGGAACGGGCTGTATATTCACTTCCGCAGTGGTGTCCATGGTCACCCAGGGATCCCACTCCTCACGGTGTTCAAAGGATGCTATGGCCGGGTATATCTGTATGGGCTTCAGTTCGATCTCGGTTTCGGCGCTCACCTCGGTTGTGGGAGGCAGGAACAGGGGGATGATCAGCATGGCCGCAACCAGGATGCCGACAATGATCAGGATAATCTTCAAGGCTTTCATAGGTGCTTATTTTTATTCAGGTTAACAGGGATACAAAAATAAGAAAGCAGGGGATACGGGTCAACTGTCCCTGCTGATCAGCCCGATGGCCGCTTTTCTGTCTGGTTTGAAGGAAGCATTCCTGGGAATCCTTTCCACGGTCACCACCCTTTTTGGAAGCTCGGGACCGGTGAGTTTGCTGCGGAGCAATTCCAGCCAGTCATCACCGGGGACGGACCGCCCGCCTGTCTCCACCATCAGGACGAGCTGCTGTCCCAGACCCCGATGCTCTTCCGGGAGTACCAGGCAGTTTCTTCCCAGCCACTTTCCGATCCGCTCTTCCAGAACCTCCGGGATGATCTTCACTCCCCCGCTCTTGATCATGTTGTCCATTCTTCCCAGCCACCGGAAACCTTCTCCTTCCGGGTTGATCTCCACCAGGTCACGCGTGGCGATCTCCCCGTCCGTCACCCCGGGAACCTCCACCACCAGGCATCCCCGGCCATCCTTCCGGATGCGGACACCCTCCAGTGTCCTGAAGCATTGGTCCGGCCTTTCCCCGTTGATCCTTTTCAGTGCAAAATGGCTGCAGGTCTCGGTCATCCCGAAAGTCTCATACACCGCAGGGCGCTCAGCTTTCTTCAGTTCCTCCCGGAGGGACAGGCGGAGCTCTCCTCCCCCGATGATCAGTTGATTCAGTTCTGAAAGGGGATCTCCGTTGCGCAGGGATTCATGCACCTGCAGGGGAACCATTGCCGCAAACCGGAAGGGTCCGGATGTCTCCTCCAGCGGACGGGAAGACGGTTCCACGGTAACCAGGCTGAGTCCGCCTGCCAGAGCCCTTACCACCATCATTTTACCGGCTATATAGCGGACGGGGAGACAGAGCAGCACCCGGTCGCCGGGACGAAGTTGAAAAAATCCCAGGGTCATTTCAGCACTCCGGATCATGGATGAGCGTTTCAGGAGCACCTTACCGGGATCACCCGTGGTACCGCTTGTGGGCTGAAGGATCCCTTCTTCCCCGTATTGCAGGAACATATGGATAAATGAAAAAAGCTCCCTTCTCCATGAAGGCAGTGAACCGTCTTCCGCCATCCGGCCGGAAAAAGCGTGCAGTTCCTCCCGGGTGAAGGACCTTCCCTCCATCCGGAATGATTCGTGGAATTCGGGTAACAACATGTCAGCGCTCCGGTTTTTTTTTATTGTGCCCGCTTACCCCGAAGTAGAACTTCGGGGAACCGTAGCGAGGCGAAGCTCGACAATGCGCGAGCGGAATTCAGGTGTTCATTTCCAGTACCGGCGACAGGTCCCATTCCTTCTCCGGACGATACCACAGCCGGTCACCCTCCATCTCCAGGGGGGAAGGGATATTGTTCCGGTAGATGCGGCCCGTGCCCAGGCCCTGGGTCAAGACCGGCTCCAGTGCGGAGACCCACTGGGCAATGGCGCTCAGACCGACGTTGGATTCAAGTGCAGAAGTTACCCACCACCCGGCTCCCACGCCGGCTGCCAGCCGGATCCATTCGCGGGCCACGCTGAACCCTCCCAGCAGGCCCGGCTTCAGGATGATGAAAGAGGGCCGTATGGCCTCGATCATTGACTTCATGGCTACGGAACGCAGCCCGATCAGCTCCTCGTCCAGGGCGACGGGAATGATCCGGGCTGCACAGAGGGCGGCCATGGCCTCGGTCTGGCCCGGTGAAATGGGCTGCTCGATGGAATGGATCCCGAACCCGGACAGTCTTTTCAGTTTTTCCGGGGCCTCTTCAGGACTCCAGGCCCCGTTGGCATCCAGCCGTATCTCCAGTTCCTTTGGTGAGTATTCTCTGCGGACCCTTGCCAGCACCCCGTACTCCTGTTCAGGATCCAGCGCCCCCACCTTCATCTTCAATACGCGGAATCCCGACTCCAGCTTTGTCCGTATCTGCTCCAGCATATAGGTTCTGTCCCCCATCCATATCAAACCGTTGATGGGGATCCCTTTCTGTCCCCGGGTGAATTCCGACGGATAGAGCATCCTGGTCCCTCCCCGGTCCAGATCCAGGAGGGCCGTTTCCAGGGCAAACTGCAGTCCCGGCATGGCGGGGAGGGGACTGCGAGGATCGGCCTCACCCCGGCTGATCAGCCTGCAAACATGTCCGATGCGGTGTTCGATCTCATCGGGATCCTCCACACTGAGTCCGGGAAAAAAAGATACCTCCCCGATGCCTGTCACCTCTCCCCCGGTCAGTTTCACGAACCAGCTCTGCTTGCGGTGAAGTACTCCGCGGGAGGTTCCGGCAGGACGATCAAACTCAAGTGTGTATGAAGTATAGGATGCCTGCACGGTTCACAGAATAAGTCCGATTCCGAATGAGAGTGAGAACAGCAGGGTGGCCACAGCCAGCTTTTTCAACTCCCTGTTCAGCTCCACCGGTACGGTATTGGTCACCACTTTCTGAATGTCCGATGCAAGCAGGGGAAGGGGAAGAAGGAACATCAGCTGAAAAAAGGATTCGAAATGGATAATGGTATAGGCGATCCCCAGAAGAAAGGCGGTGAAAAGAAGGCCCACATGGTATACCTTCGCCCAGGAAATCCCCATCCGTACCACCAGGGTATGTTTGCCGTTGATCCTGTCATTTTCCCTGTCACGCATATTGTTCAGGTTCAGCACCCCCACGCTGAGCAACCCGATGGAAGAAGCCGGAAGCAAAATGGTAGGATGGAAGGTACGGGTGTGCAGGAAATAGGTCCCCGCTACCCCCAGGATCCCGAAATAAATGAATACCATGATATCCCCGAATCCCAGGTAGCCATAAGGCTTTCTGCCGATGGTATACTTGACCGCGGCAAATATGGCGGAGAATCCCAGCAGGAAGAACACAGCATACAGCATCAGGTCGCTCCGGCCCAGTCCGGACCAGATCAACAGCGAACCGGAGACCAGGCTCAGTACGACGAACAGGGTGATCATCCAGCGCATTTCCTTCAGAGAGACCAGTCCCGTCTGGGTGACCCGGAGGGGACCGATCCTGCGGGAGCTGTCGGTTCCCTTACGGGCATCCCCGTAATCATTGGCCAGGTTGGAAAGGACCTGGAGGAAAAGAGTGGTGAATGTGCCAAATACAAACACTCCCCACTTGAAATTACCCTCGGCATATCCCAAAAAAGAACCAAGAGCAGTGGCCGAGAGGGCCAGCGGCAGGGTCCGCAGGCGAAAAGCTTTGATCCAGATTCTTAACTTTTTCATAGGGTTCAGGATGACAGTTGCCATGGGCTGTATGTTCAGGGAAGGCCGGGGAACCGGTCCCAGTCGGGTTTCCGCTTTTCCAAAAAAGCGTTCTTCCCCTCCTGTGCCTCATCGGTCATATAATAGAGCATGGTGGCATTACCGGCCAGCTCCTGGATCCCGGCCTGTCCGTCCAGTTCAGCATTGAGCCCGGCTTTGATCATCCGCAGGGCGACCGGACTGTGCTGCATGATCTTTCTGCACCATTCCACGGTGGTATCCTCCAGCTGGCCTGCCGGGACCACCTTGTTCACCAGCCCCATTTCCAGGGCTTCGGCTGCCGTGTACTGCTCGCAGAGGAACCAGATTTCACGGGCTTTTTTCTGCCCCACATGCCTGGCCAGGAATGAGGAGCCGAATCCCGCATCGAAACTGCCCACCCGGGGTCCGGTCTGCCCGAAGCGTGCATTTTCGGAGGCAATGGAAAGGTCGCAGACCACATGCAGCACGTGGCCTCCTCCGATGGCATAACCGTTGACCATGGCAATGACCGGCTTGGGAAGGCTGCGTATTTGCCGCTGCACATCCAGGATATTGAGCCTGGGCACCCCGTCCCTGCCCACATATCCGGCATAACTTTTCACATTCTGGTCACCCCCGCTGCAGAAGGCTTTCTCCCCCTCCCCGGTCAGGACCACCACCCTCACTTCCTTCATTTCCCTGCACGCCACCAGGGCTTCGCTCATCTCCCTGGTGGTATCCGGTGTAAAGGCGTTGTGGTAACGGGGCCGGTTGATGGTGATCTTGGCGATGCCCTCAAAAAATTCGAATTTGATCTCTTCGAAATCCCTGAGGCTTTTCCAGGCTCGGTGTTGCATTTTCTAAGATTGAAGATGATTCAAAAACTCCTTAAAGATACGACTATTTTCACTGCCCGAAGTATCTGCTTCCAGAACGGTGGTGTCCGCACCGGTCCGGAACAGGGACGCAAGTTCTTCCTCCAGCTCTTCCAAACCGGCAGCCCGCCGGACTTTTCTTCCGAATGACCGGGTCAGCAGATCCAGGGAAACGGGATGGTGGGTAACGGAGAACTCCTCAAAGAAAGGCATCCGTTCGGGCCCTTCCAGCAACCGGAAGATCCCTCCTCCACCGTCGTTCACCACCAGGATCCGCAGGTTATCGGGGAAATCCTTGTTCCACAGCGCATTGGAATCATATACAAAGCCCAGGTCCCCCACCACCAGCAGGTGCAGCTCTTCGGATACCATGGCTGCCCCCACCGCCGAAGAAACGGTCCCGTCAATCCCCGAGGTACCCCTGTTGGCCAAATATCGCAGGTCGCTTCTCCGGGGAAGCAACTGGGAATAGCGGATCACGGAACTGTTGCCCGCATGGATGACCGTTTTTGCTGGCACGGTGGAAAGAGCCCTGTGGATCGCGGTCAGGTTGCAGAAGGGAGCCCCTTTAAGATAGCCTGCAGCCTTATTCAGAGCACGTTTCCCTATGCCCCTCCATGTCTCCGGGTAATAATCGCCGCCAGCCATATCGCCGGCGAGATCTGCCTCCAGCATGTTCTGAATGGCAGCAGCGGGGTCTTTTTCCAGGATCCTGATCTCCCGGGGAGGATGCTCATCCAGGAACAATTTCAGCCGCTTGGAGACTACCTGTCCACCGAACGCGATCACCACATCCGGAACCAGCGCCTCCATCTCATCGTTCCGGGCGGCATGCAGCAGCAGTTCAGGATTGGCAATGAACCTTCCGGAAGGAAGATTGGCAATGTTCTCCGCCACCACGACTGCCTGGTGCATTTCGCTCAGCCTTTCCAGCAGCCCGCAAACCTTCCTGTCATGGGGACCCATCCCTGCCAGGACCAGGACCCGGTCACCCCCGGGAATCTTTTTGAAAGAAGCCTGGTCCTTTTCCCCGAAAGAAGCCTGGTCCTTTTCCCCGAAAGATTCCTGATTCGCGTCCGGGAAAGGATCTTTTTCCCGGGACCGGAAGTGGCCGAAGTAAGGTTCGGGAAGGGGGTCGTACAGCGGTTCTTCCAGCGTAACGTTGAAATGGACCGGGCCCTTGGGAGGAATGCATGCCCTGCGGATCATCGATTCCACTTCCCGGAGCATTTTCTCCAGTGCGGAGGGGTCCGCGGTTTCCTCCGGGAGCTGTAAAAACCCTTTGGAATTCCTGGCGAAAGGCTCACACTGGTCAATGATCTGGTTATTGAACTGGGGGACGGATTCCCGGGGCCGGTCGGCTGTGAACAAAATGATCGGAATACGCTGGTTTTGTGCCTCTGCCACGGCAGGAGCCAGGTTGAGAACCGCCGTTCCCGAAGTAGTGACCACCGCCACGGGCTTTTGCAGCCGGCTCGCCATTCCCAGGGCCAGGTAAGCAGCGGACCGTTCATCCACAATGCTGTGGCAGCAAAAAGATGGATTGCCTGTAAACATCTGGATCAAAGGGGCATTCCGGCTCCCCGGGCAGATAACCACATGCCGGATGCCCTGCGCCGCCAGCAGCGGACCCAGGTCAGCGATATGTTGGTTGCGCTTCATTCAGGGAATCCAGGTTTTTGATGTAAATGCGCAGGATCCTTAAAAGCGATTCCGCTTTCCAGCGGGTTTCATCCCATTCGGCCGGGGCGTGGGAATCCAAAGTGATACCTCCACCCGTGTACAGTGAAAGATATCCGGGATGGATCTTCATGCAGCGGAGGTTCACGAACAGATCCATTCCCGTTTCACCGCTGACTGGCCCCAGGAACCCGGTATAGTATTCCCGGTCATGGGGTTCAAGCTCCCTGATATAAGTGATGGCCTCTGATTTGGGCTGGCCTGCGACGGCAGGAGTAGGATGCATCGCGTCCACGAATTCCCAGATCCTGCCCGAGATCCTGTCAACGCCGAAATTGAAATCAGTGCACAGGTGGAGCAGGTTCCCTGCTTTCCTTACATAGGGCGAGGTCACCCTGTAGTCCCTGACCCCGAAATCCCTGAGCACATCATGGATATAACGGGTCACATATTCCTGTTCCAGTACCTCCTTGGCCGTCCACCGGTTTACGTTCATATATTTTTCCGAACAGGGCATGGTCCCCGCCAGCGACATAGTGGAGATCCTGCCGTCATGCAACCTGATCAATGGTTCCGGGGAAGCCCCCATCCAGAACTGTCCCCCGCTTCTGAACAGGTAAATGAATGCATCGGGATACTTTTTGCACAGGGTGCGGAACATCCTGGGAACGTAAGAAATATAATCACCACAGATCACCCGGATGCGGGAAAGCACCGCTTTCTGGAAAGCCCCGGTGGCGATGGATGCCTTGATGGATTCAACCTGGTTCATGTATGTCTCCCTGCCGGTGACCACCGGGAAATGATCCTCCTCCCAGACAGGAGGATCATGGGGGTCCAGATCGGACAGGATCCGGACAGTGGCCGGAGTGGGGGATCCATGATCAATTACCAGGTCAGGCCTGATCAGAATATACCGTTTACCGTTCCCTGTATCGAAAGGGGCCATGATGAACCCTTTCCGGCCGGAGATCTCCCCCACCCTGTCCCAGGTAAACTGGTCCCGGGACGTCTGAATGTATGTTGTGGGATGTTCAAGGCCGGGCAGGCGAAAGGTAGCGAAAGGAAGGTTCTTTGAGATGCAGATCTCATGGATTTTTATCTGTATTCCGCTCATTTCTTGTTTGCTCAGCTGATCCGCCTCCGATTACCTGGATTTTATACTATTGGTAACACGGCTGATGGAAATAAGTTGGCCCCGGTCATCCCTTATATCCACATCCCATATATGTTTAAAATCACCTTTTGAGATAATCGTGGCCCTGGCATAAAGTTTTCCTTTCCGGGCCGGGAAAAGATGCTGGCTGTTCACGACTGACCCGAATACATTGAATTTTGCGGGATCTACCTGGAGCATGGAACCCGCGCTGCCCACCGATTCCGCCAGGGAGATCAGGGCTCCCCCATGCACAACGCCCATGGGCTGGTAAAGGGCAGGGGTGATCTTCATGACCGCTTCCACATAGTGATCGGAGAAAGCGGTGAATTCAATGTTCAGCAGGTCCATATAGGTACCCCTGCAGATCCGGTTCAGCTCCTCAATAGTCATATGGATGATTCCGTTTTTCAAACGTACTGTTTTTTATGAAAACAATACAAATGTTTCATCAACGATTATCCGGGAGTGCCCTTTTGCGGACTGTAAGGAGCATCACCGAACCCAGAAAAAGGGGTGTCTTCCCGAGGATAACGAACCCTGCCTGCTCGAGGATCTCTCCCATCTGTTCCATGGAATAATAATTCCTGGACGATTGCGACAGGTACCGGTAAGCCGGAAGGTTTCCCGAAATGATTCCACCCAGCCAGGGAAGGATCAGTCTCAGATAAAAGGTATGGAACCCCCTCCAGATAAAATTCTCCGGCCTGCTGCTTTCCAAAACGACCAGGCGGCCGCCGGGCTTCAGCACCCTGTGTATCTCTTCAAGGTGTAAGTGGGCCCGGGTATTCTCATAGAGCAGGTTCCGGATCCCGAAAGTGATCCCGATGGCATCAAAATATGCATCCTGAAAAGGCATCCGGGCCGCATCCCCTTCCACGAATGCCAGGGAACCGACACTTTGTCCGGTGATTCCCCCACTCTTTTCCCTTGCCCTCCGGAGCATGGACGGGCTAAAATCATAACCGGTCAGTTCCACCGGATCATCCGTTTGCCGGGCCAGCTCCAGGATGAAATCGCCTGTGCCGGTACAGAGATCCAGGACCCGTCCGGGTCGCTCTCTCAGGCATTCCCGTGCAGCTTTCTTTCTCCAAACAACGTCCCGCCCGAAGGTAAAGATCCGGTTCACACGGTCGTAGTTCCCGTGGATCTGCCCGTAAAAATCTTTCAGCGGATAGTCTGACTTCTGACGGCCCATGGAACAGGTTTACGCCTGCAAAGATATGGAATCGGCCGGGAAACTCAGTAAAGAGCCAGGTGACAATCCACGCAGAGGTAGTCCTCCCACACCCGGTCGATGTTCACCGGGTGCCTGAATTCCAGGGAATCATGGATGGTACCCACCTGAACATTCCCCCGCGGGCCCTGGGCGGTGATGGTATGGCACAGGTTGCAGTCACGTGAAATGCTGGCCCCGTTTTCGGAAAGGTGCATGTCGTCATGGCACCGGGCACAGCCCGAAGATTCCAGGTGCCCGATATGATTGGGATACACATCCCACCTCACCCGCATGTAGGGAAAGTGGTTCCGGCTGAAACCCCTCTGCATCCCCTCAATGGCACTGGTGATCATCTGCGGGTCCCGGTTGTAAATACCGGGGTAGTTCTCCCGGTAATGGTCCAGGACCTCCTGTTCGATGGTCATCAGTGCCGTATCCCTGTCCCGATAGTTCCTGTGCAGCAGGTCCATGGCCACGCTTTTCACCTCCGGCAGCCGGTCCGGGATCTCCCCCGCCACCATTCTCCGGTCCACATAATTGGAGGGCGACCGGTAATCGTGTGAGGGACGGTTATGACAATCCATGCAGTCCATGACACGGATCTCATGGTTATCCAGACTGTCAGCATTGAATATCTCATCCTCATCATAGTATTCCACCACCTCCCCGGACTCCATGTGGGTCAGCCGCACCCAGGGAATATATTCCCTGATCTCATCCAGGGCCACGTACTCGACCCGTACATCCGGATTGATGTGCCAGTGGACCCCTTCCTGCAATCCCAGGGCACTGTAACGGGCCCCGATCTTGACCCGCAGGTTGATATCCCACTCGGTGTTGGATGAATCGGTGAGAAAGTATTTTTCTGCACGGCTCAGGTAAGGGGTGAATTTCTCCGGCCAGTGGCACTCCTCACAGGTTTCCCTGGCCGGCCTGAGGTTCTCGATGGGTGTCGGGATGGGCCTGGGGTATTTGTTGAAGGTCACAGAATAAACCTGGTACAGTCCCGAAAGTTTCGATTTCACATACCAGCTGGCTCCAGAACCCACATGGCACTCCACACATGCCACCCTGGCATGGGGCGAATTCTGGTAGGCGGTATATACTGGTTCCATCACCTGGTGGCAGACCGTTCCGCAGAATTTGGTGGACTCTGTATAATGGAAGGCTTCATAGCTTCCCACCGCCGATGCCAGCAGGAAGACCACCGTGGAGATCACGAAGATGGAAAATGCATTGCGGTGACGTTTATCGTTCAGATCGACCACAGGCCATTTTGTTTTCATTTCCTCCTTCTGTTTCAACTCTCTCCGATGTTTGGCCCTCATCCCGATGGGGATGAGGATCAGTCCCAGCAACAGGAAGCCCGGAAGGATGATGTAGGAAAACAATCCTGCATAGGAACTGCCTTCATTGAAAATCAGGGCAATGGCCAGGAAAAAAAGGATCAGGAAAAAGCTGATCGCGGCCAGTGCGGTGCCGATCAGCGAGGTCCAGTTGTAATAGGAGCTGGGCAGTTTCATGGGTCAGGCTTTGGCAAATGCACCGGAATTTAAGAAAAAACCGTTTACTAATCCAGTAAATCCTTCGATTCAGACCGGATTCAAATTAATCAACAGTGAACGATGCAGCCTGTAACAACAGCGCGCCCCCGGGAGCGGTTCCCCTGACCACCACCTGGTATTCGCCCGGATCCGCCGGCGCCCGGAAGGAGATCTCCCGTGTCGTATTCTGCTCAATTTCAAGATGGTCAAGCCACAGAAACGTATTCCTGGTATCTGGAATCCGGTCCATTTCCCCGGGGGAAGGAGCCGGTGCACCGGGGGAAAAAGCTTTGAAATCGAAAAAGTAGGAACCCCCTCCCAGGTCGATCCCTGCCATATCCCCTGCCCTGGAGATAATGGCAATGACCCCTCCGAATGACAGGTCCCCTTTCAGGTAAACCTCATTGATCACATCGATCCGCTCGATCTTTTCGGGGACAATCCCCAGGACCTCCTTCTGATCGAAGACCGGGATGTGATCGATGGTGATCAGCGGCCGGTATATCCCGATCCCGCTGTTGTCACTCTCTATCCTGAGCTCCGGCACGCCCTTTCGTCTTACCACAAAAACCTCGGGTACCAGATTGATGAACATCTCCTCCAGGTTGGGAAGATTGACATAATCATCGATCTCGATCCGCCTGACCGGGGTGCCGTAGAAGGGAAGGCCCCGGGACAGGGTGTCCGGGAGAGTCTCTCCGGCCCCGCTTTCCGGTGAAGGATGGTAGATCCCGGAGAGCTGCATCCGTACGGCCATCCGGGTGGCCATTTCTCTTTCCCTGCCGGTCAGACGAAAGGTTCCTGCAGAAAGGGGGATCATTTCCGTATCGAAATCCTGGTCCACACGAATCTCCGCCGGATCCTCTCCGGGATCCGGGGCCACGAACATTTCCAGCATACCTGTCCTGTCCGGTACAGGGATCACAAACCGCCCGTATTCATCTGCCACTGCCGGAAGGTAATCAGGCCTCCCGCCCAGCAGGGCAAGATGGACCCCGGCATAGGACCGGGGCTCACCGCCGGAACCGATCACACTGCCGGAGACCGAAAGGCCGTCCCGGTCGGGAAGATACCGGACGGTAAACGGACCTGCCGGTGCATCCTTCTTCGTCGTTAATACAGGTCCCGAACAGGTGTCCAGCGCACCTGCGGGGACCACGGTCATACACCAGTTCACTGCTGTGTGCCGGCTTGCAGGAACGGCCGACAGAGATACCCTGACCTTTTCCCCGGGTTCATAGATCTTCCGGGCGATCGTGCAGGCAAGGTCCCCTGACATGTATGGATGCGCTTTCAATCCGCCCTCCGGATAACCATTGGGAGGAGGCGTCATCTCCTCCCGGAACGGGTTCACGATCTTCAGAGGGATGTAGCTGAAATTCCCTGCTCCCCGGTTCCTCATCCATCGGGTATAGCACTTCAGAAAATAATTCCCCGTCAGGGCGGCGGAAGGGATGGCCAGCATGCCGGAGGATCTGCCGTCCCGGATCGGGTATTTACCCTGAGATACGGGCCGACCGTCCGGAGCGACCAGTTCAACGTAGAGGACATCGCTCCACCGGTTTCCCTCAGGAATCCCTTCCTGCAGACAGTCAGCCCTGAACCGGATACATTCCCGGACGGTATAGATAGTCCGGTCGGTAAAAGGCACCACACGCTCACCGATCATGGATGCTTCCCTCTGGAAGCGTGGATCAAAGGGTGATTGTCCCCAGAGGGTTCCTGTTCCTGTCAGAAAGAGACAGGCTGCGATCAGTGTAATGGTTCTGCAGGTGTTTGGTTGCATGCTGCGTTTTACCAGTATTCAGGTTTTGTGGTTACCCCGCCCCTCAGCCGGCAGTCAAAGCATTCTGGATCGGCCACCCCGTAGGGAGGTCCCCTTCGCGTCATCGGATTGAGCGAGATCATGTAATAGGGGTACTCGGTACCCAGCTCTTCCAGGGAGCTGATCGTGTCCAGCTTGCACCGGAAACCCGGCACATCGAAATCGAATGTATTCTCCACCATGATCCTCCTGCTCCGCTCCTGGGTGGCATAAAAACAGCCCAGCACTTTTTCCCTGGCATCACTGACATTATAAATATTCCCCGCGGCACTGGATGGCTGACTTTCGTAGAGTCCGCCTCCCCCGGCTGACTGGCTTTTTATCCGGTCCCAGTATAAATGAGTCTCGTTGCTAAGCGACTGCTGCGTGACCAGCACGCTATATTTGATCTTCAGCCTGGGGGTCCGGTTGGAGACATAATGCAGGGGTTGCTGCCGAAGGCTGTTCACGGACAGGATCCGGGTGGTGCCGGAGAAGAGTTCCCGAACCGGAGCGGTCATGTAACAGGTATAATAATCATACATGGGCGGCAGGTACTCTTTCAACTCATTTCCGTCCCAGATGTACTGGATCAGATAACTGGATGTATACTGCCATGTTTCTTCCAGCAGCCACCGGAAATTGGTGCAGGTGGAAGCATTGCCGGTCACATCCACATAGAACTGCAGGCCGCTGTGGGTCACTTCCGGATCGGTTGTTTCCTGCTGCATGACATGACAGTAGATGCTGTCAACGGGCGGACAGGCCAGCAGGGTATCGTATTCAGACTGGTATTCATTGCCGTCGGGAGTGTGGACGATCAGGCGGTAACATTTACCCACCCCCAGGAAAGGAACATCCAGGTTCGCTGTATACCTTCCCGGACCGGTCCGCTCGTAAATCTTCATGGTGCCCAGTTCATCCTCGACGCGGACCACACATCCCTCAACAGGTTCGAAGGAAGGGTCGTTGAAGGGCGCGGACCGTGAGACAACGACCTGATGGATCCCGGGCCTGTCGGTGATCACACCCTCAATGACCAGCACTTCCTGTTCCTCCTCAATGGCAGGCATAAAGGGATCCACACAGGAACCGCACAACCATATGAACACCAGCCAGGAATATCGTTTAATCAGTGGCATAATTCCCCAGTTTGAAGTTCCATGATAGAGTTACGATGGGCTGTCCGAATATGGAAAGTCTGTACCCGTTGATGGTCCCCTCCTCATTGATGAAATAGACCGAATAAGCGTTGCGCCGTCCTGTAATGTTATAGATGTTCAGCATCCAGTAACTGTGCAGGAATTTTCTCTCCTTCAGGTTCCCCTCCAGATTGATGGAGAGATCCACCCGGAAATAATCGGGGATCCGGTAGCTGTTCCGTGCGGAATAATCCAGGTACTGCATACCGTCCATATAATAGATGGAAATGGGATAGGTTACGGGTCTCCCCGTCATATAGACCAGGTTGGCGGAAAAGCTCAGCCGGCGGTTGAGCTTGAAATTGGTCACCATGCTCAGACTGTGGGGGCGGTCGTAATTTGAAGGGTATTCCCTTCCTTCATTAATGTTCTGATCCGGAACGGGCGAAGATACCCGGATCAGGGACCGGCCATAGCTGTAGGCCAGCCATCCGGTGAGTTTTCCCCTGTTCTTCCTGACCATGACCTCCGCTCCGTAGGCCCTCTGGCTCCCCTGTAACGTTTCCCTTTCGATATGCGGGGAACTCAGGAAGCTGGCCCCGTCACGGTATTCCACCACATTGTCCACCCACTTATGGTAGATTTCCAGGGAAGTGTTCATTGCTGTTCCAGGAAAATCATGATAATACCCTGCTGAAACCTGGTCCATGAAAGGCGGTGTCATATGGTAGTCACACAGCTTCCACTGGTCCGTGGGGGAAATGGCGATGGTATTGGTAAGCATGAAGAGGTACTGCCGGACCCGGTTGTAGGAAACCTTGACAGAATTGTTCTTCCCCGGCATGTAATTGAGCGAAATGCGGGGTTCCGGACCGGAGTATCTTTTGACGATCCCGGCTGTCCGGAAGGAAAGGGTATCGGCGATGTTCCCTTCCCGGACCGGTTGTCCCTCATCATAGATCATGACCTGGTCCGGTCCCAGGGAGAAAAAAAGGGAATAGCGCAATCCCGCGTAGAGGGTCAGGCGCGGCATGAGGGTGATCTCGTCCGCCAGGTAGACCCCGCTTTCCAGTCCGTTCTCCACGCCCAGTTTCACGGGCATCCTGAGGGAATTGGGTCCATAGGGTTCCACGGTCCCCCGGTCCAGACGATAATAAATAAGGTTCCCCCCGTAGGTGAGCCTGTGGTTTCCCAGGGAAAGCCAGGTCATATCGGCCTTCATCTCATAATGATTGATACAGTAACGGTGGGAATAGGATTCGGAGGGAATGTTCTGGTGGGTGGTACTGAAATCATAACGTCCGAAAACCAGGGCCCCTTCGGCCGTCATCTGCTCACTGAACCTGTGCCTGAGATCCAGGGAAACACCCGAATTCGAATAGGCATAGTCATTGCTGCTTCCCAGGGAGAACCGGTCGCGGCTCAGGGTTCCGAAAATCTTCACCAGCGTACGTTCGCTGGGTTCAAAGGTCATTCCCCCGGAAAAATCATTGAAACGGGCATCGCTGTTGCGCAGGTCGGGGTCTTCCAGCCGCCCCAGGATCCAGTCCGAATAAGTGGACCTGGCGCTCAGTATGAAAGCACTTTTATTCTTCCGGATGGGTCCTTCCGCGGCCAGGTGCCCGGTCACCGGACTGATTCCCCCGCGGGCGGTGTATTCTTGTTTGTTGCCCTGGCGTGTGGAAATATCGAAAAAGGAGGCCAGTCTCCCGCCATAGTGGGCCGGCAGGTTGCTTTTATACAGCGAGAAATCCTTCACGATATCGGGACTGAAGGATGTGAAGAACCCGAACAGGTGGGAACTGTTGTAGACCGGGATCTTGTTCACATAGATCATGTTCTGGTCCGCCGCACTGCCTCTGACATTGAAACCCGAGGAACCTTCGCCCACATTCTGGACCCCGGGAAGCATCCTGACCACCTTCAGCAGGTCCTTTTCTCCCATGACTACCGGTACTTCCTTGAGGACCTTGTAATTCAACCGGTCGAATCCCATCTGTTTTCCCCTTACATGATGGTAGCGGTCAGCCTGGATCACCACCCCGGTCAGCGGGATCAGGCTCTTCTCCATGGGAATGACCAGGTCACCTCCGGAATGCACCTCCAGGTAAAACAACACGGTCTCCATCCCCATGCAATTGAAAGAGGCGGTATACCTGCCCGGTTTCAACACCAGGTTGAAACGTCCGTTCACATCCGTTGCCGCTCCTTTCTTCAGTTCTTCAATATAGACCGTGGCCCCCACCAGGGGTTCGCCGGTCTCTGCATCATGCATCTTCCCGTGGATCACCGCACCTGTGATCCCGTTCCCCTGTTGTTCGCTCCCCACTTCCAGGGTCTCCAGCAATCCGCTGCGTCTCCCCTCGATGTACCTTTTCTTCGCACGGGTAAGTTCCTCTTCTCCGGAAATGACCTCTTCCGGCCCGGGCATTTCCGCCGTCCCCGAGTACCGGGGTAAGCGGGTGACAATGGCCGTCCTTCCGGTAAGGGTTACTTTTCCCGCAGAGTCCATATGGTAAGCCAGCCCGGCAGGAACCAACGTCCTGTCCAGCAGGGTACGCAGGGACAGCTCCTCCCCCGAGGCGGTGACCGTGATCCCTTCTACCCATTTCCGGAGAAAGTAGAACCGCGCCCCGGTCTGTTCCTCTGCTTCTCTGACAAAATCGGTAAAAGGGACATTCCTGAAATCACCACGGAGGATGATATCCGTTTCCCGTTCCTGTCCCCATCCGTTCCAGGGGAGAAACAGGACCAGGATGCATGATATGGAGATGGCCCGCGTCACAGGCCTGGCCCCGATTGATCCGGTACCAGATAGCCGGCCAGTTCTTCCATCATGGGGGAAAGGGTACCGGGAGTGTTTCGTCTGAATGAGACCCCGTGCTTTCTCAGCAGCTTTCTGATCTCCTTTCCCGGCACCTGTGGGAAAAGAGACATAAAGGTCCTCCGGTTTTTGAACCTGTGCCGGGCACCCTCTATCTCAAGCAGGTAGGAACAATGGAAATCCGTGAACTGGGAAGAATACCCGTGGATGTTGCTTGCCGGGAAGAGTTGCTTGGACCAGTGGATATAACAGGTGAAAGGCTCCGTCCGGATGACCTGGCAGATCCTCATCTCCCCTTCCAGTTCCAGTCTTTCGAAGCGCAGGGTCCCTATGCGGAAGGAATCCAGATGGCCGGTGACCATGACCAGGTGGTTGTTCGCCCCGGAAAAGTTTTCATACCTGAGCTCCAAATGCTGGGAATAGATATCGTATTGAAGGTTCACATCCGGGTATACCGATCCGTTCACTGAAACCATGCCCTTTTGGAAGGATCCATCCATGAAATAGGGATGTCCTCTGGCCATCAGGTAACGATTGTAATACTGGGTACCGTTGATCAGCTCCTGATCAAGACCATAGGCCCGGTCCACCGCTTTCACATAGCTGATGCAGCCCTCCTGATCTGTAAGGCGCGACTGTCCCCCGGCCGGGATCATCGCTGCCTGTCCCAGCAGGAGCTGGGATATCAGGATCAACCCGGTAAGATGCACGCTTCGATCGGTCATTTCTCTTCCCCGGGCTCGCTGAAAATAAACTCCAGAGCATCCATATATCCTACGATGGCGTTGGAATCGTGTGTTTTATCGGGTTTCACGGTAAACTCCCATATCAGTGATTTCGGGGCATCACTCTCAAGTTTCAGGGCAAAATTTTTGGTGGCCTCACCCACCAGCTCCTCACCGCCCAGGCTCATGTAAAATTTGACCTCTTCTCCCGCCACTCTGTCGAACATCGATTCCTGATCAAAAACCTGGTCAAGAAAACGGAAAGCAGGGCTTGTGGCGATGTAGGCATCAAAAAGATCCGGCTGGTTGAGCATAACGTAAATGGTGAAAAAACCCAACCAGGAATGTCCCCACAGGACCTTCGACTCAATATTGTACCGGGATTCCAGGTAGGGAAAAAGTTCCTTCCTGTAAAAGGCCATCATTTTTTCAGCATTGCCGCTCCCCGGCACATTCTGGATCCGCGGGGCATAATCCAGGTTACGGTCCACATTGGGTATTCCCACCACAATACATCCGGGGATCAGCTCCTGCCAGTTCATCAGCTCGGTGGCACTGGCAAAAGCCTTGAAGGATGCTTCCCCGTCCAGAAGGACCACCAGGGGATAGCTTCCGGATGTGTCAAATCCCATCGGGAGGTGGATGAACAGTCTTCGTGTCTGCTCCAGTTCCTGCGATTCGACGGAGGTGATAAAACCGGCTTTCGTATAGACCGAATCGGGAGGTTGCTGGGCCTCTGCGTTCCATGTAAACAAAGCAATGTAAAAGATAAGCAGGATGAATTTCTTTCTCATGGTTTTCTGTATTAAGCCCCTAAGATAACCATATTCTCAATACTCCTGTAAACATCAACCGGTACACCGAACAATCAGAAGAACCACCGGCGTCCGTTCCCGAACCTGGGATTCACGATGTTGTTGTAAATGGATCCGAAGGTATAGGTAAACCCGATCTCTCCTCCCACACTGTAATTGGTTTCCAGCTCGGTGAGCTGCAAAAGGATGTCCGCTTCGGACAAACCCCCCTTGCGCAGTGACAGCTGGTCATGGATCCGGGCAACCCTTCCTCTGAGATTTACGGAGAGCCCCTTCAGCAGGCGGATGGTGACATAACCTCCCAGCTGGAGCCGGTTCTTGGAAAAATCATGGAAATAATTGGAACCTTCCAGGGAAACATTGATGGACCCCCACTTCTCCACCACCTGGTAGGCAATCTGCAGCTCATGCAACCACAGGTTCTCCTCCAGTTTGTTAAAGATGGTGGTGTCATAATACATGTTATAGGAACCTCCGATCCCGTACAGGATCCTCAGCTGTCGGTGGGTGGATTCTGAATAGGGAAAGACATTGTACTCCACCGACGGAAAAAAATCCACCCCGAACCTGGTATTGACAAATGTGGAGGACATCCCGTCGGTCCTGAATCCGGCCGACCAGTGCGCACCCAGGCTCTTGACCACCAGTACGTCCAGACCGTAATAGGTACTTTCGCTGGTATTCAGGGTATCGTTATAGGTATACCTGGTCCGGTTGTAATGATTGTCGAAATCAAATTCCAGCTTCCAGTCATGGGTGATCTTGACAGCGGATGCCGAGCTTCGCAGACGGAACTCCTTATAAGATTCCTCAATATCAACATTGGGTTCCGCCTCCAGCTCGAATACCCAGTTGTTCCAGCGGTCGACCACCTCCTGCTGTACCATATTTTCGCTGGGATCGATGTTCACTTCACTGTAGAGCGGGGTTCTGGCCACGTAGCGCATCAGGCCCATTTTCAGCATTTGCGTGCGCCATATGCGGATAAAATCCCTTGAATCATCGGGCCTGCTTGCATATTCCAGGGTGTCATTCATTCCCTCGAATATACCCTGTCCCTGAAAAATATATGTATATTTCCTGCCTCCGCTCCCGGTGCCCTGCCTGGTTTCAAGGATATAGACCTGTGCCTCCCGCACATCCCTCACATAATTCACATAGGGGATCTTTTCACGGATATAATTGATATCGCAACGATCGCAGTCAATGAACACCCTCACCGCATCCTCCCGGTCAACGGTCAAATCTCCGGCCTCATCGTGCACGATCCGATCATGCGCCGTCTCCTCCCTTCCTTCCTCCTCCTGCCCGAACAGCCATGTTCCGGAGATCAGGGGCATCAAAACAAGCATACCAATAAAGCATAGGAACTGTCTCATTTCCGTTACTGTTTTTTAAGATTGCCATATACAGGGTCGACCCGTGTTCACGGGGTATAAGAGGTTAGACGAACCGCAATATAGAAAGTTTAAACAGAATGGAACTTTTTCACCAGAAAATAGACGGGGACCCCTGCCGCGATTACCGCCAGGGCGATGCCGGACTCTGCCGGCCGTTCCATGAAAGTCAGCACCAGGATGGCGGTGGAAACCACGATGAAAAGGATCTGGACCACGGGATAACCGGGCATTTTCAGAACAGATCCCCTTTTCATTCTCAGCTTGAAAACACCGATCACGCTCAGGATGGGGAAAACCCCCAGGGAGAAACCCAGCAGGGTAAGGATCTGGTCAAATGTACCGGTGACCACAAAGACCATCGACAGCAGGCTCTGGGCCAGAATGGATATGCCGGGGACATTGTACCGGTTCACACGCCTGGCGATGCGGAAAAAGTGCCCCGCCTCCGACATGGCAAAATAGACCCTGGGTCCGATGATGATATAGGCACTGATGGAAGAAAGCAGGATCAGGGCGATAAAACCTGAGAAGAACCGGTCCGCCGATATATTGAACAGCCGGTTGGCAGCCAGTCCCCCGATGGCAATCTCATCACTCATTGCATCCGCAGGAATGGCATAGATATACAGCAGGTTCAGAGCCAGGTAGATCAGTGCCACCACCAGGGTCCCGGTGATCAGGGAACGGGGTATATTCCTGGCCGGTCTCCTGACCTCGGACCCCACGTAGGTGGAGGCGTTCCATCCGCTGTAGGAGAACATGATCAGGATGAGGGCCCAGCCCACGGACCTGAACCTGGCATGATCCGGACTGCCGGCGATCTGTCCGGTGAAATGTTCCATACTGCCATCCCCGAATGCAAATCCTGCAAACAGGAACCCCGCGATCAGGAGAACCTTGATCATGGTGAGAAAATTCTGGAACCTGGAGCCGGAACGGAGTCCCAGTGAATGGATCGTTGTGAACAGGATGATGATTCCCACGGCAAACCCTTTTTTTATCAGGGACGGATCGGCTGTGATCCCGTCCGGGGGGAAGGTCCGGACCAGGTATTCGCTGAAAGCCAGGGAAGATGCGGCAATGGGTGCGGAAAAACCCACCACGAAGGAAACCCATCCGCTGAGGAAGCCGGGCAACGGGGAGAAAAGCCTGGAAAGGAAGGTATATTCACCTCCGGCTTCCGGGTAATTGGAACCCAGTTCGGCATAGCTCAGTGCCCCGCACAGTGCAAGGATCCCCCCTGCCAGCCACAATCCCAGCATCAGCACGGGATCATACAGCCGGGCGATCAGCAGGCCGGAGGTGGTGAAGATCCCCGCCCCGATCATATTGGCCACCACAATGTTGGTGAGAGAGAAATAACCCAGCGTTTTTTTCAGCCCGGACTTCTCGTTCTCTTCAGCGTTCAAATCTTTCAGTTTTGGACCCGTCAAGATAGCAAGAAGAAAAAGCAAATAAAAATCATTCCCCGCAACAGAGGGCCCGGTTCAGTGCGATGATAGCCTCCCGGTAATCTTCCCTGCGGATGACGAACTGCATGTTCACCTGCATCAGTGACTGTGATACCGCCTCAATATTGATCTGCCTGGAGGCCAGTGCGGCTGCAGCCTTTGCCAGCGCACCGGGCTGAGCGATGTTGGTCCCCAGAGCACAGACCAGCGCGGCCTCCCTGGAGGTCACCTCGTAATAAAGCCCCCGTAATTCGGTCAGCAGGGCCTCCGACATATCCTTCTCCCATACCACCATGGTAATGCTGTTGGCATTGGTGGCTTTCAGAATGTAGGAAATATTGTGCCTTTGAAGCACCTTCATCAAATTCATGTCATAACCCACCTGGCCCACCATGAACGGATCATGCACCTCGAAAGCAACCACCCGGTCTGTCCCCGAAATGATCTCCACCCTGGACTCGGCACCCTGATAATCCCTGGAGATGAGTGTTCCAGGGTGACCGGGTTCGAAGGTGCTTTTGATGCGGATACTGATCCCGGCCAGCTCCAGGGGTTTGGAAGCTTTGGGATGAATGGCCTCCATCCCGATGTCGGCCAGCTGGTCGGCCACATTGAAATTGGTGGCACCCACCGGTTTTGAATATTCCACTCCCACGACAGCCGGGTCTGCACTTGCGAGATGGTATTCCTTATGGATCACCGCTTCACTTGCTCCGACCCGGGTGGCGATCTTGCTGAAGGTTACTTCCGAATATCCCCGGTCGAACTCCCGCATGATCCCTTCCGTACCTTTCGTATATCCGGTAACCACCGGGATGGTCTCAGAGAAATCGAGTCCGGAAAATGCCTTCTCTATCCGCTGGTCGATGGTGAGGTATTCGGTGTCACTGAATCCGCAGAGGTCCACCAGGGTGGCGTTGATCCCGTGATTCTTCAGGATATTCACCGAATTGAAAGCGGAATGCGCCTCCCCGATGGAAGCCAAAATCTCCCGGGCCGCGAGCAGGATGTTCTGCTGATCCACGTAGCCCGATGCCATCACCTCCTCCAGGCTCAACAGGTAATTTTTTGCCTGCTCCACACGCCCGGAAATAAAATCATCGGCCACCTCAGGCTCGAGCCTAACCGGCTCCATTCCATGATTGATCCCGATCAGCTTCCCCAGCACCTCATCCAGCGCTGCGCCGTAATCCAGACCCCTGACAAACAGGTCGTATATTCCAGGTTCACCGGTCTTTTTGTGTTCCAGCAGCCAGTTGGTCACATTGCTGTAGGCGGATACCACAAAGATCCTGTGGTAAAGGTCGCCATCCAGTGCACCGCCGATAATGATATTGGTAAGCACATCCCTGAACCTCGACATGGAAGTTCCCCCGATCTTGTGGACTGAAATCATCATAAGTCTGGAATTTGACCGTTAAAAATAAAGATAATTCTTTGCCGGTTCTTATTTGAACGTTATCTTTTATCGATTGTTTAATCGTCATCACCTCGGAGGAAACCATGAACACAAACAACCGGGACCGCTGCAGAATGGCATTCCATGCCATATGGATAGTACTGCTCCTGGCAGCCGGCAGGGGATGCCTGAAGGATGCTCCTGAGACCCTGCCCGGAACCTTCCTGTGGAATCCTGAAATTGCTCTGCCCCTGGGTGAAGCAAGTTTCGGGATGAACGGGGAAAGCGGCTTCGATACCCTGCTTCTAAGGCCGGATCCCGTCACCGGCTGGCCTGAGTGGGTGGATGAAGCGGAAATATACCTGCAGGGCACCATGGATTTTGACCTTTCCCGGATCACTGATAACCCGGATCTGCTGAACAGGATCCTTTTCCGGGTCAATATCCATAACGGGTTCCCCGACCGGATGCTGGCACAGGCCTATTTCACGGATCCCGGGAACAATTTTATTGACTCCCTTTTTGCGGCCGGGCCCATCCTGGTTCCCGCCGGCACCATCCGCAACAAAGGGGAAACGATCGTTCCCGCAACCGTGCAGGAGGATGCCATCTTTGAAAAAGAACGCATCGGGCCCCTGCGGGACGCCACCGGGATCCTGATGCACGCCACGCTGCTGAATCCGGACCCTGACACCGCGCTGATCCCTTATTACCCATCTTATGGGTTTGATGTGCAGGTCGGAGCAATGATCGATGTGAGCATACAATTTTGAATCTGCACTACTTTCATACCGCCGTCCTGGGATCATTCCTGGCCCTGTTGCTGCTCCCCGCCCCCGCCCCGGGGCAGCAGAGCAATACCCTCTACCTGTTGCACCAGGTTCCCCAGTCCAGCCTCCTGAATCCCGCCGTTCAGCTGCAATGCAAATGGTACGTGGGAATCCCTGCCCTTGCTTCTGTACACACATCCTGGTCCAATACCGCTTTCACCTGGAATGACCTGGCGGGATCCTCACAATGGAACCTCTACGGCATCGAAGAACAGATGCACCGTGCAGATCTCTTTTCTGCAGAAGCATCGGTGCATATCCTGTCCCTCGGATACCGTCACCAGGGATACTATTTTACATTCAGCATCTCGGACAGGGCCCACGTGCATCCTACCTTTCCGGGAGAACTGGCCACGGCTCTGCTCCACGGGAATGCCGCTTTTGCCGGGGAAAGAGCGAGTTTTAACGCCCTCAGGCCCAATGGGTATTATCACAGGGACTATGCTGTGGGCCTCTCCAGGGGGTTCGGTCCCAGGTGGACGGGCGGTGTCCGCGCCCGGTTGCTTTTCGGCAAGGCCAGTCTCTACACGGGCCGCTCACGTTCCGGACTGACCACCGATGAGAATTCCTTCAGGCTGTTGCTGGAAGGTGATTATACCCTGAACAGCTCTTTCCCCCTCATCTTCACCGAAGACGCGGAGGGGAACATCAGCGATGTGACACCCGGGGAGATCGAAGTGTCCCGGATGCTGATGAACCGGAGGAACCCGGGATTTGCCATCGATTTGGGTGCCATCTACCGCTACGATGAAAAGATCACCCTCTCGGCCAGTCTGCTGGACCTGGGCCTGGTGAGATGGAGAACCGACCTGACCAATATCAGCGCCCGGGGTTCTTTCTCATACGACGGGGTGCGGCCGGGCAGCCGGCTCATATCCGCTGCGTACGTGGCGGAAATGAGGGACTCGGTGATCAGTGCCTTCGATGTGACACGCACCGGCACACCTTATTCTTCCTTTCTGCCCGTCCAGCTTTTCCTGGGTGGAAGCTACCGGGTCAGCGACATGCTCATGGTGGGAGTGGTAAACCGGAACGTGTTTTTCCGGAGCAAGGTCCATTCTTCTGCCACCGTCCTGGCCACGGCCGATCTTTTCGAAAGGTTCACGGCGGGCTTGAGCTGGTCTCTTCTGAACAACAGCGTAAAGAACATCGGGGCGGTCCTTGCCTACCACGGAAGGGGTTTCCAGTTCCACCTGGTGAGTGACAACCTGACGGGCTTCTTCGATCCTTTCAATAACCGCTCGTTGAGCCTGCGGGCAGGTTTCAACCTGATGCTGGGTTGTCCACGGGAGAAAAAAGGAAAGTACAGAACCGAATCATACGGACCGCGACCTGCCGGGGGTGATTGTACATGGGCACGAAAATACAGATTCAGAAAAAAGTACAGGAAAAAGGATGATTAAATTGTATAAGAAGTTTTTTACATTTGCGACTTACATCAAACATCTGTACCATTGGCTGGAAAAACATTATTTGACAAGATCTGGGATACCCATGTGGTGGAGGAAATTGACGGAGGTCCCTCCGTACTGTACATCGACCGGCACTTCATCCATGAGGTGACCAGTCCGCAGGCATTTGCGGGCCTTGAGCAGCGGGGGCTCAGCGTGTCCCGTCCGGGGAAAACCGTGGCCACGGCCGACCACAATGTCCCCACGATCAACCAGCACCTGGCCATCAAAGATGAACTGTCCCGTTTCCAGGTGAACAAACTGACGGAAAACTGTAAAAAGCACGGCATCACGCTGTACGGACTGAACCATCCCTACCAGGGGATCGTGCACGTGATCGGACCCGAGCTGGGGATCACCCTGCCCGGGATGACCATCGTTTGCGGCGACAGCCACACCTCCACCCATGGCGCATTCGGAAGCGTAGCTTTCGGGATAGGGACCAGCGAGGTGGAAATGGTCCTGGCCACACAATGTATCATGCAGCCCAGGCCAAAGAAAATGCGCATCAATGTGGAAGGGACCCTTTCCGAAGGGGTAACCGCCAAGGACGTGATCCTCTATATCATTTCGAAGATCTCAGCCAGCGGAGGTACCGGCCATTTTATCGAATATGCCGGCAGCACCATCAGAAACCTTTCAATGGAGGGCAGGATGACCATCTGCAACATGAGCATCGAGAGCGGGGCCAGGGGAGGATTGATCGCACCCGACCAGACCACCATGGATTATGTAAGGGGAAGGGAATTTGCACCGCAGGGTGATGATTTTGTCCTTGCTGTGGAGCAATGGAACAGACTGAAAAGTGACGGTGATGCGGTGTTCGATGCCGACATCCATTTTGATGCTTCCGATATCGAACCCATGATCACCTACGGGACCAATCCGGGGATGGGGATAAAGATCACCGGATCCATCCCTGCGCTGGAAGAGATCGAGGAGGAGAACTGGGATTCTTTTGCCAGGTCACTCAGGTATATGGATTTTGAGGCCGGCACGCCCATCGCAGACCGGAGTGTGGATTATGTTTTTGTGGGCAGTTGCACCAACGGAAGGATCGAGGACCTGCGCACTGTTGCCCATTTTGTCAAAGGCCGTAAAAAAGCCGGTCATGTCACCGCATGGGTCGTTCCCGGATCCAGACAGGTGGAAAAACAGGCACGCGAAGAAGGCATTGCTGAAGTCCTGGAGGAAGCAGGATTCAAATTAAGGCAACCCGGCTGTTCTGCATGCCTGGGCATGAATGAGGATAAGATCCCGGAAGGCAAACTGGCAGTATCCACATCGAACCGGAATTTTGAAGGCCGACAGGGACCGGGCGCTCGGACCATGCTGGTCAGTCCGCTGACCGCAGCTGCAGCGGCGGTGACAGGAAAAGTGGTCGATCCGAGGACCCTTCTTTAAGCCGCGGATCGTTGCGGCTTCACAGGTTTCATCGAACATATTAAAAAAAGGTACCATATGGCCATCGAAAAATTCATCACCCTGGAATCCACGGCAGTCCCCCTGCACATGGAAAACATTGATACCGATCAGATCATTCCCGCCAGATTCCTGAAGGCCACCACCCGGGAGGGATTTGGCGAGAACCTGTTCAGGGACTGGAGATATGACCGGAATGGTCAGCCGAGAACCGATTTCGTCCTGAATGACCCGACATACAGCGGCAGCATCCTGGTGGCGGGCAAGAATTTCGGAAGCGGCTCGAGCCGTGAACATGCAGCCTGGGCCCTCATGGATTATGGGTTCAGGGTAGTGGTCTCCAGTTTCTTCGCTGATATTTTCAAGAACAATGCGCTGAACAACGGGCTGCTACCCGTGCAGGTCTCCCCGCAGTTCCTGTCCATTCTCTTCAGGGAAATCGAAAAAGATCCCGGAACCCTTCTCCGGGTGGACCTGGAAAACCAAAAAATCAGCCTGCCGGTCACCGGGGAAAAAGAGCACTTTGAAATCAATCCCTATAAGAAATCATGCCTTCTCCGGGGATATGACGACATTGACTACCTGTTGAGCATCAGGGATAAAATTGCATCCTTCGGGGAGAACAGACCATAAAAAAAATGCGGATCATGAAAATTTCCATTATGGATACCACGCTCCGTGACGGGGAGCAGACTTCCGGGGTGTCTTTCACCGCTTCGGAAAAACTCGGTATCGCAAAACTGCTGCTGGAAGAACTGAAAGTCGACCGTATCGAGGTAGCCTCGGCACGGGTATCGGAAGGGGAGTACAGGGGTGCGGCCATGATCTTGGAATGGGCCGGTGAGCACGGTTACCTGGACCAGGTGGAAGTGCTGGGATTCGTGGACGGGGATGTCTCCCTGAACTGGATCAGGGATGCAGGCGGCAGAGTGGTCAACCTGCTGATGAAAGGATCCCTGAAGCACTGCCGGAACCAGCTGCGAAAAACACCGGAAGAGCATATCCGGGGAGTAAGAGAGGTACTGCAGCATGCGGATCAGATGGGGATCAGGGTGAACATCTATTTTGAGGACTGGTCCAACGGTATGCGCAATTCTCCCGAATATATGTACCAGGTCCTGGATGCCCTGAAGAATGAGAAGGTGGATCATTACATGCTGCCCGATACACTGGGGATCCTGAACCACCAGGAGACCTATGAATACTGCAGGGACATGAAAACCCGCTACCCGGACCTGGATTTCGATTTCCACGCCCACAATGATTACGACCTGGCCACAGCCAATGTATATTCTGCCATCCGGGCGGGAATCACCGGGATCCATACCACGGTGAACGGCCTGGGCGAACGGGCCGGGAATGTTCCGCTTTCCAGTGTGATCGGAGTGGTCAGGGACCATTTTAAATACGATATGTCGGTGCGGGAGGACCGGCTGTACAAGGTAAGCAAGTTCATTGAATCATTTTCGGGGGTAAGGATCCCCGATAACAAGCCCCTGATCGGGGAAAATGTCTTTACCCAGACCAGCGGCATTCATGCGGATGGCGACCAGAAGGATGATCTTTATTTCAATGATCTGCTCCCGGAACGGTTCGGCAGGAAGCGGACCTACGCCCTGGGAAAGATGTCGGGCAAGGCGAGCATCCTGAAAAACCTGGAAGAGCTGGGGATCAACCTGGACAAAGAGGAGATGAAACAGGTCACCGAGCGGGTCATCGAACTGGGCGACAAAAAAGAGATCATCACCAAGGAGGACCTGCCCTATATCATTTCGGACGTGCTCCGGAGCAGGCGTGTGGAGGAGAAGATCCGGATCAAGAATTATTCACTTTCGGTGGCCAACGGGCTCCGGTCGATGGCAACCCTGGCCATTGAGATCGATTCCGGGATCTATGAGGAGACCGCTTCGGGCGACGGACAGTATGATGCCTTTATGAAAGCGCTCTGGAAGATCTATGAAAACCTGGACAGGAAACACCCTGTGCTCACCGATTACGTGGTGACCATCCCCCCCGGGGGGAAAACAGATGCCCTTGTCGAGTGTATGATCACCTGGAATTACGAGGGTCGTATCTTTAAGACCCGGGGGCTTGACCCGGACCAGACCGTGGCGGCCATCAAATGTACCACCAGGATGTTGAATATTATAGAGACTTTCAGCGGGGCTGAAAGTGGCTAACATAAAATTTTTTTTCATGAACTACAAACTTTCCGTACTGCCGGGCGACGGGATCGGGCCCGAGATCGTGGAACAGGCCATCAAAGTTCTGGAAGCGGTGGGGAGCCGTTTCGGTCACCGATTTGATTTTAACCGGGGACTGGTAGGTGCGGCAGCTATCGATGCTGTGGGCGATCCGTTTCCCGATGAGACCCTCCGGATGTGCATGGAATCGGATGCCGTGCTGTTCGGGGCCATCGGGGACCCCAGGTTCGACAATGATCCCGGGGCAAAAGTGAGGCCCGAGCAGGGATTGCTGGCCATGCGGAAAAAGCTGGGATTGTACGCCAATATCCGCCCGGTGTCCACTTTCCGGTCATTGATCCATAAATCCCCCCTGCGGCCGGACCTGGTGGAGGGAACCGATTTCGTGGTGGTCAGGGAACTCACCGGCGGGATTTATTTCGGGGAACCCAGGGGCAGGTCGGAAGACCTCCAGAAGGCATATGACACTTCCGTCTATAGCAGGGAGGAGATCCGCCGCATTGCCGCGGTGGGTTTCGAATATGCCGCCCGCAGGAACAAAAGACTTACCGTGGTGGACAAGGCCAATGTACTAGCCACCTCCAGGCTGTGGAGGGAAACCATCCAGGAAATGGAGCCGGAATACCCGGGGATCGTGGTGGATTATATGTTCGTGGATAACGCAGCCATGCAGATCATCCAGTGGCCCAAAAAATTCGACGTGATGGTCACCGAGAACATGTTCGGGGATATCCTTTCCGATGAGGCCAGCGTGATCACGGGTTCACTGGGCTTGCTGCCCTCGGCCTCCGTCGGGATCCACACTTCTGTGTTCGAACCCATCCACGGTTCTTATCCGCAGGCCGCAGGCAAAGACATTGCCAATCCCCTGGCCACGATTCTTTCAGCCGCCATGCTGCTGGATATCGCCCTCAACCTCACCAACGAGACCAGGGCTGTCAGGGATGCGGTGGACCGTTCGATGAAAGAAGGGATCGTCACCGAGGATATTGCCGAAGGCAAAGCTTACAAAACCTCGGAAGTGGGCGAATGGCTGGCGGCAAATCTTTAGTGCCGGCGCGGATCCCTTTTAGCGGGATTTGATCAGATCCAGGATTTTCCGGAAGATATCGGTGTTCTCATACACCCCGGCAAATATTTCAGCACCGGGCCCGTAGGCCAGGACAGGCACCAGTGCTGCCGAATGATTGGTGGTCCCAAAAGAAGGTGCGATGGTGGTATAATCCGTATTCTCCCCGTAACCGCCTGCAGCGCCCAGTGTGAAACCGCCCGTTTCATGATCCGCCGTTACAATGACTACCGTATTCCCGTCCTTTTCAGCGTACTCCAGGACACTTCTGACGGTATTCTCAAAATCGTTCATCTCGGTGATCATGTATTCCACCTGGTTGCCATGTCCTGCCCAGTCGATCTGTGATCCCTCGATCATCAGGAAAAAACCGTCCTCCCCGCGGGAAAGGAAATCGATACCGATTCCGGCCGCATCCGCGAGAAAATCCCCCCTCCCCTCAAGCATGGCGGGCATCCGGTCCATTGCCAGAAGAAAACCTGCACGCAGGTCAGGATCCAGATCTGTTATGGGTTCCAGCTCTGAAAAGTTGACCAGGATCCGGTGTTCCCTGAAATGGTCCCTGCCGGTGGTATCAATAAAGTATTTCAGCCCGCCGCCGGCAAAAAAATCGATCTCGGAATCCAGCAGATCCATGGCAATCTCCCGTTTCATATACCTGTCCGGGACATGGGCGTAAAAACCTGCCGGTGTGGCATCGGTGACCGAGGAAGTGGCGATCACACCGGTCCTGTACCCCAGGGCTGACGCAATTTCGGTGATATTCTCCACAGGAAGGCTGTCCACCCCGACCCCCACGGCCATATTGTAAGTCTTGACTCCCGTGCTCAATGCAGTGGCCGCGGCAGAGGACATGGTCACAGGGGCAGTTGCAGGGGAGGTTTTGCAAAGCCCGATGTATTTGAACCGGCTGAATACCGGTTCATGGTCGGTATAAAAGTAAGGGATCGACAACTGCGAGGCTCCCATCCCGTCGGCGATCATCAAAATGATGTTCGGCGGCCGCTCCCGGACCGAATCTTCCCGGATCCCGGTTCCGGAAAGGTTCCCGGCCAACAGAAGTGAAGCAAGTAATAAAAGGAACTTATGATACATATTTTCGAATCTCCATTAAATCTGGTTTGATATATACAATAACCGCACCAGAGAGAAAATGTTGACTCCCTGGCGGTGATCAGCGGCAGGTTCGCAGAATATTCCACTCGATGAACCTGTTGGAAGCCGCTTCCTGATAATAACTCAGGATATAATCGGCCATATCTTCCTTTTCCTTCTGATCGAGGTATTCAAAATCCATGATGAGCCGGATGATCTCATCCCTGTGCGATTCCATTTGCCTGATGATCCGCTGAAACCGTTCCGGGCTTCTGCAGGGTCCCAGGAAATATCTTTCCCGGACATCCTTGATCGGCAGATCCTCATTCGGGACCGCATAGTGGGTGTTGACCAGTCCGGTATAATCGAAATCATAGGGGACCGGGATGAAACCGGGAGGGGCGGGACTGTCCAGGGCCAGGATCTTCAGATTATGCCGGCCGGATATGGAATAGTCCCCGTTCCCGATCATGTAATGGAACATGGCAAGCAGGTCCATCACCTTTTGGTTCACCGAGCGCATGGACAACCCGTCGCTTTTAATGGCCGTGCCGTTCAGTCGCCTGGCCATCAGGTCCTGGGGCTCGATGAGAAATGCCCAGTCCTCCGTCATCCTGTTTTTTCTGCCGGTGTCGATGAATTTCAGTTTGACCAGGCGTGTCCTGAAGCTGTAGGGTGAAATGAGGCTGTAGATCCTGTACACCAAATATTCTCTGAGAATATAGTTCTTATATTGTCCGGCCTGCCTGCACCGGATCACCATTTTCATCCGTTTGATCCCTTTCAGCTCCGGTACCTCGATCCCCGAATACCTGATATTAAGCCAGAAAGGCGGGACCGTGCAGTTGTCCCTTCTGAAATTTCCCCGGGCCTTGACCCTGACCGGATAGGTCACCCGGAAGGTATCATTCACTGTGCATGTCATTTCAGCGGGCTGGTATTTTTCCTTCCTGCGGGTCCGCTGGAACTTTTTCACATCAAACTTCAAAGTGAGATGGAGCGGTTCGGGATCCGCAAAGAGTTCCTCGTACACCTCCAGCATATCCCTGAAGGAAGGTTCAGGATCAACCTGTGCCGCTCCGGATCCGGCGATCCATACAAGACACCATAAAAGAATGAAGATCTTCTTCATCACTTTCGAAAGTATCAAATATACAACAATGAAGAAAATCATAAACGTTGTCATGAGATCATCATCATATTTTTTAACTTTATTAACTTGCATCCTAAAAAATGAGACAGATCCTTTCATTCCTTATCCTGAGTATGATGATCCAGAATTGCCACGGGCAGAAACCCGAAGAAACAGAAGACTGGTCCCGGAAACCCGAGGTGATCACCCCCGGGGAAGGAACCCGTCCCCCTTCCGATGCCATCATCCTTTACAATGGCCCGGAGGATATCCGTAAGTGGGAAACTGTGCAGGGTGGCACGCCGGAATGGAAGGCTGAAAAAGCACTCACCATCGTTCCCGGAACCGATAACATCCGCACCAAACAGAAATTCGGGGATGTCCAGCTGCACGTTGAATGGCGTGCACCGGAGGTCATAGAAGGGAAAGGCCAGGGAAGGGGGAACAGCGGGATCTTTCTCATGGGGCTGTATGAGGTTCAGGTACTGGATTCCTATGAGAATGAGACCTATTACAACGGCCAGGCAGGCTCGATTTACAAGCAGCACATCCCGCTGGTCAATGCCTGCCGTCCCCCGGGACAGTGGCAGACCTATGATATCTTCTTCACCGCCCCCGAATTCGGGGAGGACGGATCCCCGGAAACCCCGGCCTTTATCACCGTGGTGCATAACGGGGTGCTCATCCAGAACCATGTGGAAATCCAGGGACCGACTGTTTTTATCGGAAAGCCCAGGTACAGGGAGCATCCAGACCGGCTGCCGCTGATGCTCCAGGAACATTCCAACCCGGTCTCTTTCCGGAACATATGGATCAGGGAACTGTAAACCTAAAAAAACAAACCTATGAACAGACCAGTCACTCTATTCACCGGCCAGTGGGCCGATCTTCCCCTGGAGACCCTTTGCAGCAAAGCAAAGTCATTTGGTTACGACGGACTCGAACTGGCATGCTGGGGCGACCATTTCGAGGTGGGCAGGGCAGATGAAGCCTATTGCCGGGAAAAAATCGCCTTGCTGGAGAACCACGGGCTGAAGGTTTTTTCCATTTCCAACCACCTGGTGGGCCAGGCCGTTTCGGACCGGATCGACCGGCGGCACAGGGATATCCTTCCCGAACACGTATGGGGCGACGGCGACCCGGAAGGGGTGCGGAAAAGGGCGGCCGAGGAAACCATCAGAACAGCCGGGGCTGCCGCCACCCTGGGGGTGAACGTGGTAAACGGATTCACCGGAAGCCCTATCTGGCACCTTCTGTACAGTTTCCCTCCCACCCCTGCATCCATGATCGAGGAGGGATTTGAAGAATTTGCTTCCCGCTGGAAGCCCATCCTGGACGAATATCACAAACTGGGGATCCGGTATGCCCTGGAAGTGCATCCCACAGAGATCGCCTTCGATATTGCCTCTGCCCGTAAGGCGCTGAAGGCGCTGGATAACCACCCCGCTTTCGGATTCAACTACGATCCTTCCCACCTGGGTTACCAGGGTGTGGACTATGTCTCCTTCATCTATACTTTCGCGGAAAAGATCTTCCATGTACACGTAAAAGATGTGGGATGGTCGAATGTACCCACTGAAGCGGGTGTTTTCGGCGGACATACAGAATTCGGGGCCCCCGAGCGCTACTGGAATTTCCGGTCGCCCGGCCGGGGCAATATCTGGTTCGAGGAGATCATTCGTGCCCTGAACCGCATCGGGTATCACGGTCCCCTCTCCGTCGAATGGGAGGACAGCGGGATGGACCGGGAATACGGGGCGAAGGAGGCATGTGAATTCGTGAAAAAGGTCGATTTCCCCCCATCGGAGATCGATTTCGATGCGGCCTTTGAAAAATGATCTCTCACGAATGTGTTAAAGAGGGATTATCGAATGATGATCCTGTTGATCTGGTCACTGTCCCTATGTGCCATCCGTACGAAATAGACACCCTGTTCAAGACCTGTCAGGGAGATCAGCGTTCTGCCTGAAGCGTGATCAACCGAGATCACGTTCCGCCCCAGAATGTCCAGGATATGGATCTGCCCCGGAACCAGTACATCCACTACCAGCATATCATGCGCCGGATTGGGATATGCCCTGAAAAGCGGGGCTTCCTTGATCCCGCCTGCGGAGACTGCAGGATCCACTGTAACCGAAACCGTCCACTCTTGGCTGGTCATCCCGTCTTCGGCGGTAACGGTATAAATGACATCACCGGTAAAATCCATCGGGGTGCCGGCCGGGGGATCCACCGATGCCCCGGGTGATAATTCCATGGCGGGTGCCAGGGTCGTGAGATCAGTTCCTTTCACAATCTCAATAACGATGGCATGCCTATCACGGTCGATGGTTGCCGGCCCGGTCTGCTCTTCGAAGGAAAATGAAAGGATATCGGTTTCCGTATTGAGAAGCACAGCCACCTGAACGGTCCATTCCCGGACAGTGACACCGTCCTGCGCGGTCACCATATAGGCCACGGGATCCGTGAAGTCGGCCGTCACACCACTGGCCGGATGGATGCTGGCTCCCGGTGAAACAACGATCACAGGGGTAAGGGTATCCACCGCTGTACCAAAGGGAACCTCACAGGAAACAGTATGGGCTGCTGTATCGATGACCGTCGGGACTTCCAGGCTCTCAAAAGAGAAATCAGTTATATCCGTTTCTTCGGAAGGTGGAGCAATGGCGACAAATACGTTCCACTTTTGGATGGTGGTGCCATCCTCCGCTGTTACCGTGTAAACCACCGGCGAGGTGAAATCGACGGCGGTTTTCGGGGAAGGATCCACAGTGGCACCGGAGGAAACCTTCATATCCGGTACCAGGTTGCTGAGCAGGGTACCATATTGCACTTCAATGTGAACCTCATGAAGAACCGTATCGATGACCGCCGGGCCTGTCTGTTCCGGAAAAGAAAAAGCAAGGATTTCCGTTTCCGAGCTTGGCGGAAAGACCACCGTCACGATCCATTCCTGTTTGTTCAGTTCATCCTGCGCGGTGACCGTGTATGTCACCGGATTGGTGAAATCCATGACTGCTCCGGTGTCGGGAGTCACGGACGCACCCGGCGACAATGCGATCTTATCCGGGGCCAGCGCCGTCACATCCGTTCCCCGGGGAACTTCAACAGTGATGGTATGGATCATGTCATTGATCACAGCAGCCCTGGTTTGTCCAGGGATGGAGAAATCCAGTATCTCCGCCTCGGTGTTATCCGGGATCCTGACCACTGAAAGATCATCAAACAGGATCCTGCCGGTAGAATTCAGTCGGTCCTTTCCCGCCCTCATGCCCAGTGCCAGGTAACCATCTTTGTAATTGGCTTCTGCTATTATGGTATCCTGTACCGGGAACCAGTCAGAATCGGTGATCGGATCAGGGTTCCCTGAATAAATGACCACCTCGTTCTGAGAACCGTTCCAGCATATGGAAAGACTGACCCCTTTCCCCTGTTGAAGAGGTTTGATCCATCCGGATACCACATACTGTTTATTTGCAGCAAAGGAAAGAGGGGCTCTGATGCTGTCCGAATAAAAATAGGTCCACCTGTTAAAATTGGTATTGCTCAGTTCCAGGCACCTTTCTCCGCCATGAAAATAATCTGTATTTGCCCTGGCTACCGCCCCTGAAGAGGATGGATCGGTAAAGGAAAGGACCCACAGGCTGTCCCATTCCGTCAGTGCCTCAAATCCGGGATTCTGTACCAGATTCTGGGCATGGGCCAGAACCGATAAGAATACCAGGACCACGATCGAACTTCCCGCTTTTTTCATGACAATCCCTCAATAAATTCTTCACCTTCAACCAAGTACTCTGGTAATCACATTCAAATTAAGAGTTTTTATTCAGCAGCTCCAGTGATTTTATGAACAGCTTCAGTCCTCTCCGAACCACAGATGAAGCCGCTGAAACTTCTCATGCTGTCTGCAGCATGACCGTTCCCTGTTTATTCTTTATACGGTCATGAAAAAGTGGAGGTTACAAAACCCGCACTTTCATTTCAGGATATTTCCCCCAGGTTATACGTGGAGAACTATCCAGAAATATTCATATTTTTGGTGATCAAACCGAAAACATCTGCCCATGGGCATACTCACCTTTCTCCTGTCGGCCTGCATCCTGGTTTTTTTATCTCCTCCTTTTCCTGTGGCAGAGGATAGAATACTCCGGCAGACTGCAAGTACTTTGCCTCCGAAGACACAGGAAAAGTTTCCACAATGGACCCATTTCAGGGGAAACAACCTGGACGGTATTAGCGGTGAAAAAAACCTGCCGGTACGGTGGGACGATTCTACAAATATCCGGTGGAAGACTCCTGTTGAAGGGAAAGGCTGGTCCTCCCCTGTTGTTTTCGGGAACCAGATATGGCTTACCACTTCCACCGGGGACGGAAAAGAAATGAGGGCAGTCTGCGTGGACCTGTATTCGGGTGAGATCCTGTATAACCCGGTAATATTCGAACCAGATACCCTTTACAGGATCCATCCTGTTAACTCCTACGCCACACCCACCCCGGCCATTGAACAGGGTTTCCTCTATGTGCATTTCGGCCGGTACGGAGCAGCCTGTCTCAATACGGAAACCGGCAGCACTGTCTGGAAGCGGACCGACCTGCAGTGTGAACATGTCCAGGGGCCGGGATCCTCGCTACTGATATACAAGGATAAACTGATCGTGCATCTGGAAGGAACCGATGTCCAGCAGATCCTGGCACTGGACAAACGGACCGGGAAGACCGTCTGGAAGACAGAACGTCCGCAGGAGTGTTACGAGCCGCTGGATGAGATCGGCAAAAAAGCCTACATCACCCCGCTTATTATAAATGTTGACGGTCGTGATCTGATGATCAGCAACGGATCGGCAGTATGTATCGCCTATGATCCGGATACAGGCGAAGAGGTATGGCGGATCGTCCGGGGCGAGGACTCCACCATCGCCATGCCCGTGGAGTACGGGGGCACGGTTTTCTTCTACACAGGTTTCGTTACCGATGCGGATGGCAGGAAACATTCGGAACTGCTGGCTGTAAATCCGGATGGCACAGGGAACATTGCCGGCACCCATATTCTCTGGAAAAGAGACTTCCCCATCCTGCAGCTGCTTACCCCGCTTATCTATGAAGGGATCCTGTATACGGTCGATTCTGAAGGGATGCTCACCTGCCTGGATACTGAAACAGGACGCACCCTCTGGTCAGAAAGGCCCGGGGGAAAATACAATTCTTCCCCGGTTTATGCTGATGGCCATATCTATTTCTCCTCCACCAACGGGAAGACCACTGTGCTGAAACCCGGACCGGAACCGGAAATTGTAGCGGAGAATCACCTCGAGGGAAATATCTGGGCCACTCCGGCCGTTGCGGACGGGGCCCTCCTGATCCGGACCAGCGAGTACCTGTACAGGATACAATAATGATCCTGTTACAATCCCAGGAACTGGATACCCACGCCGGCAAACAGGATGATCAATCCGGCATACAGGTGAAGGTGATGTTCCTTTCCGCTGAATCTCAGCAGGGAAACTCCACGGTATCCCAGTAAAACCACCAGCAGCATGGTGGTTATCGTGGCCACTCCAAAAACCAGGGCCACCAGGAATACTCCCAGGCTGCTCTTTTCAGCAGCGGGATATATCAGCATGGGGATGAGCACTTCGCAGGGACCGAAAACAAAGATCAGGAACAGAATCCATGGAGTAAGGTTCGCTGCATCTTCCCGATCTTGCAGGTTTTGCTTACCGGGATGAATATTCCGTTTCCTGATTGATCGCGGGAGCAGGAATGAAGGGAGATGCAGATGGGCTCCCCTGTTCAGGAACTTGTATAATCCATAGCCACTGTAAAGGACACCGAACGCAATCAGCATCCATCCCACAAGGTGTCCCCGGTCCGCCTCAATAGCTTCCAGCCTGCTTAGGCTGATCCCCAGACCGATGCCGGTCACTCCCAGCAGGATGGAGCTGCCCACATGTCCCACCCCGGAGATGAATGTGATCCACATGGTTCTGGATCTGGTCCAGTTGCGTGCCCGGCTCAGTACGATAAAGGGAAGATAATGGTCTGGTCCCAGCAAGGTGTGGACCACTCCCAGGGTGGCGGCCGATATGACAAGCAGATAGATCTCATCCATGTCCTTTCAGTTTTAGAGTTTATTGATCAGGCTGGCCTGGCAGGCCGCCCCGAAACCGTTGTCAATATTCACCACGCTTACCCCGCCCGCACAGCTGTTCAGCATGGACAGCAGGGCCGATACCCCTCCGAAATTGGCCCCGTAACCGATACTTGAAGGTACCGCGATCACAGGTTTATCCACCAGCCCTCCCACCACACTGGCCAGGGCTCCTTCCATCCCTGCCACAACTACCACCACCCTGGCTCCCCTGATCTGATCCAGCCGGTTGAAAAGCCGGTGGATCCCGGCCACTCCCACGTCATAGACCCGCTCAACCCTGTTCCCCAGGAACCCGGCGGTTATCACCGCTTCCTCTGCCACGGGCATATCCGAGGTGCCTGCCGAGACCACAGCAATGTAGCTTTCCGTCATGGGAGGTTTCTCCGGCTGGTGGATGATGGCCCTGGCCAACGGGAAATAGATGGCATCCGGGATCTTTTCCCGGACCGCTTCGAAGATCTCAGGTGTGGCCTTTGTAGCCAGAACAGGAATCCTTTTTTCCGCCATGCGCAGGGCGATCCCTGCCACCTGTTCCGGGGTTTTCCCGGGGACAAAGATTACCTCGGGGATACCGGTCCGGCCGCTTCGTACCATATCAATGCTGGCATACCCCAGATCCTCCACTCCGGTTGAATGGAGTTTTTCAGCTATTTCCTCCAGGCTCAGCTTTCCCCTGCTGAACATCTCCAGCAGTCTGATCAGTTCATTTTTTTCCATTACAGATTCTTATATATCTCCTTCTGGATTGTTTCCAGGGAGACCTGATGCTTCATGGCCAGGCGCCGGCACTGCTCATACTCCGGTTTCTCACGAACCCGCCTGCCCCCGTAATAACTGCATTTCACATCGACCTCACCGTAGCAGGTGTGTACCCTGATCACCTCCCTTCTTAACATGGATTTTGTCACCGGATACTGCCTGAGACCGATACTCGATGTCTGGGTGAGAATCACCTCCTTTAAAGCCTCTTCCCGTTCTTTACCGCACAGTACCGAAAGAATGTTGCCCGGTCTGGATTTTTTCATGATGACCGGGACAACGAATACTTCCGACGCTCCCGCCTCGAAAAGAAGAGAGGTGATATGGTCAAACCATTCGGGATTCATGTCATCGATATTGCACTCCAGCATGGTGGCATTTTCCTCTGAAAGGTCGGGCAAAGGAGCTTCCAAGCGCGCTGACGGTCTTTTTTTCCTGGGGGACTCCTCCCCCAGATACACCCTGAGCACATTGGGGATCGCCCCGTCCCGCTGACCGATCCCGTAACCGGTCCGCTTGATCCTGAAATCCAGCTCAGTGGTGAACCGGCTGACCGTAGCTGCCAGGATCGCAGCCCCGGTGGGTGTGGTGGCTTCATATTCCACCAGCCCGGACCTTACCGGGATCCCCTTCAGGATCTCCGCGGTGGCCGGAGCAGGAACGGGCATCATGCCGTGTGCGCATTTCGCGAATCCCCCGCCGAGCTGAACAGGGGACGCCCTGATCTCTTCCACATCCAGGTACTCCTGGCATATGGCGGCTCCCACGATATCCGCAATGGAATCCAGTGCCCCCACCTCATGGAAATGAACCTTCTCCCGGGAGATGTTATGGATTTTGGCTTCCGCATCAGCGATGAGCTCAAATATGGCCAGGGACCTGGTTTTAATGGGTTCCGAAAGTGTGCTTCGGTTAATGATCTCTTCAATATGGCGCAGGTGCCGGTGTTTCTGGTTTTCCGGGTTTTTAACGACCACGGTGACCCTGGTCCCGCTGATCCCTTTTCTCATCTCCCTCCCGATGTCAAGATGAAATCCTTCAATCTGCAGCTTCCCCAGCTCTTTTTCCAGGTGCCCCTGATCGACTCCCAGGTCCACCAAAGCCCCCAGGTTCATGTCACCGCTGATCCCGGCAAAACAATCGTAATAAAGTATCTTTGTCATGGAACCACCCTGTTCATCTTTCCGGAGACCAGTCCCTCCCGGTCAATTTCCACTGCTTTGAATCCAAGTTCCATGATCCTCTTCACTACTTTCTCTTCCAGTTCAAGAAGCCTGGGAACGGACTCCCGCTTTACTTCAATTTTCGCATAATCTCCATAATGACGGACCCTCACTTCATTAAATCCGAAGGAGTTTAACAGCTCCTCAGCCTGTTCGATCTCCATAAGCTTCTTTCTGGTGATCCGCTGGTTATATGGGATCCTCGAGCTGAGACAGGGACTGGCCGGCTTATTCCAGTTGGGCAGCCCGTAAAACCTTGCGATCTTACGGATCTCCTCCTTGGTTACGCCGCACTCAACCAGCGGGGAATGGATATGATACACCCCGGCAGCTTTTATACCCGGCCTGTAATCGGTATGATCATCCGCATTGGTACCATTCAGAATCCTGAATCCTGGATATTTCTCCCTGACATGCTGAAGATCACTATAAAGATGATCCTTGCAGAAGTAACAGCGGTTAAAGGGATTCCTGTTGTAACGCTCATCTTCCAGTTCACGGGTGAGGATCACCTCCATGAGGATATCATACTGCCTGCTGAAAGAACGGGCAAGCTGAAAATCTTTTTTCTTCAGGCTGCCCGACCGGGAGATCACCCCGATGGCGTTCTTTTTTCCCTGAAAACGCCTGGCCAGGTACAGGACCAGGGACGAATCGATCCCACCCGAGAATGCCACGATGGAACCATCCCCGGACCGGAACCATGCTTCCAGTTGCTCCAGCTTCCTTTTGCACTCCCCTGGCAGCTCTTTTATTTCCTTCGAATGATTCATTTCTGCTTATTCTTATCAGTCAAACCTTGTCATGATCAATTTACCGTGCTGGATGCCCTTTTCTGAAATAAGTTTGTCAGAAAGCTCGGTCAGTCGTTTTGAGATCCCGTTCACCGCGATCACTTCCAGGCTGTGATCCTCATTCAGGGTGAACCTTTGCACGGACAGTACTTCATCCTGGTACTCCCGCTGGATCTCCGCAAGGTGACCAATTATTTCACGTTTGTGATGGTCATAGACCAGGGTGATCGCTCCCGCCACCCGGTTATTGCAGAGCCATTTCTTCTCAACGATGTGCTTGTTGACCAGCTGCCGCAATGCCTGGGAACGGTTGGCGAACCTGTTCTCCTGCACATACTCGTCCAGTGCCTCCAGAACATCCTGTTCAAATGAAACCCCGAATCTTACTACTGACATCGTGTTACTTTTTTTTAAATGGTGTTAATGCTAACAATATACGGATTATTTGTGAAGTAGCCGGATTGATTTGACTTTGACCGGTATGCGTCGTAAATTGCAGTAAACCAATAAAACCAGGAATCATGTCAGACAGCGTTTATAAGATCATCGAACTGGTTGGAACAAGTCCCGATTCATGGGAAGAAGCCGCCCGCAATGCCGTTGAAAAGGCATCCACTACCCTGAGGGACCTCCGTATTGCAGAGGTCTCAGCCATGGACCTGCATATCAACAACGGAAAGATAGAAAGTTACCGCACCAAGGTCAAGGTGTCCTTCAAATTCGAGGGATAGGTGAGCTTTTGAACGGATCCGAAGATGCCTCTTCACGGGTCCGGGGTCATTGTGCAAACCGGGTTCGTCAAAGGTCCGTGTCCAGGCTGGTCAGTCCCTGCCTCCTGGCCTCGTTGACAACTGCCATGTATTCGCTCCGGGTAACGGACCTGCTGATTTCGGGATAATGGTGTGCCCTGTAGGCGGGACGGTACTGCATCATGATGTTCACAAAGGTCTCTTTCGGCAGATGACCGGCGATCCATTTCATGGCATCCACCGAGCCGCTCACATGGTTGGGCATAACCAGGTGCCGGATCATCAGTCCGTGGTAAATAACTCCATCCTCCCCGGGTATGGCCACCCCCACCTGCCTGTTCATTTTCAGGAGGGCCTCCAGGGTGACGGACGGATAATTTTCCGCATCACAGGAATACCGTGCCGCCTGTTCGGAAGACATGTATTTGAGATCGGACAGGTAGATATCCACGATCCCGTCCAGGATGTCCAGGACCTCCCCCCGTTCCCACCCGCTGGTGTTGTAAACCAGCGGGATCCTCAGGCCGCGTGAAGCCGCCAGATCCAGGGCCAGCACCGCATGCGGCGAATACTGGGTGGGGGTGACAAGATTGATGTTATGGCATCTCCTCTGCTGCAGTGCGAGCATCATTCCGGCCAGATCTTCAATACTGCATTCCGTACCTGCCCCTCCATGACTGATGTCCCAGTTCTGGCAGAAGACACACCCCAGGTTGCAGTGCGAGAAAAAGATGGTGCCTGAACCACCCTCTCCTGCGAGAGGACGTTCCTCACCGAAGTGGGGATGCGTTGAAGCGATTTTTAGTTCTGAAGTGGCGTTGCAGAATCCCGTTTCCCCTTCAAGCCGGTTGACACCGCATTCCCGGGGACAAAGCCTGCACTGCTTCAGCAGATCCCACAGGGCCTCCCCTCTTTTGTGAAGCTCCCCGCTTCTGTGCAGCGAAAGGTATCCCGGTATGTATGAATCTTGGTTCACCAGGGCATAAAATTAACAAATCGGAAATAACGGCAGGATTTTATCATTAAATTTGCCCCATGAGATTCAGGTTCTACAATGGCGGACCTATCGAGGATGTTGAATCCTATATCCAAGAATACATCCGGAAGCATCCCGATGTGGAGATATATATTGGCACCGACTCCGCAAAAGCGGGCAGTGCCGACGATCATCCCACAACGGTTTTCGTGACCACCATCTGCTTCAGGCATCCCGGGAACGGGGTCCATTACATATACAGCAAGGAAAAAAGACCGAGGATCAATGATTTGTACACCAAGATCTGGTCGGAGGTGGAAAGAACCAACCAGGTTGCATCGATTGTCAAACCGATCATCGGGAGAAGGACCCTTTTCCTTGATCTGGACATCAACAGTCTGAAAAAACATGGCTCCAATATAGCCTATGCGGCTGCCAATGGTTTTCTGGTCGGACAGGGTTACAGCGTCAGATCGAAACCACAGGCATGGGCCGCGCATGCTGCCGACTGGCTACTGAAATAATCCCAAATAGAAAAAATCTGAACCGGCATGACACAAAGGATCTTTCAGACACCGTTTTTTCTTGCAGTGCTTTTCACCATGTTTATGATGGGTCCCGCCGGCTGTAAATACCAATCCACCGGAAATACAGATGAAGCATCCTCCTCCGGGCAACGGCTTCCCCTGGTATTCGATACCGATGCCAACAATGAGCTGGATGACCAGCATGCACTGGCCTATCTGTTGCTGAACAGGGATACCTTCCTGGTAGAGGGGATCACCGTCAATTCCACGAGGTACGGAGGGGGGATCGAAGGTCATTACAGGGAAGCCGAACGGATCATGACCCTGTGCGGCCTCCGGGGAGAGATCCCCATCCTGAAAGGGGCCGAAGGGAAGTTCCCGGAGATCAGGAAGGATCTCGACAGTTCACGGTTCGACGGATCGGAAGCCGTGGATTTTATCATTGAGCGGGCCCGCCTTTCCCGCACAGAACCCCTTTTGGTGATCGCCGTGGGAAAGCTGACCAACCTGGCCCTGGCCCTAAAAAAGGATTCCGCACTCACCGGCCTGATCAGGATTGTCTGGCTGGGTTCCAATTACCCCGAGCCGGGGGAATACAACCAGGACAACGACACAGCCTCCCTCAATTACCTGTTGCAAACCGGAGTCCCTTTTGAAATGGTGACCGTCCGCGGTGGCAAACCATCCGGTACGGCCGCGGTCACCGTCTCCCAGCAGGAGATTAACCAGCGCATGCCCGGACTGGGCCCGCACATCGAGGAGCCGGTCACTGGAAGGCACGGAGGCCGGTTCGACAATTTCGGGGATTATTCGGTCAGCCTGTTCGAACACATCGATTACGGGGATGCGTCAAGAAAAAGGGCCCTCTACGATATGGCCGCCGTGGCCATTGTAAAGAATCCGGAATGGGCCTCCTCCCGGGAGATCCCGGCCCCGCTGCTGATGGAGAACCGCTGGGTGGACCGCCCGGATAACAACCGGACGATCACCATCTGGGAGAATTTTCGGAGGGACAGCATCATTGCCGATTTTTACCGCACCCTGGAAGAACACACCCCTGAGGGATATTGAGCCTGATTGGAGCGATTTCGCTTCCCTGATTGGGCTCAAAAATATTTTTTATCCATTTATTAACTTTATTGATGTTGATTCGGATAAAAAATATATGTGAATAGATATTTTTTAGAAATAATTAACCTTATTAGTATAATAAACTGATAATTTATATACTTTTTGGTTAAATGATCCCCCTGAAATTTGAGTTCGGCTAAATTTAGGGGTAAGTCCAGTCCCCGCCCGCATTGCATTGCTTCGATAATATTCATAACTTTCCAAAACAGAAACCCATGAAACGAGCGATAATTATAAAATTTTAAAGAGATGAAAAGAAGAAGATTTATCGGGGCTTCCGCCATGGCGGTCCCCCTGATCAGCATGTTCCCGGCAGAGCTTTCCTCTCTGGTCCGGGAGACCCAAAACGGTCAGCTTGAAAAACGCTCCCTGGGGAAGACAGGGGAAAAGCTCTCCATCATCGGCTTCGGGGGCATCGTGGTAATGAATGCCACCACCGCCCAGGCTGAAAGCCGGGTGAAAGAGGCCATCGATTACGGGGTGAACTATTTCGACGTGGCCCCTACTTACGGGAATGCCGAGCAAATGCTCGGTCCCGCACTTCAGCCCTACCGCAAGGATGTCTTTCTGGCCTGCAAGACGCAGCAGCGGAAGAAAGCAGGGGCCCGTGAGGAACTTGAGCAATCGCTGAAAACCCTCCGGACCGATTATTTTGACCTCTACCAGCTTCATGCGGTGACCAGGCTGGAGGATGTGGATACCATCTTCAGCCGGGGAGGTGCTATGGAAACCTTCCTGGAAGCAAAAAAAGAAGGTAAGGTCCGGTTCCTGGGCTTTTCCGCCCATTCGGTGGAAGCCGCCATGGCCCTGATGGACCGTTTCGATTTCGATACCATTCTTTTCCCTTTCAATTTTGCCACCTGGTACGCAGGCAATTTCGGTCCCCGGGTCATGGAAAGAGCCAAAGAAAAGGAGATGGGAATCCTTGCTTTGAAGGCCATGGCATGGCGTCCCTGGGAAGAGGGGGAGGAAAGAACCAATGAAAAAACCTGGTATAAGCCCCTCTCCGGCGAGGAAGAAGCCGACAAAGGACTCAGGTTCACCCTCTCCCACCCGGTCACATCGGCCATCCCCCCGGGTCATGAAGACCTTTTTTCCATGGGGCTCCGCCTGGCGGCGAAATTCAAACCCCTCAACCCGGCAGAGATCAGGGAGGTCAAAGAGAAGGGCCTGAGGACA
>JBNJEV010000006.1:0-105173 GCA_051746185.1 Bacteroidota bacterium
TACCTGGGTGGTGCTTTCGGAGATATTCCCAAACAGGATCCGGGGTGCGGCCATGGCCATTGCCACCACATCCCTGTGGATCGCTTCTTTCGTTCTTACTTTCACCTTTCCCTTCCTGAACAGGGCACTGCATGCATCCGGTACTTTCTGGCTGTATGCTTTCATATGCATGGCCGGTTTCCTGTTTATCCGGGGCCGGTTGCCCGAAACCAAAGGTAAGAGCCTTGAAGAAATTGAGAAAAGCCTCACTGAAAAATAAGGATCATCATGCAAAGGATCTTCATCATTACGATGCTAGTTTCAATTATCTGCGGCTGCCAACAGCAGGGGCCGCTGAGCATTGATCTTTCCGGTGAGTGGCAGTTCCGTATGGATCCAGGGGACCGGGGTGAAAGCGATAGATGGTTCGATACGGACCTGGAGGAAACGGTCAGATTGCCCGGCTCCATGGCCGGAAATGGCAAAGGTTACGACATTGACCTGGAAACCCGGTGGACAGGAGGCATCCGGAACCCCGAATGGTACCTGGATCCCGATTATGCACCCTATCATGATACAGGTAATATCCGGTTCCCATACTGGCTGCAGCCGGTAAAGAAATATACCGGTGCGGCGTGGTACCGGAAAAGCTTCGAACTTTCAGGAGACTGGGCTGAAAAACAGGTGTTTCTTGAACTGGAGCGTCCCCACTGGGAATCCACGGTCTGGGTGAACGGCCGGAGAGCCGGAATGAATAACAGTCTGGCAACTCCGCATGTTTTCAACATTACAGAGTATGTAAAGCAGGGAACGAATACCGTGGCCATACGCATTGATAACAGAGTGAAAGATATCGATGTCGGGGAGAACTCGCACAGCATCACGGATCATACACAGTCGAACTGGAACGGTATTGCCGGCAGGCTGGAAATTACAGGTCGCAGCAAGGTATGCTTTACCCGGATCTATGTTTTTCCCGATGTTGCCTCTGGGACCGCCAGTATCAGTGCTTCCATCCTCAATGCATCACAGGATAGTGTCGGGATGAAGATCCCCGTTACTGCCGGTTTACGGGGTTCCGGAAGGAATTCAGAGAGGAAGGTGTTCAGGTATATCGCTCCTCCCGGAGAGTCGGTCTTTTCGATGAAGTACGACCTGGGAGAGGATGCCCTTACCTGGGATGAATTCAATCCCCATGTCTATCAGATGATCATCCGGTTACAATCGAGATACGGGACCGATCAAAGATCCGTTGATTTCGGGTTAAGAGATTTTAAAGCCGAAGGGACCAGGCTTACCATCAACGGCCGGCCGGTGTTTCTCAGGGGCACCCTCGAGTGCGCCATTTTCCCGAAGACCGGTTATCCTCCCACCGACGTGGAGAACTGGTCAGAGATCTTTGATGTGGTCAGGGCCCATGGATTGAACCATATGCGGTTCCATTCGTGGTGCCCGCCTGAGGCTGCCTTTACGGCCGCGGACAGGGCCGGGGTTTACCTTCAGGTGGAGTGCTCCTCCTGGGCCAACCAGAGCACGCAGCTGGGCAGCGGTCTGCCCGTTGATAACTACATTTGGGAAGAGAGCCGCCGGATCATCCGGGCATACGGGAACCATCCCTCGTTTGTTCTGATGGCATACGGAAATGAACCCGGCGGTCCGGATTATACATCATTTCTTACTGAATTTGTCAACTACTGGAAAAACACCGATCCACGCCGTGTATATACGGGAGCTGCCGGCTGGCCGGTTATCGCGGCAAATCAGTACCATCTCGTTCCCGGGCCCCGCATCCAGCGCTGGGGGGAAGAACTGGGCAGTATCATCAATGCCCGGCCCCCTTCGACCGGTTTCGACTGGAGGGATAGATTACCCGGGGACGGCAAACCGGTGGTGAGCCACGAGATCGGCCAGTGGTGCGTCTATCCCGATTTCGGGGAGATCGAAAAATACACCGGGGTATTGAAGGCAAAGAATTTTGAATTGTTCCGGGAATCCCTGGTGGCCCACCATATGGGCCACCTGGCCGATAGTTTCCTGATGGCTTCCGGCAGGCTCCAGGCTCTTTGCTATAAATCTGATATTGAGGCTGCTCTCAGGACACCGGGTTTTGCCGGTTTTCAGCTGCTCGATCTGCACGATTTCCCCGGCCAGGGGACCGCCCTGGTGGGCGTGCTGAACCTGTTCTGGGAAGAAAAGGGCTACATCACTGCGGAGGAGTACAGCCGGTTCTGCAATGCGGTCGTTCCGCTGGCACGTTTCCGGAAGCTGGTATTTACAGAGGGTGAGGTCGTTGAAGCTTCCATCGAGGTGGCCCATTTCGGACCGGAAGAGGTGATGAGAACGGATCCCTCCTGGGAACTGACCAGGGATGGTAATGTTGTGGCGGAAGGAAATCTTGGAATGCAGGAGATCACAAGGGGCAATTGTATTCCCCTCGGTGAGGTGGTGTATCCCCTGAAAGAAGAGAATGATCCCAGGATGCTTACCCTCGAAGTGAGAGTGGGAACTTATTCCAATAATTGGGATCTCTGGGTGTACCCGGCGGAGCAGGTCACCCGGAGCGAGGATGTAAGGGTGGTGGAAAAAACGGACCCGGAGGTAATGGATCATTTAAGGAAAGGGGGGAAAGTACTGCTGAGCCTGGGAAAGGGCAGGGTTTCCGAAAGCATGGGAGGGGAGGTTGGCGTCGGATTTTCCAGCATCTTCTGGAATACGGCATGGACGGGCAACCAGAAACCACATACCCTGGGGATCCTGTGCGACCCGGATCACCCGGCTCTGAAAGAATTCCCCACGGCGTACCATTCGAACTGGCAGTGGTGGGATGCCATGAGTCATGCCGACGCTATCCGGATCGATTCCTTTCCGCCCGGTCTGGAGCCTGTCGTGCGGATCATCGACGACTGGGTAACCAACCGCAGGCTGGCATTGATCCTCGAGGCGAAGGTCGGGAAAGGAAAGCTCCTTGTCTCGGGTGTTGACCTGGTGAATGGCCTGGAACACCGCCCGGAGGCCCGGCAGTTGCTGTACAGTTTGCTGAATTACATGGAAGGGGAACAGTTCAACCCTGAGACAGAACTGTTACCGCGGCAGGTACTGCGTATCCCGAAAAACCAAACCGGATCCTCATCCTTCGAAAAAAAGTGATCCAGCGTAAGAAACCCGGAAGTAACCTTTTCATGGAATGTCAGTATACACTATATGTCAGAAAAAGAAAAGACTGAACCCCGCAATTACAAATCATGAAACAAAAAGACAACCGGATAATACCTGTTTATCAATGGATGGTTTTTTTATTCCTGATCTTCCTGTACTCATGTGATAAAGAAGCGTTGTTGGTTCCAAACGATTTTACAGCTTCCCAGGGCACTTACATTGGTGTTGTTCACATAGCCTACGGCGACATTGACGGAGAGGCAGTTGTATACCGGTTCAATGAAGACAATGCCGAATGGCAGGAGATATCGTGGACCTGGTCCACAATGTGGGCAGACATAGGATGGTTGCTGCCCAATGGAATAATACCCGGCAAGGAGTACCGCTACAAGATGAGGCTCCATTCGGATGGTCCGGGATTCAGTGAATATTCCGATGAAATTACCGGTTATGCTTTCAGAGGGAATCCGGTTGAGATAACCTCCATAGAAAGGCAAATTGAGGGAAATGATCTTCAGATTAAAATTAACTGGACTAACCCGAATGATTTACTCGAAATAAAGAATCTGCAGAATATTTGTTACGATATATACCGTGCCGAAGAGGGAGACTATTCCGATTTTTCTGAAATAAAAACCCTGGAGGAAGCTGTTTACAATACCAATGACATCAATGATCACTGGTCATACTCGGATGATGACTGGCTCGAACCTTCCAAAAGCTACACCTATAAGATCGTAACGCGTTACCTGTATGATTTTGTAGATGGTAATGGTGACTACAGGGACTATGTCGAATATTCGGTTGATGGCGAGCCTGCTGACGATGGTGGCAGTGGGAACGGGAACGGAGGCAACCCTGTTGTGGAATATACAACAACAGATCTGGGGCAGGTTCTGGCAGCATCACCTGGTATTGTCAGCGATATTGAAGAGAAGATGGTCGACAATACACTCTACCTGGGTGCAATTACGGATGCTTCCCTGTATGGCAAACCGGCGCTGTACAGATTAAACGGCTCATCCTGGCAGAATGTATGGGGTTCCGTGCCGGATGTGGAATATGGCGAGATTAATTTTGCCGTTTCCAATGCCGGTTCATACCTGGCCGGCGTCCGCGATTCTCTGGGTGTATTCCACTGGGACGGCGCTTCCTGGTCTTCTAATCTGACACCGGATAACCTTGGACAGGATGATAGTCCTGCTGCCATAAGTATTGAAGTTCTCAACAATGAACTTTACATGGCCATTGAGCAGCATCCGCAATATGATTTACAGGTTCTGAAATATAACGGAAGTACCTGGGATACCATCAGCAGCAACGGGAACGGCATCATCGCATCCGGTTCGGTGTATACGCCGAAACTTGATAATATCAATGGGACATTGTACCTGCACTACCTGATAGATGATGTTTTATATATCCGGCATCTTGAGGGGACCGGCTGGGCCAGTGACCTGGTGTGGGAACAGGAATGGCTGTCTGATATCGAACTGGTAAAATCCGGATCTCAGCTGTACTTCAGCTGCGGCTCAGCTTCGACTGATTTTGACGGGGGAGTCTATCGTGTCGACAACGCAACGAGCGTAACAAACCTGATTCCCGAAGAGCATGAGGAGTGGTTTACGATGGGGGCTTTCGACCTGACCGCGGATGCGGACGGCAACCTTGTCGTTGCCAGCATGAAATACGAATTCGAAGACGAATCTCAGACTTCCCTGATTTCCTATCCCCACCTGAATGTTTTTGATGGTACGGAATGGAAAACCATCTCGGGAGATTTTACTGACGGGGTTCTGCCGGTTGCACTTACTGCATCAGGTAACGATATTTATTATTTCTACGGCGATGCTGCAACCGTGAATGACGTAAATGACCCATCTTCAATTAAATCCAAAAGACTGACTAAATGAAGATGATCAAATCCGGGCAGTATTTTAAAATTACGCTGCTTTTGCTTCTGGTTTGTCCGGGCATCTTCGCTCAGACAAAAGACAGCTGGGTGGAGATCCCTCTGGCCGATACCATGGCATATACGGTTTTTGGCACAGAACACATACCCGACAGTCGCTATCCCCCGGGCCATCTGTTCGATGCCGGTTTTGCCACCTGCTGGGTAAGCCGCATGCCGGACGACAATACGTACCCTTCTGTTTTTTTTGCGGTCCCCAAAGATTTAACTGACAATGCAATGCTGAATATTTTCTCCGGATATGGGAAAAGCGAATCACTGTTCCTTAAGAATTCACGCCCCGGAAAAGTTCAGATTTCCCTGGCCACAGCCCTTGTACCGGATGGATACGTATCTGAATACGGGATGTTATGCAAAGTTCTTCCATCCCCGTATCAGGAAACCGTCTTCCTGGCCGATACTTTCGGAGTGCAGACAATCTCTCTTCAGAATTATCAGAAATTCATGCCATATCATCATAAGGCTTTATCCCGGTATCAATCCAGCTTTCCTTTTCCCGCGGTCGATACCTTTGTACTGGTGGAAATGAAGATCCTCAGCGTTCATCAGGGAACCGTTTACGACGATATATGCATATCTGAGATATTTTTCAACGATTGCTATATACCTTCAGAAGGCAAAGCATTTGATCGTCATATTACCAGTGTATATGTGAGTGAGGATGAAAATATATTACTGGTTGATACGGAAGAACAAAACGCAGTTGCAGTTTACGACGGCAACGGATCAATTCTGCAGATTATTGAAATAACCGGTGATAACAGGTGGGCAATAGTGATCTCGATGCCCGGTGAAGCCCCGGGCAGGGTAGAAACGCAGTACCTGATTATTGATCTCATGAACGGGGAAGACATATCTCATAAGATCGAAAATCTGATCCCGGAGTATACAGCAGGAGAACCTGTCTATTTTGAAAGCGAAAATGAAAGGAATTACCTGGTAATACAAGGTTCACCGGATGTTTTGCCCAGAATAGAATTGAGGCATTATCAATGAGCACGCAGATCTATTATTTTTCGGGCACGGTCGGTTTTGTATTTCCCATCCATTGTTTGTGTGTGCCGTTTTTCGTAAAGAGGTTCCTGAGGAAAGTCAATCTGGAATCGGCTTCTTACTTATTTGCAATCACATCCAGGGAATGTTCCGCGAAAGTCTTTTCTGAAGCGGATCAGGTCATATCAAAGCAGAACAGGAGACTGGATGCCTGTTTCTCGGTCCAGCCGTCAGGGGAAGATACCATCATCCGGATGTGTGTGCCGGGGAAATCATTCAGCAGAAAGCCAGCCCCGAACATTAAATACCCAGTCTTCTGAATCTTGATTCGACAACATCGATATATTTCTCCTTCATTTCATCAGATAGAAAGGAATTATTAATTTCCTGAATCCATGTGGGTTTTGCATCGAATATTGATTGAACTGTTTGATGGATCACTTTGTCTTTTAATTCGCACCTCACTCCGCCAAAATATTCAATAAGCATTTGTTTTGTTAAATGATTCTTCTTCCCTCTCAGGGTTAATGCTATTTCTTCAGGAGCATTTTTAAGTTCAATAGTTGTATTCAGTAAATCATAACAGGGTGAAATTTCAACCTTATTATTCTGAGTAATAATGGAAAAGTTTTTAAGATGCATATCTTCATTCCCGGTGATAAAGCAGAACAATACGAGCTTGAAAAGCTTGACTTTTTCCACAGCGGGAAAAGTGCAATACTCATCTACAAGTTTTACAACTTTTTCCATACTGTAATTATATTTCGTATCACGACTTAATCCTGCCAGCTGAGCGAAATCTTCTATGGGGATTTTATCTTTTTGACCTTTTCTGTCAAATCTTTTAATGAAATAAGTCAATGTATTGTCTTTAGCCCAGATCATTCCATGAATGGGCACATTCAGATTTATTGTTTTTGCCAGTCGCATTGTCAAATCCTCATTTTCCGGCATTTGAGGATAGATATGATGTTGAGGTTTGAGCAAATACCTCCCAAATCTGTCTGCAATGGCAAATTTGCTGTCTCTGATGTTTAATACAGCACTGAGTTTTGGCTGACTGCCCTGTATCGACGTTTTACTGCTTCTGTAATAGGCTTCTTTTCTTTGCTCTTCGGCTGTGTACTCAAGCTGTTTTAGCCGGGTTAAGCCGGCTGCCAGCAGTTTAAGGCCCTTTTCACTATATCTGCTATCACCGCAGGGCAAATATGTAATCGGACATTTATTCATTCGATGATCTCTTTTACTGTGACTGCCCCAACCATATCTTCCCCAACAGTGATCAGTTGAGAGAACAGATCATCCCTGTCGATTTTAGTCAATTTCAATAACCCTTCCAGCTGAATACCTTCGGGAAGCAACCCTTCGAAAAATGGAGGGAATCTTGTATACGTATGTTTCTTTTGGGATGGAGGCATTGTTCGGGCTACTCCAAGTCCATCATACCCTTCATGATATTCAAAAATATATTCAGCACCTTGCTTTACTTCACTAAGAATGCCTGCTTCAACTCCGTTTACAAATACTTTAGCCTTTCTCATTTTTATTTATCTGACTCAGCAATGGACTTGTTAATTTCATCTCAATATTTAATACTTTCAGGATTTTCCTCAAAGTAATGAGTTTAACAGTCTCCTTGCCTTTTTCTATATCAAACACAACTGTTTTCCCAACTCCTGCCAGTTCTGCTAATTGCATCTGGGTAAGATTTGCAGCTTTACGGTGCATCTTAATGATAGTTGCTAATTCTTCAATTTCCGTCATTTTTTTACTGTTATAGCGGTAAATTTATGTGATTTATTTGAGCTTACAAAGCTTTTTGTCAATTATTACCGCTACGGAGGTATAAAATGCATAATAATCACGTATTCTGCAATAGAATTGGAGATTTTGCTGTTATAGCGGTAATAAGCTGCTGAGAGTAAAACCTTTCGCGATTGAATCCGTATACCAGAAGAGTATTCACATCTTTGATTATTAACCAGTTATGAATCAGAAGGAACGCCTTGCCCTGTGCAGTAGCTGTATCCATCGCAAACTCGATTTCGAATTGGGGTTTGTATGCCAGCTCACCGGCAGTTTTGCTGACTTTAAGAAGGTTTGCAACAATTATGAACGGGATCCCACGGTGACTGACACCATTCAGATACGGACGAAACCGCGGCCCTGGGTGCCGCTCTTTGATCCGGTTCCCGCAGTGGCGGAAAAAGAGAAAAAAAAGAAAGCGGCGGATAAAAAGAGACCTTCGAAGGTGGCCCTGAAGAAACTGCGGAAATACCAGTCTTTCCCCTATGCGTTGATCGGAGGGTTGCTGTTCACTGCGGCCTCAGCGGTGGGATGTGCCATTTTTACTGCAACTACCGGATACCAGGGGGTTTATATGGTACTCGGGGTGGGATTGCTTGTGGGGCTCGCCGTTCGTTATTTCGGAGCCGGGATCAGCAGGGTATTCGGTATCCTGGCGGCTTTTCTTACCCTGGCGGGTTCTCTCCTGGGCTATTACCTGAGCCAGGCTGGTTTCCCGGAAAAGGTGCAGCTGGCCGGGATTGTCAATGTGCCTGATTACCTCGACCCGGATCTGATGCTCAGCACCATTCAGGAGACCTTTGTTCCCCTCGACCTGCTGTTCTTCGGCCTGGCGGCCCTTCTGGGTTATTTGCTGGCCATCAGAAGGATCAATACTAGGAAAATGGCCAGACTTGAGCGTGATGACTATAAAGGTGCTCCTGCCCTGTACTGGTTCAGGCTGCCCCTGATCCTGGCGTTGATCCTGCTTCCGGCTTATTACATCTATGCCCCGGCAGGCCAGGATCCAGGTGGATATACCACCCTGTATTATGAATCGGGAAAGAAGATGTCGGAGGGTGAGATGCGAAATGGCCTGGAGACCGGGGAGTGGACGAGGTGGCATGAAAACGGGAATCTGAAGTGTACTGGCTATTACGTTAACGGCCAAAAAGACAGTCTCTGGAAGTGGTACGATGAGTCGGGAATGTTGACTGCTACAGGTACCTTTCGCCAGGGTGTGGAGCATGGGACCTGGATGCACTATTATCCCGGCGGGGTGGTTTCCGATTCCGGGGCCTATCTTGACGGATTGAAGGAGGGGCAGTGGAAGTATTTTCATGAGATCGGCCGCCTGAAGTCTGCCGTCCATTATCACGCCGGCAGGATGCACGGTGAAAAGATTTTGCTGAGTACCTCGGGCAATGTCATTCGTGTGGCATATTATGAGAACGGATTGATGACTGAAAAAAAATAATAAATTTGAAGCCACCATGGATTTGCCTGATATTCAGTTAAGTGAACAGCTCTGGAAATACCTGGTCATTGCTGCCCTGATACTGGCGGTTCTTGCTCTTATCATGATGGTTGTTGTGGCACTCCGGTTCAGCAGGATTATCAAGGGCATGAAGAAGAAGCAATGGACCAATCAGAAGATCGTAGAAAAGAGGATGGACATTTACGACAGGATGGCTCCAAGGCTCAATGACATCTATTGCTTTTATTGCTATGTCGGGAAATGGAAAGAGATCACACCCCCGGACATATTAAGGATCAAAAGGGACCTGGACAAGGAAATGAATATTTATTCCAGACTCTTCTCGGACGATCTGAGTGAACAATACCGGAGTTTTATGCTCCTTTGCTTCGTATCAAAGACGGGCTGGGAACATGATGAAAAGATAAAATCTTTGTATGAGCTCCGAAAGGAACAGTGCACAGATTGGGACGACAATTGGATTCAGTACTTTGACACCAACAATGTGGTTGAGGGGACCAAAATAAAAGAGAGATACGATGAGTTGACCGACTCTTTTAAAAATGATCTGGTGGTCCTTCAGTACGGGGACTATCCCGGTATTTCTGAGCTGGGGTCAGACTTTTATGCAGCCCCCAAACATGGAGAACATTGATCATACCGATGCCATGCTGGACAGACAACCGGTCCCTGGACGATCTTCCTTAATGTCACATAAATTATCAGCTTATTATACTAATTAGGTTAATTACTTCTAAAAAATATCTACCATCATATATTTATTATCTAAACTAACATCGATTTAGTTAATAGGTGGATAAAATATATTTTTTCCACCCAGGGTGTCCTGACGAAAACAGTTTAATATACCAGAAAAGCATCGTATCCGTCCTGCCAGGGTATCTGTCCTGCCAGGTTCACCCCCGGATTGACTCTCTCAGCTGAGCTGCGGGGAACCGAGCCTGCGAGTTCGGCCAATCTCGATCCGGAAATAATCCCAAAGGTGCTTGCTAGCCCGCTGAGGTGCGGGGCACGAGGCGAAGCGGAGCCCGACAAAGTCAATGCGCTCGCGCAATTCAATGCCAAGCCTGCATTTCTGAGAACATCAAAAGAAATTTTGGGGTAGGTCCAAGGCAAGAATTTGGAATATACCTTGATCAATTGAAAAAAAACAGTCGGGTTCTCTGAAGGATAACGGACCTTGTAAAAAAATTTGAAAGTGAAAGGTGCAGGGTTTTATTTATTTGATATATATTGTGCGCTTAAGATTTAAACCTTAAAACGATTATGGAAAGTTCACCTGAGGGCTATCACATTAGCTTTTTTAAACCCACGACTGAACGGGCCAGACACAACCGGAACATGGTTATCTGGCTCGTTTTCATTTGGTTCATTGCGATTTTTGGATTTCAGATCATCTTAAAAGTTATCGAAAAACCTGTTCCCCAGGCTGCATATGTCAGTTTCGAAGAGGCTTGGAGCAGCATTGACAGGGGGAACCATACTGAAGATGACCTGAGGGAACTGGCTAAATCCTGTCTTTCCGTCCAGGGAAAAATTACTGTAACCCCCGAAGCCAGATCGGTTCTGGACGATGCATTTACCTGGTGTGTATACAATCTGGCACCGGAAATGACACGGCAGGATCTCATGGACGAAATCGCGCGTTATAAGGAAATCAGTGCAACAGTCACCACGATTGATGATACAGAATATACCCGGTTGAAATCCTCCCTTTCGGCAAAGATCAGTCCCCTGCTGAATCTTCCCGAATATGATGTAAGGAGAAATATCATTCCTTTTGCCCTGGAAGCTGAGGGAATGGGAGATCTGAACACCGAAACAAAAAGGATTTTACCACAGGTAATGGAAAAATACCTCATCCATAATCAGTCGATCCTTACTGATATCAAATTCCTGGGATTCCCATTCCACTATTTCTACACAGCAGTATTCCTGTTGATATTGTTTATCGGACTGTGCTGGATTTACTGTGTGAGAATTGATTTAAGGAACAAGAAACTGGGATTTGCTGATTAACCCTCTAAAGATTCTGAAAAAATGAAAAAGATATATATTCCTTTGCTTCTGGTTTTTGTTCCCTCTGTATTACAGGCTGCTACAGTAGCTACAGAGCTTGAGGGGAGTTTCAAAGTTGGCCCGGCGATCATCCTCATTACCATCCTGGTACTTTTTGTCTTGATCGGTATCTTCTTCAGAGCCAGGGACACAACCGATTATTATGCCGCCGGAAGAAGCATTTCCAGGGTAGGCTCCGGGATGGCAATCGCTTCCAACTGGATGAGTGCGGCTTCCTTCCTGGGCATGGCTGCCCTGATGTACGGTTCCGGTTATCATGGCCTGGCCTATGTGGTCGGGTGGACCGGGGGTTATGTGCTTCTGCTTATTCTGATGGCAGGCCAGATCCGCAGGTATGGCAAGTATACAGCCGCCGATTTTATTGGTGATCGTTACTACTCTCAATCCCTCAGAGCAGTGGGGGCAGTGATCGCCATTTTAATTTCAATTGCTTACTGTGTCGGGCAATTCGGTGGGATCGGCCTGATGTTTCGATGGATCCTGGGCCTCAATTACGGGTTATCCGTGATCATCGGAGGGGCTGTCGTACTGACCTATACCCTGATCTCGGGTATGCTGGGGGTTACCAAGAACATGCAGGTTCAGTACGTGATTATCATTCTGTCATTCCTGATCCCCCTGTTCATCCTGACCGCCAGGTTTGATTATTTCTGGCTTCTTCCCCAGATTGGCTACGGCTCGGTTGTCACCGATGTGATCCATGGAGTACCGCTTTCCGAAAGCAAACAGCTTATGAATTCTCTCGGTCACGATTTTGCCATAGTCTCCTCACCCGAATACGCGATGCCCTGGGATCCTGCGACCGGTCAGACTTTTTTCCAGTGGATTGCCATCGCGTTCTCACTGATGATCGGGACAGCAGGTCTTCCGCATGTCATTCAGCGTTTCTACGTGGTTCCCAGGTCCAGTGATGCCCGGTGGTCGGTTGTGTGGGGACTGTTCTTCATCTGTATCCTTTACTGGAGCGCTCCCGCATATGCTGCTTTCGGAACGATCCTTTCCGCAAACCCGGAAGTCGGGAAACTGGCCAAGGATGCCATTGTGGTATATACCGCTCAGCTGGGATCCGTGCATCCGCTGATCGTGGGACTCCTTGCAGCGGGAGGAGTATCGGCTGCCTTTTCCACGGTTTCGGGATTGCTCGTGGCAGGGTCCTCTGCCTTTGCGCATGATTTATATGTGAAAGTGATCCATCCGACGGCCAGACCTAAGAGTCAGCTCATTGCGGCCCGTCTGGGAACGATCCTCATGGCGGTGATCGTTACCCTGCTTGCACTGCAGAACTGGGCCCTGATCGGCCAGCTGGTGGCTGTGGCCTTTTCTCTCGCCGGATGTACCATTTTCCCGCTGTTCTTACTGGGTATCTGGTGGAGCGGATCGAACAAGCAGGGAGCTATCGCAGGGCTTATTGCCGGAGGGCTGGTCTCGGTCATTGCAATTACCTATTTCATTGCAGGAAGAGAGGGACTGGAACTTCCGTTCCACAGCTTCATCAGTTACTGGCTGGAGGCATGGTATTTTGCTGTCTTTGGCGCTCCTCTTGCAATCATCGTGCATATTATTGTTGCTAAACTGACCAGACCCACTCCGTTCGAGATCCGTAAATTCCTGATAGAAAAAGTGCATTCTTAATGACGAAGGTGAAGAATAATAAAACCAGGACCCTCATCCTCACGATGACTGTCCTGGTCTTTACCGGCATTGTGATCGCGTGGTTTTACTATGGGGGGATCAACAGATCTGTTGACCCGAGAATAAAAGGGGCCCGGGAATTATATGAGAAATACAACGAGTTCACCCGGCTGGGGCGGTATGATTCCATCCTGTGGCTGATGGATACCATCGAAAGTGTGTACAGTTCCGTTGATCATTACAGGGACAGTTACGAGACCGCCGTTCTTTACAACAACAGGGCTGCCGTATATCTGTCCGTTTACATGCAACCGGGAAATGAAATTCTGATCGGCGATACGGCAGCCTTCATTTCAAAAGCGGAAAATGCTGTACGCAAAAGTATTCATATTTACCGGGAATGGTCCGGAAAATTTGACGGACTGGATGAGATAGCGATCCGGGAAAACATTGAGGAGAATTTTCTGAATGGCATGGATCCGTACAGTCCTGATGAGAAGGAACAGTTTTTGGACAAAAGAGTCCGGGAGATCATAGAGGCACAGAAAGAGAACCGGCGAAGGCTTTCCGTGAGCTATACGAACCTCGGGATCATCAAAAGGCACCAGCAGAAGTATGACTCGGCCGCCATGTATTACATGAAGGCCATTGATCTCTGGGAGAGAAACCTTACAGCCGAAAACAATCTCAATATCCTGCTCAGCCGGCCTTTGAAAAAGCAGGGTCTCCTCCAGAAGCTTTTTCCACCTGAGAAATAATCTCCAATCATGAAAACAAACAATATCAGAATGATGAAGAGTAAAGTATTATTGCTGTCAGTTGTCGCGGGATTTGGACTGAGCTTTCATTCGTATGCCCAGGATGAAAACCAGGACTTCGGGATCAGCTTCAGCGGATTCGTGAAAAACGATTTTTTCTATGATACGCGGCAGACTGTATCGGTCAGGGAGGGACATTTCCTTTTGTACCCGGCCGATGAGCTGCCGGACAAAAATGGTGAAGACATCAATGCGCGTGCCAGCTTCAACTTTCTGGCCATCCAGACGCGGCTTACCGGAAAAATATCAGGTCCGGATGCTTTCGGGGCCAGAACTTCCGGAGTCGTGGAAGGCGCCTTTTTCGGAATGATCAATTCGGACATCAATGGTTTTAGGCTCAGGCATGCCTATGTAAAATTGAACTGGTCGACCACTGAATTGCTTCTTGGCCAGTACTGGCATATGATGTTCATCACCGGTTGCTTCCCGGGAACGGTTTCTTTTAATACCGGTACCCCGTTCCAGTTTTTCTCACGAAATCCACAGGCAAGGGTCACGCAGAGGATCGGGGATCTCAGCATTGCCGGGATGCTTGCTGCCCAGAGGGATTTTTCCAGCCCGGGGGGCCCTGATGTTCTGCGAAATGCTCTGCTGCCAGATCTGCAGGGACAGGTCACTTACAGCACCGATCATCTTCTTGCAGGAGTGACCGTTGGTTACAAGAATATTGTGCCCAGGATCAGAACCGACAGCCTTTATAAAACCACCACCGGGGTCGGGGGTTTCTCCGGGGAAGCATTCCTTAAGGTTGAAACCAGCCCGGTCACCTTCAAATTTCAGGCAACTTACCTTCAGAACGGGTATGACGGACTTTCCATCGGAGGGTTTGCAGTGCAGTCTGTTACGGATCCTTTAAGGGATTACCGCGAATATACGACAATCAATGTCCTGAATGTATGGACGGACATTCACTCCAACGGGGATAAAATCCAGCTTGGAGTCTTCGCCGGGTATTCCAGGAATCTCGGCACGGGTGAAGCGCTGAATGATGTAAGTAAATTACCCATGTATTCCAGGGGCCATGATATTGCCATGCTGTATCGTATTTCACCCCGGTTGATCATCAACAGCGGAAAAACACGCTTTGCTTTTGAGCTGGAACACACCGGTGCATCCTATGGAGATTCTGTAAACAGCATGGGTATACCCGGGGATCGGAGTTTACAGGTCAACAACCGGTTCCTGGTTGCCGTATATTACTTTTTTTAATGCTGTTCACATAACTCTGTGCTTTGAGGTTAGCGATCATTTCAGATATACATGAGGATATTCAGAACCTCAGGAAGGTCATTGCCGGAATTGAAAGAACAGGTTATGATCAACTGATCTGCCTTGGTGATATTTCCGGGTTCAGCATCCCGTATTACAAATACCTGAAAACCCGGAATGCACACGAATGTCTTTCTTTGTTGAGAGACAAATGCGATATCATTGTCCCGGGCAACCATGATTTCCATGCTGCACGCAGGATCCCTGAACATTCGGCGGTATTTGACTTTCCTTCAAACTGGTATGAACTGGATTTCGGGAAAAGATCCGAACTTGTGAACGGTGAAATATGGCTGCATGAAATGGATGACCTGGACCCTCTGTACCGGAGTGAGGATATCGGGTTCCTTCATTCATTACCGGAATATGATACGTTGAAGACCCCGGGGGGCAACATTCTTTTCAGTCACTATGCCTATCCCAATCTTTCAGGGTTCAGGAAAGGTTTTTATCTGCAGGAAAAAGATTTCCGTCCCCATTTTGATTTCATGGAAGAAAAAAATTGTACAATCAGTTTTACGGGACATGCCCATGTGAGGGGATTTTATACGGTTTCACCCGGACATTTCAGGCACCACGGCTATCGCAAATTAAAACTCGATTCTTTTCCGGTCTGCATTGGAATCCACCCGGTTACAAGTCAAACAAAGAGAGGAGGATTTTGTATCTTTGATACCGACCGCTTTCATTTGCAGGCGATAAAAAGCTGATTATGTCCGGGAACAGTCTCAAACGCTTCTTTATCTCCATCGTATTGCCCTCCATCCTGGCAATCGGATTTTTTATTCTTTCCATTTTTGTTGTGATCCTTCCTTCCTTCGAAGGAAATATCATGGAAGTGAAAAAAGAGATGATCTCGGAGCTCACCAGGACAGCCTGGAGTCTGATGGAAGAATACCACCGGGAGGTGGTGAAGGGGAACATGCAGGTAGATTCCGCCAAACATCTTGCCGCAGAAAGGATCAAGGAGATCCGGTACGGGGACGCTTACAAAGATTATTTCTGGATCATCGACATGCAGCCGGTGATGATCATGCACCCTTACAGGACCGGATTGATCGGAGAGGACCTGAACGATTACAAGGACCCTGACGGCAAAAAGCTTTTCGTGGAGGCTGTAAAGGTCGCTGAAAGGGAAGGAGAGGGTTATATTGACTATATGTGGCAATGGAAAGATGATTCAACCCGGATTGTACCCAAACTTTCTTTTGTAAAAAGATTTGAACCCTGGGACTGGGTTGTAGGTACCGGGATCTACCTTGAAGATGTCCGCGAAGAGATCCGCATGCTCAAGTCCCGGCTCCTCTGGATGTCTTTGCTGATCACACTCATCATCAGCATCATTCTTGCATTCATCATACGCCAGAGCCTCATTATCGAGAATAAGAGAAGAAAAGCCGAGAACAAACTGCAGCAGTCCCGTCAGAAATATAAATCACTGGTGGAATCCTCCACTGAGGGTACCCTGATGCTGCAGAACGGAGAGATCATTTTTTCCAATGTTAAAGTCAGCGAAATAAGCGGCTACGATCCCTTTGAGATCCGAAAACTCAGGTTCGAGAATATTTTTGAGATAAGCCGGGACGAACTGGTCGAAACCTTTGCTGATCCTAAAAAGTCTGTTTCACTCGAAACACGCCTGCTGTGTAAAGATGGCTCAAAGAAAGAGGTTGTCATTACCGCATCAAAGATACCCTATGCCGGCCAGACAGGGTATGTAGTCATTGTAAAAGAGATCAGCGCCCGGCGAAAATTTGAAAAGGAAAATGAATTCCTGTCGCAGGAACTTCAGACTTCCCTTTTGCTTATGGATCAGCCCATCAGGTCCCTGATCGAGGAAATAAAAACATGCCCGCCTCAGACTCCTGTCCGCGAAGCTGCTGCCATCATGGCGCGCAAGCAGAAAAACATCATATTTATCAGCCAGGAGGAAAACATCATCGGGGTGATCAACAACAGCGACCTGAAGAAAAGGGTACTGGCAAAAAATGCCAGTCCGGAAAAACCGGTAGTGGAGTTCATGACCTCGCCTGTTCTGCATATATCTGAGGATGCTCCTCTTTATGAAGCCCTTCTTAAAATGAAGACCCATCATGTGTCACATCTGGCAACACTGGGTGCGGACAACAAGGTCAGCGGGGTAATCGGCTTTGAAAAGCTTTTTGAATTTCAGCATAATGCCATCAGTTTCATGGTCAGGGAAATTGGGATTGCTGAAAACGTTGCCCGGATCAGCGAAACGTATAAACGGCTCCCCGTCCTGATCAGTGCCCTGATCGAAAGCGGATCCAGGACCATAAATCTCACCAATATCATTACTTCCGTAAATGATGCCGTGCATAAAAGAGTCATTGAACTGGCTGTTGAGGACCTTGGTGCCCCTCCCTGCAGGTTTTCATTCATGGTTTTTGGAAGCGAAGGCAGGAAAGAACAGACCCTGGCTACCGATCAGGATAACGGGATCGTATTCGAGAATGCGGAAAATCAGGCTGAAGAGGATGTAAAAGCGTACTTTCTGTCCCTCGGAGAGCGGGTGAACAGAGATCTGCATGATACAGGATATCATTATTGCCGGGGCGAGGTGATGGCCCGGAATCCAAAATGGACCCAGTCGCTCGGGCACTGGAAAAAGCAGTTCACCGGGTGGATCAACAACAGCAATCCCGAAGCGATCATGGAGGCAAACATATTTTTTGATTTCAGATCCGTGTATGGCGATGAAGATCTGATCCGTGAGCTCAGGGAACATGTCAACGACACTTCAGAAAACAAAGCCGTGTTTTTTTATCATATGGCACAATCGGTTTTGAAAATCAAGCCCCCGCTAAATATTTTCGGAAATATCGTGGGAGAAGATTCTGAAACAGATGAACTGAACCTGGACAGCAAAAAGATTCTTTTCCCGGTAATCTCCTTCTTACGGCTTTATGCTTTGAGGGAAAAGATCAGTGAAACCAATTCCATGGAGCGTGCCGGCCTTCTTCATTCGGGGAAGGTCATCGATAACGGGACGTACGGGGAAATCACACAGGCATGGAGCTTCATGACAATGCTGCGTTTGAGATCTCAGGTACACAGCATCATTCAGAACGAAGCTCCGGGGAACCTGATCAACATGAAAGAGCTTTCCCGTATCGAACAGAGCACCCTTAAAAAGATCTTCTCGGGTGTAAGCGAACTGCAGACGCAGGTTGGATTCGACTTTAAGGGAACCGAAGCTTAGCTTTGCTTGCCATTTCAACCTGCATCAGAAATTCGCTGCAACATTTTTTTATTCAGGATATTGATCTGTTTATCCTGAATGCTGATAAGATCATTTTCTGTATACTCGTGTAAGATCCTGGTTACAGTTTCACGCGTGGTACCTATATAAGCTCCAAGCTCTTCGCGGGTCAGGGACAACTGGAATGTATCAGATTCGTAGATGTTATCAGCCAGATACAGAATGGCTTCCGCAAGGCTGCCATGCAGTTGTTTCTGTGTTTTGTTCACGCATCTGGAGAAATGATCGAGGAGATCCCTGCTCAAACCGATGATGATTTCTTTCGAAAAATATTTATTGTCTAACAAAAATTCATTGAAAACATTGAGATCAATGAAACAGGCACTGGTTTCTATCAGGGCAGTACATGAATAATTGTGGATCCTGCCTCCCAGTGCTGAAGGAATCCCAACATATTCCGGAGCCTTGGTAATTTTCAGTATTTCATCATTCCCGTGTGGACCTATCATGTGTTCTTTGACAAGTCCGGATTTAATATATACAATGTTGGTGGTGAATGCCCCCTGCTTTAAGATATTCTCACCTTTTTTAAAAGAGATTCTCGCGCAATTATTATTTAGAACATTGAGTTCTTCGGGAGTTAATTTTTCAGCAACCCTTGATTTTATCAAACAATCATTACAACTCGTCTCCTGGTTGTTCATTTCTTTAACAGATTGAACTTAAGTGTGAAATTAATAAAAATGTGACAAATGTCATATTCAGGTGTGTATTTATATCACATTTAAACCATATTAAACATCATATGCATTTCATACGATTCCAAAACAATTATAATCATATTTGAAACGACCCATCATTAACTCAAAATAGAAACTATGGCACAAAAAATGACTATGGCACTCTATTCCGGAAGTGTCGATAAATTAACCTCGGCAGGAATCATCCTGAGTGGTGCGGCAGCAGATGATATGGATGTGGATGTTTTCGTACTGCTCATGGGAGCACGGGCATTTAAAAAAGAAAACGTGGATGAAAAGGGCAGCATAGCGGAGTTACCCCATCTGAAAGATGAATTCTTCGCTTCTCTGGAGAGACTGAAGGTAAATTCATGGTTCCGGTTTTTCAAGGAAGCCAGGGAACTTACCAATGTAAAAATACATGTCTGCGGACTGGCAGGTAAGATCTGGGGAGGTGAAAAGCTGGAGGACTTCAATGAACTGGTTGATGACATCTGCGGGATTGGAGAATATATTACTTCTGCGCAGGAAGCTGATGTACACCTATTTATTTAATTATAAAATAAAACAGAAAAAATGGAAGCAAATGAGTTAAAGGCTTTGGCTGTCGACAAAACAGTTGATGCCAGAGGAACAGCATGTCCCGGGCCACTGCTGGCAGCAAAAAAAGAAATTGCCGGTATAACTTCCGGTCAGATCATGGAGATTCTTTCGGCTGATGAGGGGACAAAGAGGGATATTCCAAAATGGGCTCAGAAAAAGAATCATGAATATATGGGCGTGGTCGAAGAAGATGGTTACTTCCGGATCTATCTGAAGAAGGGATAGATATGATCAGTCCCGGTAATGCGCCCAGAATTTTAATCTTTTCCACCGAAAAAATCTCAGATCCGGCCATTGATCTGGCGGGATTGCTGAAAATGCATTACTCGCCCCGGTCTTACACCATTTCCGTTCCCTGTTCAAGCGGCATCAAGCCCAGGTGGATCCTCTATGCTCTGGAGAGTGGATTCGATGGTATATTTATTGCAGCTGACGGTACGGATTGCCCGTACGGTGATACCTGTACTGCCAATACCGGTAAGCTGGTTACCCGGGCGCATGAAATGATGAAAGAAAAGGGGATCCAGCCAAAGCGGCTTAAGATGGCTGCTATTTGTTCTGTTTGTTCAGAGGCTTTTGTGAACCACATTAGAACCTTCACCAGAGAACTGTCAGAACATCAGGAGGAGAATCCGGAGTCGAAAGCAGATAATCCAGATATGCAATGAACCAGATCAGAAAAGATGCCAAAGAAGAGCCGGTGCATTATGATACCCTGGTGATCGGAGGGGGTATTGCCGGTGAGGAGGCTTCATTGAGTCTCGCAAATATGGGGTTCAGGGTTCTGCTCGTGGAGAAAGACTATTCCATCGGTGGTAAAATGATCCATTTGAGCAAGGTATTCCCCACACTTGATTGCGCGGCATGTATCTCAACCCCGAAGATGTCGGAAACCGACAGGCATCCGAATATTACGGTGATGACTTACAGCGAGGTCCGTGAACTTACCCGGATCAACGGCCACTACCGCGGGGTGGTTATTAAAAAACCGAGATACGTAAAAGAAGATGATTGTACCGGATGCCAGTTATGTGAGGATGCCTGCCCGGTGAATGTCCCCGACCAGTACCAGTACGACCTTGTGGGAAGAAAAGCAGTGTACATTCCTTTCAGTGTGGCCTCGCCCAGGATTGCCGCCATAGATATTGAAAACTGTACCTTTTGCGGGGCATGTGAAAAAGTCTGTCCCGCGGATGCCATTGATTTCACACAAAAAGAGGTACAGATCCCGGTAGAAGTAAAAAGCGTTATCATCGCTACAGGTTACCGTCTGTTCGATGCGGAGACCAAGAGGCAGTACGGTTTCGGAAGGTTCAAAAACGTGATCCATTCCATGCACATGGAACGTCAGCTTGTACCCACCCGCCCGTATAATACGGTTCTCAGGCCGGGAGACGGCAAGATGCCCGACAACATTGCTTACATTTTGTGTGTGGGTTCACGTGACCATACCATGGGAAATCCCCTGTGCTCACAGGTTTGTTGCATGTATTCAATCAAGCAGGCACAGCTGGTGATGGGTGCCCTTCCCATGGCGGATGTCACGATATATTATATAGACATACGGTCTTTTGGCAAAGGTTTCCAGGAGTTCTATGAACAGACAAAAGGTATGGGTGTGGAATTCGTGAAATCAAAGGTCGCAAGGATCTCCGAAAAAGAAAACGGCGATTTGATATTGCATTATGAAGACATTGAAAATGGAGGGAAACCGGTAACAGCCGAACATGACCTGGTTGTGCTCAGCGTGGGACTGCTGCCTGATACAAGCTTCCTGGATGTTTTCAGGGGAGATAAACCCCTCACGAATGCATACCATTTTGTAGAACCGACCGATGAGCTGCTTTTCCCATCACGGACTTCAAAACCGGGGGTTTTTGTAGCAGGGACCGCCTCGGGCCCGATGGATATCCCGGATACGATTTTAAGTGCGGGAAATGCTTCTGCCGAAGCGGCGGATTACTTAAAAAACCAGTCATGAGTAAGAAGATCGGTGTCTATGTCTGCCAGTGCGGGTCCAATATATCCGATGTGATTGATATGGAGAAGACCCTGGATGCACTGGCTGATATCGAGGGGGTCCATGTACTGAAGCAGACCATGTTTGCCTGCGCCGATTCGGCCCAGAAAGAGATCGCTGAAGACATACGGGATAACGAACTCGAGGGACTGGTTGTAGCTTCCTGCTCACCAAAACTCCATGTGCCTACCTTCAGGAATGTTGCTAAACGGGCGGGGCTGAATCCTTACCAGTATGTTCAGGTAAATATCAGGGAACAGGGTTCCTGGGCTCACTCGGATCAACCCGAACAGGCTACCGAGAAGGCCATCCGGATGATCAGGGCAGGCATTACCCGGGTACAGTTCGCCCGCGCCCTTGATCCGATCAGGATTGGAGCGGAAAATTCTGTAGCCGTCATAGGTGCGGGGATCGCCGGAATGCGGGCAGCCCTTGGACTGGCCGGACTGGGAACAAAAGTCTATCTTCTGGAGAGGGATCATTTTGTTGGCGGGAAGGTGCTTCTCTGGGGAAGATTGACGGACAGTGAGCGGACGGGAAAGGAAATCGTGGATCAGCTGTATTACGAGCTGGAAAAAAATAGCAATGTCGAGATCCTGACCGATGTGGAAGTTGAAGCTCTTAACGGAAGCATAGGGGATTTCACATTGAATTTCAATATCAAAAAGAAACAGCAGCAAATACACGCCGGCGCAATAGTACTCGCATCAGGGTTTGACCCTTACAGGCCGGAACAGGGAGAATTTGGCTACAAAAACCATCCTTCCGTAATAACACTGGATGAACTTAAAACCGAAATGAACAGAAATGGCGGCATTGAATCCTGGAATGGGCGCCCTGTCCGCCAGATTGCATTTATTTACTGTGTCGGCAGTTGTCAGGTAGACGGAGATAATAAATACTGCTCGCGTATATGCTGCACAACGACCCTGGATACCGCCCTGCAGCTCAGGAAAGCAAACCCCGGTATCCAGTGTATTCATCTCTACCGCCAGATGAGATCTTACGGGAAACAGGAATTGATATACGAAGAGGCATGCAGGGAAGGAGACCTGTTCCTTAAATTTGACGACGATGATCCCCCGGATGTAACCATCGAAGACCAGGATATCTCCATTACCATGAGGGACCAGCTGACGATGGGGATGGAACTCGAGATCCGGCCCGATCTCCTTGTCCTGGTAAACGGGATGGTCCCTTCCGGGGGATACGAAAGAATTGCGGAGATATTCAAAGTCCCTGTCGGAAGGGATAGGTTCTTTAACGAAGTACATCCCAAGCTGCGCCCTGTCGAAACGGTGATCGACGGGATTTTCATTGCAGGCTCATGCCAGGGACCGAAAAATATTGCAGAATCGGTCAAATCGGGAATGTCGGCTGTATCCAAAGCTCATGCACTCCTTCGTGAGGAAAAGATAGAACTGGATCCGACCATTGCTTATATAGATCCAGCCAAATGTGAATGGTGTGATCTCTGCACCAGTGTATGCCCGTTTGATGCCATTAAAAAAGAGCAATACAACGGTAAAATGGTTGCAGGGGTTCTTTCTGCAAGCTGCAAGGGATGCGGCATGTGCACTCCGGTCTGCCCGGAAGATGCCATCGACCTGATCGGTTATACAAACGAGGAAATCGAGGGCATGATTGAATCGATTATTTCGAGCGAATAACATGGAAAAGGAGAAAAAACCTGAAAGAACTTTTCAACTGGCGAGAAAAGAACGATCGGTTTCATCGGCTGTCAAGGAAAACCTGAAGCATTATAACCGGATGAAACGTTCCATCAGCCAGGCACTGGAAAATGGACCGCTGACGATCCCCGAAATTGCTGAGAAGCTGGGGATAGATAAAGCAGATGCGACCTACTATGTCATGACAATGAGAAAATCCGGGCTGATCACGGCAGGAGAGCAGGATGGCATGGATGAATATTTTTACTATCAATTAAATAAACCATGAGCTCCCTGATAAATCCTGAATTTAAGAACGAAATACAATATTATGGTACGGAGGATTTCAGTGCATGTTATAACTGCGGAAACTGTACCGCCATCTGTGAATTGTCTGAAGAAAGTGCTTTTTTCCCCAGAAACCTGATCCGGTACGGGACGCTGGGAATGAAAGATAAAGTACTTTCCAGCAAGGAGATCTGGCTATGCTACGGATGCGGGGAATGTTCCGAGACCTGTCCGAGAAATGCTGAACCGGCAGATTATGTTGCTGCCCTTAGAAGGTATGCGATTGCCAGTTATGAACCCACGGGCCTGACCAGGCTTATGTTCCGTAAACCATTTGCATTCATAGGGATTACCATTCTCATAGCCCTGGTCCTTTTTGTCATTCTGATGACGCTCGAGCCTGCACATGAGGTAAGCAGGTGGATCTTTAATTTGCTTCCCTTTGATGTAGTTCATGACGTGGGGCTCTATATTTTTATTTTAATTGGTATCCTTACCGGTATTGGATTGTTTAATATGCTGAAAAAAACGGGAAGAGATAAACCGGGTGAGGAACAGGGTAAATCCCGGGGTTTCCGGGGAATATGGAAGGCCATGGTCAAAACGACCCGGGAGATCGCGACGATGAACAGGTACAGGGAATGTGACCGGCAGGATGATGCCTGGTGGGCAGCCAAACCATGGTTTGTAAGACCATGGTTCGTACACTGGATGATCATGATAGGATTCCTGGGATTGTTGCTGGCCACCATCCTTGATTTCATTTTCAAAGACCCGGCGACAGATATATGGATCCCTTCCAGGATCCTGGGGACCGTAACCGGCCTGATGATGATGTACGGTGCCAGCCTGGCGATCTATTACCGGATTACCAAACCAACAAATTTCTATTCGAAAAGCACTCTTGTCGACTGGTCCTTCCTTATCTTCATCTGGCTGGCAGGATTTACCGGTTTCTGGCTGGAAGCAGCAGTGACATTTAACGCCGATTCGGTTACGAATCAGGTAATGTTCGTCATCCACACAGTAATCTCCATGGAACTGGTTCTGCTGCTGGTATTTTCAAAATTTGCACATGCCGTCTATCGGCCGGTGGCGTTATTCCTGCATTATATGAAAAATCCTCAGGCACTTTAACATTGAGCCGGCAGGAGTGCTTCGGGGACAGTTACGCAATTATTTATAAAAACCGATCTCTTTCAGGTAATCCAGGCTTTTTTCCACGCTCACAAGAGGTTCGAAGTTGTACCCTTCGACCTCCACCACATAGTACCTGGCGCCGATTTCCTGAGCCCTGTCGAGCACAGGCACAAAATCAATTTCCCCGCTTTCGCCCAGCTCCTCTTCATCCTTGATATGGATCGAAAAGAACCGGTCCGGGTATTCTTCGAAGTAGGCCATGGGATCACCCCCTCCTTCATAGATCCAGTAAATATCCAGCTGAAATCCGACCTTTTCCGGGTCCGTGTTCCGGAGCATGAAGTCGTAGATCCTTTCTCCCTCTAGTTGGTTAAACTCATCGTCATGATTGTGGTAACCGAATTTGATCCCCGCTTCATTACACTTCTCGCCCACGGCATTGAAATATTGGCAATATTGGGCCAGTCCGTCCAGGCTCTGGTAGGCCAAACCACCCATGGATGGAGCTGCGATGTATTCCACCCCCGCTGCTTTGTGTGCTGCGATGCACTGATCCCACCACGGCATCAGTGTTTCCCAGGAAGCTGTATCGGGTATTGCCTGTGAAGTGTGTGATCCGCGGAAAAGCATTCCGTTGTTTTCGACAAGAGCTTTGAATTCTGCCGGTTCCATGCCGTAAAATTTACCGTCGCCGTAGCTGGCTGCTTCCACATAGTCATAGCCTATGGCACCGACCTGCTCGATGGTGGCCACGGGATCCTTGTTCATGTCATCCCTGACCGACCAGAGCTGAAGGCCTATGCCGGTTTCAGGCGTACTGTTGCATGAGGAGAGCAAAGTGATGGCTGCTACCATACCGATTGTTGATTTGAGAAAACTTTTCATTGTAGTGTTCGTGTTAAATAGATGATACAAACAATACAAAGATAGCCACATTTTTCGGAGGGCCCTTCACTGCGGGATTTTTAAGGTATTACAGCAGGATCTTACCTGCAATTCTGTTTTAACCGGGATCCCGGTGGAATGAATTTTAAGCAACGGTTACGTTGATCCGGTTATAATAGATGGTCGTTGTGCTCTCAAAGCCCGAGTCCGTTCCTATGATGAGCCATAATTCACCACTTTCGTTTGATCTCACTTCTATGGGGGAATCACTGTCAAGTTGCTTGAGCGTATAGACACTTTCATCTGTCCCGTTTGCAAAATCACCGATTACTTTCATATCCGCTCCGCCCTGTGACTGGTTTCCCTTGTCAATGTTCATCCGGAAATAATGATCCGATTCATCCAGAACTTTCATGGGTTCGTTTGTTGTGGCACCGGCTTTGATATAGACGCTTTCTCCCGGGGCTCCTCCCACGCCGAACATGCCACTTGCCGCATTGGATGCTATTTCTATCTCGAAGGAGACATAATACTTTGTACCGGGCTGAAGTCCATCCACTTTCTTTTTGATGAACATGAACAGATCATCACTGAGGTTTTTGCCGGATTGTTTCAAGGCCCCGGTATCCGTATTCAGCGGAGGAGGAAGGGTACTGTGTTCAAAAACGAGTGCATAAGATTCTTCAGCATCCTCCCGGTCGGGATAATCCGCAAAATCACCGGTCCATCCTTCTGTGTCGTTTTGGAATGAATATTCCAGATGTTGTGGGGTAATTTCACCTCTTTTCTCACACCCGTACAATATCCCTGCAATCAAGATTGGCCAGAAAAACAGATGATTTTTCATATTTGCCTTTTCTTATAAGACGCCTCGTTACCGTGAAGGTTGCGGGGAGTGCAAGATTTAACGGTTTGCCCGGCGGAGAGCCATCCCAGGGAGTTCGCCAGAGGCTGCCGGAAAGAGTGGATTTTGTTGGTTTTACCCGGCGGAGAGCCAGCCCAGGGAGTTCGCCAGAGGCTGCCGGAAAGAGTGGATTTTGTTGGTTTTACCCGGCGGAGAGCCATCCCAGGGAGTTCGCCAGAAGCTGCCGGAAAGATCCGTTGCCGTATGCCTGGCTGTCGTGTCCGAAAATAAGATAGACAACCATCGAGCGGTCGAACCGGTTGACCCAGCCCACCGTATCCGAACATTCGGGGTGATCGGTTTTCAGCAGGGGGATCACCCCATCCCGGATCCACAGGTTCGAATACCCTTCATCGTGGATGGTGAAATCTTCCATGCCCCGGGTCACCGGGTGCTGTTTGTCTAGCACGCTGATGGTGAGATCCAGGTCATGTCTGTAGTCCGAAAGTTCTTCTGGATCATTTCCGAATCCTTCAACAAAATACTTTCCCCCGACCAGTTCTGCATAACCATCCCACTGCTGGAAAGTGCAGATGGCGTGGTGAAGGAACAGCATCGGCATGCCCCTGAGGGCCAGGTTCAGGTAGATGGCAGAATCCTTCAGCGGCATACCGGTGATGAAATCGTAAAACATGACCGCATCATAGGAATAGATGTGCTCCGAGGCCAGCAGCCTGTGAGCATCAGGGTGGGAGATGGAATCGAAAAGAAATTGTTCCAGGCTGCCGAGCATGTTGTAAAACTCCGTGGTATCATAGCTGTGACCTCCTACCACCACCAGGACGCGGGGGCGGATCTGTTCCGGGCTGAGATAACCGGCCAGGGAAAGCCCCAGCTCCCGGACAGATCTGGCCACCATCCCGGCCATCTCCCTGGCCCCGCGTTCATTCAGATGGGTATTGTCCAATATTCCCTCCGGGTACATCTCCCAGGCACCCGGCTCCAGGACCAGGTAGAGTCCGGCCGACCGGTCCGGTCCCAGCCCCCTCACCAGATCTCCGGTCATCTGTTGCAGGTCGATGAAAGGGATCCCGTTCTCAACCGATACACTGCGGGCCATAAACGGATAGGGCCCATGGGTATCCACCAGGGTTCCCTCCTGGTTGAACTTTCTGCGGACAATGGAGCTCAGCAGGACCGGATGGGCTCCTTTATCGCGGACCTCAAGGGCCATCTGTTCCAGGTTCCTCCGGTAGTCGCTGTAGGGATTGCTGTAGCGGTCCGGGTCATACTCCTTCTGGTCGTTGTGGCCGAACTGGATGAATACATAGTCGCCCGGTTCAACCTCCTGCATCACATTGTACCATTTCCCTTCATCGATGAAGCTTTTTGTGCTCCTTCCGTTGACCGCATGGTTCCTCACGGTGACCAGGTCATTAAAGAATTCCGGGAGGAGCTGTCCCCATCCTCTCTCAGGATTGCTGGCCGGGTCCGGTTTGTCAGCCATGGTGGAATCACCCACCAGGTGGACCGTAACGGGCTTCAGAGGCTTCTCGGTGCATGCAGCCAGGAGAAGCATGCTTGCCAGGGCGATTACCGTAATGCGAATAAATTGATTAGCAGAGCTGAATTGAGTAACAGAGCTGAATGGAAGGCCTCCGGATTTCATAAGATGCAAGGTTTGACAGACGTGTAAAGCCGGACATTAAAGGTACCCAATTTTCCGGGATCCACATTTCAGCATCATGGGAGAGATTCCGCTTCGGATCATGGGAGCGATCTTGCTTCGGATCATGGTCAGCGGTTCCGCTTCGGATCATGGTCAGCGGTTCCGCTTCGATCGTGGTCGAGAAAAACAAAAAATATCCATCTGTTATACATTTTCGGTGCTTTTCTTCTGAAAAATATCTATTGGAAGATAAAAAATATCCAAAATAACATCAAATAAGTTAACAATCAGATAAAAAACATATATTTCGGAAATTCCCGCACCATCCTGTATTGAGAAACGAAAGGTCGAAGACTTTACCGGGTCAGGGATGAACATAATAAGTCCGTATTGATTATTTTTGCACGGGCGGACCTGATTTAAATGCGAAATCGTTGATACCACACAATCCCATATACTCGATACTCTGCATCGACGGATCGGAGCAATATCTGAAAAGCTTTGAGTCTGCCTTCAGTCAGGATTATCGCATCTATACGGCGACTTCGGGCCGGGAAGGGATGAAGATCATGGAAGAAAACATCATCCAACTGGTGATCACGGATCAGCGAATCCCGGATATGAACGGGATTGAATTCCTGGAAAAGGTCCTGAGGGACTATCCCGATTCCATGCGGATGATCATGACAGGAGCAGGCGATAAGGACGCGATCATCGAAGCATTCAACAGGGGGAACGTTTACCGGTATGTGGCAAAACCCTGGAACATGGAGGATCTGAAAATGAGCATTGACAGTGCCATGGAGGTCTATAACCTGAAGATCCAGAACAGGGATTTGATCAATTACCTGGAGGATGCCAAGCGGAACCTCGAGCAGAAGGTGATGGAACGGACCCGGGAGATTGAGCGGCAAAAGATGAATATTACCGACAGCCTGCATTATGCAAGCCGGATCCAGAGTGCCCTGATGATCCCGCCGGAAGAGCTGGACAGGATCATGCCGTCCTGCTTTATCCTGAATAAACCAAAAGATATCGTCAGCGGGGATTTTTACTGGGTATCGAGGCGGGGCGAGAGGCTGATCCTTGCCGTGGCCGATTGCACCGGACACGGAGTGCCCGGGGCTTTCATGAGCATCCTCGGGATAAGCTTTCTGAATGAGATCGTCAGCCAGATGGACAATCCGCAGGCCAACGATATCTTAAACAGGCTCAGGGAACAGGTGATCGGAGCGCTCGGTCAGACCGGGAAAAGGGACGAGACCAGGGAGAGCATGGAAATGGCCATATGCGTGGTTGATTTCAGGAGGCAAATGATGCAATTCTCGGGTGCATTCAGGCCGATGTATCTGATCAGCAAAGGTGTGCTCAGTGTCATTAAAGGCGACCGGATGCCTGTCGGAATCTACGAAGATGAAAGGGATCCTTTCAGCAACAGGGAAATTCCGTTCAGGGAGAAGGACATCATCTACCTGTTCACTGACGGATATGTGGATCAGATCGGGGGACTGGACAGGAAAACTTTCAAGACCATCAGATTCAAGAAATTGCTCAGAGAGATCAGTCACCGTCCCATGAAGGAGCAGAAATCCATTCTGCGGGAGGAGCATGAAATATGGCGGGCCGGCCGTGAACAGATCGATGATATCCTGGTCATGGGAGTTGAACTCACCACCAACCGGTAAACCCGCCACCAACCGGTAAACTCACCACCAACCGGTAAACCCGCCACCAACCGGTAAACTCATCGCAGACCATTAATCCCCCGGAGATCGTTAGGCCCCCGCAGACCGTTAGGCCCCCGCAGACCATTAATCCCCCGGAGATCGTTAGGCCCCCGCAGACCATTAATCCCCGCAGACCATTAATCCCCGCAGACCGTTAGGCCCCGCAGACAGTTCAGTCAATTTTCCCGGATCTGATTGTGATATTTTCTGCAGGCATCTTCGATCCGCGAGGTGATCCTGTCCCAGGTCAGATCTTTTTCCCTGATGAGTTCCGGCCACTCATTCAGGTCAACGTCGTCAAAATACTGAATGCTTTTCAGGGCATGAAAGGAATTACGGAGATCGTATTTCAAAGAGAAGTTATGAAGAAGGGTATTGATATCCATTTCCTCAAGCAGGAAATAAATATCTATAAAATCCTTCGAGCGTGTTCCATCATTTGCAATGGCATTGACCTTCATGGCTGATATGTCCTCTTTGGAGGCCAGTCTGATGGATCCGGTCGTTGCCACCGGAAGGATCATCCTGTATGGATGGGTGATAAGATCAACCTTGATCCCTGAAATAACGCCTTTTAAAGTATTTTTTGCCGAATGGTCAGTCTGATAATTATATTCCGATTCCAGCAGTTTTTGCATATAGTCCACATCAAAACCTTGAAGGCTGAACAGATCGATATCATCCGACCTGCGATGTCCTATCTGGAGCGCGAGGCCTGTCCCTCCCACCAGGAAAAAATCTCTAAGATCGGATTTTTGTTGAAGTGAAAGGATCAGTTCGTGGACTCCTTCTGTTACCGTATTTATGTACAACATTTAAAATCGCTGAGAGGTATTTGGTATGCCTTTGCTATGAAATTCAGTGTCTTCGGATCAAGGGAACCGATCTTTACGACAATATTCCTGATCTCAGCAGTAGTATAGAATTTCTCAAGACCTCTGAACTCATTAAGAGTGCCCCTGGTGAATACCCTTTCCATAATCAGCCTCCGGTTCTTGTCGGCAGAAGGTTTATTTTCCGGCAGGTCCCAGAACAATGACTTTCGCAGCCTGAGTTCCCTGCCTTGCCGTTTAAGAATAATATGCTGATTATCTTTTGAATGCATGTTTTTATCCCCCATATAAAGGTACAAAAAAACGATGGTTCCGAAGTAATCGTGTGTTCGATATATCGTATGGATAACTTCTAAAATCCCACCTTCAGACGCGCAAAAATATTCCGTCCGGGTTCGATGCTGATGGCTCCCCTGTTGGTTGAAAGATGGTTTGTATAGTTTGTATTGGTGATGTTGTCGATGCCCAGGAAGACCTGCAGGCGGGCTATGGCCAGGTTGAACTCTTTTGTGCTCAGGGACATATCCAGGCGGAGGTACCCGCCGGTCTCAGTCTCCCCTTCGGCGATTTTGTCCTGTTTTGCCGCACCGCGCAGGGAAAGCTCCACCGAACCTGCTTTCGGGTTCGTATAGCGCACTCCCGCGCGACCGTTGAGGGGAGGGATCATGGGGAGGTTCTCGCCTGCACCGGTGTCTTTCCCGCGTACATAGGATCCTGACCCGAAAAGCACAAAATTGTGATACACATGGTACTCAAAATTCAGGTCAAATCCGTAGAGCAGGGCTTTGCTCACATTTGAATTGACCAGTGCCGGGATCGTATCCGGTTCGGTCCCCGAGGTGAGGGTATAAACGAATTCCCCGGGACTTTCCACGATCATATCCGTGATCCTGTTCGCGAAGATGGCTGACTGGAAAGTGAAGCCGGGATTCCAGACCCTGACTCCCAGGTCTGCATTATAGCCTTTTTCGGGTTTCAGGGAAGGGTCGCCCAGCCGGACAAAGTTGCCCAGATCAATATATTTGTAACGTTCTTCCAGTGAAGGTGATCTGAACGAACGTGCCACATTCAGAGAGGCATTGACATTCCTGTGCAACTTGTACAGGATCCCTGCATTGGCACTCCAGGAAAGGTCTTTTTCCCTGTTTTCCTCAAAGGTCACCCGCTGGGTGGGCGGGGAATCGTTCCGGGTGCCGTTCACGATCAGATAGTCCATATCGAAACCCTGTTCGTTCTTCACCAAAATCTCATCCAGCCGTCCGCCTGTAACGAGGGTGAGCCGGTCGTTGAGCAGATGGGTTTCATTCTGCACGAATATTCCCGCGCTGTGAAAGCTTGACGCGGGGATCGGTGTCTCTCCGCGTTCCAGGTGATTGGTAAGGATGATCTCATTGTCGGGATTGAGTACCTCGACGGTGATGTATTTTTCACGGTCGGTTCTGAGGTTGCGTCCCCAGACGTCGATCCCCGCGATGAGCGTATTATTTTCAGACAGCTCCAGGGTGCTTTGCAATTGCACTCCGTTTGTCATGTGTATCCCGGTAGGGGTGATCAGTTCGGGTGTGATACGCTGGATATTCCCGTTGGGCAGGGTGGTTTCCGACACCGTATTGGGCACCAGGGAAACATCCCGGAAAATGTTCTGTGTGAAGTAATCCAGCTTGATCGAAGCCAGTTTGTCCGAGAGGTCATTGATCTCATAGCTGGCGGCAAAAAGGTCCCTGCTGATATCGGTGTAGGTGGCTTCGGCCGGACCGGGAAAGGCGTCCCCTCCCGGGATGCCCACATCGGTGGACCAGTTGCGCTGGTATTGAATCTTGAACAGATGATTGGCAAAGGGTTTTACCCCGGCCCTGGCAGCAATGTTATTCATGGTATACTGGCTGTTGGGCAGTTCGCCTTCCGGGGTGCGTATGTCATCCGCATCGCTGCGGGCTCCGCTTACCCTGAGGTACCATTTCCCGGAGCCGGTCTCCAGGGCTGCATGGTTGGAGAACAGGGTGTTGGCGGAAGCAAAGCCCGAAATGATATTTCCCGACAGGTATGGCCTGACAGCAAAATGACCGTCTTTCGTGATAATGTTTACAATCCCGCCCATGGCTCCGGTCCCGTAAAGTGACGACTGGGCCCCCTTGATGATTTCAACGCGCTCGATATCATGTACATCCACCATGCTCAGGGAAGCGGTCAGATCGGTGGCCGTCTCCACCCTGTTGCCGTCGATGAGGGAGACCAGGCGGTTTTCGCCGATCCCGCGGATGTTGACATGGGTGGACCATACCCCGTCACCTCCTGCGGTGATCCCGGCTTCCCTATCCAGGACACTGGAAATGGAAAGTGCCGATTGCTTCTGGTAGTCATAGGGTTTCACCACGACCATCGAGGCCGGTACTTCTTTGACCTCCCGGCTGATCCTGAGACTGGATACCTTCACCTCGCCCAGGGGAATGGGTTCTGAAAATATCGAAGCCGAATCACGACCGGATTCCTGTGCCGTTGTATCCTGGCCGTATGTGACAAATGAGATTGCGAGCAGGCAAATGGCTGCTACGGAGAAAAACTTACATTCTTTCTTTTCCATCAGAATACCTCTGGATTAGATGTGAATATTATATAAAACCTTGATTAAGAATAAAATCCTAATCGCAGTACGGATGCGGCTCTGATTGTGAACCGCCGCACAAAAATAGTGTTATTTTGTTAACAATAAAAACAGTTTTGTTTTTTTTGGGGCCGGAAAGGGTTTTTCTCTTGAAAACAGGGTGGAATCATGCTTTAAGTCCTGTGAATTGGATATTTTTGCTCAAAGTTTTGATCATGCGCAGCATTACTGTTCTTTTCTTCCTTTGCATTTTGTTGGGCTGCCGCAATCCGGAAAAAAATACCGGCGTTGATAAGACTTTTACGGTTGCCACACTGAAGGGGCCTTCTTCCATGGGGATGATCCGGCTGATAGACAGCATCAGCAGGGCCGGTAACCCGGATGTGAGGATCGAAGTTCTGAACGAGCCCCTTCAGGTTCGAAAAATGATGCTTGACGGCAGTGCCGATTTTGCCATCCTTCCCACCACCATGGCTGCAATACTGTACAACAAGGGATTGGATTACAGGCTGATCGCAATTCCGGTATGGGGCACGCTGTACCTGTTCGGAAGCGATACCACCATCACCCGTTGGGAGGACCTCAGGAATAAGAGAGTATATACGATGGCCAGGGGGATGACGCCCGATGTGCTGTTCCGTTACCTGCTGCAGGAGAATGGGATCAGCCCCGGTACCGACATCACGCTCGATTACAGTTTTCCCACCCATATTGACCTGGCGAATGCTGTTGTTGCCGGGCGGGCGGAACTTGCCGTGATATCCGAACCCCTGGTGAGCCTGGTGATGCATCGGAACAGCAATGTACGCCCCATCTTCGATCTGAACCGCGAATGGGAGCGGCAACAGGGGATCCCCATGGCCCAGACGGCCTTTTCAGGCAGCACTGAAATGCTGAAGTATCCGCAGCGGACAGAACGGCTGATCTCAGCCTATGAAAGATCATCCCGGTGGGTCAACCAGAACCCCGACAGCGCGGCGGCACTCATTGTGAAGCACGATATTCTGCCCGATGCTGAAGTGGCCCGCCAGTCCATCCCGCGATCGAACCTCCATTTTGTAAGGGCCGGCATCATACAATCACAGATCAGGGAGTATCTTGAGGTCTTTTATCATATGAATCCTGATATCGTTGGAGGGAAAATACCCGATGAAGATTTCTTTTACTAAATACCAGTATATCAGTGCTGCAGCGATCGTTTCGATGCTGTTGATCTGGAAGATCCTGGCGGTCTGTATTGATTCAGCCTTTATTCTTCCACATCCTGAGGATACGCTTGTCACTGTCGTGCAGCTTTTTACCGATGCCGGGTTCATCGCTGTGGCGGGCACCACCATCCTGCGGGGGATCATCGGGTTTGTCATATCGGGCATCCTGGGGATGGGAGCGGGGATCCTGGCAGGCATCAGCCCGGGATTCAATGCATTTCTGACACCCATACTGGTCACCATCCGCTCTGTCCCCGTGATCTCTCTCATACTTCTGGCACTTATATGGTTCAGCCCCGATGCCGTGCCTGTTTTCATCGCCATGCTCACCATGTTCCCCTTTATTGTCACCAATGTGAGCGATGGGATCAGAAGCGTGGATCCGGATCTGATAGAAATGGCCCGCCTGTACAGGGTCCCCGGCGGCAGGATCATCACGGAGGTATATATCCCGGCCATTGTCCCGTTCATTATCAGCGGAGCATCGAGCGCCATGGGAATAGGATGGCGGGCGATCATCATCGGTGAAGTGCTCAGTCAGCCCGTGTACGGCATTGGCACAAGGATGCAGGAAGCCCAGACTTTTCTGAACGTGGATGCGCTGATCGCCTGGACCCTGATCGCCGTGCTGATCAGTTACGGTTTTGAGAAGCTCATACGCCTGGGGGAACGTAAAATTGTCGTGTGGAGGATCCGGTCATGAGCCTGCAGATCAGGAATCTGAATAAGACATTCAATGGGGTCACCCTTTTCAGGGATTTTAACATCACCATCCCCGAGGATCAGATCATGTGCATTCTGGGGCCTTCGGGATGCGGGAAAACCACCCTGCTGAATATGATCGGGAATACGATCGTCCCCGACAGCGGCAGCTTAACGGGTTTTGAGGGCAGGTTGTTTTCGTATATTTTCCAGGAGCCCCGTTTACTGCCATGGAAAACCGTGAGAGGGAATATAGAATTCGTACTGGGCAGGGATATTCCCGCCGGGGAACGGAAAAGACAGGCGGACCAGCTCATCAGTCTTGTGGAACTGGAAGGATTTGTCAATTATTACCCGGCACAGTTGAGCGGGGGCATGCGACAGCGGGTTTCCATCGCACGTGCATTTGCCTGCCCTTCCGATATCATCTTGATGGATGAGCCGCTGAGTGGACTGGACATTGCCCTGAAGAAAAGCATGATCCGGTGGTTTTCGCAGATATGGAAGGTTGACCGCCGAACGGTGATCTTTGTGACCCACGACATTGACGAGGCCCTGTTCCTGGGGGAAGAAATCGTGGTTTTCAGCCATCCCCCGGTGAAAATCCTGGCCCATGAAAGGTTCGATGAGCCCGTTGATAAGCGCCTGGCCGACATGCCGCAGTTCAGGGAACTGAAAGAAAAGCTGCTCGGACACTTCCAGATCTAACAACAAAAATTTTGCTAATAAATAAAAATTTGTTTATTTGTTCGTTGATTTGCGAAATACGAACAAAAAGGTTTCAGTATGGACAGACGAAAGGCGTTGAAAGTAGCTGCCGGTGTTTTTGCCGGAGGTGGAATTGGTATGCTTGCGCTTTCACAAGCATTTAAAACAGATGAACAAACTTTTGAGGAACCCATTCAACTGGATTATGACCCGCCGGAGAACGACTGGAAGTATGACCTTCTGACCCCTGCTGTTTCCGCCCGGCTGGCTTATACCTATTACAGTGAGGGCAGTTGCATGTATGCGACTGTCAGGAGTGTTATATCCCAGCTGGCCGAGAAAACAGGGGAGCCGTATTCTTCATTTCCTTATCATATGTTCAAATATGGACATGGTGGAATTGGGGGCTATGGGTCGGTATGCGGTGCTTTAAACGGAGCGGCCGCGCTTATCGGGCTGCTCATCTCCGAAAAAGGCATACAGGACCGGTTGATAGCCGATATCTTTCAATGGTATGAAAAAGAATCATTTCCAACATTCAGCCCTGCGAACCCCGTCTTTGATGTTACCCCCGCAAGGAGTCTTCCCAATTCGATACTGTGTCATGCATCGAATACAAAGTGGAGCAATGATACAGGGTTTCATGTAAGCAGCAATGAGAGGAAAGAAAGGTGCCGCCGTTTAACTGCAGATGTGGCCCAAAAAGTTACCACCGTTCTTAATGAGATTCATGCAGACAATTACGTTGCAAATCTGTACAGCGAGGAAACCGTAAATACATGTGTGGCATGCCACGGAAAGGAAGGGAAAGTAAAAAATGTATCCACCCGGATGAGCTGTAATTCATGTCACTCTGAATCGATGGGACACAAGATCTTTTCTGATGTACATTACAGGTTCATGAAGGAATAGGGATTTTCTGGTTGTGGTGACTGGCCGGACCTCAGTATTTCAATTTTTCCCCCACCGTGGCAACCAGAGCGGCTGCATGCCGGGTTATGCCTTCCGCATCAAGGCTGTAATGGGCAAAGATCTCCATCGGTTTTCCGTGCACCGCGTTCTCATCGGGGATCCCGAGGATCTTCATCCGGGTGGGATGATATTGTGAGGTGATCTCGGAAACAGCCGCCCCCAGGCCTCCGTAGATACTGTGCTCTTCCACAGTAAGGATGCAGCGGGTATTTTTTGCAGCAGCGATGACCGCTGATTCGTCAAGAGGCTTGATGGTGAACATATCGATCACAGTGGGCCGGATGCCATCCGCCTCCAGTTTTTCGGCCGCTTTCAGTGCATGATAGACCGTCTGGCCGGCGGCGATGATCGCAATATCCTCACCGGATTTCAGGATTCTGGCCTTTCCCGGTTCGAAAGTATCCTTGCCGGAATAAATATCCGGCACCGCATTCCTTCCCACCCTGACGTAGGCACTTTCAACGCTGGTGCTTAAATACCTGGTCAGCCATACAGACTGGAAACGGTCGGATGGCAGGTACACTTTCAGCCCCGGGAAGGTACGCATGACGGCTATATCATGCAGGCTATGGTGGGTCGAGCCAAGGGCGCCATAACTGACCCCTCCGCTGACACCGATCACCTTCACGCTGGACCCGGTATAGGCCACATCCACCTTGATCTGCTCCAGGCTGCGGGCGGAATAGAAGCAGGCCGGTCCGCACACAAATGCATTCTTTCCGGAAAGAGCAAGTCCTGCCGCGATTCCGACAGCATTCTGCTCTGCAATGCCGACCTCTACGAACTGATCGGGTAACTCTTTCGCGAAATCCGTCAGCGTGACACTGCCCCGGGCATCGGAGGTGACAACATATAGATCCGGGTTCTTTTTCCCCTGTTCCAGAAGCGTATCTGTGATCGCCTTCCTACAGGGTATGGCCGCCGTCATAATTTATTCGTTTTAAATCCAGTTCTTCCAGGGCCTTCTCAAGCTGTTCCGCACTGGGTACTTTGTGGTGCCAGGCGGCCTGGTTCTCCATGAATGAAACGCCCTTGCCCTTGATGGTCCTGGCAATGACCAGGGAGGGCTTTCCGGGCTCAAAGGGAGTGTTACCAAGGGTTTCTGTCAGTTGTTTCATGTTGTGACCGTCACATTCCCCGATCGCCCATCCGCAGGCCCGGTATTTTCCTTCCAGGTTCTCGATGGCCATGACCTCTTCGGTATAACCGCTGATCTGGAGGTAGTTACGGTCCACGATACCCACCAGGTTGTCCAGGTGATAGTGGCCGGCTGCCGATGCTGCCTCCAGTACGGATCCCTCCCCCTGTTCACCATCACCCATCAGTACGAAGATCCTGGACTTCGATCCATCCCGTTTTGCTGCAATGGCCATACCCGTACCCACTGAAAGACCATGGCCCAGGGCACCGGAATTCAATTCCACCCCGGGGACTTTCCGGGTGGGATGCCCCGCCAGGATGGAATTGAACCGGCCATAGGTACCCAGTATTTCCTGGCTGAAAAAACCCCTTTTCGAAAGAACTGCATGGAAACTCTCCACCGAGTGCCCTTTGCTCATGATGAACCTGTCCATGTCTTCCAGGTCCGGGTTTTCCGGATCAATGTTCATCACATGAAAATAAAGGGCCACCAGGATATCGACCGAGGACAGCGAACCACCGGTGTGTCCGCCTCCCGCCATCACTATATTCTGAAGCAGCTTCATCCGCACTTCAATGGCTGTTTTTTCCAGCACTTTATCAGGATCCATGATCTCTCAAATTACTAAGTATCTGACATGGTGATTAATACCAGGCCAACGATGAACAGCAGGAACATCGCGGTCAGGAGCTTGTTGGTGCCCGGGGGTGCATCCTTGAATTCCTTCCATATAAAGACTCCCCAGATAATGGCCACAACGGGGGCTGCATTGCTCAGGGCATAAGAGATGGCCGGATTGGATGCCCCGGCCGACATGAAGCTGACCACCATCCCCGTCATCCATATGAATCCGCCGAGTACCCCGGTCAGGTGGGTCTTCAGGTTTCCCGTGAAATACTCTTTCATCCTCACACGTTCTCCTTCAACCGGAAACCGCATGAAGACCGGGTTGAATATGGGTGTGCTCACCGCGATCCCCACTGCAAAGAAAAACACCCCGGTAAATGGGGTCAGGTTCCCGGCACCTCCTGAAATAAAGCTGTTGTCCAGTGATTTGACCACCAGTCCGTAAAAAAAGGCGATCAGCAGTCCTGCCGATACCGAAAGGAGTATTCCCTTGGCCGATGGTTTTTTCTGTTCTTTTGCCAGCCTCCGGTAAGAGAGCATACTCAGGTAGATCGCGGCGATGATCACGATCACCCCGCCAAAAAGCAGAAAGACGTTCCCTTCCGGCTCTCCCTTGTCCATGATCACCAGGATGAAATTGACGATGATGCCAAGGACCCAGGCAATCCCCCCGCCGATGGGGAATCCTACAGACATTCCGGCCACTGCAATGGCCGCTACCAGCAGGATATTACCCAGGTTCCAGACAATCCCTCCCAGCATGGCATTCAGAATGCTGTTCCCGCTGGCCTGAGCGATATCTTCAAGGAAAGGCCTGCCTTCATTGCCGAAGGTGCCGACAGTGAATGCTGCCAGGGTGGCTGTCAGCAATAAGCCGATGGTGAGATCCCAGTAGAAGAGCTCAAACCGCCAGGTTTTCTGGGCCAGTTTTTGTGTATTTGCCCACGATCCCCAGCAGATCATGGTGATCACAAAAAAGAATACCGCAAGTGCGTAATGGTGTACCAGTATCATTGTTGAATGAGTTTAAGATGATCAATCATGTGTATAGAGTTCCCATCCCAGGTAATTGCCGATGGCCTCCTCCAGGATCTCTGCCACGTGACCCCGTACCATGCACACATGGTGTTCAAAGCCATTTTTGCATATGTACTTCATCAGGGTCTGCAGGTTCGAAACCCTGCACACTGCGATCCCCCCGTCCATGTCATAGGGATCATCCGTGATCACCCCCTGGCCAAGGTAGGATTTGATCATTCCCTTCGGATCATCCGTGGAAAGCCTGAAAAAGGTCATGTCACCCGGTGCCACCTTTCCTTTGATGGCACCAAAAGTATCTTCCTGACCGAGGACAGTGCCCAGGATGTCCAGGCTTCCGATCTCGATCTCATTGTCAAAGAAGGCCTTCGGGTAATTGCTGCAATGGGTACAGACCACCATGTCCCGGTCCTCCGCATAATTGTTGTTCCAGTCGAGCAGTGCCGATGGCTTCTGTGCTGCAAGGGCCAGTGCATACATGCCGATGGAGCCTGCAATATCCACCTCGCAGGCCGAAGGCATCAGTTTCTCTCCCATCATGCTCATGGTTACGCAGGCGGCGCAGCCGTAATTCTTTTCGATGGATTCCCAGCACTGAAGGGCGGAAATATCAATATCATTTGCTTCGATCCACCACTCCACGGCCAGACCGAACCTGGCCTGCCTGTTGATCTGTCCCTCATTCAGGGTATGGCATGTACCATATTCCCGGATCGATTCGATCTTTTCCTTGACCTCCTTTGCATTTGCATCGATCTTTTCCGCAGCTGCAATGATCTCTGACATGTCAACCGGTACTACCGTGATCCCTGCTTTCTGAAGGAGCTTTTCACTGGCACGCATGGTCTGGAATCCGATGGGCCGGGTCCCGATGGCCCCGACACGCAATCCTTTCAGGCCGTTCACCACCCGGCAGATGCCTGCGAACCGGTGCAGGTCTTTTTCGAATTCGGCACTGTCCAGGGAATACGTGTGGTAGGTGGTGTCGGTGAATTTGATCCCGTACTGGTAGAGGTTGTTGCAAACCGATATTTTACCACAGAAGGCATCTCTGCGGTGTTTCACGTCCACTTTATCATTGTCGTCATCACATGCCTGTACCAGCACCGGTACATTCAGACCGGCCTTATGGATGGTATTGACCACTCCCAGCTCGTCGCCGAAATTGGGCAGTATCACGACAATGCCCTCGATTTTGTCTGCATGCTGTTTGAAATACTCAGCGCATTTGATGGCATCCTCGTATCCTTCAATATTCCCGGTCGGTGTGGCCTCGGAAGGAAGGATGACGGTATCGTAACCCAGCTTCTCCATTTTGTCCAGCACCTGTTTTCTGGCCGTTACCGCCAGTTCGAAATTGAAGATATTGCGCGTGGCAATGATCACTCCAAAGGTTTGTTTTTCGTTCTTCATGATAATAGTATATTACGTTGTTTAGTTGATACGAACCCGTTTCACTGCTTTTTTCCAGCCTGCATAGAGTGTTTCCACTCTCCCCTGATCCATGGCAGGACGGAAGGTTTTATCGGTCATCCGCTTTTCTGAGATCTCCTCCAGGCTCTTCCAGAACCCTGTTGCCAGCCCTGCCATGAATGCCGACCCCAGGGCGGAGATCTCCTCGATGCCGCTCCGGACGATGGGACGGCCGAGCATATCCGCCTGGAACTGCATGAGGAAGTTGTTACGCGTTGCTCCCCCGTCCACCCGCAGTTCACCCAGGCTGATGCCCGATCCTTCGCTCATGAGATCCGTAACATCCTTCACCTGGTAGGCGATGCTTTCCAGTGCAGCACGGGCGACGTGGGCTTTGCCTGCGTCCCTGGACATACCTATAATGGCAGCCCTGGCGCTGTTATCCCAGTAGGGTGCTCCCAGGCCCACAAAGGCGGGCACAAGGTATACCCCATGGTTTCCTTCCAGGGAAACTGCCAGCTCCTCGGTTTCTCCGGCCGAACCGATCAGCTCCAACTCATGGATGAGCCAGTTAATGGTATCCCCGGTGCAGTGAATGTTCCCTTCAAAAACATAATCAATGGTCCTGTCACGGCCCCAGCCGATGGAGCTCACCATCCCCCCGGGAGGATCCAGGGGCTCATGCCCGATATTCATCATGATGGAGGATCCGGTACCGTAGGTGGCCTTGGCCATTCCCGGATTGAAGCAGTGCTGTCCGAAAAGAGCAGCGTGAGAGTCGCCCATGAGACCTGCGATCGGGACAGGTTTTTCAAAAATCACCGAAGGATCGGTATACCCGGCAATTTCATCACTGTAGATCAAATCGGGAAGCATGGCACGGTCAAGGGAAAAAAGTTTCACCATCTGCTTGTCCCACTCCAGTGTTTTTAAATTCAGCAGCATCGTGCGGCAGGCGTTGGAATAATCGGTGACATGGACCTTGCCCCCGGTAAGTTTCCATACCAGCCAGCTGTCCAGGGTGCCCGCCAGGACTGTTCCCCGGCGGATCCTTTCGGGCAGGCCCTCCACATGGTCCACCAACCATTTGAGCTTGCTCGCCGAGAAGTATGGATCGATGATCAGGCCTGTGATCTTTTTGATCAGTGGCCCTTTATTCTCTTTTTTGAGCCGGTCGCAGGTTTCAACGCCCCTCTGGCATTGCCATACCACAGCATTGTGTACCGGTTTCCCGGTGGCCCTGTCCCACATCATGGCAGTTTCACGCTGATTGGTGATGGCGATGCTGTCGATCCGGGATTCGCTGATCCCGGTCTTTGCGATCAGCTGTTTGATCCCGTCCAGTGTGTTGCTGAAGATCTCTTGCGGGTCATGCTCCACCCACCCGTTTTGCGGATAGAATTGCCGATGGGGAACAGTAACCCTGTCAACCAGTCCTGCATCACGGTTGAACAACATGGTCTTGGTTGCGGAAGTACTCTGATCGATGGCCAGAATGAAAGTTTCCTGAGGATCCATGAATTACGAATATTTACGATTATCATGCAAAATAGCATAAAAATCGGAAATAAACGAAAATTCAAATAATAAATCCGATCATGCAATGATGAAATGAATATCATGCTCCTTGAATAATTTCATGTTTTCATCGCTGATCCCAGGATCCGTGATGAGATAGTGTATCAGGGAGAGTGCCCCCAGACTGGCGAATGCGGATTTCCGGATTTTTGTTGAATCAGCGACCAGGTAAACGGTATCGGCAACATCGATCATGGCTTTTTTCACCACCAGGTCACTGATACTGGGATAGGTGAGGCCGGCCTTCAGGGAAATACCGGCTGTAGCCAGGAACAATTTGTCCACATGGATATCTGAAAAAAAGGTTGCAGCTTTCTGACCTGTCAGGGACAAGGTGGGGGGCTTGAATTCCCCGCCGGTCATCATGATCTCGATCCCGGGTTCGGATCCCAGGATGATGGCTATATTGAGCGCATTGGTGATCACCGTGAGGTTCCTCCTTCCAATAAGGTTTTTGGCGATCTCGGTGGTGGTGGATCCTGAGTCCAGGATAATCACATCACCGTTGTCAATGAATTCAGTGGCTTTCTTTCCGATCAGCTCTTTTTTATCCATGTTTTCCTTGTTCATGAGGGACAGGCTGCGAACCTGTTCTTCCACACTTTTCAGGAAAGCGCCTCCATGTTCCCGGATGATCAGTTCCTCCGCTTCCAGTTTTTCCAGGTCCTGGCGTACGGTAACTTCCGAAACTTTGAAGATTTTTGCGAGGTCGGCCACTTTTGCGGAACCGTCCTCTTTAAGAAGCTTCATGATCTGCTCCCTTCGCTGGTTGGCAAGTAATTTCATAGTGTAAAAATAGGAATAAAAGCCTTACAACTTACGAAAATATTACTATTATTTACGAAATGTTGCCGGATACAAATACGCTGCGGTTGCAGCATCCGGCCATTTTTTTGGCCGGCGATACCGATCAATTGCGATAAAACACATAAATTCATGGCAAAAGTTTCGAAGGTCCTGGCTTAGATATCTGGTCTGGATCTAACCGGGTTCGTATGGCCAAAGTAAAATTCATACATGCTGCTGACCTGCACCTGGATACACCTTTCAAGGGGCTGGCAACCTGGAACGCCGAGCTGGCGAAACATCTCAGGAATGCAACTTTTGAGAGCTACAACAGGATCATCGACCTGTGCCTGAAGCACCGGGTGGATTTTCTGCTGATCTCGGGCGACATATTCGACAGCGAGATACAGAGTCTTGCCGCCCAGCTTGGGTTTGTCTCCGGATTGAAAAGGCTCTCGGAAAACGGGATCGCAACCTATTTCATCTGCGGGAACCACGATCCGCTTGACTCATGGATGGAGGGTCTTCAGTTTCCCGAAAATGTGTTCAGGTTCGGGTCCGGGGAAGCAGAAACCTGCGGTTTTACCAGGGACGGGAAATTGGTGGCCAGCATACAGGGGATCAGCTACCATGAAAGCGAGGTCAATGAAAACCTGTCCGAACGGTATAAAATATCCCGAAAAAGGGCTCCGGTCTCCATCGCCTTGCTGCACGGATCGGTCGGCCCGACAGGTCCCCATAAGAACTACGCTCCCTTCAGGATCGAGGATGTGGAACCAAAAGGCTTTGATTACTGGGCCCTGGGGCACATTCATAAAAGGCAGGTCGTACGCGATGCGAATCCGGCTATTGTGTATCCCGGGAATCCGCAGGGCAGGGATTTCGGGGAGACCGGGCCGAAGGGGTGTTTGCTTGTGGAAATTGAAGAGCATCGTCCGCCCGGCATCCGGTTCCTTGAAACCCAGTCCATCCGGTTTGAAGAGGTTATCCTTGATCTTTCCGGTGAGGATCGGATTGACAGGATCCCTTTGCTGATCAGCGATGCTGTCAAACAGATCGACGATTACAACGATCAATCCAGCTACATTGTCAGGGTCCTGATCCGGGGCCGGACCCCCCTGCATGCAATCATGAGCCGTCCGGGGGAGATGGAACAGATCACCGGACAATATAATGAAGGGCAGATCCACCGGACAAGGTTCGTCCTGATCGACCGGATCGAGCTTCAGACAAGACCGGACATTGACATGGACAGGATCAGGGAAGGAGCGGATTTTACCGCCGAGATCCTGAAGTTCCTGGAGGGATACGAGCAAGATCAGGAAAGGCTGTCCGCGCTTATTGACACCGTGGACAGGGAATTTGTAAGCCCGAATGCAAGAAGGGAGCTGGAATCTTTTTCCGGAATGGAGAAAAAAGAGATACTCGGGCGGGCGAAGTGGCTCCTCCTGGATCATCTCATCAGGGAAACAAAATGATCATCAAAGACCTTTATATTGATGGTTTCGGGATCTTCAGGGATTTCACCCTCGAAGGACTGGACAGGGGTGTGAACGTGATCCTGGGCAACAATGAAGCCGGGAAATCAACCCTGCTGAAATTCATCCGCTTCACGTTGTTCGGTTACCCGAGAAGGCATATTGACCGCATGCCGCCATTGCACGGGGGCGATCATGGAGGCAGGATCGTCGCGAGGATCTCTTCGGGGGAGGAAGTGATCTTCGACCGCAGGGGGAAGGAGGAGATCCTGGTGACCTTCCAGGGAAACCCCTCGGCCAGCCAGAGCCTGTGGGACCAGCTGCTCGGTCATGCCCATAAAGACCTGTATAACAACATCTATTCTTTCACGCTGGATGAGCTGACCGGCATCGGATCGCTTGATGAGTCGGGGATGCAGGATAAGATCTTCAGTATCGGGCTGGGACTGGGAAAAACTTCGATCGGAGAGATCGCCGGTAAAATTGCGGAGAGTGCCGATCAAATCTATAAAAAGAGAGGGAAGATTCACAGGGTGGCAAAAATCCTGGGCGAGATCGATCAGATCCATGAAAGGATCTCGGAGATCAGGAAGGGTATCCCGGCGTATGAGCAGTTGAAAGAGGAGATCGCCGAAAGAGATGCAACACTTGCCCGGCAGCGTGAACGGCTAGAAGCTTTGAAAAATGAGAAGGCCCGGTTTGAAATTTACAACCGGTGCTATGAAAGCTTCATCCTGATCAGCTCGGCCGATCGGGAACTGGAAACCCTGCCGGCACCGGCCGGCTATCCTGAAGACGGACCGGAAGAACTACGGCGGACAGAGCAGGAATTGCAGGGATACAACAAAAGGATCACAGAGCTTGAAGAGGGTACTGGGGAAGAGGCGGGAATAGATGAACTGGAAAGAGAGACCGGGAACATTTCTTTCAATGAGGATCTGCTGGCGGAAGGCGAAAAGGTCGATTACCTGAGGAAGATGCTGGAAGCATACAGGCTCAACGTGGAGGAGAACGGGAAGGACCGGAACAGGGTGCAGGAGATGGAACGTACGGTCTCTTCCGGGATCTCGGAGATCAGCGGCAGATGGTCCGGGGAACAGATCACGGGTTTCACGGATCTCTCCGTCCACCAGGACAGGATCCGGGAATTCAGGGATCAGTTCGACAGGATCGACGGCAGAAAGAGGGAGATGGAGGCGAAAGCGGATGCCATGCTGACCGGCCGGGGGGCGGTCAACATGAAGTACCTTGCCATTCTGATCTCCATATTTTTACTCTGTGGTTCCGGCCTGCTGTTCTTTTATCGCTTTTATGTACCCGGTGCCGTCATCCTGGTCCTCGCCCTTCTGACTTTTTTCACCAGGAAATACCTGGTAAGCGGCAGGTCCGGTCATCCCCTGGATACGCAGATGGAAGAATTGCGGGAGCAGGAGGAAGTACTGAAACGGTCCTACAGCGATTACCTTAAAAAACAGCTGAAACTGACCCAGGTCATCACCCCCGAATCTGCATTGCAGGTGGTCGACCGGATCGGGTCCCTGAAAAAGGAGATCGAAGAACAACAGAGGATCAGGGACCGTATTGAAGAGCGTACTCCGAAAATAGAGGCATTCGGGGAACAGGTGAACAGCCTGCGGGATAAAGTTCCGGCATCTGCGGGGGAAGGGAATGTGGAGATCGCTGTCAGCACCATTCTTCAGGAGTATGAGAACAGCAAAGCCCTGCATGAAAAACAGCGAAGACTGGAGGAGGACCTGAAGCGGAAACAAAGAGAGTATTCCAGGATCAAAGCGGACAAGGAAGCCCTTGAAACAGGCAGGCAGGCGCTGTTCGCATCCATCGGAGCGGATGACCGGGAAACGTTCCTTGAAAAATACAGGAAGAACGACAGGGTCAGGGAACTGCTGGAAGAAAAGAGATCAGCGGTCAGGAACATTGAAATGATCGCAGGCCAGCATATGGCGGAGGAGGTCATTGAATTTCTGGAGCGAAATGAAAAGATCTCCATCGAACAAAAGCTGCGCGAACTGGAATCGGCGATCTCCGGAGCGGAGGAGGAGATCAGTTCGGCAAGGGAACAGCTGGGGAAGGCCAAGAGTGAACTGGAAAGACTGGAAGGCGGGCCGGAGCTTGCAGAAAGCCTTACCGAACTGGAAACCCAAAGGCATCTTCTGCGGAAAACTTACGGGGAATGGCTGGTGAACAAAACGGCCCTGGTCCTGCTGGACGAGGTCAAAGGCAAATACGAGCAGGAGAAACAGCCGGACCTGATCAAAAGTTCAGGGGCCTTTTTCAAACGGATCACCTCGGGGCGGTATACCGGGATCCATGCCTCCATGGATGACAGGGATCTCCTGGTATCCGATGCGAGGGGGGCCTCGAAGAGGATGGAACAGCTCAGCAGGGGAACCAGGGAGCAGCTGCTGATCAGTCTCCGGCTCGGTCTGATCCGGGAGTACGAGAAACAGGCAGAGCCCCTGCCGGTGGTCATCGACGAGGTGCTGGTGAACTTTGACCCCGAACGGGCCAAACGTGTCACCGCGATCCTGCAGGAATTCGGCGCGGACAGGCAGATCCTGGTCTTCACCTGTCATCCCTCCACAGCGGAGCACTTCCAAAAAGCAGCCACGGTAAAAGTCCTGGAATAACAAAGTGGGTATAGGAACCGACACCCTTATTGAAGATTTGCATGTGGAGGACCGGATCAGGGTGGTTGAAGGCCTGAATTATGGAACTGCATACGGAGAATTGATTCAAGAAGGTGGCGGGACGGGGTTTAAAATAAATGCCAATGCAAATAGCGGATGGGCAGATCTGCACCTCCAAACAATAGGATAGCGGGGGACATATCCATCCTGGATACAAGCTATTCAGCCCATTTTACGGGTACAATGATCTCGTTTCTTCTGCCGAAAAGTTGATAGGGCGGGTTATAGCCCAGATACCTGAAACGTCCTTCGTAGGGGATATTCCTTTCCTCCAGCAGCTTTTTTAATTCTGCCGAATAGTGTTGAATGCGCTTATCCGATGCAAAGCCACCGAATCTCAGTACGGCCACATACTCATCCGTAGTTTGCTCCAGCTTTACACGGGCGTTATCGGGGTCGGGCAGCTTTTCCATCTCATAGGAAGAAGGCATGACAAAGCTCATCGATGAAAGGGAATCATTGATATCCATGTGGACAGGGGAGGTCATGGCGATCTTCGTGCCTGATTCGTTCCCTCCGAAAATGTAGCCCGCAAGTTGCCGGAATCCCGGGACAGAAAGCTCCCTGTAAGACCGGGCCTGTGAATGGATGGTTGCCAGGATCGCTGAGGGGTAAAACCTGATCTCGAATTCTTTTTCCGCATGAACGACCCTGTAGGCCTGTTTTTCTGTTGCCATGATATTGTATGTCTGAATAATCAATAGAAAAAATATAACTGCTGTGCTCTTCATGATCCATTAACAATCAGCAGGACAAAATGTTTCAGTCTTTTTATGCACGGATCAAGGGCAACAGAAGGGGGATATGGTAAGGATTATTAAAACCGTAATAGACAGGGGTGGAATAGTTAAGATCTTCCGGTCAGTGTTCAGTTTATTCTTACCAGTGAAGTAACTGGTTGATCCATATCTTCTTTCGTTATTGTAACAACCCCAGTCCGGATCAATTTCTCCCAATACGATGCTGGCATCACTGTATCGCAACGCATTAAAGCTTATTCGATCATCTTCAGATACAGAAATTGCAAAAATATCATACTGGTTTTCAGGAATCAGGTTCGCGCAGGTAAAATCCTTTTTAGAAACCTTCAATATTTTTGAATTCACTGCAAGATAAATGAACTCGCTGCCGTCATGAATCAATGATGAAACATACTCTCCTTCATTGATGGGAATGACTCCCCTGCGATAGGTATGGTTCATAATATCCAGGGACCAGAGTTCTGTTTTTGGCTCCCCACCTACATTGCCGTACATAAATATCAGCTCATTTTGATAGCTGGCACGGTATACATATTGGTCAACATGCCAGGCGAAATTCTCGGATATTCCATCCATCTTTGGGATTTGGTCATCATATTGTATGATCGAATTATCCACACTGAACTTTAAGATCGCATTGCAGCCTGATTCAAATGCATCCTATTCCCCATAAAATTCGTTGTATACACTTGAATCCTTACCGGCAACTGCATAGGCTGACTTAACATACGTGCATATCTATTTTTGACTCGCCGCATAATAAGTTCTATTTTTATGGACATGCGGGTATTGGCACTAGAATGCATGTTATCCGGGTTTGATCTTAAATAATAAGGTGGATCCTATGGAGTATCCAGAGGATAAGATTAGATCGATATACGATAAGGCGTCGAGTATTCCTCCTCTTTTTTCCTGGTATGCTGAAGAAATTTTAACCAGGATGAAAATCTATAGAAATAAGGCAGTCTCTTTACTAAACTTGACTGAAAATTCTATTGTTCTTGATGTGGCTTGTGGTATTGGATTCAATTTCAGGTTTATTGAAAAATATTTAGGCAACAATGGCACAATTGTGGGAGTAGAGCTTTCTACCAAGACAGTGAAGTTAGCAAAGAAGCGAATAGTAAAGCATGGATGGACGAACATAGAGCTCGTCAACATGAGCATCATGGATTATGAACCTGAAATTCTATTTGATGCAATCATATGCACACAAGCTATGGAAATAATACCTGAGGCTGCTGTGGATAAAATATTTCAACTACTCAAGCCACAGGGAAGATTCAGCATGATAGGAATGAAACCTAGTTCTCGAATACCATACAGACTGCTGAATCCCTTTATGGAATACTTGGCAAAATCTGGGGGAATTGATATTCACCGAGACGTATACAAATATATCGAAACGAAATGCAATAAAGTAAATTATGAAGAATATCTTGGAGGCTTTTACTACATATTAAGCACATCTGGCCGCTATTCCGCTACACTCCATTCTGGCATGTGAGCGTTGTCGTTATAAGTATTAAGGATTATTGAAAAAAATACCAAAATGTCACATCGATCCATGAGGCTGGCAAAAGCAGTGATGTTTATCTCTGGTATGACAATCATTGCACTTGCGCAGCCTTCATTTACACAATCACAAAACAATCAGTTTAAAAAGATCGGTACCTCTGTGGAAGAACCGGTCCTGTTGCTTACGCTTAAAGATCGCTGGGAGGAAGCCTGGCTTGGTTCGCCGGCCATCGCTGACATTGACAAAGACGGAGAGCAGGAAATCATAGTTCCACGAGCGAATGCGCTGGTCGTTTGGAATGCCGACGGATCTCTCTCCTGGAAGTTTAATGACACACCCGGTCGGATATTTGCAGGTGCGGTGGTGGCTGATTTTCGCGATGACGCACTTCTGGAAATTGCTTTCGCAGCAGCTGATCAGGTTTTCATGCTGGACGCAAATGGCAATGTGCTATCGGGTTTCCCTGTCACCTGGGAAAATGAAATACGCAGCCTCGCTGCAGGAGATGTTGATGGAGACGGAGAACTTGATCTTGTAGCGGCCCCGGCCTGTTCGTCACCTGCTGACGTAATGAATGCATGGCACGCCGACGGTTCACAGGTGGAAGGATTCCCTCCGAACAGTTCCGGATCAAGTGGTTGTGACCAGGATTACCATCTCGCCGGATGCTATGACCAGAACATTGCCATTGGAGACCTGGACGGAGATGAAAAAATGGATATTGTCGTACCTCACGACAATGCATACGCAAGTTTTCATAAGGGATCAGGCGAAGCATTCGATGCGAACGCCATGTTCCAGTACTGCACGAAAACCCCAGGAGTACGTTACCTGCATGACCTGGCTCTTGCCCAGCAGGGTTGGACAAATAATGAAAATGAGGATCTGCAATCCGGGTTTGCCAACACTGCACCTGCCATTGCCGATGTTGATGGTGATGGCACCAATGAGATCGTGCTCCTCGGTCATGTCCAGAACGCTTCCGGGACCGATCTTCGAAAAGGGGTCGCATTGTGGGTTGTACGTCCCGATGCAAGCCGGATACCCGGTTGGGAAACTCCGTTTCATGTACCTGACTACCTTGCGGGCCGATGGTATTTTGAAGGTACAAACATCGTCGGGGCAACCAACCAGGTTGCGGTTGCCGACATCAATCCGGAGAAACCCGGACCGGAATTTATCTTCGCCGGATTTGACGGTAAAATTCATGCTGTTGCTTTCGACAAAAGTGAACTCTGGTCGTTCAATTACACAAGCGACACAACCGTTCTTACAGGCGGGGTCGTGGTGGGCGATCTTTCCGGGGACAACATCCCCGAGATCGTGTTCAATACGTATTCGACAGAAGACGACAAAGGCGCACTGTTTGTGCTCGATGCAAGCGGAAACGAACTTCACCGGGTGCCCTTGCCCCGCCGGGGCGCCATGCCAGTCCCCACGCTTGCCGATGTTGATAACAACGGTACGGCAGAAATTGCCGTATCCCTCAAAGATGCCGACGATCAGGTTGAGAGTGTGCTTATCTATACAGTGGCATCTTCATCGGTGGATAACCTGGACTGGCCAACGGGCAGGGGGAATCTTCTGCGCAATGGGTGGTGGGTGAATCCGGATACCGGTCCTGATGCCATACAGCCTTTTCAAGAAGATCCTTTGCAGTACCGGCTCTTCCAGAACCATCCGAATCCGTTTAATGCATCGACCCGGATAAGATTCTATTTGCCGGGTCCCGATGATGTTACCATTGAAGTGTACAACACCCTGGGCAGAAGCATAAAAACACTTATCAGGAAGCAATTATATGCAGGTCATCATGAAGTTACATTCAACGCTCAGGATCTCCCGGGGGGTGTTTACTTGTACAGGATTCAGGCAGGTGCATTCCAGGACGCGAAGAAGATGACACTTATGAAATGAAGTGCAAACAACTTATTCAAGTTCTCTACCATACTGTTCTGAATATAGTCCATACCTACCATAATTTGACTCATATATTCTAACTCCTTAAATTGTGGTAACTAAAGGTGATCCTGCGTGCCCCCCAATCCAAATAAGATCTCACAGTTCTGGCAGGAGCTGAAGCGCAGGAAGGTGATCAAGGTGGTCGCCGCATATGCCGCCACTGCCTATATCATCCTGGAAGCATCCGACATCGTTCTCCCCAGGCTTGGATTGCCTGACTGGACCGTAACCTTCCTGATCGTCCTTATTATCGTAGGATTCCCGATCACTGTGATTCTTTCGTGGATCTTTGATATCACTCCCGGAGGCATTCAGAAAACTGAACCTGAAGATGCCGGGCAAAAGGGATCCACACGAACCCCCGGGCGCAGATTCAAAACCAGCGATGCAATTATTGCCGTACTGATCATAGCTGTACTGATCCTTGCCTATCCCAGGATCTGCAGCTGCCCCTGATATCCACAAATGATCCCGAGGCCTACAGTTACTTTGTTCAGGGGAAAGAAGCCTTTGCAGAACAGGAGTATCATCAGGTCATACAATTCCTCACCGAAGCATTCAGAATTGACACAAACTTTACATTCGCGACCATCCTGCTTTCCTGGTCCTATCTGAATACCGGAGAATACGAAAAGGCCAAACAAGCGCACCAGGTTGCGTATGACAGGAGGGAGTCGCTGCCTGCACACCTGCGCACCAAGATGATGGACCAGCATGCACACATATATGGGGGTCCGGAAGCCAGGATCAAATACCTGAAGCAGCTGCCGGAATATGATGACAGGGATCCCTTTAATCATTATGATCTGGGCTATGTGTATTTGCGCCTGGAAGATTACCATAAAGCCATAGCCCAGTTCAATAAAGCCCTGGAAATTTACAGGCAGTGGGGAACAAAGCCGTTCTGGGTGTATGATTACATAAACCCTGGATATGCATATCATCAGACCGGCCAGTACCGGAAGGAAACAAGGATGTACAGAAAAGCGGAAAAGGATTTCCCGGATCATCCTGATCTCCTGGGAAGGCAGGCCATATTCCATTTACACAGGGGCAACCCCGGCAGGGCCAACAAATACCTTGAACAGTACATAAATATTTTAAGATATAATTCAGTGCCTGAAGCAAATATTGAGGCCAGGATCGCATCCGCATACTGGGAGGCGGATTTGCCGGACAAAGCCGAAAATGCTTACCGGAAAGTGATCGCGGAATTCGGTGAAACGCCTTCAAGATTAAATGACCTGGCCTCGTTCCTGATTGAAACCGGAAGAGGGGTGGAAGAGGGTCTGGAGTTGATCGGGAAGGCACTTGAAATACGTCCCGGCGATTATACTTACCTGAACACCAGAGGGTGGGGCTTATACAAACTGGGCAGATACGAAGAGGCATTAAGTGTACTGAATAAAGCATGGGATAATAGTCCCATTTTTTCCCAATACCTTAACCAGCATATCCGGGAAGTGGAACAGGCACTGGCCCTTCAGGATAAGCCATCTTAAAAAACTTGAATGCATGTTTTCATTGGTCTTCACCAGCGATTTCTCCAGTTGTTCAAGAGTGGTCTTCCAGATTTGCTGACTCGCTTCCAGCTGAGCTTCGGGATTTCCTCCGATGAAATTCCTGTTCACATCAGGGATCACTCCGCCACCTGTCCGTTTCCGAACAACCGGTGTTTCAAAATGAACATTAATCATGGATGGGCGGTCTGTTCTTATGCATTTTTATACGCTGATTCCACATTGTTCGATGTATTCTCCTTCAGACTCCTCCGGGGCGATCCTGAACGGGTACTTGAAGCCCCCTTTTCCCTTGTCCTGTCTGAAAGCACCGCCCGGAAGATATTCGGGACCGGAAATGCCCTGGGGGAGACGGTCCTGCTGGATAACGAGGAACTGCTCACGGTCACCGGGATCGCAGAAGATGCGCCGGGCAACACGAGGAAGCCATCCTGACCCATGTACTGTATACCGATGAGGATTTTGTCCCGATGATGGGTCTGAAGGTAACGGCAGGCCGCAATTTTTCAAAATCACTGGAAACAGATCGCAGCAAATACCTGATCAATGAAACCTGTGCAAGGTTCCTGGGCTGGGATGATCCCCTGGGAAAAACCATTGAGCGCAACGGGAAGCATGAGGTCATCGGAGTGGTCAGCGATTTTAATTTTGCCACGCTTCATGAGCCGATCGCTCCCCTGATCATTACCCTTGAGCGGGAAGGACGGTTCCACTATCTCATGATGAGGATAAGAGAAGGGAAGGCCGGTGACATCACCGGACAGTTACGCGCGAAATGGGAACAGATCGTCCCTGAAATCCCCTTCGAATTCAGTTTTCTGGAAGACATGGACGAAACCGGATACCGGACCGAGAAACGACAGGCGTCCCTGATTCTTTTGTTCACGGTCCTGGCCATCCTGATCGCTTTTACGGGACTGCATGCCCTCACGTCATATGAGACGGAAAGGCAGACAAAAAACATCGGGATCAGAAAGGTGAACGGGGCTTCTGCCTCTGAAATCCTGGGCAGGTTGGTGGGCCGGTTCACCCGATGGGTTTTAATCTGGTTTCTGATTGCCTGCCCGGTCTCCTTTTATGTCATGAACAGGTGGCTGCAGCATTTTGCCTATCAGACAGACCTGAGCTGGTGGGTCTTCATGGTGGCAGGATTCACCGCCGTGGTGGTCGCATTCCTGACGGTGAGCTGGCAGACCATCCATGCGGCTGTCAGGAATCCTGCCGAAGCCCTCCGGTATGAGTAACGAAACCGGAGTTCAGGTGATTCCACGCCTGTAAATACATTTTTCAACTCTCATCAGGTCTTCCCGTTGTTCCGGCAGGGATTCATGGCTGCCGGTGATCAGATAGCCGCCGGGAGTGAGCCTGGTCATGATGCGTTGAAGAATCTCCCGCTGGAGTTCTTCCCTGAAATAGGTAAACGCCAGGTTGCGGCACAGGACAAGGTCGAATGTGCCCTCAGGCAGTCCGGAACGGATATCCTGCTTGAGGAACCGGACATCCCTGCGGAATTCTTTCCGGATCCTGAAGTCGTTGTCATTTTTCTCGAAGGCCCGCTCTTTCCATTCCCAGGGCAGTTCTTTCAGGGCCCCGCCCGGATAGATCCCGTTTTCGGCCCTTTCAATAAGATGGGGATCCCTGTCGGTAACAGTGATCTGCAGGGAAAGACCTCGTTTGTGTTCGGCCGGTACAGCCAAGTTCCAGATGATGGTGAGCGTGTAAGGCTCCTCCCCTGAAGCGGAACCTGCGCTCCAGCACCGGATCTGTTCCTGCCGGTCCTCCCGGGCCTGTCCCTGCCGGTCCTCCCGGGTCTGTCCCTGCCAGTCCTCCCGGGTCTGTCCCTGCCGGTCCTCCCGGGTCTGTCCCTGCCGGTCCTCCCGGGTCTGTTCGATCAATGCCGGGAAGACCATGCTGCTAATGCTGTCAAAAACTCCTTTGTCACGGTAAAACCGGCTGATGGTGATGTTGCACATACCATCCAGCACATTCATTTCTTCCCCGTGGCTTTCCAGGTATTCACGGTAAGCATGAATGTTTTCCAGATCCAGTTCCCTGATCCGCCTGTTGATCCTTTTGCAGACCTGTTTTCTCACCTTGCGGAATCCTTCCCACCTGTATCCGAGTTCCGGCAGATGGCGACGGAGGAAGTATATGCAGTCTTTGTCACCCATTGATATTCAGGCTTCGTGGTTTCCAGACAGGCTGTCAACGGTGGAACCTAAAATAAAACAACCCGGGCCGGAAAAAGTGCGGGGAAGTTAATTTCTGACGGGTTCTCCACCGGACTACTCAGTCCTGTTCAACAATAGGACCTTCCCCAAAATTTCTTTTGATGTTCTCTGAGATGTAGGCTGGACCTTGAATTCTGGCATTCATTATGTGATAAAAAGGGTGGGGTGTACTTGGTAGGAGGGATACAAAAATGGGGATACTTTTCTGGTATATTCAACTGTTTTCGTTAGGACATCCTGGGCGGCATAAATATATTTTATCCATCTATTAGCTATATCGATGTTGATTTGGATAAAAAATATATGTTGGTAGATATTTTATAGAAATAATTAACCGAATTAGTATAATAAACTGATAATTTATATTCCCGTGCGCCGATTTTCAAGCTCTGTGAGGTTTCAGATTTTGTTAAACTGGCAATCTGGTTCATGATGCAAATCTGACAGAGATTGCACACCTGATCTGACAGAGATTGCACACCTGAAATTTGAATTCGGTTAAATTTCGGGGTAGTCCATTGTTCAACAACAGTTGAATTGAATATCATGGATCTGTATATTTATTAATATGTTGATTGATAATGAAATACAGGGGGATCCGCGGCAGTTCTCTCAGCCTGGACATCTCCTCTTTCCAAACGGGGGTCTATTTCATCACGGTCAGCTCGGGGGACTTTGTTACCACGCGTAAGGTTGTGAAGGACTGAGTGTCACCGGGAGTGATGTGCGCGATTACCGGGAGCGGTTGCGTACAGTGATCAGGTGGTTACTGAACGGAATTCGGATCCTTTCTTCAATCCAGTTTTTATCGATGAGCATATCCCACTGACTGTGCTGTACCGGAAATCCCGGGTAGGCATCCAGGGCTTTCTTATAGAATGAGACCGCCTCTTCTCTCCGGTCCCTGAGGTCTTTCAGATGTCCCATCCAGACAAGTGATGCGAAACGGGCTGCAAAAGTCGGGTCTGTGGCCCTGGCGAACGAAGCATAGGCTTCATCATTATACCCGCTGGCAACAAGTCTTATTCCGAGCGAGAACCAGGCACCCATATCGGTCATTTCCGTTTCAATGGCTTTCTGATAACAATCCAGTGCCCTGCCGGGATTACCGCCCTCGTAGGAAAGCGATTGTATTTCTTCAATGATTTTATTTGCCCTGGCATACTTTTCAATGATGATGGAATCGGACTTCTGAAAAGTGAGATCGGTGGACCGGAACTGGCTGTCCAGCCATGTATCGATGATGGCGAACACATCATATTTTTTGTATTGATGAACTTCTTTTTCAATGAGCCTGAATGTCACCTTATCCGATCCCGTGTTCTTTAGCCTTTCGAAGGTCCTTTTTGCCTGGACCGCGGGCATGGCCATATCATCCTCACCGATGCATATCAGCACGGGGATGTTTGCATACCGGAGATTGGGCAGGGGATCATACAAACCGGCTTCCCTGTCAATATAAAAGGATTCCCACATGGCAAAACCGAAGCCGAAAGGTTTGGAATTTTTGTAATCGTTTTCAAATGTTTCTTCATCCATATTTAACAGGGCCTTCCGGATCTGACACATTTGATCGTATTCGGTCCTGATCTGCTCGTCAGTCCAGTTTTTCAGCCGGCGCAGAACATCTGTCAGATAAAAATCTTCAATGGACCGGGGGTTGCTCCAGTCGCAGCGCATATCGGCTGAGCCTAACAGGATACAGGCATATGGCTGTTTTTTAAGAATTCCGAGGACTTTTGTGGCCACCACGCTGCCTTCACTGTAACCGACGATCACCAGGTCCTTTTCGTGTTTCAGGGTTCCGGATCTCTTGAGTTCTTCAATAAAGCATTGGATGTCGAGCGCCAGATCGGAAAAATTAGGCCTGGGGATTTTCGTCGGATAGACAAAACTCCGTTTGGCCATGGTTGCAACGGGATATCCTTTCCTGGACATGATGTCAAGAAAACGGAGGTAAAAATCCTGCTTTTCCGTGATCATTTTCCCCTGGTCGTTCCAGAAGGCACCCATGTTTCCCTTTTCGTCATATGGGGTACTTCCGTTGATGAAAAGGATCATTTTTTTTCCCGGTTGCCCGAATTTGTGACCTGTGCGGGCAATGTCAGGCCATCGTAAGTCTCGACGGTCAGAGCCAGTACTTTTCCGGATTTTGAAGGAACCTGACCAGGAAGTCTGTTCGTGCTCAGAGAGAAAACGGCAATGATGGAAATGAGCAGGAGGAGACTTTTTGTCTTGTTCATATGCCGGGGTCCTTTACCGTATGACGCTGCTGCCTGTGGATTTGTTACTGTGCTTCTCATCCGGGCGAAATTCTCCGGATAAAGATGCGTTATGGTTGTGTCTTACTTTTTCCCGGCAAAATCGTCCGCAAGCTGGTTGATCTCCGTATCGGTCATATCCCCGGCGGCCACGACAAGGCGGTAATGAAAGGTCACCGATTCGCCCCGGGTGAGTTTGAAATTCAGCTCATTTTTTCCTCCCGAGAATACTTTCTGGCCCAGGGGGTTCGCCGCAAACAGCCCGTAACCCCTGGCATGCCAGTATGTGGGATACCCCGTATTGGACGGGTGATCGATGATGACGATGGATACCGGCTCCCCCCCGATCTCACTGGAAAGTTCCATCCAGCGGCAGCGTGTCCCCCATACTTCTCCGCCTTCAACCCCTTCTGCACTCCGGTAATTTCCCTTTACGCGGGTGTTGTCCATTTTTTCCACCAGGGTTTCATTCCCGTGAGCGTCAACCAGCCTGGTCGGGTTTTCTGAGGGCAGCTCCAGCTCGCGGGCCACACGGATCGCAAACATCCCTTCTTTGTTGTCGGTGAAATTCACTTCATCGATCATGGCCGTCAGGGTGGTGGTACGGTCAATGATGCGCCTGTCCTTGCCGGCGGTGAAGTTGAAAACGGTCTTTTCCTCCAGCATGAGGGTCCCGTCCGGAGCTTTCCAGCCGGCACGCACGGCCAGCAGGGCCTCTCCTTTACCTCCCTTTGCTTTTTCAATGGACCGGTGGTAAATGGTGCCGTATTGGTCCGCCCGTTCAGGCGGTATGGCCTCTGAATTGTTCCAGAAATCCAGCCCGTTCACATCCCCGTAATTGAGCCAGATCCCCACATGGTGGGGGTGGTCGGTCCGGTCTCCTTCCTTGCTGACCATCGGGTAGCCGCGGGTGAGCATATTTCCCCCCGGTGACATAACAGGCCAGAGGACCGGTTTCTTCAGCATGTCCGGCCAGATGTAGGATGTGAACAATTCCCCGTCGATCCGCACCCCGACCTTCTTTTCCTCTTTACTGACTTTCAGATCGATCGTTGGTTCGCTGCTTTCCTGTCCGCACAGCAGAACGCTGCTGCACATTACGGCCAGCACCAGTAATGCTTTATTTTTCATAGCAATATTTCAGTTTAATTGCAACCTGAGGATTTGATGTCATTATACCCGGGCCGGGACCACATATCCAGGACGGTAGTTCCTGGTAAGCATCTTGTCCGCTTCCGGATCGTTCACGAATTTCTCCGACTGGGGATCGAAGGTCAATACTTTGTCGAGACGATAGGCGATGTTGCCCAGGTGCGCCAGCGCAGAGGAGAGGTGGGCGGTTTCAACCGGGGCGGTCAGGATGGCCCTGTCATGGTTCCGTACCGCTTTGATGAAGTTGGCAAAATGCCCGTCCGTTCCACCGGCACCCCTGTCATATTCAGTGCCCGAGGATTCTCCGTCCGATCCTGACTTACCCGGTTCCCTGTTCTGTCCCAGGTAGGTTTTATAGCGATCATAGCCGTCCACAACCAGGATCCCTTTATCACCATAGAATATGTTGCCCACCGTAACCCCCTGTTCCGTATTGGTACACCAGGGGCGGACCTCGAATTGAATGATCTTGTTCTCTTCGGGATAATGGTAAACGGAGGTCAGCACCTCGGGTGTTTCCTTGCAGTCATCCCAGAGGAATTTTCCTCCCATGGAGGTGATCTTGGTGGGAAGCCCGACATCCAGTCCCCACATACAGAGATCGGTCTCATGGATCCCCTGGTTGCCCACATCCCCGTTCCCGTAATCCCAGTGCCAGTGCCAGTTATAATGCACCAGGTTTCTGGTGAAGGGCCGCTTGGGAGCGGGACCGGTCCACAGATCATAATCCAGCCCCTCGGGAACCGGGGAGAACCCTTTGTCCCCGATATCGCCCCGCCAGCGGAAGACCAGTCCCCTGGCCATGTACACCCTTCCGATATACCCGTCCCGGAGCAGTTGGATGGCCTCGTTCACGGCCGGGGAGCTTCTCAGCTGCACACCGTGCTGAACAATGCGGTCATACTTATGTGCCGCTTCCACCATTTTCCGCCCTTCCCAGACATTATGGCTGCCGGGCTTTTCCACGTAAACATCTTTCCCCGCCTGGCAGGCCCAGATGGTCGATAGGGCATGCCAGTGATTCGGTGAGGCGATGGTCACCACATCGATATCCCTGTTGTCCATCACCCGGCGCAGGTCCTGTTCGAGTGCCACTTCTCTGTTGTAGGTGTCCCTGAATTCCTTCTGCCGCTGTTCCAACACATTCATGTCCGGGTCGCACAATACAGTAACCTCCACATTGTCCTGGGCCATAAGGCTCTTGACATGGCTTTTGCCGCGGCCGTTCATTCCGAGGACAGCCGCATTGATCCGGTCATTGGCCCCGAAAACGCTTCCGCGAAGAATGGTTGGTGCGATCATTGCCGCAGAGCCGAAGGCCGCTGTTTTCTTTACAAAAGATCTTCTTGATGAGTTCATTTCTTTTTGTTTAGGAATTGAGATTTGACTTTGGGATCCACAAGTTAAGAAATATTATGTAAATGTGTTTTGTCGTCGATCAGAATGGGCCTGTACTCATCCGCCGCGGTGTTGATATCAGGACCGAAATTGAACGGGATGCTCCAGCGGCCATCTTCCCGGATCGAATAATAGAGATCAAAACCCCCGAGTCCTCCCTCCCTGTCGGAGGCAAAAACGAGCACATTCCCCAGGATGAACGGACACTTGTCCTCTCCGCTGCCCCGGCCGGTGCCGCGACAGGGCCCGGATCCCTGCTATTCCACGATGAATTTAGTGATGGCAGGGCTTTGATCACCGGTGATTTTCATTATATAGATTCCTGCTTTTGCATTTATCTGTATCTCATCGTGACATACTGCGATCCGGTAGGTTTTTTTCAAAACCGTGTTCCCCTTCATGTCGCAGATCACCAACGAGTGAAACGGCTCATTGCTTTCCACCCGGAGTTCAGATCCTGACGGATTTGGATACAGGTGGATGGTCCTGTTCATGATCCTGAGGTTCCCGGTATTGTTCGACGCTGTATCACAATTGCCTGCTTCACCTCCCATGCCTGATGGCTTAATCCCTGTATTGGTGAGATATAACTTATCAAGACCGGTACCGTCTTCCCTGAAAGAGATGGTCAGGGTATGGGATCCGGTATCGAGGTAGTAGATCATGGGATTATCATTCTGGTAGTTGTGAACATCGTCCCATTCCCAGCCGCTGCCTCCCGGGATACTGTTCCAGTTGGCCCAGTTCCCGTTGTTTATCCGGACCCAGAATGAATCATCGTTGGGTGTCGGGGCATAGGCCCTTCCCCAGACCCTGTAATGACCGCTTTCGGGGATATGAAAGGTGTAAACCAGGTGGTCCGCGCTGTTGCCGGAGGGTTCGCTGAGGGCTTCTGTGCCTGGCTTCACCATCAGGTATTTGCCGTTCGAGCAGGCATCTTCGTCGTGGATTTCCCAGGAGCCGCCCACTTCCGTACATTCGGCTTCGAGCCATACATGTACGGTATTCAGGCTGGTGACTGTAATGTTCAATGTATCGAAGGACCTGGCGCCATCGTTGTCTGTGACCGTGAGGATAAAAGTATGGTCTCCCGCGGACAGTCTCACCTCAGGATCGGCTTCCCATGCGATCTGCATGCCATCTTTCGCCCAGGAATAGTTCACGATTTCACCGTCCGGGTCATGAGATCCGCTACCTTTGAGAGTCATCATGATCTCGCCGGTACCCAGGCTGTCGATCAGGTGATCATCCGGACCTGCCGAGGCAACCGGAGCCGTGTTGCCGTAACTACCTCCCTGCGCCGCATAAGAGGTGAGGGTCGTCACGCTTCCTGCATCAATGGCCGCCGAAAATGAACCATTGGAGACTTCAACCTCCCCGTCATTGATCATTTTTTTTCTCTCCGATGATGTGAACCGGGTGAGGGTCCCGTCATACCCCCCGGCAATCCTGAAGTCCAGGTACACACTGCTGTCATTCCTGTTCACGACCACTGCCACAAACGAGGTGTCGGTCTTATAGGCGGTCACGTCAACCCGGCCTGCCGCACTGTCGTCCACTTCAACCCGGACAGCACCCGGACGGACGAACTTGGTGTATTGCGAAAGGACATACCCTTTATCGGTAATGTTGCCGTCATCGGTGATCAGTCCGTAAAACCGGCGAATGTACCACCATACATAAGCGTTAAAATCAGCTTTCATGCAGTCGTTGATCTCCTTGCCGACCGTGAGCGCCAGGCTCCAGTCGTTGATTTCGTGTGCGTCACTTCCCAGGAGATGTTCTGTCATCCAGACCTCTTTCCCTTTCTCACGGGCAAGCGGGTAATCATATAATCCGCCGCCATAGATGTGGCCTCCCACGATATCAAGATTGGCTGCAGCGCTGGCATCATTCAGTATTGGATCAGTATACGAGCGTCTGAACTGGAAAGACTCGGGTGCCATGACCCTGTTTTCAATATCCCCGGCATGATGCGCAAGAAAGTCAACCATCTCAGCCGAAGTCCAGCGGGTCCACTCCCCCCAGTCTGGTTCGTTCTGCACGGAGATCGCATGCAATGCAACACCATGACCGGACATAAATGTATTGAACGAATTCAGATGATCCGCATAATCAGCATACTTCCCGGGATCCACCCTGCTCACCTCTGCACCCGGATCCAGCAGGTCCCCGGGGGCATTCCAGGGCGAGGCAAAAACCTTTGCACCTTTCCGGATGGCATGCGTTGCAGTCGGTACCTCAAGGTTGAACCGGCCGGGATCGGGATCAAGATGAATTCTCAGAATGCTTAATCCTATTTCACCGGGATCGTTGCCGAACGATTTTTCCCGGTTGTCTTCATTCAGGTCGTTGATCCAGGTGGTATGGTTCATGCCCCCAAAACCCCGGATGACCTGGCGGGATGAATCCAGGTCAATATCTATGGTCGGGGCCAGTGAAACATCGTAGGATCCGCCAGGGAGGAACCGGATGTTTTTTACCAGGAAGGCGTTTACCGGACCGGCCCACCGAAGATAAATATCGTGCTGTCCTGAAAGGCCGGTTGCTTCTGCGCTGAATTTCTTCCAGGTATGTTCGCCACCGGTTGAAGTGATGTCCAGGGTTGCGATTTTCAGACCTTCGGTTTCCAGACCGTCGATCCAGACCTCCAGGGTACCGCCGTGGACTGATGCCGCTTCCACTTCAACTGATGCGGGTACCCTTTCTCCCTGACCGAGGTCCACACCGCCTAACATCAGCCACCCGCCCTGATCGGTGCTGTTGGTCATGGCCCTTCCGGTTCCGGTCCCCCTGGGTTCCAATCCGCAGTAGTTATTGCAGCCCGCAGCCGGAAGTACCGAAAAACCGTCCCTGAACACATACAGGTCAAAAAAGGCCTGTCCCTGGCTGGCATACAATCCGTTGCTGGTACCCACCCACCAGTTGTAGCTGGGCTGGGCCATATCCAGGTCGTTTGCCTGTAAAGCGCCTCCGATCTGCGTCCAGAAGATGCCGTTTGAACTGTAAAAAGCTTTAAGCTGATGTTCGTAGCGTTCAAGTTTCAGCCATACCGCATTGCCCAGGCCGTTTTCCACTTCAAAGGCCTGATCGCCGAAGCGGAAACCCAGTTTTTTCCCGTCGTTATAACCGCTGTACAACGATGCAGTCAAAGATTCGTTGCCGTTGGTCAGGTATATCCCTGCCTGCTGCCCGTTTGCATTTGCTTCGAAATCGAGCCTGGTAACCAGAGCGTAATGGTGTCCCCCTTCCTTGTGCAGAATATGGCAGGTACCGTTGCCGGGATTCAGTTGCAGCCAGCCGGGTCTTTCGGTGAGCGAATATTGAGAGGCTGCAGACTGATTGAGAAAATGCCATGAAAGTTCAATAGAATCGTTCCCGAAGTAATCTGAACGGGGCAATTTCCAGGGGATCCCTGACCGGGGCAGGCCGGGTTTCATTTGCGGTGTTGAGGTGGGTGCCATCCCGGTGGGTTTCCCGGTTTCGTCCCATATAACCCGGTGCAGCAAACCCTGGCGGCCCTGTCCGCTCCAGTCGTTCCCCTCCAACCTTTCGTAGCTGTGTGAAAGGGTCCACCATGTTCCGTCATCGAGCTGAAAAGGCTGGGAAATGTGGTTGGGTGCCCTGAAGGTGACGGCCGGATCGGTCACAGGTTCAAAGAAATCACCCATCTCTTCCCAGCTGTCGGGATCGCCCGTTAGACTCTGAGAACGCAACACATACTGGCCGCCCCATACATTTCCGGCAATAAAATAATAATACCAGCCGTCCCTTTTGCACATGACAGGGCCTTCTGCCCAGCTGTAACGTCCATCGGCATTGACCCAGTCCAGATTCATCACCTCGCCTGTCAGGTGCCCGTCCGCGCCGATCTCCTGGATGCGGTTTATGTACTGACCCGGCTTGATCAGCATGTAGGGAGTCCCGTCGTCGTCAACGAATACCGAGTTATCATAACCGGTCGGACCTGTCGATTCGGTGGCCCGTACCTTTGTAGGTGCGGACCATGGTCCTTCAGGGTGATCGGCCTTGCAGAAGTACTGTCCGCCCCCGGCGGTATTGGAGAAATAGATCCACCAGGAGCCGTAAAAGTAAGTAATCGCCCCCTGCCAGATCCCGGCCTGGGGTTCATCGCTGATCAGGCCGCTCCAATCGGACGGAACAACCCGGCAGATCCGTTCCCAGTGTACCAGGTCGGTGGAATGCAGAATGGGAAGATAGGGGGTAAAATGGAAGCTCGAACCGCAGGCATAAAAGTCATCCCCATCCCTGAACAGGGTGAGATCGGGATGATCGCCCGGTAATATGGGATTGACATAGGTTTTTACCTGCTGAAAGGCTTCTGATGGAATTACAGCAGGCATTTCCTGCGCGTTCGAAAAATTATTCAGCGCAAAGAGAAACGGAACAAATAATGCAACTATTTTTTCTGCAGCAGTTCTCATCGGCCATTACAATATAGCAAGAATATATCGAGCTCCGCATCGGCCCGGCTCCCCGCTCCATGCCGCGGGGAACCTCCGGGCAGGGATCGCGGGATGGAATTAAATATACCGGACCGACCCGGGATTTACAGGGATACCATCACCGGGTCGCCCAGGCCCAGTTTTTTCAGCTCGGGCACCTGGGTTTTTGCATCACCGGCGATCACAAAATACATTCTGGAAGGATCAATGTACCTGTTGACCAGTTCCCTGTGCTTTTCGGCAGTCAGGCTGCGCACAAAATCCTCTTCTTTCTTGATGTAATGATGCGGCAAATCATACTGGCTGATCTTGCTCAGCATGCTCATCAGTGAACCCTGTGTCTCAAATGCCCTGGCATTGGATTTCAGCAGGGCATCCTTTGTAAACTCAATGTCCTCCCGGGAAATGCCCTCGCGGTATTTTTCCATTTCCTCCCTGAGGATCAGGTTGACGATCCCGTTGAATGATCCGCCAAGCTTATAATTGGCCACAGTGACCGGGTAATAGTCGGGATGGTTCCTGGGGATGGTGATGTAACCGATCTGTATCACCGATTGTTTTGCTCCCGGAAAATCCACAAAATAGATCCGGGCCCGTTCGGGATTATCCGGTATCTCTATTTCGGGAAATTCAACTTCCTTTCTCTCCCACCTTTCCTCCAGGGAAGAAAGGGCTGATTCCACCCGTTCCCTGTTGATATCGCCGACAACATGAAACCTTGCCAGGGAAGGGGAGAGTTTTGTATGATAAAATTCTTTCAGATCATCCATGGTAATTCCCGGCACCGTCTCCTCTGTTCCGCTCAGGGGAACCGCAAACAGGTGATTTTCACTGTACATCAGCCTGTCGAGTATTCGTGAGGCCACATAACCCGGGTTGGCTTTGTTCCTGGCGAATGAGTTGATCACCCTCTCCTTTGCCAGGACGAATTCGGTGCTGTCCCACCTGGGTTCCATCAGCATTTCCTCCACCAGGGCCACGGTTTTTTCGAAATTCCTTGAAAGGGTATTGACCCATACTACGATCGTCTCATCTTCTGCACTGATATTGATGGTAGCACCCAGCAGGGCAATTGCCTCCTCGAGTTCTTCCGGGGTCTTTCCGGCAGTGCCTTCATTCAACATGCGGGCCATCAGGCTCGCTGTGCCTTCTTTGCTCAAATCTTCCAGAAGGTGCGACCCGTCGATTTCGAGCGAATACTTCACCAGCGGAAGCTCGTCATGCTGAATGCCCCACATCCTGATCCCGTTTTCCAGCTCGCCGGTCCATATTTCGGGAAGGGTCATTTCCGGGTCGGGACCAATGGCAGGTATGACAGACCTGTCGAAACTTGTTTCGGTCTTTTGAATGACTTCGTCTTCAGCGATCTGTGACTGGTCTACCTCTGTTGCTTCAAGCACATTCTCCTCCACGATTCCTGCATCGACCGATCCTTCAGCGATCAGTCCGGTCTGCCCCCCGGGCACAAAGCTTGTTGTCACATAATGTTTTCCCCTGATATACTGCTCATAGACCCTCATGATATCGTCGTTGGTAACCTCCTGTATGTTCTGCAGGTCCCGGGTGACAAATCCCGGGTCGCCGGCATATTCGTTATATCTTGCCAGCTGGAATGACTTGCCCAGGACCGAGCTCATTCCGTTATAGAAGTTCGTTTCCAGCCCGGCCTTGATCCTTTCCAGGTCGTTTTCGGTGATCCCTTCTTCTTCAAAAAGCTCAAATGCCTCGAAAACGGCCTCCTCGACCTCTGCAAGCGAAAAACCCGGATAGGCATTCACGGATATATTGAATTTTCCTGCCAGCTCCGAAGGGCTGTTGTACACACTGACCCTGGAGGTCAGTTTTTTCTCTTTGACCAGCACCTTGTAGAAGGGGGCCTTTTTACCCCGGCCGAGCAGCTGTCCGAGGAAATCAAGCGCGTATGCATCCGGATGGTACTGTTCCGGGGTCGGCCAGACCATCGTGAGTTCAGGGGTGCGCGCGAAATTATCCTCATGATATAATTTCTTTGTTTCAGCGAGCGTTACCGGCAAAGGCTCCGGGTCAGCCACCTTTTCACCGCCCGGTATCTCACCGAAATATTTATTCACCAGGGCTTTCGTTTCCTCTGTATCAAAATCACCCGCGATGGTCAGTGTGGCATTATTCGGCACGTAGTATTTTGCATGGAATTCCTTCACATCTTCAACAGTGGCATTGAAAAGATCCTCCATCTCACCGATCACCTGCCACGAATAGGGATGGCCCTCGGGGAACAGGTTCTTATCGATTACATACCTGGTATGGCCGTAAGGCCTGTTATCATAACTCTGCCTTTTTTCGTTCTGCACCACGTTCTGCTGGTTGGCAAAAGCGGATTTTGTCACCGTATTCTGCAGGTACCCCATCCTGTCTGATTCTGCCCACAGGACCATTTCCAGGGCATTTCCGGGCACGACCTCATAATACACCGTGCCATCCTTGCCGGTGCCGCCGTTCAGCGTACCCCCGGCACCCTGGATGAGCTTGAAGAACTGGTCCTGGCCGACGTTCTCGGACTGCTGGAACATCATATGTTCGAACAGGTGTGCGAATCCTGTCCGGCCGGGGACCTCACGGTTGGATCCCACGTGATACTGGATGGCCACCGCCACGATGGGATCGGATCGATCGTGGTGAAGGATCACATCCAGGCCGTTTTCAAGCCGGTATTTTTCATAATCGATTTTCAGTTCACCGGTCTTCTCCTGGGAAGAACAACCTGCGAGCATCAGGGCGATGATCCCTGACAGGATCAGAATGCGTGTATTCATTATTTTCGGTTCCATATTCATATCAAGGATTTTTCGCGGCCATAAAAACAGTAAAAACCAGTGACTTCAATACAGAAGGCCAAACAGCGGTAATAACTTTTTAAAAAGCTGACGAGGATTTGTTGACAAACGCGTAACATCCTCCACTTCCTTTTCGTAAAAAAAGGGCCATGGAATCAACCCTTTTTCCCGTGAAAAGAGGTTTTACCATCATTATCTCATTGCTGGCACTGCTGATCGCTGTATCGTGTTCCCCGACCAGGAGAATTTCGGTTGAGGACCAGCGGCGTGGTCTGCTGATGCTGGAAGGGGAACGTATATACCGGAACAAGGGATTCTACAAACAGAAGAAGAGCCACAAACAGCGCAAAAAGAACCTGAAGGCCTCCAAAAGAAGGTACAAATGAAACCCATCTTAAAATCCGAAATGAAAAAATCAGTACTGTTGATCACAGCCATCCTGTGCGGGATCATATTCGCCCATGCGCAGTCGCTCGAAAACAGCCTGCTATGGAAAATCACCGGCAATGATCTCGATGGACCTTCCTACCTGTACGGCACCTTCCATCTTCTTTGTCCTGGGGACCTGGTCATTTCCGGAGAAGCGGCGGATGCCCTGAAAAACAGTGAACAGCTGGTCCTGGAGCTGGATTTTGATGATCCCGGTATGTTGATGGCCATGCAGCAGGGCATGTTCATGAAGGACGGGACCACCGCAAAGGATTACCTTGATGAAGAAGAGTATGCTCTGGTTTCGGACTTTTTTACCTCCAAAATGGGACTGCCCTTTGAGCAGCTCTCCGGTCTCAAGCCTTTCTTCCTCTCATCCATGACCCTGCTTTATTTCCTGGACTGCCAGCCCGCATCTCCCGAGCAGCGGTTTACGGAGATGGCCGGTGAACAGGGAATAGAGGTGCTCGGGCTGGAGACCGTGGAGGAACAGCTCGGATTTATTGATGATATCCCCCTGGAAGATGCCGCAGAAATGCTTGTAACAGGGATTGAAGACCTGGAGGATTCGGATGCCATGACCGATGAGATGGTCAGCACCTACCTGGAGGGAGACCTGGACGGCATTCAGGAGATCATTGATACTTACATGGGGGGAGAATATGCGGAGATCAGCGAGGACCTTGTGACCGCAAGGAACAGGGACTGGATCCCGAAGATCGAAATGCTGATCAGGGAAAAACCATCATTCATTGCTTTCGGTGCCGGTCACCTTCCCGGAGAGCAGGGAGTGATACAACTGTTGCGGCAGGAAGGGTACTCGGTGGATCCTATCGCACCTTGACGTTGATCCCGGGCCTGTTCATGCCTGAAAACCAGCGGAAGAGTTCCTCCCGGTTTCCGGCAAAGGTTTGAGAGACCCGGTGTGGATTTGGAAAGCTACTTGTGAAATAAATCCCCATGCTTCCGGGTGAAATTCAAACGGCAGGCTTTCCCGTAATATTTAACATTCCTTTAACCGCCCTCATTTCGGCATCCCCGGTGAAAACAGCCGGATGAGCCTTCATTATTGACTGATTGATACAAGCGTGGCACGATTTTGTAAGATTTCCACACAAATAAATCATGAAAAAATTAAATATGAGTCAGTATGGATGACAGGAAAAATCTTTCACATTTCAATTTCTTGACTGTTTTGCTCATTGTGTTGTTCACGGTAACTTCAGCCTGTGAAACAGAGGATAACGGCGATGAGGGACCTTTTAACGAAACCCTTTCCCTTCAGGAGATAGCGACAGGAATCACCAGCCCGGTCTCACTCAAGGAATCCCCGGATGAGACGGGCAGACTTTTCGTTGTTGACCAGACAGGACTGGTATTCATCGTCAGGGACGGTGTGATGCTGGAAACCCCGTTCCTGGACATTACGGATAAACTTGCCGGTCTGAACCAGGGCTATGATGAGCGGGGACTGCTGGATATCGCATTCCATCCGGGATTCGGGATCAATGACAGGTTCTTTGTCTATTACAGTGCCCCTCTTCGCCCGGAGGCTCCCGCGGACTTCGATCATACTTCGGTTATAGCGGAATATGCGGTTTCTGCACTGGATCCGGATGTGGCCGATCCGGCCACCGAAAGGATCATTCTCCAGGTGGACCAGCCGCAGGGCAATCACAATGGCGGCGCACTGGCTTTTGGTCCGGACAACTACCTTTACATATCTCTTGGAGATGGCGGCAACAGGGATGATGAGGGGACCGGTCATGTGAGCGACTGGTACGGGGACAATGCCGGGGGAAACGGTCAGGATATCACCCAAAACCTGATGGGCAGTATCCTCAGGATCGATATTGATGTGATGCCCGGGTACGGGATCCCGGAGGACAATCCGTTCGTTGGAACGGAGGGACTGGATGAGCAATATGCCTACGGTTTCAGGAATCCTTACAGGATGTCATTCGATATGGGAGGCGACCGGGCCCTGTATGTCAGTGATGCCGGCCAGGAGCTGTATGAGGAAGTAAGCAGGGTGACATCGGGTAACAACTACGGCTGGAATGTCAGGGAAGGAGCCCATTGTTTCGACGCGGAGAATCCCGAAACCGTACCCATGGATTGCCCCACAACCGATGATCTCGGGAATGAACTGATCGATCCGGTCCTGGAGTTCAACAATTCCAAGAACGGCGGACCCGGACTGGTGGTTGTGGGGGGCTACGTATACCGTGGAAGTGCCATCGAAAACTTTCAGGGTCATTATGTTTTCGGATCCTGGAGCGACAGTTTCGGGTCCCCGGGTGGTGTGTTGTTCCATGCTGGCACGGACCAGAATGCGGAGATGTGGGAATTCAGCGAACTGCCGCTGACCCGGGGCGACCTCGGTGAATACCTGCTGGCATTCGGACAGGACAATGAGGGAGAGATCTATGTTCTGACAACAACCACAGCCGGTCCCTCCGGCAGCAACGGGACGGTCTACAAGCTTGTACCGGGTTCGTGAGCCTGTTCAGGATCGGCAACGGATGTAGCTCATGCAATTAAAATTCAGGAATATACCTTTGCCGGAGGCTTATATTGCAACAATCCTTCTCAGCCTGCCGGTTCAGCTGTTCCTGCCCCTTCCTGTCTTCAGATCCGGCTGGATAGGACACCTTACAGGATGGCCACCGGTGATCATCGGGATATTCCTTGCGCTGTGGTCCGCTTCCGAAGCCGGAAAGATGCATATCAGTTCGCCTGACAGGCTCATCACAACCGGACCTTTTGCCTTCAGCCGAAATCCTATGTATGTTGGATGGGCATTGATCTACACCGGATATGCATTGATCATCAATTCGGTATGGGCCCTCGCCCTGTTTCCGGCGGCATTCCTTTATGTCCATTTCCTTGAGATCCGCCGGGAAGAGAAATATCTGCAGGAGAAATTCGGAACATTATACGATGCGTATCGTAAAAAGGTAAGACGTTATTTGTGAGCCTTGCCCGCAGGGATAAGTATGATGGTTAGATAAAGTGGTTACTTTTTAGATATTTTCATTATGAAAAAAACAATGTTGCCTGCACTCCTGGCGATATGTATGTTTGCCGGGTGCGAAAAAGAAAACGAAATTCCCGGGAATGGATGGATCATAGATTATCAATGTACCGATCTGTCTTCCATCCCGGAGGAATGGATCGAGAAGGCAAAGGAAAATCTTCATATCGCATACGGACACACATCTCACGGCAGTCAGATCACAAGCGGAATGACCGGCCTGGCGGACTTCAAAGGGGATCTGTATGCATGGAACAACGGCGGAACGGGAGGGGCACTGGACCTGCATGATTACGCCATGGGCGGCGACCTGGGGAATCCTGATTTTACAGCCTGGGAGCAGAAAACCAGGACTTACCTGGAAAATAATCCCGATGTGAATGTGATCATCTGGTCCTGGTGCGGCCAGGTTTCCGGTGCCACGGAGAAAAACATCGACACATACCTTGGCCTGATGTCAGGGCTGGAAGAGGATTATCCGGACGTAACCTTTGTCTACATGACCGGTCACCTCGACGGAACGGGAGTCACGGGCAACCTCCATATCAGGAACGAACAGATCAGGAATCACTGCATGACCGGTGAAAAGTACCTGTACGACTTTGCGGACATCGAGTCCTACGATCCCGATGGAAATTATTACCTGGACAAAAATGCCAACGACGGATGCTATTACGACAGTGACCAGGATGGCAGCCTGGATGCCAACTGGGCCATCGACTGGCAAAATTCCCATGCAGAAGGGGTGGACTGGTACCAGTGCAGCTCTGCCCACAGCCAGCCCCTGAATGCCAACCTGAAGGCCTACGCGGCATGGCACCTGTGGGCGAGAATCGCAGGATGGTAAGAAATTGTGTATTTTTGCGGTAAATAAACTGCAAGATCACAATCATCATGAAATATTTCATTACGTTGATCACAGCCTTCCTTCTGACCACCTCCCTGTCAGCTCAGACACGTGTGGTGCACGGAAAGCTGGTCACATTCAATACCTATCCTGTAGAGAACGTGGAGGTGAAGGCAAAAAAAGCCGGGACTTCTGCGTTGACCGATTCCCTGGGCCGGTTTTCCATTGTCACCAGGGAAAAGGATGTGCTCAAGATCAAGCCAAAGACCTTCAAATCGGTCACTCAGAGGGTGGGACCGGATACGGATTCCGTGACGCTCAATCTCATTTTTGTCGACAACGAGAGGAACAGGAAAATGGCCGTGGGTTACGGGTATGTGGATGAGAGAGACCTGACCTATGCGGTCAGCAACCTCCAGCATGAGAACAACGAGTTCTGCAATTATTCGGACATCTACGAACTGCTCGCAGGCCGTTTTGCCGGGGTTGTGGTGGAAAACCGCCAGGTGATCATCAGGGGAAGGAAATCATTTTACGGAAGCAATGAGGCCCTCTACGTGGTGGATGGAGTCGTTGTCAATTCCATCGACTGGATCTCCCCCTGTGAAGTCAAGTCCATCAATATTCTCAAGGACAGCTCGGCTGCAGCCTACGGCTCAAGGGGTGCCAACGGGGTGGTGTTGATCGATCTGTTCCGGGGTACGATGACAGGAAACTAAACACCTCATTTTCCGTGGAAATCACCAGGGACATCACCATTGAGGACCTTGTACATGAGAAGGTGGGTGCCGTCCGGTACCTGGCCGAGAGGGGTATCAAGTGCATTGCCTGCGGAGAACCCGTCTGGGGAACCCTTGAAGAAGCTGCCAGGGAAAAAGGATTCAGCGATGAGGAGATCGGGGAATTTGTCCGGGATCTGAATGCGCTCTGATCGATACGGGATCAGGCCACTTCTTTCATGAACTCATCAAACCGCTCTGCGATCTCTCCTTTGAAATTTCCGTCGTTCATGTGTGTTTTCATGAAAGCATCCGGATCTTCTTTCTGTTCATCAGGTAGTACCAGTCCCACCGGGAAAGCCTGGGTGAGGATCAGTTTATCCCCCAGGATCTGTTTTGCCTCATTGAAGACAAGTCCGTGCCCGAATTTTTTGTCTTTGTCACTATAGGAGCTGCCGCAGCAGGTGACGAATACAAGCCTGTTGATCTGGCGATGGTACCTTTTGACAAAACTTCTGAGCGGCGGGATGAACATGCCTGTCCAGATCGGTCCGACCATGATCACCTGTTCGTATGAGCCAATATCGTGCTTCAACGGAAGAATGCCGGGGTTAAACCTCATCAGAAAGAGCATAAATACATTGATCCGGGGCCTGATCGCCTCGATATCGCAGGAAAGGCGTGCGGCGATCTTCTCTGCCAGGTATTGGTTGGACCCTTTCCGGGAGTAGTAGACTACAATGGTTTTCATGATCGGGGGGTATTGATGAATGCTGCCAAATCTAATGAATTCATCCTAAAAATGAATATCTTTAGATGTCAAACCAATATTAATGATCCCTATGTTCGCTCAGAATAAAGTTTCAATGCTGTTCGCAACGCTCCTGACCATTTCGAGTTTCACCTTCCTTGCCGCACAGGAAGAGATCTCCTGGCTGGATGATTTCACGGGTGAAGTGGAGATCAGGAATGATACCTACCAATACCGCTTCACCACCGTGGAAGGGAACGACTGCAAGGTGAATTTCGAAGAACAGGTTACCGACCGGAGGGGATCCGTCGAAATGCGTTCCTGGGTCTTCTATCTTTCCGATATTGATCCGGAAGCCCTCCGTTTTAAAACCAGGGGCAGGTCCATTGAAGTAACCCTTGAAACGGAGAACTCCCGGGAATTCATTTCCTATTATGAAGAGGGAGAATTTGAGGAGTACACGGATGAGATCGAAATCACTATGAATGAAGTGGACATGACCCGCGCTTTCATTGAGACCCTCAGGGAACACATCGGTTCCTGCATGGAGGCTGAGGTCAAATGGGATGACCGTGAGGCTGCGTTTGACTGGCTTTCCGAAAACATCGGAAAGGCCACCGAAGATGACCTGCAGTGGGAACAGAGCTTTTCCCGGGAAGACAAACCCTATATGGCAGGCCTGGAGGCAACCTCCGTAGATGAGGACGGGGAAAAGGAAACTTTTCAGTACCTGTTCGATCTGACGGACATCAATCCTCTGGCCATCGGTCTTGAAGTCTCGGGAAGGTCTTTGGCCGTTGAGGTTCCTGTAAAGGGAGGCGAGGATTACATCCAGGTGGACGGTACTGATGGAAGGGAATACACCGATGAGCTGAAGATCTATGCGGACGACATTGAGGTGGCCCGGCAGATCGTGAACGCGCTTTCATACCTGGTGACCAATACCACGGTGGAAAGGCCGCAGTGGAGCAGTTACCAGGAAGCACTCGGCTTTGTGAAGGACCACCTCGGCGAAGTGACGATCGATGACGAAGTGTTCCATAATAGTTTGAATTTTGAGGAGGATCCTTCGGGTCTTTTGGAACTGACGGTGAAGGAGACTGAATCAGACGGTGAGACCGAACAGACCACCTATGCATTTTATCTGGCCGATATGACGGATAAGCCTGTACTGGATGTATCTCGCGATGAGATCACCATCGAGATGGAAACCAGGGATGACGTGGATTTTATCCGGGAAGTCACCGGAGAAGATGAACTGGACTATACCTCAGATCTGGAATTTCATGCTGCTGAGATCGACGTGGCCCGGGATCTGGTCAATGCTTTTGCCTATGCCACCGGGCAGAGCGAGGAGAAGATCCGGGAATTTTCCACCGTGGCCGAAGTCAACGGCTGGATGATCCAGAACCTGGTGCCGTTGTTCAGGAAGGGAGAAAGATACGAACAGATGCTGCTGGTGGATGAAGATGCGGGCAACCGGATCGAATTTGACCTGAAACTGACCGAGGAGGACGGTGAGATCACCGAGACCAGGTATTTGATCTATCCCGAAGATATCAGCCTGGAGGAACTGGAGATCGATATAAGCTGGGGGCGAATGACCGTCCCGCTGGAAACGGAAGACGATTACATCAGAACATATGTAAACGGCGAGGTTGAAGATTTTACCGATGAAGCGGAAGTCTATTTCTCCGATCCAATGGTTGCCAAGAATTTCATGGCTGCCATCCGTTTCCTGAAAGAACAGGTGACGGAGCAGGAACCTTCCGCTATGAGCCGGGAAGAAGCATTATCTTTCCTCGAAGCAAATATCCCGGATATTCAGTTACCCGGGGAAAAGCACGAACAGAAGCTCGAAATACTGGAAGGGGACGATTGCAAACTGAAGTTTACCCGGGTGGAGACTGATGACGACGGGGAAAGCGATGAATACATGTACGAATTCATGGTCGCCGATATTCATGATGGCAACTCGGAGATATCGGTGGACGGCATGCTCGTGGAGGTCATCCTCCGGACCGCCGGCGATGCAGAGCTGATCAAGCCCTATGAGAACGGCGAGGTGGAGGATTTCGAGGACGAATTCACCATCTATGCGGATGATGTGCGGCTGGTCAGGCTGATCTTGTCAGCCTTCGGCGACCTGTCTGAAGCCTGCCGGTAGAATATCGCCAGCTGCTTGCGGTTCACTGAGTCATTCTACCATGATTCTGGTGCGCTGACTGTAATGTTCCGTGGATATCACAAGGATGTACATACCTGTTTGCAGATGTCCTGTTGCAAGTGCATACCGGCTGATCCCCTCGCTATAGTGCAGGGTTTCTTCCTGCCAGAGCCTGCCGGACAGATCGACCACCGATACGGTTGCCTGGGAGAACGGGGGACCTGAATAATCGAGGTAGACCGTGCTTCCGGCGGGATTGGGATAGATGGTGAAACGCTCCCTGAAGGTGACGTCGGTCACCGGGATCCGGTCCGAGGATGTTGTTTCCCCGCAGGCGGCAAAGCGCTGCACAGGTGCCCAGGCTTTGTTGTTGTCAAGCTTGTTCTCCGTCAGCTTTCCGCCGGGATCAATGACGCCGTACATCCGGTCATGCCGTTCAAAATCGGCCACCCACCTGAAGCTGAGCATGGCATAATTCTGGTCTTCGATGATCTCTTCGGTTGAAAAAAGCGTATTGCCGTCCACGTCGGAGATGAGGGTTCCTCCGTTGTCGGGGTCACCCAGGTAGAAAGATACCTCTACCGGTGCATTCGTGGGACTCAGACTCAGGTTGTGCACGATCGCGGTCACCGTGGCCGTGTCGCCGTTCACCGGGATGGCCGGGTCGAAGAAAATGGAAGAGGTCTTGGTATATTCGTCCAGATCTGTGATCCTGTCTATTGTATTCTTGATTTTCAGCGAATCGAGCCTGTTGGGCAGGATAAATCCGGGATCCTGCACCGAATAGTTCTCCTGCCAGAACGATCCCTCGCTGAGATCGATCATGTAATCGACCACCAGCGCACCGTTCTTCGACCAGTAATAATAAGGCCTGACGCTGTACTCATAACTGTTCGCGGCCAAAAAGCTGCCATATACCTCGATGCCCAGGTTCTTGCCCACGGTATAGGAGTGGGAAGTGACGGTTTCCTGCTCGGCCACCGATTCGTCCTCCACCCCCAGCTGGATCCCCAGGATATTGACCCCGTAAGCGGGAAGCGTTTCCACCATATTTTCCACGCTCACATCTTTGTTCTCGAATTCAGTGCCCCAGGTGATGCTTTCGGTGTAGGTAGAGTTGAGGTCAAGTTCGTGCGGATTGGCGATGGCGATGATTTCCCTGATGTCGGGATTGACTTCCATCAGTTCCTCCGGGTCGTCGTAGAATTTCCTGTAGGAAAGCAGGTTCCCCGGTTCATGCAGTTGTGCCATGCCCGCCACCTCCAGGACCTGCCGGCCGCGCAACCAGTTCTCCTGGTTGGTCGTCTGCGGGATCAGGATGATGATCTCTCCCAGTTTTTCATCATACTGGTTGAATACCGGGTATTCCCATCTTTCGTAATCGCTCACGATGGTCAAAATGGCATCGTCCCTGCTGAAGCGTGTATCCATGGAAGCGGTCTGAAAGAAGGAGGTACTGGTGCTTTTACCGATCCGGGAGGTGCTGACATCATAGGCCACCTCCTCGAGATCGTCCCCGAAATAGGAAGCCACCTCGATCCCGGACATGGAAACGCCCCCGTAGGGTCCGTACTGGGCGTTGGCACCTACGGTGAACTCCGGGTCATATCCCCAGTCCCCCGTGCTGGAGGTCTGGATGGAAAACTCCTCCTGGCTGTACTGCTCGGTGGATTTCTGGACACTGCTGAAGCAGTCGTTCTGACCGAAGCATTCGTTCACGTCGTGGACCGCCCCGTTGATGTAGTCGATATGGACGGGCGGGGTGTTCAGGACGGTCACAGGCCGGATCACGTCGGTGAAACAACCCAGGCTTGTGTAGTCTCCGATCCGGAACAGGTCGCCGTCAAAGTCGCTGAGCGACACAGCGAAATGGGTCTCGTTCCTTCCGCCGCCACCGCCATTGTCAATCTCATTGTACTGATAGACCGATTCCATGATGGTGGAATTGAAAAGGCTGTCGTAGCGGACCAGTCTGATGCTGAAGGACTGGGTGCCCACGGGTTCGTTGCTGAAGAAATGGTTCACCGCCACGATATCGTCCCGGTCGTCGCCGGTCATATCGGCCACGTCGAAATAATTGACCGATGGCAGGTACTCGGAAAGTGCAATGACATCCGATCCCTTTCCCAGGTGGGCGATCCGGAGAGCTGTATCCACGGTGAATATTTCCACGCCCCTGTGGCAGCCCAGCAGCACCTCCGGGTGTCCGTCCCCGTTCAGGTCTCCCGGCTTCAGGAGGATCTGCCAGATCCCGCCGTAATTGTACCGGCCTGTCTCGGATCCGTCCCTGTAAAATGAGATCATTTCCAGCGGATCGGCCTGACCGGTCCCGGGATCGTCCGTCACCTCAGCCATGTACAGGTATGTATCCGGATTGTTCGGGGCATCCAGTTCGTTCTTGCTGAAGGCCGTCACGATCTCTTCCCTGCCGTCAAGGTCGAAATCCGCCCCGGTGAGGGCTACATACCCGTATGAATTTGCGTTGAAATCCAGCTCGGGCTTGAGTCTGGCTTTTTCCGTGTATCCGAGATCAGTGTCAAAATCATAAACCTGGAGGACATACTCTGTTGCGGAAGCAGTGCTGATAAAACCCAGCACCAGCTCGTCATCCCCGTCACCGTCCAGGTCGCACAGATCGATCGCGAAATTATCCCTTTCGGCCTGAGGATCGATGCGGTCGATCAATTCGATCCTGAAGTCATCATCAAATCCGAAAACAGCCACCCGGGCCATCTCCTCCCCGAAGGTACGGTAGCCCGCCACGAATTCAGTCCGCCCGTCCCCGTTCAGATCGCCGTGAATCAGGTTCTTTCCGGGAAGTATCCTGCCGTCGAATTTGTAGATGTTCCTTTCGGTATAATGAAGCGTATTCAATCGTTTGGCAAGGACCAGATGCAGGGAGTCCCCGTCCCCGGTCAGCGAATAGACATAATCAGCCATGTTATCTCCGTTGAAATCACCGGAAATGATGTCAAACTGGCGATCGTCATAACTCATGGAGTCGGTGACGACCGCTTCTGCTCCGGTAAACCGTTCTCCGGTCTCGAAGCCCTGGAAATTGAACTTCAGCTTCAAGTTCTGTTCGTGGACCCCGGCACCGCCGGTAGTCCCTTCATCCCAGACCATGATGATCTCGGAACGGTCGAACAGTCCGGTGGGTTCAAGAGGAGGTTCCTGCGCAGGAGCCCGGTCGGGTATTCCCCAGAGGGAGATGACCAAGAAGGTGAGTACGATGGATGGAAAGTGTCTTTGTGTGGGGCTTACAGCTGATCCTGAGATCTTTTCCTGGTAAGCCATGGTTGTTGTATTTACATTGTATTGATATGATTAATGTATTGATATGATTAATGTATTGATATGATTATTGTATGTACATGATTATTGTATTTATTTAGACCGGATAAAAATAAACAATTATCCTGAACCTGTCAAGTGGGCAGGGGTTCTGCTTAGCAATGCAAAATGAGGGCGAATCGATATAAAATATCCAGTTACTATACTTATATGGTGCTTTTCTTCTAAAAAATGTTTTTCATTAGATCTTTTTTATCGGAAAACCACCTAATAAGTTAATAAGCGGATAAAAAATATTTTTTATGCGTCACCCGGGTCCAGCCTGCAACTCAGAATCTCAGGGCAGGTACAAAAACCTGGGTCCTGGAAAATCCGGAACTAATTCCGAAACTACCGCACAATTATAAGCTTCCCCGTGGCTTGGGGACGCTCATATTCACAAAGCTGACACTTATACATTCCTTCGGGCATCCTGGAAATATCCACCGTTATCGCATAATCGCCGCCAATGATCCCGTCGAGTTCCTCCCGGAAAGCGATCCGGCCGGTGGCATCGAAAATAATTAAATCACGGGAAGTACCCGGTTCCGCATGGAAATGTATATGGATGCCCGTAGAAGCCGGGTTGGGATAGATCCTGAGACTGTTGATCTCCGGACCGGTTTTATCCAGCCCTACTGTACTTTCCGAAACAAAAGAGATGGTATTGCCATATGCAGTTCCCGCGCTGTTGATGGCCTAAGCTCTTGCATTGTAGGTTATCCCTTCGGTGAGCCCTTCCAGAGTGACGGGAAATTGGCCGATTCCTGCTCCTCCCGGTGACAAGTTGTTATTCAGGGTGGGACTGTGATGACTGGCGCATGCGATCCCCCGGGTGGTTACCGCGGCCCCTTCGTAAGCGATCACATAACCATTCAGGGTAACACTGGTAGCCGAATGGTTTTGAATATACTTATAATAGCAACTGCAAATGTAGAGTTCGTGCTGTCAGGGCTTTTTAGTGTCCTGATTGCTGATTTACTTGACATTCTGCATCTAACGGGGTAACTTTAATCTACACTAACCCTATCAACCATGAAAAAGCATTTGTTTTTCACGGTCGTACTGACTGTTGGATTCGCGATGCTGACAGGCTCTTTCGTCTTGCTGGCGCAGGTTCCGCAGAGTTTCAAATACCAGGCGGTGGCCAGGGATGCCGCAGGAGCGATGATGGCGAATCAGGAGCTGAACTTTGAGATCAGCATCCTGAAAGGTGATCCATCGGGAGAGGTTGTATTCGCAGAGCAGCATACGGACACCACCAACCAGTTCGGCCTGGTGACACTGGATATCGGAAGGGGCAATGTCTTTACCGGTGATTTTTCCTCCATTGCCTGGGGAGATGACACCTACTTTCTGATGGTTGAGATGGAAGGTATTTACGTGGGAATCATGCAACTGCTGAGTGTCCCTTATGCTTTGCATGCGCAGACAGTGTCGGTGGACAACGTGGATGATGCGGATGCCGATCCGTTGAACGAGATACAGAGTTTGTCGCTGAGCGGCAATGACCTTTCCCTGTCAAAAGGTGGAGGAAGCGTAACGCTTCCCGCTTCAGCCGGCGGCGGGGATAACTGGGGCAGCCAGACTGTGGTGGCGGATGAAACCCTCACAGGTCTTGGCATAGAGACCAATCCGCTCGGGATTGTAGATGGTGGAGTGACCTCTGCAAAAATCCTGGATGGATCAATCCTGACGCATGACCTGGCTGATTTCAATGTGACGGTCGACAAACTGGCCAATCATTCAGTGACCACCGAAAAGATCAATACAGGAGCTGTGACCGGGATAAAGATTGCCCAGGCAGGAGCCACCAGCGGGCAGGCATTGTTATGGAATGGCTCAAACTGGATACCGGGTAATGTATCCACCGGGATGACAACCTATAAGGTGGGTGACTTTGCACAGGGAGGCATCGTATTCTGGGTGGATGAATCAGATCAACATGGTCTGGTGTGTGCCAAAGAGGACCAGGACGATGGTTCAGGCATAAGATGGTATGCCGGAACATATGGTAATACGCATGCTTATGGCAATGGACCATTTTCAGGGGAAATGAATACAGCAATTATTATTGCAGCATATTTGGCTATTGGTGACGATGAGGATATTTATGCTGCTCGTCTCTGCGCTGATATGAAGATTACGAAAGGAGGTAAAACCTATGGGGATTGGTATCTGCCATCCAAAGAAGAACTGAGACTGATGTACGAGAATAAATCGACTATCGATAATACAGCACTGGAAAATGGTGGCAGTACCTTTGCCAGTACAATCTATTGGAGTTCTACACAGGACGGTTTCGGCGGAGCGTGGGGACAGTCATTCAACAATGGTGCTCAGGTCAGCTACGAGAGTGGCTGGACACTCAAGGTGCGTGCAATCCGGGCTTTTTAATAGCCTGACTGCCTGATTGCTGATTTACTTGACATTCTGCATCTAACGGAGTAACTTTATTCTATACTAACCCTATCAACCATGAAAAAACATTTGATTTTCACGGTCGAACTGGCCGTCGTATTAGCGATGCTGGCCGGTTCATTTGCATTGCTGGCGCAGGTTCCCCAGGGCTTCAAATACCAGGCGGTGGCCAGGGATGCCACCGGAGCGGTGATGGCGAATCAGGAACTGAACTTTGAGATCAGCATCCTGAAAGGTGATCCATCGGGAGAGGTTGTATTCGAAGAGCAGCATACGGACACCACCAACCCGTTTGGCCTGATGACACTGGATATCGGAAGCGGCAATATCATTACCGGAGATTTTTCTTCCATTGCCTGGGGAGATGACACCTACTTTCTGATGGTGGAGGTGGATGGTATTTCTATGGGGACCACACAACTGCTGAGTGTTCCCTATGCTTTGCATGCGCAGACAGTGTCGGTGGATAAAGTGGATGATGCAGATGCCGATCCGTTGAACGAGATCCAGAGTTTATCCCTGAGCGGCAATGACCTTTCCCTTTCAGACGGCGGAGGAAGCGTGACGCTTCCCGCTTCAGCCGGAGGCGGGGACAACTGGGGGAGTCAGACTGTGGTGAGTGATGCGACCCTTTCAGGAGCGGGGACAACTTCAGATCCGCTGGGTGTGGTCCAAGGTGAAATCATGCCTGATTGGGAAGATATTCAGGGCATGCCTGCAGATTTCAGCGACAACACGGATGATGTGGATGATGCAGATCATGATGCATCAAATGAGATTCAGACGCTATCGCTCAGCGGCACCCTGTTGACCCTTTCAAAGGAGGGAGGGACCGTGACCCTTCCCTCATCGGGAGGAGGCGATAACTGGGGCACACAGACCGTTGTGACGGATGAAACCCTCGTGGGCCAGGGCATAGAGACAAATCCACTCGGGATTGTAGATGGTGGTGTAACCTCCGCAAAAATCCTGGATGGATCAATCCTGACGCACGACCTGGCCAATTACAATGTGACGGCAGATAAACTGGCCAACAATTCCGTGGCCACCGAAAAGATCAATGCAGGAGCTGTGACCGGGATAAAAATAGCACAGGCAGGAGCTACAAACGGACAGGTGTTGAAATGGAACGGTTCCAGCTGGGTACCTGGGGATGTATCCGACGGTGGAACAAGCCTCTGGCAGGAAAACGGAAGCAACATATATTATAACACAGGAAACGTCGGGATTGGTACAAGCATTCCTTCGGCACTGCTGCACACAAGCGGTACAGGCACCGGACAGGGTAATGTCTTATTTGAAGGTGAATTTAAAAACTCAAACCCTGGAGATCCTCCTGCTTCTGGTGGTGGTGCCCGCATGATGTGGTATCCGGATAAGGCCGCTTTCAGAGCCGGGGGAGTAAATAGTAATGAATGGGATAAAAACAAAATTGGTACTAATTCCGTCGCAATGGGTCATGGCACCACTGCATCTGGAGACTTTTCCACCGCTTTAGGAGCTTCAACCGCTACAGGACTTACTTCCACCGCGATGGGAGGCAGTACTCTTGCCTCGGGGTCTTGTTCCACTTCAATGGGTCTAAGTACCAATGCTTCGGGAAATAACTCAACTGCCATGGGTATGAACACCGTTGCCTCTGGTAGGGCTTCCACTGCAATGGGATCATATACCACTGCTCCTTCTGCCTATGAAACAGTTATAGGTGTATTTAATACTACCTATACACCTTTTGATTCAGTCACTTGGAATGCAAACGATAGGGTTTTTGTTATAGGAAATGGGGAAGCGGGTGGCACTTATAAATCCAATGCCATGACTGTTTTGAAAAATGGGAATGTGGGTATTGGACCTGATAATCCTGTATACAAGCTTGATCTGCTCGGCGAGTTTAATATACAATCAGAAGATCCGGGAGACAAAGCCATATTTGTGAACTCAACCGAGGCTTTATGGTATGATGGAACTTATTTCAGCTGGGGATATGGAGCAGACTATAATTACTTTGCACGCGATGTTACAATTGGAACCAACGCTGATCCGGGAACGCACCTGCTCGTAGTGAACGGAACAGCTGCCAAGCCTGGCGGAGGAACCTGGGCCACCTGGTCCGATTTGCGCCTGAAGGAGATTCATGAAAATTATGCAAAGGGTCTAAAGGAAATCGCTGCTCTAAGTCCGGTGACATTTTCTTATAAAGAGGACAATCTTCTGATGCTGCCTGATGACCAGGAATACGTCGGCCTTGTGGCCCAGGATGTGCAGGAAATATTCCCCGTAGCGGTCAGTGAGGGAAAGGACGGATACCTGCAGCTTGATCTGCATCCTGTAAATATCGCCTTGATCAATGCGGTCAGGGAACTGAAGAGGCAGAATGATGAACTGCGGAAGAGGATCGAAGCCTTAGAAAATAATTAGACCTGAGATTATTCGATTTATACAACAAATACAAAGAAAAATGAAAAAACTGGTTACGATCTTAACCTGTATCGGCATTGTCCCGGCTGCAATGCATGCCCAGATCTCGCTTTCACCCAGTGTTATTTCTGCTGCGGGAGACTATTATGAAGGCACAGAAATGTCTATCTCATGGACACTCGGGGAATTGGCAGTGACCACCCTTCAGGGTGGCAATATGATCCTCACCCAGGGATTTCAGCAGCCCTTTGATATTGGCGTGGGAATCAAGCAGAACAAAATGAACTGGAACATTTCAGTCTACCCCAACCCGCTCGGGGAAGAATTGAGGATTCGGTTTGATGTGCCATCACCGGGAGATTACCTCATCGAAATTCAGGATGTGACCGGCCGGGTGATGAGCCAGGAGATGCACATGCAGGTGCGCACAGGTGAGACAGTGATTCTCGACACTTCAGGGTTTTTGCCCGGTATTTATTTTCTGAAAGTCATCAGCCCGGATAAAGAGCAGTTGCAGGTAACCGGTCTCCGAAAAATTTAAAGTGGCACAGGCATGATTTACAGTAAAAAGAAGGACTGAAATCATCATTATAAACTTTCACTAATTTGTTATGAGACTATTTGCCAGATTATTCATTAAGATCGCAGCTTTGGCATTTGCCTGCCCGGCATTTTCCCAGGATCTTATCTACACGGTGAATGGAAAGTTTGAAGGAGAAAATATTGCCATTGATTCGATTCTATTTGAGAACCTGTCTAATGGAACGGAGCTTTTGTTTGGGGATCTTCCTGATCAGCCGGATTATAATTATAAAATCAATCTCACCAGGCAAGAATTGGAAAGACCCACAAGCATTGATCAATACAGAATTGAAGATAACTTCAGGATACTGAAAAACATTCCCGGACAGCTGAGTTTCTCCTGCACATCCAATACCCAGAGCCGTGCTCATGTTTCAGTTTATAGCATTCAGGGACAGAAGCTGTATTCATCATCAACAATATCCTTATACACAGGCGTTACATTAAACATAGCGCTGGGTAAAGATGGAATATTTATTGTTGAAATTTCAACTTCGATGGGTTCAATGAGTTATATGGCTGTAGGTTCCGGTAATAATTCAAAATTCAATGTTGAGATTGAGGAACAGTACAATCACCGGGCCCGGTTAAAGAATCGTATGAATGATTTTGTTTCTGAATTCAGTTTCAATATTGGCGACAGTCTTAGAGTGTCTGTTTTCCGAGATGGATATTATGCCAGGCCTAAGTCCTGCATAATAAATGCTTCAGAGACTCTTGAATTTGAATTAGGTGTAAGCAAAGTGATCACCTATGGAGTGAGTGATGCTTTTGTCATTCTTGATGAAGAAAGCAAAGCATCAATGAGTTATGACGCAATTACGGGAGAGGTCCATTTTACGCCAGAGAATGATACAATGAAAATTTTTACCGGGGAAATTATCGCCATTGATGCAGATTCAACCGGTTATCTCAGAAAGGTGAATAAAGTAATAGAAGAGGATGGTAAACTAATTCTGAAAACCCAGCAGGCATACATGAATGATGTATTCGTAAATCTTAATTTCATCCTTAACACAGCGTTGATAGAGCCAGTCAAGTCTCTCAATGGCACAAGTTCCAGACAGGATATCGCTGCTGCTCTTACTGATGATCAAGGGCACATTCATCCAGTGGAAATAATCTATTATAACAGGGCAGGTAATACTTTTAAGAAGAGTGTTCTGGATCATGGACAATCCAGTGAAGGCACTGCAAGTACAATCGATTGTCAAGAAGACATTTCTGGTAAGGAGCTCCATGGTACAGCGGGGCAGAACACACATTTTTACATCAGTGAAGGACATGTGTCTCTCAATTCAGATGCGGTTTTTGAATTTGATTTTAATGAGGGAGCAACACTCACAGAAGATACGAAAGTGAAGAAAGGTGACCTCAGTTCTTTTAAGTTCTATCTAGATGGCGAAACCGAATTTCTGACGAAGCTCGCCTTAGATTTAAGCAATGAATACAATGACGGAGGTGAAAGGAAATTAATAGACTTTCCAAAGAGTTCAGCCCATTTTGTTGTTCCGCCGGTTGATATATGGATAACGCTTGATCCTGATGTATACGGAGATTATACGATTTCGGCCGATACTTCTCTTCATGCTGCCTGGGGTTTTAAAAGCAATCATATTCTCCGGACAGGCGGATCGTATGAAAGAAAATCGGATGAATTAACGCCAATAACAGAATATACTTCTGAGAATGAAATATATCCCCTTAATTTAAATGGAGAAATAAACGCCCTTGTTCTATTTTCATTATTCCCCAGAATCGAAATCAGGTTTTACGAGCTTCTGGGATCATTTGCAGAAATCGTACCTTTTGTTGGTGGGTACTACAACGCTGCAGTTCAATCTCAGACAACAGCAGCTGGCAACGAAACTTTTCTTGCATGGAACGGCGGCATTGATGTCGGTCTTAATTTAAGAATTGGAGCCGAGTTGCCTTTTTTGGGAGTTATCAAAGAGTTCGGTCCCATCCCTGTTCCCTGTTTCATCGATCCTTTGTGGCAATCACCCGCACATATTGAATTATTGACCAATTTGCCCGCTGAAGTTGATCCGGGTAGCAATCATTTGTTAACATTCAAAGTAACCGATTTATTGAAATCACCTGTGGATTCATGCGCAGTATATGTATCAGGAGACGGTGGATTCTCAAATCAACTTATTTTTTCCAGTGATAGCGGTGAGGCAACAACAAACTGGATGCCTGGAAATGAAACAGGTGAAAAGACTTTTACCGCTGAAATATTTGCCGCCGATAAAACCATCATATCCATGATTAATGATACTGTTATAGTAGTGGCAGATACGCTGAAACCAACCGTAATTACGCTGGAAGCTGCTGAAATTACACCGACCTCTGCCCTTGTTGGTGGTCAGGTAACTGACGATGGAGGCTCCACAATTACTGAAACGGGTGTTTACTGGGGCACAGCTGCAAACCCGGGTACCACCGGAATTAAGAAATCCATTGGCAGCGGTACAGGTCTATTTACTGTAACTCTCACAGGACTTACTTCAAATACAAAGTATTACGTACAGGCTTATGCAGTGAATGAAGCCGGTGAGAACAGAGGTGAAGAAATTGATTTTACCACTGCAAATGAAACAGGGAATGGTATAATTTTTAATCCGGACCTCACCTACGGGACCATGACCGATATTGATGGTAACGTTTACAAAACCATACAGATCGGCGCTCAGGTTTGGATGGCGGAGAACCTGAAAGTAACTCATTATGCAGACGGGACAGCCATCCCTCTGGTTGAGGACAGTGCGGCATGGTATGCGCTTGGATACTCAGATAAGGCTTACTGTTGGTACGGTAACAGCACAGAAAATCGGGATATATACGGGGGGCTCTACACTTGGGCTGCGGCCATGAATGAGACTGCCAGCAGCAATGCCAATCCCAGCGGGGTACAGGGGGTGTGCCCGGACGAGTGGCATCTTCCCAGTGACGATGAATGGAAGCAGCTGGAAATGCACATGGGGATGAGCCAGATTGAGGTAGATCAGACTGATTCCAGGGGAACGGATGAAGGGTGCAAGCTGAAAGAAACTGGTACCGGTCACTGGAGAAGTCCTAACAACGGAGCAACGAATTCAACTGGTTTTTCCGCTCTTCCTGGCGGCGATCGATATCATCTTGGCGCCTTCGGCTTTATGAGTGACTTTGCCTTCTTTTGGACGGCTACGCAGAATGATCTATACTACGCAGGCTACCGCCTTATTTGGGAATCTTCTTGCCAGGTGTCCCGTATTTCAAATGGCAACAAGAAAAATGGGTTCTCGGTCCGTTGTGTAGAGGATTAGGTGCGCACAGGCCTCATTCAGGGCACGGAGGCACACCGGACTATTAAACTGGATGAGCGAAGAGCGCAAACACTTCTGAGCGCGCTTGCAACTGCTTCAGTGATGAGAAAATCATTCAAGTTGAATTGAATAACAATGTTTTAGACCTATTATGCTTGATATTATTTATCTAACGGAGTAACTTTATTCTACAATAACCCCAACAACCATGAAAAAACATTTGATTTTCACAATCGCACCGGCCGTCGTATTTGCGATGCTGGCAGGTTCATTTTCTTTGCTGGCGCAGGTTCCGCAGAGCTTCAAATACCAGGCGGTGGCCAGGGATGCTGCCGGGAGTGTTATGGCAAATCAGGAGGTGAATTTTGAGATCAGCATCCTGAAGGGAAATCCGTCAGGTGAGGTGGTGTATTCCGAGCAGCATACGGACACCACCAACCAGTTCGGCCTGGTGACACTGGATATCGGAAGCGGCAATGTCATTACCGGGGATTTTTCTTCCATTGCCTGGGGAGATGATACCTACTTTCTGATGGTGGAAATGGATGGTATTCCTATGGGGACCACACAACTTTTGAGTGTCCCCTATGCTTTGCATGCGCAGACAGTGTCGGTGGACAAAGTGGATGATGCGGATGCCGATCCGTTGAATGAGATCCAGAGTTTATCCCTGAGTGGCAATGACCTTTCCCTGTCAAACGGTGGGGGAAGCGTGACGCTTCCCGCTTCAGCCGGAGGCGGGGATAACTGGGGCACCCAGACTGTGGTGACGGATGAAACCCTCACAGGTCTCGGCACAGAGACCAATCCGCTCGGGATTGTAGATGGTGGTGTCACCTCTGCTAAAATCCTGGATGGATCAATCCTGACGCATGATCTGGCTGATTTCAATGTGACGGCAGACAAACTGGCCAATCATTCAGTGACCACCGAAAAGATCAATGCAGGAGCTGTGACCGGGATAAAGATAGCCCAGGCAGGAGCCACCAACGGGCAGGCATTGAAATGGGATGGATCAACCTGGGCACCAGCAGATGATCTTTCAGGTATTAGCCACTGGCAGCAGTCCGGCTCTGATATATACTTCAATACAGGAAAGGTCGGTATCGGAAAAATTCCCGGTACTGATTTACGGCAATTCCAGGTATTGACAGGAAACAATCAGGCCATTGCAGGAAAAAATAACAGCAGTAACTATGCGGCCATTTATGCTGAAAATGATGGCACCGGACCGTCAGCTGAGTTCAGGAATAAAATCCGTATTATGGATGGCAGTGAGGGAATTGGAAAGGTCCTGACTTCTGATGCAGGCGGTTATACATCATGGCAGGTTCCCGCCACGGTTGTTAAAAGTTCTTCAGGAGTCATATTTTCCGAGATCAGGGAAATTACGGGAAACACCAGTACCGGGGAATATTGCACCATAAGCTATCCCTCCGGGTATACCATGTCAAACATGCGTGTACTCTCATTGGAAGTTAACCTGTCAGGGAATGTTTGGGTGGGCTTGGCCGGTACTTATGCAACAAATATCATACACAAGCTTTTTTATGTACTTACATCCACTGGTGTATCGATCTATTATCCCAATGATGAAAGCTTTCACAACAGGGCGTTCCGAATGATGATCATGAAAGTGGAATGAGATCCGGACTTTCGATTATTTTTCCAATCCACTCTGTAGAATAACCCATGGTTGTTTGAAATATTCGTTGGGCCAGGTCCCTTGAATCAATCTGCTTGACAATCTCCATCTAACGGAGTAACTTTATTTTACACTAACCCTCCACAATCATGAAAAAATATTTGTTTTTCACAATCCTGCTGGCCGGCACAACAGCAATGCTGACAGGCTCATTTGCCTTGCTGGCACAGGTTCCACAGAGCTTCAAATACCAGGCGGTGGCCAGGGATGCTGCCGGTATGGTTATGGCAAATCAGGAGCTGAATTTTGAGATCAGCATCCTGAAGAGTGATCCGGGGGGAGAGGTGGTGTATTCCGAGCAGCATACGGACACCACCAACCAGTTTGGCCTGGTGGCCCTGGATATCGGAAGCGGCAATGTCATTACCGGGGATTTTTCATCCATTGCCTGGGGAGATGACACATATTTTCTGATGGTGGAGATGGACGGTGGTTATATGGGGGCCACACAACTGCTGAGTGTTCCCTATGCTTTGCATGCGCAGACAGTGGCGGTGGACAAGGTGGATGATGCGGATGCCGATCCGTTGAACGAGATCCAGACGCTATCGCTCAGCGGCACCCTGTTGACCCTGTCCAATGAAGGCGGGACTGTGACCTTTCCCTCATCGGGAGGAGGCGATAACTGGGGGACACAGACCGTGGTGACGGATGCCACGCTGTCCGGAAACGGCACCACTGCGACACCGCTGAAAATTGCCCCGCAGGGAGCCACCACGGGACAGGCATTGAAATGGAACGGGACGACCTGGGCCCCGGCGGATGATGCCACCGGCGACGGGGGATTAACACTTCCCTATTCAGGGACAACCGGTGAGGGAACGTATGGGATAAACATTGAACATACGGCAACAAGCGGAGCAAACTTTGGAGGAAAATTTAAAAGTGCCAGTACCAACGGCGTTGGTGTATATGGACTGGCAAGTGCCAACAATGGCAATGCGTGGGGTTTGCATGGCGAATCAAATTCGATTACCGGTGCAGGGGTATTCGGTCATTCACTGGCAGGCTCCGGTGAGAGTTTCGGGGTGGTTGGCACCTCTGAATCCGGTGAAGGAGCAGGTGTACTCGGGACCAATTATTCATCAAACGGCACTGCTATCTGTGGCATAAAGGGCAAGGTATCATCATCATCCGGATATTCAGGTCATTTTACAGGGGGGCGATTTTATGTAGATGGGAAAGTGGGTATTGGCACTGACAGCCCTGCAGCGCTTCTTCACTCAAAGGGTACAGGAACAGGACAGGGTAATGTCCTGTTCGAAGGAGAATTTAAAGAATCAAATCCAGGTGACCCACCGGCCTCCGGCTATGGTACCCGTATGATGTGGTATCCGGATAAAGCAGCTTTCAGAGTCGGTGTAGTAGTAGGCAATCGATGGGATAAAGAAAATATTGGTTACTATTCCACTGCTATGGGTGCTAATACAAAAGCTTCAGGATATAGTTCTACAGTTATGGGATATCATGCCCAAGCCCTGGGTGATGAATCCACCGCTATGGGTAATAATACAAAAGCCTCAGGAACTAATTCTACCGCTATGGGACATTATGCTCAAGCCCTGGGTGATGAATCCACCGTAATAGGTAATAATACAAAAGCCTCAGGAACTAATTCCACCGCTATGGGACATTATGCCCAAGCCCTGGGTGATGAATCCACCGCTATGGGTTATAATACAAAAGCCTCAGGAACTAATTCCACCGCCTTGGGATATTATACTACCGCCCCTTCTGCTTATGAGACGGTTATAGGTAGACTCAACACAAAATATGAACCTGCGGATTCGATGTCTTGGGATGCACGCGACAGGCTTTTTGTTATTGGAAATGGGAAAGGTATGGATTTAGAATCCAATGCCATGACGGTTTTAAAAAATGGGAATGTGGGTATTGGACCAGATAATCCTGTATACAAGCTTGATCTGCTCGGCGAGTTAAACATACAATCAGAAGATTCGGGTGATAAGGCGATATTTGTGAACTCAACGGAGGCTTTATGGTATGATGGGACCTATTTCAGCTGGGGTTATGGAGCAGACTATAACTACTTTGCCCGAAAGGTGACAATCGGAACCACCGATGATCCGGGAACACATCTGCTCGTGGTGAACGGAACGGCCGCAAAGCCCGGCGGAGGAAGCTGGGCCTCCTGGTCCGATTTGCGCCTGAAGGAGATTCATGAAAATTATGCAAAAGGTCTCGAAGAAATCGCTGCTCTAAGTCCGGTGACATTTTCTTATAAAGAGGACAATCCTCTGATGCTGCCCGATGACCAGGAATACGTCGGCCTTGTTGCGCAGGATGTGCAGGAAATATTCCCCGAAGCAGTCAGTGAGGGAAAGGACGGATACCTGCAGCTTGATATGCAACCTGTAAATGTCGCCTTGATCAACGCTGTCAGGGAACTGAAAGCCGAAAATAACCGTTTGAGCGATGCGAACCAACAGCTAAGATCTGAGAACAGCCAGATCATTAAAAGACTGGAAAAGTTGGAAGTCCTGGTCCTTGAGGAAGCCTATGCGGCAAATCCCATCAACGCTGTTGTCAATCAAAAAAGGTACAATAAAGGTACAAAAATAGATTATTAATTGTACCTTTGTTGTGCAAAAGTCTCAAAAATGACATTTGAATATGATCCAGAGAAAAGTCATATCAACAAGCAGAAGCATGGCATTGATTTTGACGAAGCCCAGTCACTTTGGCTTGATTATAACAGAATTGAGATTCCTGCAAGGACAATCGGTGAACCACGAAGATTGTTAATTGCAGGGTTGGATGACGGGATCTGGTCTGCAGTATTTACGATGCGAGAAGGAGCTATAAGAATCATTTCAGTGCGAAGATCAAGGAAAAATGAAGAAGAAATCTATTTCAGCGAAAGAATTTGATTCCCTGTTTGAACAGAACAAGGATATTTCTGAATATCTCGATCTTGAAGGTGCCAGAAGGCACGGATTGGAAACCAGGCGGGTGAGCGTGGATTTCCCTCAATGGATGATCAACAGGCTGGACCAGGAAGCCGCCAGACTGGGAGTAACCAGGCAATCGATCATTAAGTTCTGGATATCCGAAAAGTTGAAGTCGGCATGAACCGGGTCAACAACTCAGAATGTTTACAGAATATTGAAGCTTTCACTCCTGTATCCATTCTTCTGCGATCTCCCTTTCAGTTTCCGGGAAATACTTGATCTCCGCCTTGATGAACGGATCGGCTACCTTTGCCCATCTCTTTTCAGGCTTGTCACTGCCCACCACGGCCACTTTATCCACTTTGCGGATATGTTTGAAATAGGTGACGATATCTTTCAGCAGTGCCATGGCGGTTATTCCTTCGATATCGCCCACTTCGATGAACAGGTGAACGGATTTTCCCTCCCGCTCCGTTTTTTCAAGCAGGGGATTTAACTTATCGTAATCCATCTCTTCAATTTTACCATGGGCCTTGAAGGCAATCACGTTGTCTTTTGTAAGGTCAAGAATTGTGAACATATCAGGATGGTTTTGGTGATTTCAGCTTAACATTCCAAAAAAAACATGCCAAAATAATAACCGGCCCGATTGTGATCATAAAATCAGGACTATACAGATAAAATGATTGAAATTTTATTACATCGGGTTGGGAAGTTTTTCCACAGCAATACGTGGCAAAACCGCCCATGTATGAATACAGAAAAAAGGTTATTTATTTGCTGACCGCACGGATTCCCGGTACCCGGGTACCTCGCGGTTCCCGTTCAGGTATTCCGAGGCGCTGAGGGCGGCAATGGTGCCATCCGCCACGGCGGTGGTCACCTGCCGGTACCGCTTGGCAATGCAGTCGCCTGCCGCAAAAACACCCGGGATGGAAGTCTTCATGCCGGGATCCGTGATGATTTCGTTGCGGTCGTTCAGGGGGACAAGGCCCGTAATCGATTCTGTGTTGGGCTGGTAACCGATAAAGATGAAAACCCCGTCGGTTCTCATTTCTGACATCCTGCCCGTGGGCAGATGCTCCATGGTTACTATCTCAAGTACCCCGTTCCCACTGAATTTCCTGAGTTCGGACTCCATGATGAAACCGACCTTCGGATTTTCCTGCGCTTCCCTGACCGCATGTTCGAATGCCTGGAAATGGTCGAACTGGTGCACGATGGTTACCTTGGAGGCATATTTTGTGAGCGCCATTGCTTCCTCCAGGGCGGCATTCCCGCCTCCCACAACGATCACCTCTTTTTCTGTGAAAAAGTCACCGTCACAGGTGGCGCAGTAGGAGATACCCTTTCCCCGGTAAACTTCCTCCCCGGGGATTTGAAGCGATCTGGGCCTTCCCCCGGGGGCGAGGATCACGGCGTCTGCACGAAAGCTCCTGCCATCCTCCAGGGTGACGGTTTTCACCGGTCCGTTCAGGTCATAGTCCCGGATCCTGATGTTTGACCTGATCGTACAGCCGAACTGTTTGGCCTGGGTCTTCATGGTATTGGCCAGCATATATCCCTTTGTGGCCTCCACACCCGGATAATTCGCCACCTCTTCGGTGAGCACCATCTGGCCTCCCACCGCCCCCTCGTTCAGGATCAAAGTTTTCAGCCTTGATCTCGAGGCATAGATGCCGGCAGTCAGACCGGCAGCTCCTGCCCCGATGATCATCAGATCAAATTTCTCTTCCATTGATACCAAAATGTTTCTCCAGGATCGAAGTGACCTGCTCCCTGTCCTGGATGCTGGAGGTTGCATGCACCAACTTCCCGTCCTTGTAATACACGGTGAAGGGAAGTCCCATGAAACCCCGCGTTTCCGGAGCGGTCCTGATCACAGCCGCTTCGGGCGAATCAAAACCCATGGTATAGAATTTTACTTCCGGGCGCTCTTCTTGGAGCTCTTCCATTACATCGTATACCGGGATGCACATGGGGCCCATACGTCCGCAGCATACCATCACGTTCTCATTTTCCTCCAGGATCTGTTCGAGTTCTGAAGCGGTTTCGATCTCCTGTAGTGGTGTTTGGAGTAATTTCATTGTTATGAATATTTAAGTATTTGAAAATCTGTTATGTTGTGGGTTAGTTTATTTCCTTTGCAGAAGCCTTTGTTTTCCGGCCGGTCAGGAGTCTTGTGTAATTCCTGAAATAGAGGTTTTCGGTGAAATCCTCGAATCCGAAATTCCCAAGGATCGATTTCCAGTCCCGCTCAATGAAATCGAAGGCATAATCGCACTCCACGGTTTTGAAGATAAACCTGTGGTGCCCTGGCATGTCATCCAGGCTGAATTCCGACCAGTCAAGAATGACAAGTTTCCCTTCCGGCTTCAGGTGGTTTTGTGCGTTTTTGATGATCTGTTCCCTTACTTCGTGCGGAAATCCGTGAATCACAAAACTGATGACCACTTTGTCGAACATTTTTCCCAGGCTGAACGGGATATCCACCCGCTGCCTGGTAAAGCTGATCCGTTCATCTCCGGTATGTTTGGCCAGGAATTGCTTCTCCATGACCGGGGAAACATCCAGACCGGTGATGCGTCCTTCCTTTCCGATGTATTCTGCCATCAGGGCCGCGTTCTTTCCGCTTCCGCAGCCCATGTCAAGGATCGCCTCGCCCGGTTTGATATCCATGTCCTTCACCGCCTGTCTGATGAACCTGTCGTACTTGCCGAAGGATATGGAGTTCATGATGCGGTCGTAATGCCGCGCGATCAGCGGGGAGAGTTCTATTTTCGATTCTGCATAAAGCCTGTTTGCCATGTTTTTTTCACCTCAATTGATTGTCAGCAGGCAAAATTACGGTAGCGGAAAAGACAGCACAGTGACTTATGTTACAGAAAAGCGATCTGTGGAATTATTTCACAATGACATGTGATCTGATACACACAGTCAAGTGACGATAACACCTAACGCATGATGGTTTTGAATTGTAAATCAATTGATTATAGGCAGGGCTGCTTTTCTGGCATGAAATTGATAACTTCATGGGAAAAACATCATGGAGTACAGATATCTTGGAAAATCCGGTTTGAAAGTATCGACACTTACCCTGGGAACAATGACTTTCGGGGGAAAGGACAGGTTCTCGAAACTGGGCAATATTGATGTAAAGGAAGCCAGGGAGGTCATTGACCTCTGTATTGATCACGGGGTGAATTTGATTGACACGGCCAATGTATATTCCTACGGCCGGTCGGAAGAAATCATCGGGGAGGCCCTTGGCGGGAAGAGACCCGGCAATGTGCTCATCTCCACAAAGGCCAGGATGGTGGTGGGCGACGGCCCCAATGAAAGCGGTTTTTCCAGGTACCATCTTGTGGAACAATGCGAAAAAAGCCTGAAGCGGCTCAAAACCGATGTGATCGACATCTATTTCATGCATGAATGGGATGGTGCAACACCGCTGGAGGAGATGCTGGAAGCCTTGTCACTGCTGATGCAGCAGGGCAAGATCCGGTATGCGGGCTGCTCCAATTTTTCCGGATGGCACATCATGAAGGCACTGGGCATCAGCAGGGAACGGTACCTGCCGCGCTTTGTCACCCAGCAGATCCATTACACCCTGGAAGCAAGAGAGGCAGAATACGAATTGCTTCCCATCGCTGTGGACCAGGGGGTGGGAGTGATGGCATGGAGCCCGTTGTCGGGAGGATTGCTTTCGGGAAAATATACCCGTGATAAAAAACCGGAAGGGGTCACCCGGATATCGGAGGGATGGCCCGAACCGCCCATACGGGATGAGGAGCGGCTGTGGAATATCGTGGATGTAGTCAATGAGATCGCTGCGGACCGGAAAGTTCCGGCCACGCAGGTCTCCCTGGCCTGGATCCTGTCCCGTCCCGGTGTGGTCACCCTGGTGATGGGGGGCAGGAAAATAGAACATATCAAAGACAATCTCGGAGCCGCCACCCTGGATCTATCCGGTGATGAGCTGGCCCGTCTGAACGAAGTCAGCCAGATCCCCCTGATCTATCCTTACTGGCACCAGGCAAGGTTTGCCACCAGCACCTTCACTGAAGGCGATCTGACCCTTTTCGGCGGCCGGTCACAAGATTAGGTCGTTGTTTACTAAAAGTTTCATGCTGGTTTCTGCTGTGGATCCTTTTGCAGCCATGCGTTTTTGGAAAAAGATTGGTAATTTCGTATTTCTGTCAGAGACATCCCTGTGATGTTCGTACAAACATCTCTCTGTAAAAACCGGAATGCCATGACAAAATCGCTGATTGCCACAATCCTTTCTGTTCTCCTGTTTTTATTCGCCGTTGATATTCCCGGCCAGCTGAAGCTTCCCGCCCTGGTGAGGGACAGCATGGTCCTTCAGAGGGATACGGAGCTGAAAATATGGGGTTGGGCGGATGCCGGTCAAAGGATAAATGTCCGCTTCAACGGGAATACCTACAGGGCCGAATCGGGCCCGGACGGAAAATGGATGGTCCTGCTGCCCCCCATGAAAGCAGGAGGACCCTATACCATGGAGGTCTCTGCCGGTGGTTCCGGCGGTGGTTCCGGCGGTGGTTCCCCTGAAAAGATTGAGATCGGAAACATCCTGCTGGGGGACGTCTGGCTCTGTGCGGGCCAGTCCAATATGGTCCACTATATGGAGTTGCACAGGGAAAGATATGCGGAAGAAATCGCACAGGCCGATAATCCCATGATCAGGCAATTCCTGGTCCCCACCGCCACCAGCCTGTCGGGACCAGCGGAGGACCTGAAGGGAGGAAGCTGGAAATCGGCCAAGCCAGACGACATCCTGAGGTTCTCGGTGGTAGCGTACTTTTTTGCTTTGCACCTCCATGAAACCTGCCGGGTCCCCATCGGAATCATCAATGCCAGCGTGGGAGGGACCCCCATCGAGGCCTGGACCAGCGAAGAGGGACTGAAAGAATTCCCGGTGATGCAGCGTGCCATTGAAATGAACAAGGATACCGCCTATGTCAACCGCGTGAACCGCGCTGCATGGGCCGGGATGCGGGATGCCGGAAGGAGCAGCGGAGAGGACCGGGGATTGTCCGGACCGGTGGCCTGGTATGATCCTGAATATGTCCCGGAGAACTGGCACAGGATCAACATTCCCGGGTACTGGGAAGACCAGGGGATCCGGGAGCTGAACGGGGTGGTCTGGTACAGGAAGGAGATCGAGGTTCCCGGATCCATGACGGGAGTCCCTGCAAAGATCGCCCTGGGAAGGATCGTGGATGCGGACCAGCTCTACATCAACGGCGAGCTGGTGGGACGTACCACCTACCAGTATCCCCAGCGACGTTATGAAGTTCCGGCCGGTGTGCTGAAACCCGGGAAGAACCTGTTTGTGATCAGGGTGGTCAACCAGGCGGGCAAAGGCGGTTTTGTTCCCGACAAGCCCTATTACCTCTCTGCAGCCGGGCAGACCATTGACCTGAAAGGTTACTGGCAGTATAGGGTGGGGGAGGTCTACCCGAAATTCAGGCCGGACATCATGGGGATCTCCGCACAGAACCAGCCGGCAGCATTGTACAATGCCATGGTCGCACCCTGCACCGGCTATGCGGTAAAGGGATTCGTATGGTACCAGGGAGAAAGCAATGCGGGAAGACCGGAACAGTACAGGAGACTCCAGCAGGTACTGATCAGGGACTGGCGCAGCCGGTGGGGACGGGGAGACCTGCCGTTCCTCTATGCCCAGCTTCCCAATTTTATGGAGGTGAACTACTACCCGGAGGAAAGCAACTGGGCACTGTTGCGGGAAGCCCAGGCCGGGGCTCTGGTCCTGCCGGCCACCGGCATGGCGGTGACCATCGATCTGGGAGAGTGGAACGATATCCATCCAGACAGAAAGAAACCGGTGGGTGACCGCCTGGCGCTGGCTGCCCGGAAAATTGCCTATGGCGACCGGCAGGTGGTGGGTTCCGGGCCGATTTTCCATTCTTCCAGGATTGACGGCAACAGGATCATTCTTATCTTTGACTATACAGGGAGCGGACTGGTTACCGGCAACGGGGAACCGCCGGGACATTTCGCTATCGCCGGCCCGGATAAGAAATTCATATGGGGTCATGCCGCCATTGAAGGTGAAAAAAACGTAGCGGTCTGGCACGAAGACATCCCCAACCCGGTTTATGTGCGCTACGGGTGGGCGGACAATCCCCGGTTCGCGAATCTTTACAATAAAGAAGGAATTCCCGCTTCACCGTTCAGAACGGACCATTGATGTGAATTGATATGAAGGAACGAACAAGAAGGAGTTTTGTCAAATCACTTGTATATTCTGTTTTTGCGGGTGTCACCCCCGTGTTCGGCGGTATTCCGTTCAGGGTCAGAAGGAGTAAGAACAGGGATGATGAACCCGGTTATCTGGCACTCCACAGATCCGGGGAACTGAAAAGAAGGGGGGAGCGGTTATGGAGCATCATGGAGCAATGTGAACTCTGTCCCCGAATGTGCGGAGTGAACAAGCTGAAGGGTGAAAAAGGTTTCTGCGGTGCGGACTCCCGGCTGGACATTTCAGCATACAGGCCCCACTTCGGGGAAGAAAAGCCACTGGTGGGAACAGGAGGTTCAGGCACCATCTTCATGACACACTGTGGCCTGAGATGCGTTTTCTGCATCAACTGGGAAGTGAGCCAGGGAGGAGAGGGATACAGGAGGACGCTGGAGGATTTTGCCTCCATGATGCTGGTGCTGCAAAAGCAGGGCTGCCATAACATCAATATCGTGACCCCGACCCATTACTCTCCCCACATCGTGCTGGCGCTGGATATGGCCGCATCGAAAGGTTTACATCTTCCTTTGGTGTACAATACATGCGGCTGGGAACGGGTGGAGATCCTGAAGATGCTGGACGGGATCGTGGACATTTATCTGCCCGATTTCAAGTATTCGGACGGTGAAAATGCCGCAAAATATTCTTCCGGTGCCGCTACATATCCCGAGGTCACCCGGAAAGCCCTGCTTGAGATGCACCGGCAGGTGGGAGTGGCCCGGCCTGCGGATGACGGGCTGGTGGACAGGGGGTTGATGATCCGCCACCTGGTCATGCCGAACGGGGTGAGCGGGACCAGGGAGGTGATCGAATGGATTGCCGCCAACCTTCCTAAAGATACCTATCTCAACCTGATGTCCCAGTATATGCCCGTGTACAGGGCGGATGAATACCCTGATATATCGAGGACCATCACCCGCTCCGAATATCAGGATGCGATCAGCTGGACCCGGCATGCCGGGCTCACGAATGTGGAGATCCAGGGATTCCGCTGATCGGCCCAAACCAAAAAAATTATGAAAGGAGCGATCCTGGGCGACATCATGGGGTCCACCTACGAATCAAACCCCGTTAAAAGGAAGAACATCGATCTTTTTCCGCCGGGGACAACCTTTACCGACGATACGGTACTCACCATTGCGGTGGCAGATGCGATCATGAACAATATCCCTTACAGGGAAGCACTGCACCGTTATGCCAGGGCATTTCCGGGCAGGGGATACGGCGGAAGGTTTTTGTCCTGGATCGAAGAAGATGATCCTGTCCCGTACAACAGCTTCGGCAACGGATCCGCCATGCGGGTCAGCGCCGTGGGATGGGCCTTCGGTTCGGAGGAGGAGGTGCTGCACCAGGCTGCCCTTTCAGCTGAACCCTCACACAACCATCCCGAGGGGATCAGGGGGGCCCGGGCCACTGCCCTGTCTGTCTACCTGGCCCGGAATGGAACCGGCCCGGATGGTATCAGAGAAACCATTGAGCAGAAATTCGGGTATGATCTTTCCCGAACCCTGGACGAGATCCGCCCTGCTTACAGTTTTGATGTGACCTGCCAGGGCACGGTCCCGGAGGCCATCATCGCTTTCCTGGAGTCCGGTAGCTACGAGGATGCTGTCCGGAATGCCATTTCCCTGGGAGGTGACAGCGACACCCTTGCCTGCATCACCGGCGGCATCGCAGAAGCCTATTACATGGAAATCCCGGAAGAAATAGAGCGTAAAGGTCTCTCTTACCTGGATCGCGAACTTTTTGAGGTGGTGGAAAGATTCACGAAAAGTTGTCACTGGCGAATTTCTTGAAGTGCTCCTTCGCTCCCACGCTGAATTCGTTCGGATTCATCCTCAAGCATCTCCTCCAACACGGGAATCGCTTCTGCTGCTTCCGGACCATATTCCTCCAGGGCGTACATCGCATATAATCGCAGATCCACGTTTTCCTCATCCAGCAGGGAGATCAGAACCGGTATCGCCAACTCAGGCTCTATGGCAATTTGCCCGATCAGCCTTACTGCACATTCCCTTGTCTCTGGGAGGTTTTCATTTTGTGCCATATCAAGCAGCAGTTCCAGAATGCCATCGGTCCTTTTGATGATGCGGGTCACGTTGTCCACTGTCGGGCCTTTCCCCTGTGTCGCGAAGGCCAGTGCTTCAGCAGCCTTCATACGTACAGTATCATTTATATATTCAAAAGCATGCAGTAATGCAGGCACAACATCATTCTCAGAAAGCAGGTGCTTGGCGAACATATCCCTGAGGAAATATTCAAGTTCAAAGGCGATGCCTGTCTCTAACCCTGTCTTCAACAAAGCAATTATCGCGCGCTCTCCCCAGACATTGATCAGTGCATCCAGCACAACATTCGGTAATGTCTCTTCATAAATGAATTTGTTCGTACTCCCGTAACAATATGTGAGTACTGTTTCTGAATGCCATCCATGCAGGGGTTCTATTATGGTGCTGAATCCCTCCACTTCCAGAGCTGCTTCCCCCGTTGCTTCCGATCCCCAGTAACATTCCTTCTCCCGGCCGGGGAAATAGGATTTTTTGGTTTCAACTTCAAGGGAAACAGTGAATATCGCATCGCAGGGTTGACCCTGATCACGGACCTCCAGACCCATTTCTTCAAGGGTTTCCCGCAGGTGTGGTTCGATCGGCAGGCTGAAATCCTTATCATCGACTGTGGGGTGGTTTTGCTCCACAACCAAACAAATCGATTTGATTGTATCAAGATCTGGTGATTTCTCACACGCGGTCAGCACGAGAATGATGATCGTGATGGCCACCATGGATTTCAGGGACTTGTCACAACAAGATAAGAACGATGAAGGTAAAAGCATAGCTAGCAAATTCAAATATTTAAAGATTCAGAGATGGCAGGAATTATTATTTGATGGAATGAAAAAAATATGAAAAAACTAAGAGGATTGCAAAAATGACTACCTTCAGATAATAATCGCATTCCTTATTAAACAACTTATGCCTTTCTTAACCAGTATCTTAGGGTTAGCAGATCCCGGCAAATATAATGTCCTTTCTGTTACCGGTCCCCCGCTAATCGTCCAGGCTCTGGAACACCAGCTGGCGGAACTTCCAGCTGGTCTGGTCACCGGGTGCACCCCGGGTCTGTTTCATCAGGATACCGATGACCTGTTCCGTGGGGTCGGCAAAGTACTGGGTGTTGAAATACCCTCCCCAGTTGAACGTGCCCGCGGTTCCCATACCTCCGGCGGCCTGGCCTTCCGGGGTGAGGATCTCGAAAGCCAGTCCGAAATCCCTCATCGGTTCATCCCGGAGGTCCCAGAGATCCCCGATGTGGTTGGTCAGGACCAGGTCCACCGTGGTCCGGCTCAGGATCCTGATACCGTTGTATTCCCCTCCGTTCAGGTACATCTGGAGGAACCTTGCATAGTCTTTTGCCGTGCTCGAAAGCCCCGCTCCTCCTGAAAAGAACGTTCCGGCTCCTTTGACCGGGTAATCCGGATCGTAAAATGTGACCGGGTATCTCTCCCATTTCCCGTTCATCCGGTGCTGGACAGGGACCAGTCGCCCGGCTTTCTCCTCAGGGAGGTAAAACCACGTATCGTCCATTCCCAGCGGATCGAAGATCCGTGTTCTCAAAAACTCATCAAATGGTATCCCTGAGACCGCCTCGATAAAATAACCGAGGACATCCAGTCCCTCGCTGTAGGTGCGGCCTTCGCCCGGGTTGTGGTGAAGGGGGAGCTTTGCCAGTTTTTTTACGCTTTCCCCGATGGTGATGTTCTCGGTGGTGAAAAGGTCCGTTACCCCGGCTTTCTGATAGATCATCCTCATTTTTTCATCCCCGTCGATCACGCCATAGCCGAGTCCCGAGGTGTGTGTGAGCAGGTGGCGGATGGTGATCTCCGATGATGCAGGCTCCCCGGTCCAGGTGGTATCACTGTAGCGGAAGGTTTTCAGCACCTGCGGGTTCCTGAATTCGGGGATGAATTTTGAGATGGGATCGTCCAGCCGGAACAACCCCTCTTCCCAGAGCATCATGACCGCTGTGGCTGTGATGGCCTTCGACTGGGATGCGATCCTGAAAATATCGTCCCGTTTCAGTTCCCTTCCCGTTTCATTGTCGGCCATCCCGTATGCGTTCCAGAAAACGATCTTCCCGTTGCGGGCCACCAGGGCGACCATGCCCGGAACGCTTCCGGATTCAACCGCCTCCCGGCACATCCTGTCGATCCGGGCAAGCCTTTCCGGCGACATTCCCACGCTTTCCGGTTCTGCCTCTGTGAGGACGGGAGACTTTTTCATGGACTTTGTCTGGGCTTCCAGTCCGACCGTGCAGAAAAGAGCCACACTCAAAAAAATGATCACAGATTGTTTCATAATAGTCTGATGTAATGATGGTATCGCAACAATACGAATATAGTAAAGATTGCAGGAGAAATCTTAAAAAGTTGATAATCCTTATTTGACTCACGTCCAGGAATATCTTATCTTGCATGTAACCAATCCAATTGTTCATGCCTGATAACCCCGGCAAATTATCCCGCTTCTGGCAGGAGTTTAAAAGGCGAAAGGTTTTCAAGGTGATCGCCATGTATGCCGCCACCGCATTTATTCTTCTCGAGGTGGTGGATATTGTTACGCCTGCGCTGCTGCTGCCCTCCTGGACGGTTACGCTGGTCATCGTCCTCCTATTGGTCGGGTTCCCGATCGCCGTCATCCTCTCCTGGATCTTTGACGTTACCCCTGAAGGGATCGTGAAGACTGATTCGATGGACATGCCGCAGTACCGGGAAGGGAGTCCCGGCGATGGACATACTGCCGGAACCGGGTCCGGCCCGGGATCCGGACATGAATCCGGACATGAATCCGGAAGAGGAACGGTCCGGGGAAGGAAGCTGCTCAGCGTGAGCAATGTCATGATTGCAGTTCTTTTTGTGGCGGTATGTATCCTGCTTTATCCGAAGATCTTTAAGCCGGACCGGTTTAAAGAATTGAGGAATGACTCGGGCATGATCACCCTGGCGGTCCTTCCCTTCGACAACCTGACCGGAGATTCGGCCCTGTACTTCTGGCAGAACGGGATCTCGGAATACCTGATCAACCGCCTGGGCAGTTCCGGAGAGCTGGCCGTTTCGAGTTCCCAGGTGGTCTCGGATGTGCTTGCAGGCACACGGGGTATTTCCACGGCTTCCCTGGCCCCTGACATAGCCAGGAAAACTGCCAGCAAGATCGATGCATCCACCTATGTCACCGGGAATTTTATTGGTGCCGGAAATGATTACAGCATCATGCTCAACCTGGTGAATACTGACAACGGGGAACTGATCTGGAGCACCAGTGTGGACGGGGACCTGAAAGGCGATTACCGGACCGTGCTGGACCTGCTGTCGGATGCGGTCAGGAATTACCTTGAAATCAAGGCTCTGGAGAACAGGGTGGAGACCGATCTTTCCAAAGCCTTCCCCAATTCAGCAGAAGCTTACAGGCATTACATTGACGGGCTGAATGGCATTGTGGCCGGCGATTACGAATCGGCTATTGAATCCCTGGAAATGGCCTATGAGATCGATACCACATTTACATTCGCGGCTTTTTACCTGGCATATGCTCATAGCTTCAGCCAGCGGTTCGATGAAAATTTGCTACACTGGACCAGCCGGGCTTATGAACTGAGGAACAACCTCCCGCCGGTATACCGTCCCTGGATCGAGCTCTGGTATGCCTGCTATATTACCAAAGAAATAAACGATATCCGCAGGTACCTCGACATGATGTATGAAGCGGCTCTGCACAGCCGGTTCCTTTGGTTTGACCTTGCAGTCACATCCACCAATTTCATGGATGATTATGAAAATGCCCTCATTGCTTTTGAAAAACTGGAGGATCTCAACAGGCAGTGGGAGGATGACTGGAAGTACGACAGGTATTACCAGGAATACGCCTGGACATTGCTGATGGCCGACCGGCCCGGGGAGGTGGACCGTATCACCGATATCGGATTGGGGATCAATCCGAAGGACGGATGGCTGGTCCTGGCCAAAGGAGCTGCCCGCATCATGATGAACGATACCGCTGCCGTTCAACGAATCAAGGAAGAAGCAAGGAGCCTGGCTTTGGAATATTATGGAGCAACCGAAGCAGATAACGAGCACTATATGGGCGAGATGCACTGCTGGGCAAAGGACACCACCGGTGCGGTTGATTATTTCAGGAGGGCTTATGAAATGGGGAGGTTCAACAGTCTCTTTATACTGATAAAGTGTCAGTTGCAGAGTAACATGAACATTGATGAATGCCTCAGATTGTCCGAATACTATATTGAGCAAAGGCCGGAATCCTGGAACGGCCTTTATTTAAAGGGGCTTTCCCTGCATAAGCTGGGCAGGCACAGGGAAGCGCTGGACCTTTTCCGG
>JBNJEV010000007.1:0-102809 GCA_051746185.1 Bacteroidota bacterium
TCATCTGATTGGAGGGACACATAATCACCCGTGTGGAGGGATTGCGAGGGAGGGACACATCGTCACCCATGTGGAGGGATTGCGAGGGAGGGACACATCATCACCCATGTGGAGGGATTGCGAGGGAGGGACACTATGTAACGGACCGAAGGGAGTTACATGGTCCCGACCCGCAATCCCGGAACACAGTTATATGGTCCCGACCCGCAATCCCGTAACACAGCGACACGATCCCGACCGGCACTCCCACAGCAGAACTGCGGGAACCGAAGCGAACCGAAGCGAAGCTTGTCGAATCAATGCCACCGATGTCAATGCTCTCATCGAATCAATGCGCCCGCCGATATCAATGCGCCCGCCGATATCAATGCACCCGCCGATGTCAATCCGCCCGTCGATGTCAATCCGCCCGCCGATATCAATGTGCCCATGCCGGGCACACCAGAAAAGGGCACCCTTTTGAGGTACCCTTTTCTGATGGCTGGTTCAATGGAAAAGCTATGCTTGGCCTGTCGGCCCACCGAATTTCATTGGCATGACCGGTCCCCCGGCCGACTCAATATGTTTGATGGGTCCGTGCATCTTCTCAAACTTCTCAATGTTTTCATTGAGCGCATTCAGAAGGCGCTTGGCATGCTCAGGCGTAAGGATCACCCTGGATTTCACCTCCGCTTTGGGGATCCCCGGCATCACCCTGACAAAATCGAGCACAAATTCCGATGACGAATGGGTGATGATCGCCAGGTTGGAGTACGTACCCTGGGCTACATCCTCCTTAAGCTCAATATTGATCTGGTTTTTCCGGGCTTTCTTTTCTTCTTCCATTGCATATCGGTTTTAATCGTGTGTGGACTCGGTTACCTCTTTGGCCTCTGTGGTCTCCTCAGGCTGGCCTGAAGTGAGTCTTTCGAACTCCTCACGGGATCCCACCACCAGGTTGTTATAGATCCTGGCACCTGTACCGGCCGGGATCTGGTGCCCCACGATCACATTCTCCTTCAAACCTTCCAGTTCATCCACCCTGCCGTAAATGGCCGCTTCGTTAAGCACCTTGGTGGTTTCCTGGAATGAAGCCGCGGAAATGAAACTGTTGGTCTGTAGAGCTGCCTTGGTGATTCCCTGTAATACCTGGGAAGAGGTAGCGGGGACTGCATCCCTCGCTTCGATCACTTTCATATCCTTGCGCTTGAGCATCGAGTTATCATCTCTCAGCTTTCTTGCAGTGATGATCTGACCCGGTTTGTATTCCTGGGTATCACCCGGATCCACGATCACTTTTTTGCCGTAGATCCAGTCATTCTCATCCATGAAATCCCACTTGTCCACAACCTGCTTCTCCAGGAACTTGGTATCTCCCGGATCCACGATCTCCACCTTGCGCATCATCTGGCGGACAATGATCTCAAAATGCTTGTCATTGATCTTCACACCCTGCATCCTGTAGACTTCCTGTACTTCATTCACGATGTACTCCTGAACCTTGGTCGGTCCCTTGATGGCCAGAATGTCTGCGGGTGTAATGGCGCCATCCGACAGAGGGATACCGGCACGTACATAATCGTTCTCCTGCACCAGGATCTGCTTGGAAAGCGGGACAAGGTATTTTTTGACCTCTCCTGCCTTGGAGGTGATGATGATCTCCCGGTTTCCCCGTTTGATCTTACCGAACTCAACCTCTCCGTCGATCTCCGACACCACTGCCGGGTTGGAGGGGTTCCTGGCTTCGAACAACTCGGTTACCCGCGGTAATCCGCCCGTGATATCTCCGGATTTTCCGACAGCCCTCGGGATCTTGACCAGGGTCTCACCGGCCTTCACTTTATCCCCTTCCGAGACGGCAATGTGCGCCCCCACCGGCAGGTTATAGTTCTTGATCAACTTACCCTTTTCATCCAGGATCTTGATCAGCGGGTTCTTGGTACGGTCCCTGGTTTCCACGATCACCTTCTCCTTGAATCCGGTCTGTTCATCCGATTCTTCCCTGAAAGTGATCCCTTCGATGACATTATCAAAACTGACCGTTCCTGGTACCTCGCTGATTATAAGTGCATTATATGGATCCCACTCACAGATCAGATCTCCCTTCTTCACTTTCTGGCCATGCTTCACATAGAGTTTCGATCCGTAAGGAATGGTGTGGGTGGTGAGTGAAATTCCGGTGTTCTTATCCACAACCCTGAGTTCAGCAAGACGTCCGATCACAATATCCATATCCTGTCCAGTATCGGGATCCTTCACGGGGACCATGCGCAACTCCTCGATCTCGGCCACTCCGTCATACTTGGAAATGACACTGGATTCAGAGGTGATGTTGGATGCAGTACCTCCCACGTGGAAAGTCCGGAGGGTCAGCTGTGTACCGGGTTCCCCGATGGACTGGGCGGCGATGACACCTACCGATTCGCCGAACTGAACCATTTTCCCTGTGGCAAGGTTTCTTCCGTAACATTTTGCGCAAACGCCCTTCTTCGACTCACAGGTAAGCACCGAACGGATCTCCACCTGCTCAATAGGTGAATCTTCAATGATCCGGGCGATATCCTCGGTGATCTCCTGCCCTGACTCGATGATCAGATCTCCTGTCAGCGGATGATACACATCATGAACGGTAGTCCGTCCCAGCACCCTTTCATAGAGTGTCTCCACGACCTCCTCGTTTTTCTTGATAGCAGATGCAATCAGTCCGCGCAGGGTTCCGCAGTCCGGTTCCTGGATGATCACATCCTGGGAAACATCCACCAGGCGCCTGGTCAGATAACCAGCATCGGCCGTCTTCAGTGCCGTATCGGCAAGACCTTTACGGGCCCCGTGCGTGGAGATAAAGTATTCAAGGACCGAAAGTCCTTCTTTAAAGTTGGAGAGGATAGGGTTTTCGATGATTTCCGATCCGCTGGAGCCTGATTTCTGGGGTTTGGCCATCAGCCCCCTCATACCGGAAAGCTGCCGTATCTGTTCCTTGGAACCCCTTGCTCCTGAATCCAGCATCATGTACACCGGGTTGAAACCCTGCTTATCAGAGCTCAGCTGTTTCATGAGCGACTGAGTAAGCCTGGCATTGGTGTGCGTCCATACGTCAATGATCTGGTTGTACCTTTCATTGTTGGTGATCACACCCATGTTGTAGCTGGCGATCACATCATCCACCTGTGCATATCCGTCAGTTACAAAGTTCTCTTTCTCGGTGGGAATGATCACATCATCCAGGTTAAAGGAAAGGCCTCCCTTGAATGCCATTCCGTACCCGAGGCTTTTGATATCATCCAGGAATTTGGCGGTGATGGCCGTACCTGTGACCTTGAGTACTCTTCCGATGATATCCCGGAGGGATTTTTTGGTCAGAAGATCGTTGATGAAGCCGATCTCATCGGGCACCATTTCGTTGAACAGGACCCTTCCCACCGTGGTTTCAATGAGTTCGGTTTCCCCATCTTTGCCACCCAGCTTCGGGATCCGTACCTTGATGATGGCATGAAGATCCACCTGCTTTTCATTGTAGGCAATGGTTACTTCCTCGGGTGAATAGAACAACATGTCCTCTCCTTGCACCGGGTCATCCGGCAGGCTGCGTTTGGCCTTGGTAATATAGTAAAGGCCCAGCACCATGTCCTGCGAAGGTACGGCAATGGGAGCCCCGTTTGCCGGATTGAGGATATTATGCGATGCAAGCATCAGGATCTGTGCTTCCAAAATGGCCGCATTTCCAAGTGGAAGGTGCACCGCCATCTGGTCTCCGTCGAAGTCGGCGTTGAAAGCCGTACATACAAGAGGATGCAACTGGATCGCCTTTCCCTCGATCAGTTTGGGCTGAAATGCCTGGATCCCGAGCCTGTGGAGGGTCGGTGCACGGTTCAGCAGCACCGGGTGTCCCTTCAGTACATTCTCCAGAATATCCCACACGACCGGATCCTTCCGGTCCACGATCTTTTTGGCAGATTTTACCGTCTTGACGATCCCTCTTTCAATCAGTTTCCTGATGATGAATGGTTTATACAGCTCTGCCGCCATGTCCTTGGGGATACCGCATTCGTGCAGCTGCAACTCCGGTCCGACCACGATCACCGAACGCGCGGAGTAATCCACACGTTTCCCCAGCAGGTTCTGGCGGAACCGGCCCTGCTTCCCTTTCAGACTGTCTGAAAGCGACTTGAGCGGACGGTTGGCATCGGTTTTCACCGCATTGGACTTCCTGGAGTTGTCGAACAGTGAATCCACAGCCTCCTGAAGCATACGCTTTTCATTCCGCAGGATCACCTCCGGGGCCTTGATCTCGATCAGCCGCTTGAGGCGGTTGTTTCGGATGATCACCCTTCGGTAGAGATCATTCAGATCCGAGGTGGCAAAACGTCCGCCGTCCAGTGGGACCAGGGGTCTTAACTCCGGCGGGATCACCGGGACCACCTTCACGATCATCCATTCGGGCTTGTTGACCCCTTTGGATGCCCTGAAAGCCTCAACCACCTGCAAACGCTTCAATGCCTCATTTTTCCTCTGCTGAGAGGTTTCTGTTCCCGCCTTGTGCCTCAGTGAGTAGGAAAGCTCATCAAGGTTGAGCCGGGAAAGCAGCATATGCAGTCCTTCAGCCCCCATTCCGGCAATGAACTTATCGGGATGGTCATCTTCCAGGAGCTGGTTCTCCTTGGGAAGACTGGCCAGAATATCAAGGTACTCGTCCTCGGTAAGGAAATCGAGGTATTTCACCCCGTCAGCCTCCTTGATACCCGGGTTGATCACCACATAACGTTCGTAGTAAATGATCGAATCAAGCTTCTTGGTGGGCAATCCCAGCAGGTACCCGATCTTGTTGGGCAGGGACCGGAAATACCAGATGTGCGCCACGGGAACCACCAGGGAGATGTGCCCCATTCTTTCCCGGCGCACCTTCTTCTCGGTCACCTCCACTCCACAGCGGTCACATACGATCCCTTTGTACCGGATCCTTTTGTATTTACCACAGTGACACTCATAGTCCTTCACCGGTCCGAAGATCCTTTCGCAGAAAAGGCCGTCCCTCTCCGGCTTATAGGTCCGGTAGTTGATGGTTTCCGGTTTCAGGACCTCTCCGCTCGATCGCTCCAGGATCTCTTCCGGTGAAGCAAGACCGATGGAAATTTTTGTAAAGCTGCTTTTTACTTTGGTGTCTTTCCTGAATGACATATATGTAATTATTAATTGTTATGAATAACTCTGAAATAACAGGCCTTGACCTGAACAGCAGGATCAGACCAGGTTCATGCTCAGGCCCAGTCCGCGCAATTCATGAAGCAGGACATTCAGTGATTCGGGGATGCCGGGTGTGGGCATGGGTTCACCTTTTACAATGGCTTCGTAAGCCTTGGCTCTTCCGATCACGTCATCCGACTTCACGGTAAGGATCTCCTGCAGAATATTGGCTGCCCCAAATGCCTCCAGGGCCCAGACCTCCATTTCGCCGAACCGCTGTCCGCCGAACTGTGCTTTTCCGCCCAGCGGCTGCTGGGTGATCAGCGAATAGGGACCGATGGACCGGGCATGCATCTTGTCCTCAACCATATGGCCGAGCTTCAGCATATAGATCATACCCACGGTGGCGGGCTGGTCAAAACGCTCACCCGTTCCGCCGTCATACAGGTGGGACTTCCCGTATCTGGGAAGACCGGCCTTATCGGTCAGTTCATTGATCTGATCGATCTTGGCACCATCAAATATAGGTGTTGCAAATTTCAGACCAAGTTTACTTCCGGCCCATCCGAGCACCGTTTCGTAGATCTGTCCCAGGTTCATCCTGGAGGGCACACCCAGCGGATTGAGTACAATGTCCACCGGGGTCCCGTCTTCCAGGAAAGGCATATCCTCCTGGCGGACAATCTTGGCAACGATCCCTTTGTTCCCGTGGCGGCCGGCCATTTTATCACCCACGGTGATTTTCCGCTTCTTGGCCACGTACACCTTGGCCAGCTGGATGATCCCCGAGGGGAGTTCATCTCCACTGGTGATGCTGTGCTTTTTCCGCTTGTACAGGCCATCCACCTCCTTGAACTTGATGTTGTAGTTGTGGAGCAGATCCCTGATCAGTTCATTCTTATGCTTGTCCGTAGTCCACTTGGTCGGGTTCACGTTGGCGAAATCCAGCTCCTGCAACTGTTTCAGGGTAAACTTGGTTCCCTTGGGGATTACATCCACATTGAGGAAATCCCTCACCCCCTGGGAAGTTTTCCCGTTCACCAGCTCAAAAAGCTTATCGATCAGAAGTCCCCTGAACTCTGTCACGTTCTTGTTGTATTCCTCCTCGATCTTCTCCAGGATCTGCTTGGTGGCAGGCCGCGATTTCCGCTCCTTGATGGTCCTTGAGAAGAGTTTTTTGTCAATGACCACTCCGTAAAGGGAGGGACCTGCTTTCAGGGAAGCATCCTTTACGTCTCCCGCCTTGTCACCGAAAATGGCCCTCAGTAATTTTTCTTCGGGGGAAGGATCGGATTCCCCTTTTGGGGTGATCTTTCCGATGAGAATGTCTCCGGGCGTCACCTCTGCCCCGATCCTTATCAATCCGTTCTCATCCAAATCCTTGGTGGCTTCTTCACTCACATTGGGGATGTCGGAGGTAAGCTCTTCCAGTCCCCGTTTGGTATCCCTCACTTCCAGGAGGTACTCATCCACATGAATGGAGGTGAAAACATCCTCCCTGACAAGTTTTTCGGAGATCACAATGGCATCCTCAAAATTGTAACCCTTCCAGGGCATGAAAGCCACCATCAGGTTCCTGCCCAGCGCCAGCTCACCATGCTGGGTGGCATATCCCTGGGTCAGGATATCCCCTTTCTTGATCCGCTGTCCCTTATAGACCATCGGAGTAAGGTTGACACAGGTATTCTGGTTGGTCTTTTTGAATTTGGGAAGTTTGTACCGCTTCACATCATCATCAAATCTCACGAACTTTTCCTCATCGCTCCGGTCATACTTCACCACGATATCATTGGCATCTACAAATTCGACCACACCATCCCCTTCAGCCCTGATCTGCAATCTCGAATCCCGGACCACATTCTGTTCGATCCCGGTCCCCACGATGGGAGCCTCGGGATAGATCAGGGGAACTGCCTGCCGCATCATGTTCGAACCCATCAGTGCCCTGTTTGCATCATCATGCTCCAAAAACGGGATCAATGAAGCGGCAATGGAGGCGATCTGATTGGGTGCCACATCCATCAGCACCACTTCGTCTTTCTCGGCCAGTGGATAATCGGCCTCATACCTTGCCTTCACCCTTGGATTCACAAAGGTGCCGTCTTCATTCAACGGGGCATTGGCCTGGGCGATCAGCATCCCTTCCTCCTCCTCGGCACTCAGGTATGTCACCCCTTTATTGGCAAGTTCCACCTTTCCGGCTTCTGTCTTCCGGTAGGGCGTTTCGATGAATCCCAGATCACTGATCCGGGCATACACGCACAGGGATGAGATGAGTCCGATGTTGGGACCCTCCGGGGTCTCAATGGGACAGAGCCTTCCGTAATGGGTATAGTGTACGTCACGTACCTCAAAACCGGCTCTCTCCCTGGACAGGCCACCGGGTCCCAGGGCAGACATTCGCCTTTTATGGGTCATCTCCGCCAAAGGATTGGTCTGGTCCATGAACTGGGAAAGCTGGTTGGTCCCGAAGAAAGAGTTGATGACCGAAGACAGCGTCTTGGAATTGATCAGGTCGGTGGGCGTGAAAACCTCGTTGTCACGCACATTCATCCTTTCCCTGATGGTCCTGGCCATGCGGGCAAGACCCACGCTGAACTGGTTCATCAGCTGTTCTCCCACGGTCCGCACCCTCCGGTTACTCAGGTGGTCGATATCGTCCACATCGGTCTTGGAATTGATCAGCTCAATGAGGTACTTGATGATCTGGATGATATCCCCCCTGGTCAGCACCCGGTTCTCGATATCGGTCTCCAGTCCCAGTTTCTTATTGAGCCTGTGCCGCCCTACTTCTCCCAGATCATATCGCTTATCGGAAAAGAAAAGCTTGTCAATGACATCCCTGGCTGTAGGTTCATCCGGCGGTTCAGCATTCCTGAGCTGCCTGTAGATGTGCATCACAGCCTCTTTCTCAGAGTTACAGGGATCTTTCTGAAGGGTATTGTATATGATGGCAAAATCTGAAATGTTTGCCGTATCCTTATGCAGCAGAATGGTCTTCGCTCCGGAATCGATGATCTCATCAATGTGTTCATTTTCAAGCACAGTTTCCCTGTCAATGATCACCTCGTTCCGTTCGATGGAAACCACCTCGCCGGTATCTTCATCCACAAAATCCTCGATCCAGCTTTTCAGCACACGTGCTGCCAGCTTGCGGCCCACCAGCTTTTTCAGGGCGGTTTTTGAAACCTTGACTTCGTCGGCCAGATTGAAGATCTCCAGGATGTCTTTATCGCTTTCATACCCGATGGCCCTCAGCAGGGTGGTCACCGGGAGTTTTTTCTTCCGGTCGATGTAAGCATACATGACATTGTTAATGTCTGTTGCAAACTCGATCCATGATCCTTTAAATGGAATGATCCTGGCGGAATACAGTTTTGTCCCGTTGGCATGGACACTCTGTCCGAAAAACACACCGGGGGAACGGTGCAGCTGGGATACCACCACCCTTTCAGCACCGTTGATAATGAATACGCCTCTCTCGGTCATGTAAGGGACCGTCCCCAGGTACACATCCTGGATCACCGTATCAAAATCTTCGTGTTCAGGATCTGTGCAATAAAGCTTCAGCTTGGCCTTCAGCGGAACACTGTAGGTCAGTCCCCGTTCGATACACTCATCAATGGAATACCTGGGTGGATCGATGGTAAAGTCGAGAAACTCCAGCACAAAATTGTTCCTGGTATCTGTGATGGGAAAATTCTCCTGGAATACCCGGTACAGACCTTCGTTTTTTCTGTTCTCGGGTGTGGTTTCCATTTGAAAGAAATCATGAAATGACTTCAGTTGTACTTCCAGAAAATCAGGATAATCCAGTTGATTTTTAATGGAAGCAAAACTTATTCGGTTCTGATTGTTATTTGGCATTGACATCGCTTTTTAACCCTGTATTATTAGGTGATTATTAAACTGCAAAAAGGTTTAGTATCCCGGCAGGCCGGGAAACTAAACCTGTGAGTGGAATGTGCGATTGCCCTATTTAAGCTCAACTTCTGCTCCAGCTTCTTCTAGTTGTTTTTTCAATGATTCGGCATCATCCTTGCTCACTCCTTCTTTTACGGGAGCAGGCGCGGAATCAACAACAGCTTTCGCTTCCTTGAGGCCAAGTCCGGTAAGCTCCTTCACGAGCTTCACGATCTGCAGCTTGGCTCCACCGGGAGCTTTCAGGACCACATCGAATTCAGTTTTCTCTTTAGCCTGTTCGCCTTCGGCTCCTGCAGCAGCAGGCCCGGCAACGGCAACGGGAGCGGCAGCGGGTTCAATTCCGTGCTCTTCCTTCAGAATATCGAGTAGTTCATTTACTTCTTTAACAGTCAATTCGACCAATTGATCAGCAAGTTTTTTAACATCTGCCATTTCTATTGATTTTTAAATGTGTTTAATTTTCTTTTTCTGATAATGTTTTAAGGGCTCCAGCAAGCCGAGAACCACCCGATGCAAGGGCGCTCACCAGATTTCTGGAGGGTGACTGCAACAGGGAGATCAAATCTCCCAGCAGCTCTTCCTTCGACTTGAGACTGGAAAGCAAATCCAGCTGTTCATCTCCGATATAGAAAGACTCTTCCACAAATGCGGCCTTCAGGACCGGTTTTTCTTTGGTCTTCCTGAATTCCTTGATCAGTTTGGCAGGCACATTGCCTGTGTCACAGATCATAATGGAAGTCGATTCTTTCAAAGTGTCATAAAGATCCTCATATTTGCCATCGGATTTCTCCATCGCCTTACGGAGCAATGTATTCTTGACAACCAGCAGGCTGACCTCTTTCTCAAAGCACTTTCTTCTCAGATTCGATGTTTCTTCCGCATTGAGCTCCGAAATATCGGTGAGATAAAAATGCCTGGCGTCGTTCAGTCGCCTGGCCAGGTTATCAATGATCACATTTTTTTCTTCTCTTCTCATTTTAGAGACTTTTGCATTTATTTCTCTTCAATAGCTTTGGGATCTATCCTGATACCCGGACTCATGGTACTGGACAGATAGAGACTTCTGATATAGGTACCTTTCGCTGCAGCAGGTTTCAGCCTGATAATGGTTTGAATGAACTCGCGCACATTCTCGGCTATCTTATCTGCAGGAAAAGAAACCTTACCAACAGAGGTATGGATGATACCGTATTTGTCCACCTTGAAATCGATCTTTCCCATCTTCACTTCCCTTACCGCCTTACCGATATCCATGGTTACCGTACCGCTTTTGGGATTGGGCATCAGGCCCCTGGGGCCCAGGATCCGTCCGAGTTTCCCGATCTTCGACATGACCGGAGGCATGGTGATGATCACATCCACATCGGTCCATCCCTGCTCGATCTTTTCGATATATTCGTCAAGTCCCACATGGTCGGCTCCCGCTGCCCTGGCCTCCTCTTCCTTGTCAGGGGTACACAGTACGAGTACCCTTAACTCTTTTCCTGTTCCATGGGGCAGGGTCACCACACCACGGACCATCTGGTTGGCTTTCCTGGGATCAACACCCAGCCGCACATCGAGATCCACAGATGCATCGAAGTTCGAACGGGTGATTTCTTTCACCAGGTTTGAAGCCTCGCCCAGGTTGTATTGCCTCTCCCTGTCCAGCTTCTCCAAAGCGAATTTCCTGTTCTTATTAAGTTTACTCATCTTATCGAAACAGTTTAATTGTTAGAGGGAAATTCACCTTTCACAGTGATCCCCATGCTTCTGGCAGTACCGGCAACCATCTTCATGGCAGACTCAACAGTAAAAGCATTCAGGTCGGGCATCTTGGTTTCAGCGATCCTGCGCACCTGATCCCAGGTAACAGTTGCTACCTTCAGCCGGTTGGATTCAGCCGATCCTTTTTTGGATTTGGCCATTTCCAGAAGCTGCACCGCCACCGGGGGTGTCTTCACGATAAAATCAAACGATTTATCGGAATACACGGTAATGATCACTGGCAAGAGTTTCCCGGCCTGATCCTGGGTCTTGCTGTTAAATTGCTTGCAAAACTCCATGATGTTCACTCCCTTGGCACCCAGCGCGGGTCCTACCGGAGGAGATGGATTTGCTGCTCCACCCCGGATCTGCAATTTAATGATGCCTTCTACTTCTTTTGCCATTTTGATAATTGTTTATATACTAACCATTTACAAACCTCATTGACAAACCTACAGGAAGCATTCAAGGGATGTATTCATTGTCAGGAGACTGTAATTTTTTTTTTCGGTTTCTTTCTTCTCAACCTTCTTTTTCCACCTGCATGAAACTCAGCTCCAGCGGGGTTTTCCGGCCAAAGATCTTCACCATCACCTTCAGTTTCTTCTTTTCTTCGTTCACCTCTTCAATGGTTCCGGTAAAACTGTTGAACGGTCCGTCGATCACCTTCACGGTCTCCCCCACAAAGAAAGGAACGGTGATCTCCTCATCACTGGCCGAGAGTTCATCCACCTTGCCCAGGATCCTGTTCACTTCCGAAGGGCGCAGCGGGGTCGGCTCCTGGTCTTTTTCCGATCCCAAAAATCCGATGATATTGGGGATATTTCTCAAAATATGCGGGATCTCACCCGTCAGCGCAGCTTCAACCAGCACATAGCCTGGGAAATAATTCCGCTCCTTGCTGATTTTCTTTCCGTTCCTTATCTGGTATACCTTCTCAGTGGGTATCAGCACCTGGGATATATAATCATGCAGGTTCAACCTGTTTATTTCGCTTTCGATGTACTCCTTGGCCTTCTTCTCTTTACCCCCGATAGCTCTGAGTACATACCACTTCTTTTCCGGATCACTCATGTATTCACTAAACTAATTTGTAAATGCCTTCAAGAATTTTCTGAAATGAGAAATCCATCGCAAAAACGATCAAGGCAAATATCAGTGATGCGATCATCACCACGAGTGCACTGTTCTGCAACTCTTTCCATGAAGGCCAGGTCACTTTGTGCACCAGCTCGTTATAAGATTCCTTCAGATAATGAATGATTCTTTTCATCTCACCCAAGTTTGCACGGGAGGAGCGACTCGAACGCCCGACACCTGGTTTTGGAGACCAGTGCTCTACCAACTGAGCTACACCCGTGTTTAAATAGAGAAGCCGGGTTCATTACAGAAACGATCCCGTGCTCTCTATTTATAAAAAATGGCAACCTTATTCAATGATATCGATTACCTGACCGGCGCCCACGGTCCTTCCGCCTTCACGGATCGCGAAACGCAGTCCCTTGTTGATGGCCACCGGATAGATCAGATTTACAGAGATTTCCACATCATCACCAGGCATCACCATTTCGGTTCCCTCGGGAAGTCTGATCTCGCCGGTCACGTCCAGGGTCCTCAGATAGAACTGGGGACGATAGTTGTTGTGGAAAGGAGTATGGCGTCCGCCTTCCTCTTTCTTCAGCACATACACCTGGGCCTTGAATTTGGTGTGCGGCGTAATGGATCCGGGCTTGGCTATCACCATACCTCGTTTGATCTCCTTCTTGTCGATCCCCCGAAGGAGCAGTCCCACGTTGTCTCCGGCTTCCCCGGTATCCAGAATCTTGCGGAACATTTCAACACCGGTCACCACGGTCTTTTTCCCTTCGGCACCCAGTCCGATCAGGTTCACCTCATCGCCGGTATTGACCACGCCGGTTTCAATTCTTCCGGTTGCAACCGTTCCGCGTCCGGTAATGGAGAATACATCCTCCACCGGCATCAGGAAGGGCTTTTCCTTTTCACGAGGGGGAATGGGTATATATTCATCAACCGCTTTCATCAGCTCCATCACTTTTTCCACCCACTTGTCTTCACCATTAAGTGCACCCAGAGCCGATCCATGGATCACTGGAACATTGTCACCGTCGAATTCGTAAAAATCAAGCAATTCACGAACTTCCATCTCGACCAGTTCCAGCAATTCGGGGTCATCCACCATATCGACTTTGTTAAGGAAAACAACGATCCTGGGAACGTTCACCTGGCGTGCCAGAAGGATGTGCTCCCTTGTCTGAGGCATGGGACCATCAGTTCCGGCAACCACAAGGATCGTTCCGTCCATCTGCGCCGCACCGGTAACCATATTCTTCACATAGTCAGCGTGACCGGGACAGTCCACATGCGCATAGTGACGACTTTCCGTCTGGTATTCCACATGGGCTGTATTGATGGTAATACCCCGTTCTTTTTCCTCGGGCGCATTGTCGATGGAGTCAAAATCCCTGTATTCAGACAAACCCTTTTCTGCAAGGACTTTGGTGATTGCAGCGGTCAATGTGGTTTTTCCATGGTCAACGTGACCAATGGTTCCGATATTGACGTGCGGTTTGGACCTATCAAATTTTTCCTTTGCCATAATGTAATTTTAAATTAATTTGAACTATAACCTATCATCAATCTTTTTGAGCCAATGACGGGAATTGAACCCGTGACCTCTTCCTTACCAAGGAAGCGCTCTACCCCTGAGCTACATCGGCAACCTCAAGGATTGAGCGGGAAACGAGGCTCGAACTCGCGACCCCAACCTTGGAAGGGTTGTGCTCTACCAACTGAGCTATTCCCGCCTGCAATCTCCCTGGAATACTGTATAAGTGCTGCAAAACTTTTTAGAACTATTGTGGGGAGGGGAGGATTGTTCAGGACCTTCGGTCCTTCACGAGCTCGCCTTCGGCTCGGTTCGAACCTCCAGCGGCTGCTTCCTCCAATCACCCTCCATCATGTCATTGTGCATCGTGGGGAGAGGAGGATTCGAACCTCCGAAGTCTTAAGACAGCAGATTTACAGTCTGCCCCAGTTGACCGCTTTGGTATCTCCCCGGTATCCGTTCCATGCGTACCGGAATTGATCAGAGCCGATGGAGGGATTCGAACCCACGACCTGCTGATTACAAATCAGCTGCTCTGACCAACTGAGCTACATCGGCATACAAAGAACGATCTTCAAAAAACACCCTCCAAAATCGGTTCGCAAATGTATGAATATTTTGATTATAAGCCAAAAAAATAAGTTTCTTTTTTCCGGGGCAAAAAAAAAGCTGCCGAAGCAGCCTTTCTGGTCGTTACAGAGGATTCTACTTCTTCCTGATCTTCCCTTTTCGTTTCACCAGTTGTCGCTTGATGGCATCCACGGAAAGGTCTGTTGCTTCCTCAAAAGTCTTACATTGTTTTTTGGCAAATACCGTCTGCCCCTTCACTTCGAGCTTAATTTCCACCAGTTTGTTCTCGCGCTCCGCTGTATCCCTGTCAAGCCTGAGGAAAACTTCTGCACCCAGAATATTATCATATACAGTGGGTAGTTTCTTGATCTTCGTGTCAATAAAGTCCTTCAATTTCTGGTCTGCGTCGAACCGAATTGAATGCATCCTAATATTCATAGGCACCTCCTTCTTTTTAAGCCCGTGGATGGGCCTGGTTATAAATTGACTTAAGCTTCTTGAAAGTATTATGGGTATATATCTGAGTTGCTGAGAGGTTGGCATGTCCCAGCAGTTCCTTGATGGCATTCAGGTCAGCTCCCCTGTTCAGCATATGGGTGGCAAAAGTATGCCTGAGGATATGGGGACTTTTCTTGTCCAGGGTAGTGACCAGGGCCAGATATTTCCGGACGACCCTGTAGACCATATTGTCATAGCCGGCTTTCCCTTTATCGGTCACCATCAGGCTGGCCTCTCCGGGATCGTCTACCACTTCCCTGCGAAGAGCAAGGTAAACGGCAAGATCCTCTGACAGATCATCATTCAGCGGAATGATCCGCTCCTTGGACCTTTTACCGGTGACTTTCAGTGTCTTTGCATCCAGATCCACCGAACCTGTTTTCAACCGCAGCAGTTCGCTCCTTCTCATTCCTGTCTGATAGAGAAGATCAATGATCAATCGATTCCTGGCACCGCTGAAATCTTCCCCGAAGGAAAATTCATCCAGCAACTGATTGATATTTTTCTCATCAACAAATGCGGGGACCCTCTTGTTCATTTTTGGTTTGAGGATCCTGTCCAGGGGGTTGGCGTCCAGTGTGCCCATTTTGATCAGGTACCTGCAGTAGGTCCTCAGTGCGGTCAGCTTGCGGTGTACCGTTCTTGGTGAACTCCCATGATCCATGAGTGAGACCACCCAGGAACGGATGGTCCTATAATGCAAATCCATGCTTTCACAACCCTGCCGTTCGCAGAAAGCATGGAATTGACGTAAATCGTTCTTGTATGCCTTGATGGTATGCTCCGAATACCTTCTCTCAGCCTTCAGGTATGTAAGAAAATCATCTATCCCGGTCATAGGCAGCATTTCTTCTGCCAAACCCCTGATAAATCTATTCCTCTTCCTGCTGCAACTGCTGAATATAGATGGCCTTCAGTTTTTCCTGGCGCTTTTTTACAGAAGGTTTGACATAGGCCTGGCGGTTTCTCAGTTCTTTCACCACACCGGTTTTCTCAAACTTCCGTTTGAATTTCTTCAGAGACCTCTCGATATTTTCACCCTCTTTGATGGGAATAACGATCATGTGATTCCTTTTTGGTTTCGAGCCGCAAATTTAGAAATTCAGGTTCTATTATTCAACAAATTCGGCCAATTTTTTTATTGGCCGGCAGAAACAGCAGTTAAGATTTTTATATGATTAATTTTCAGGAGTTTAGACAAACACCGATCATTCTCCTTAAAGGTATGAAAAAATATGTTGCCCTCCAACGAAAAGAATAAGTTTTCATTCATGATCAAATTCCAGGTAGGGGATCATCCTTTCCAGGATTGAATCCGAAAGCAGGTGATGTTCCCTGATTTCCTGCACCGATCCGATCCGGCCCCTGAATTCCCTGTAGTTCACCAGTGATCTCACCTGCTCATAATCCAGATATGGATGCCGCAACAGATCGGAGAAAGTCGCCCGGTTAATATCAAGTGTTCGAACCGCTGAAGGATCAATCCAGAGGGAAGCACTGATCTGCTGAACGGTTTCCCGGCTCAGGCCATATACCTCGGTGAGCTGGCCGGTGGATACATATCCGCCCAGAAGTTCCCGGTATTTGATGATCCTGGCCGAGAAAACAGGCCCGATCCCGGGCAAACGGATCAGCCGGGCCGAATCGGCACGGTTGAGGTCAATGGGCTGTTCAAATGCGGCGATAATCTCCCGGGCTTCCCTGGTGAAATTTTCCAGCTCCGGTGGTTCCCTGGCGGGCAGCCACCCGACAGTTACCCGGACCAACAGGGAAAGCAAAAGGAGCGATCCCAGCAACACCAGGGCCCTTTGCTCCCCCCGGGCCAATAGATAATATTCCCTGAGCCAGTACCGGAACATCTCTGGGGGTTCATGTGTTCAGAAGAGGAATGATCAGCCGGTATCCCGGAAAATCATTTTCAGCCGGCACCCGGGAAGAGGGTGATCAGACGTGAATAAACCCCCAGAACAAACAAAAAGGCAATGGCAAGCGGGGCAACAAATCTCACCAGGAAGATAAAAAGCCGGTAATACTTTGTTTTAAAAGTCCCATTGCTGGACAGTTCACTTTTTGATTTGTCTCTGGGAAGGATCCAACCGATAAAGACCACGATGAAAAAACCTCCCAGCGGAAGCAATAGATCCGGGGATGCATTGAATATCCCGAAGATCTGTGCGGAGAAGGAGCATAAGATTCCCAGGAAACCAACGGATATCATGGCCAAAATGGTGGCGCTCCTCCGGGTCATGGACAGCTGTTCCGAAAAATAGGCCACGATCACCTCAAGGACCGAAATGGTGGAAGTGATGGCTGCAAAACAGAGCAGCAGGAAGAACAATAATGCCCAGATGAGCCCGCCGGCCATCTGCTGGAAGATCACCGGAAGGGTGATGTAAACCAGCTGGGGACCTTCCCCGGGATCGATCCCGAAGGCAAAGACTGCCGGAAAAATAGCCATTCCTGCCACAATGGCAATGAACGTGTCAGCGACCGCCACATTCACTGCGGTGCTGGCCAGATTCTCCTTCTTCTGAATGTACGACCCGTAAGTAATCAGGGTCCCCATCCCGATGGAGAGGGAAAAGAAGGCCTGTCCGAGAGCCTCAATGATGATTTTCACCGGGGTTTCCTGCAGCCGGCTGAAATCCGGTTTGAAAAGAAATACAAGTCCTTCCCCGGCACCTTCCAGGGTAACCGACCGGATTACCAAAATCAGAAGGAGCAAGAAAAGGAGGGGCATCAGGATCTTGGCATACTTCTCAATGCCTTTTTTCACTCCGGATATCACGATGTAACCTGTGAAAAGCATCATGACCGCGAACCAGAGGATCGGTCTCCACCTGCCCCCGGTGAAATCCTGATAATGGTTGCTGAAAAAATCCCTTAACGCAGAATTGCCCATTTCGGAAAAACCGATGCGTTCTGAAAAGAGCATCCATTTGACGGACTGGATCAGGTACTCCAGCGTCCATCCGGCCACCACCGTATAGAAGGCAAGGATGATGAATGCCGATACCACGCCCAGCAATCCCACCAGATGCCATTTCCCACCGGGGGAGATCTTCTTGAATGCTCCTACAGGATTCAGCTGAGCGGATCGTCCGATGACAAATTCCGACATCATTACGGGGACCCCGATGGCAGCAATAAAAATGAGATAGATGATCAAAAAGGCTCCTCCACCATTCTGACCCGCCACATAGGGAAATCTCCAGATATTTCCCAGACCGATGGCTGATCCGGCTGCCGCTGCGATCACGCCGAATTTGCTGGTGAAGCTCTCCCTCAGCAATTTGTCCCCCTGCAACATGGTGCGGGATTAGGAGCGATCGATGCAATTCAGATCGTCAAAGGCCTCCTTCAGCCTCGCGATCATTGCTTTTTCTCCTTCCCTTAACCAGGCCCTGGGATCATAGATCTTCTTGTTGGGCTTATCCTCTCCTTCCGGATTGCCGATCTGCCCCTGGAGATAATCATGATGTCTTGCCTCGTACTCTCTCACCCCGTCCCAGAAAGCCCACTGGGTATCTGTATCAATGTTCATCTTGATCACACCATAGCTGATGGCTTCCCTGATCTCTTCCCTGGAAGAACCGGATCCTCCATGAAATACGAAAAAGAGAGGCTTTTCCCCAGTACCGTACTTCTCCTGGATATATTTCTGTGAATTATCCAGGATTTTTGGAGTAAGCTTCACATTTCCGGGCTTGTACACACCATGCACGTTCCCGAAAGAAGCGGCCACAGTGAACTGATCACTTACCTTTGAAAGTTCCTCGTAAGCATAGGCCACATCCTCGGGCTGGGTATAAAGCAGTGCATTGTCTATACCCACATTGTCCACACCGTCTTCTTCTCCCCCGGTGACACCCAGCTCAATCTCCAGGGTCATCCCCATCTTGCTCATCCGCTCCAGGTATCTTTTGCAGATTTCAATATTCTCCTCGATAGGTTCCTCAGACAAATCAAGCATGTGGGAACTGTAAAGAGGTCTCCCCCAATTCTTAAAGTGTCTTTCGCCCGCATCCAGCAATCCGTCGATCCAGGGTAGCAGTTTTTTCGCCGCATGGTCCGTATGAAGGATCACCGGTACTCCGTATTCCTCTGCCATGTAATGAACGTGCTTGGCACCGCTGACGCCCCCCGCAATGGCCGCTTTCTGGTTCTCATTGGACAATCCTTTTCCTGCAAAAAAGACCGCGCCTCCATTGGAGAACTGAATGATCACAGGTGAATGAACTTCCCTGGCAGCCTCAATAGTGGCGTTCACGGTATTGGTTCCCACCACGTTCACAGCAGGCAGGGCATATTCATTTTCCCTGGCAATGGACATAACTTTCTGAACATCTTTTCCGGTGAGCACACCGGGTTGAACGACATCTAAAATTCTATTGGACATGATCAATTCTGTTTAGGTTACATCAATTTTGTGAGCGAACAAAATTAGAATAATAATTGGTAATTTCAACAGGATCAGAAAGGATACCCAATGCCGATATTCAGGGTCAGATCACGGCCGCTGATACCTGAGGCTCCCGGCAGCCAGTTTGAACCTTCAATGGGATAAGGATTGCGCAGGGGAATTCCCAGATCCAGCCTGAATATGAAGAAATTGAATACAAGCCTGGTTCCGAATCCTGTTCCCACGGCCAGTTCCTTATAAAAACGGGTCACATCGAAACGGGCCCCCTCCCTGTCGTCCTCGGCCGACAGCGACCAGATGTTCCCCACATCCAGGAAAAAAGCAGCTTCCAGTTTCCAGAAGAGCCTGAAACGGTACTCCATATTGGCTTCCAGTTTCAGATCTCCCGTCTGGTTGGGAAAGGAAGTGAAAGTGGTGTCCCGGAATGAACCCGGCCCGAGGTTTTTTACCTGCCAGGCCCGGATGCTGTTGGCACCCCCTGAAAAATACTGTTTCTCAAAAGGCATGGCTGTGGAATTGAGATAAGCAAAACCGGCACCCATAAATCCCCGCAACACCAAACTGATATCCTCATAGAAGAAATTATAATCCCTGACATCAATGTCCCCTTTGACATACTGTGCAAATTCCACTCCCAGAAGTCTGTATTGCTCTTCCCCCTGCTCGGGCGCAAACAATGAATACCCGCCATAAAGCAGGTTACCCGCTGTTTCCAGGTTAATCCTCACGTCCTGGAAATCCTGGTTCTTTAAAAGCTTCTGATTGGAAAATACCATGGTGTACCTGCTGTCCACGATCACATGGGGCTCATAACTGTAGAAAAGATATTTCCCTTCAAGCCATTCCCGGAAGGAGGGCGACCGGTAAGGGGTGAGGATCAGGCTAATCTCCAGGGGATAGACCAGGTGAGAAAAATTCTCCCTGCCCTGCCAGTTGTAGCCGAAAGAAGCGTTGGCCATGGTCCTTGTATAATCGGGCCGCCTCTGGTAATTATAGGACAGACGGAGGTTGGTCTGGGGATCGAACTTGCGGATAAACTGCTCTGTCCGGAAAGGAAGCAGGAACTTGGGGATCCTGAGCCGGCCATCTACACCAAATTCGATCATGTTGCCGATCCTGTTCTCCTGGCTTTCCCTCATTGTTTCAATCGCCCCTCTGAAGGAAAGGTCAAATTGTTCCGACCCGCCGAACAGGTTCCGGTGACCGTAGGTCAGGTTGCCCGCGGCACCGATATTCCCCCCCGAATTGGTCCCTTCCAGACGAAGGGTGAATGACTGACGGGTGGCGGGTGCGGCCATTACCTTGCAATCGAGCATCCGGTTATCGGGGATTCCCACTTCGTCGAACCTGATATCTACCATACTCAGGGCACTGAGGGAGGAAAGGTTTCTGTATGTACGCTGCACATTTTCAGCACTGAAGAGTTCGCCCGGGATGATATTGTTTTTCTGTGTCACCACCCCGGGGCGGATGTTCGGCTTATCGGAATAGATCACATGGATGCTGTCATAAACCAGGGTATCCAGCTTCTCCTCTTCAGGATCTCCGCCTCTTTCAAACAACACTGCATCATATTCTGTAAAAAGCGACACGTCCCTGATCCGGTATACGGGATGATCCACATGGATGATCCTTCCCCGTTCATCCTGCAGTGGATAATTCCGGATGCCCAGGGTGAGGTCCACCAAATAACCGTTCAGCAAACTGTCCACCTCATAATAGATATAATCCCGGGAAAAATTATAATAGCCATGGTTCCTCAACAGGGTTTCGATCCGTCTCCTTTCCTGCTGTAACAGATCCACGTCAAAAAGTTCTCCCTTCCTCAGAGCGGAAGATGTGGTATCGGAAAGCACCAGCGGGGCAAGACTCGCATCATGAAAGAAATAGGTAATGTCCCTGATCCGGTAGGGTTCACCGGGAACGACCTCGTAGATCACTTTTGCCCGCCGGTCAGAGAAAACAGTACTGTCGATAACTTCTGCATGGTAATATCCTTTGTTACGCATGAACAGAGACAATTGTTCGGCGGACCGGTTCCTGAGATCCTCATCGTAAATCACGGGAGGTTCCCCTATGCGTTTCAACCAGCCGCCGAATCCAGTTTCTTTCCCGGGTGAGGAAAGATTGTACAGGGAGAGATAGAATTTCCAGAAAAAGATCCGTTTGTTCGGTTTCTGCTTGATGTAATCGTCCAGTTCTTTCTTATCCACCTTCCCGTCCCGGATCTGGATGTTATAATTGTGCAGAAGATATTCATCTTCAGGCACATATTTTGTGGCCTGACAGGAATGTACCAGCACGGGGATGCACCACAGTAAGAAATATCGTATCCTGGTTCTCAAGCTACAACCTTTAAAAAAAGTAAAAGTACAAATTTTAGTTCACGCGGTATTTTTTCTGATATTTGGGCACAAGGAACTCTGAAACGGTATGATCTCAACATCAACCCTGAAACTCATCAGGTCCCTCAGGCATAAAAAATTCAGGGATCAGCACGGGCTTTACTGCGCGGAAGGAGAAAAGATCATCCTTGAACTCATCCGCCGGCACCCGGGGGGAGATCACCGGCTGGAGCAACTTTTTGCCACCGGTGAATGGATCAAAAAGAACAGGGAGGCTCTGGATGCTGCCGGCATCCCATACTCCGAAGCCACGCCCGGTCAGTTAAAAAAGGCAAGCAGCCTGGTCACTCCCCAGCCGGTTCTGGCCCTTGTCCGCAAACCCGCGATCATGCCCGATTTTCATGAACTTGGCAACGCTCCCCTGCTGGGATTTGAATCGATCCGTGATCCAGGCAACCTGGGATCGATCATTCGCACGGCCGACTGGTTCGGGTTCGGGCACCTGGTCTGCTCCCCTGATTCCACCGACCTGTACAATCCGAAAGTCATACAATCGACCATGGGGGCCATTGCCCGGGTCAGGGTTCATTACCTGGATCTGGAGACATTGTTGAAGGAACCGGCCATGAAAGAAAAGCATGTTTATGCTACTTTCCTGGAGGGCAGAAGTGTCTATGAAACCGTCCTTGAAAAGGCTCCTCTAATATTGTTCGGGAATGAGTCCAGGGGACTGACCCGAAAATATGATCCCTACATCCATACCAGGATCACCATCCCGTCTTTCAAACCGCCCGGAAACGGGAGCGAGTCCCTGAACCTCGCCGCTTCGGTGGCGGTGATCTGCTCGGAGATCAGAAGACGGGTTTGAGAGCCGTTCAAAACAGCCTGTTTTCTTCACCGGGACACCCAGGCGGAGTTTTTGATCAAAATGGATGTTATTTATCCAGTTATTAACCTATTCGGTGTTGGTTCAGATATTAAATATCGATCGATCAATATTTTTTATCGGAAAACCACAAATAGAGTATAGTAACCGGATAATTTTTATTCTTTCCCATTTAAGTGCGTGCACAACTCTGGCGGGATTGCGGGTCGGGACCATGTAACTTTGTTCCGGGATTGTGGGTCGGGACCATGTAACTTTGTTCCGGGATTGCGGGTCGGGACCATGTCGCTCCCTGCGGTCCGCGACATAGTGTCCCTCCTCCGCAATCCCTCCACCCGGGTTAAAAAGTGTCCCTCCTTTGCAATCCCTTCACGCACGCGACATAGTGTCCCTCCTTTGCAATCCCTCCACCCGGGTTAAAAAGTGTCCCGCCCTATTCGAAGTGGAAATTGATCATCACGATATAGGAGGTGACCCTGTCGATGGATTCAACGAACTGGAGATGGGGAGGGCGTCCCTCGTCATTGATAATGTTCCTCAGGCCCATGGCCAGTTTGATCTCCGGGGCCAGTTTGAAATACCTCAAATAGGTATCCACGCCGAATCCGAACTCCACGTAAAGGTCCGCAGGTTTGAATTTCACATATTGGTTGGAATCACCGTCATATTCCTGTTTCGCGGACATGTCGTACCTGAAGTTCAATCCGCCCACCAGATAAGGGCGGTAGTTGTTCACCCTCGAGGAGCGGTATTTGAAATGCAGCGGAAAGTCCAGAAAGCTCGGTCCCAAAGTCACCGGATTGTCCACGTTGCTGATCCGGACCATCTCTGCCCGCTGACCATTCAGCTGATCGTATTCGTAATAGCTCACCTCCCGCGATCCGAAACTTATCCCCGGCAATAACCTCAGGTTCCAGTTATCATTCAGCCGCAGATCCGATACGACACTGACCTGAAAACCGGGCAGAATACGGCTTACGTCTGCATATACGAAATTCTCGGCTTCATAATTCCTGCGGATTCCCAGGTCCATGGTATTCAGTCCCACCGTGAATCCGAAGTGCAGCCTCTTCAAATCGAAAGCAGGAAGGTTCCTGGGTCTTTCTTCCTGGGAAAAGGAAGTGGCCGGCACCAGAAAGATCAGCAAAAAAAGAGGGAGTTTTTTCATTACTGTATTAAACGAAGTGTGGGTCCCAATTAGTATGAGGAGAGGACCGTGATGATCAATCTCCGAGAAGTCTCTCCAGGGCGTTCTCGAAATCACGGGAATAGTCGGAAATAAAACCGAATGAAACATCATCAATCCTGAGTTCTTCTTTGGTGACGTGACCCAGGGCAGAAAAATGAACACCCAATTCCATCATGTAATCAAGGAATTCTGTTTCCTTTTCGGAAGAGACACTGACCACCACCCGGCTCTGGGATTCCCCGAACAAGAATGCATCGCTGCGGATCTCGGCCGGGGAGGTGATATCAAAACCGAGTCCCCCGGGTAGCGCACACTCGACCAGTGCCACGAAAAGTCCGCCCATGGAAACATCATGGGCCGAACTGACCAACTGTTCCCGGATCAGGCCCGAGATCACCTTCTGCATTTTGATTTCAACCTCAAGGTCGAATGCAGGTGCCGATGATTCGTGGATCAGATGGACATGGGAAAGATATTCCGAGGACGAGAGATCGTTGTCCGATCTCCCGATCAAAAAGATCATGTCCCCTTTTTTCTTGAAATTGACCGTCATTACATCTTCCTGATCTGCAAGCATGCCCACCATGCCGATCACCGGGGTAGGTATCACGGAAGCAATATCCTCGCCGGTATGGGTCAGGTTATGAAAACTGACGTTCCCTGCAACCACCGGGATTCCCATCCTCCGGCATGCCTCGCTGATCCCTTTGACGCTTTCTGCAAAGTCATGGTATACAAAAGGATCGGCCGGATCACCGTAGTTCAGGCAATCGGCCGCTGCCAGAGGTCTGCCCCCCGAGCAGATAATGTTCCTGGCGGCCTGTGCCACAGCGATCATGGCTCCTTTCCTCGGTTCCAGTCTCCCATACCGGTAGTTCCCGTCCACACTCATTGCCAGGACCACATCCTGATCCTGGATCCTTACAATCCCCGCATCCGAGGGATGTTCGCTGCTCAGATTGGACAATCCGGCCATCGTATCGAACTGCTCATAGATCCATCTCCGGGAAGCAATATTGGGAAGGGTGACCATTTTCCTGGCAATTTCTTTCAGGTTGCCCGGACTGGGAACTTCATCTGCCATCACCACACGTGGTTTCTTCCCTCTTGGCTTCATTTCCCTGATATAGACCGGGGCACCTCCTCCTCTGACCAGCAATTGCACTGGGAGATCGCCATATACCCTGTTGCCTTCCTTGATCCGCATCCTCTCCTCATCCACCACCGATCCGATCCTGGAACAGGTCAGGTCCCACCGTTCGGCAATTTCCCTGACCTTTTCAAAATCCTCCTCCTCCACAGCCAGCATCATCTGTTCCTGTGTCTGTGAGAGCAGGATATCCAGCGGATCGATCCCTTTTTTCTCAACGGTGATGTTTTCCAGGTGCAGCTCCACTCCTTTTCTCCCCCGGAAGGCCATTTCTGCTGCCGCGCACAGCACACCTCCCGCTCCGATATCCTGCATTCCGCGGATGAGTCCCCGGTCTATGATCTCCTGAAGGCAGTCCATCAGGATTTTTCCATAGGCAGGATCAGCCACCTGGGACTCGGGAACCATCTGACCTTTTTGATGCAACGCTTTGGAAGCAAAACCTGCACCATGGACCCCCCTGCCCGTTGTTTTCTTTCCCAGCAGGACAGACACCTGGCCGGCACCGGTGAAGGCAGCCCTGATCATGCGATCTTTCCGGACGATCCCGACACTCATCAGGTTGATCAGCGGATTGAAATTATAGCTCTCATCGAACAGGACTTCTCCTCCCACCACCGGAACCCCGAAATTGTTGGAATAGCTTCCCAGGGCGGTGATCACAGCGTTCACCATTTTCCGTATGTGCTGATGCCTGAGATCTCCGAAACGCAGAACATTCAGCTGGGCCACCGGTTCCGCTCCCATGGTGAAAATATCCCGGTTCACGTTCCCTACTCCCACCGCACCCTGTCTCGGGTCTATCGCAATGGGGTGGTTGTGGGATTCCATTTTAACGGCACAGGCCAGCTGGTCATTGATATGGATGACCCCTGCATTTTCTTCCCTTGCCCGAACAAACACATTCTCCCCTTCCACCGGCATTTCTTCCAGCCATTTAATGGAGCTTTTATAAGAGATGTGTTCCGACCACATGGCCGCAAACATATTCAGCTCAAAAGGATTGGGATCACGACCCAGCATGGAACCTATGGAAAATACCTCATCCTGGGTCAGGTAAGAGAGTGCCCGGTTTTTCATCTGTGCATCATTCATATCCATATTTTTGATCTTTGATGGCAAATATAGTGAATTGATCATATCGATCATTTTTTTACATTTGTTTGAAAACCGGAAGAATGAATCCGATCGCACTGATTACGGGGGCTACTGCAGGAATCGGCCGGGCCACAGCATTGCTTCTGGCTAAAAACGATTTTGATATAATCGTCACCGGGCGCAGAGTTGAACAGCTGGAAGCCCTGGAGGAAGAGATTCGCTCCAGGACCTCCGCGGATGTCATTACCCTGGCATTTGACATCAGAAATCATGACCGGGTAAGGGAAGCATACGGCAGACTTTCAGGTAAATGGCAACAGGTGGATGTGCTGGTAAACAATGCAGGACTTGCGGCCGGTCTGGCCAGAATCCACCAGGGGAACCCGGAAGACTGGGAACAGATGATCGATACAAACATCAAAGGCCTGCTTTACATAACTCGCCTGGTGTCTCCCGGAATGGTGGAAAGAAAGAAGGGACACATAATAAATATTGGTTCCATTGCCGGAAAACAGGCATATGAAAGCGGGAATGTCTACAATGCCACCAAGTTTGCTGTGGACGGCCTGACCAGGGCCATGCGGATCGACCTGGTGGAATATGGCATCCGGGTCACCGCCATCCATCCGGGTGCGGTTGAAACTGAATTCAGCATGGTCAGGTTCAAAGGAAACCGGGAGCAGGCCGAAAAGGTATACAAAGGATTCACCCCCCTGTATGCCGAGGATATCGCCGAAGCAGTCCTTTTCGCGGTCACCCGTCCCCCGCATGTGAATGTGGATGACATGCTGATCATGTCCACGGCACAGGCCAGTGCCACACACATACACAAAGAAGAGTAAGTGTCTGCATCATATCAGGTCTTCACTTTACAAATATCCGTTTAAAACAGCGAGGTTATGTATACCATCAAATATCTGGAAACATTTACCAGGGAAGTATTCATAAAAATGGGCTGCAGTCCGGAAGACGCACAGTTGATAACCGACGTATTCATTGCTGCCGAGCTGAGGGGACTGCCCAGCCATGGTATGATCCGGATCAAGGATTACTTCCAGCTGTGGCAGGCAAAAAGGATCAATGTAAAACCCGATGTGAGGATCGTGCATGAATCACCCGGTACCGCAGTGGTGGACGGGGACCGGGCCATCGGGATGGTCGCAGCCACCAGATCTATGGAAATCGCCATCGAGAAGGCCAGAGCGGCAGGAACCGGCTGGGTTTCCACCAGGAACTCCAACCACTACGGGATCGCAGGGTATTATTCCATGATGGCACTCCGGCACGACATGATCGGGATATGCATGACCATTGCCAATCCCCTGGTGGCACCTACCTTCTCTGTTTCAAGGATGCTGGGGACCAATCCAATTGCTGTGGCCGTACCTGCAGGGAAACACCCTCCCTTTGTGGCCGACTTTTCCACGACTCCCATTGCCCGTGGTAAGCTGGCCGTGGCAGCCAAGAAAAAAGAAAAGGTCCCCCTGGGATATGTGCAGGATGCCGATGGGATGCCCTCAGATGACCCTGATATTATCAAGCGAGGAGGATCCCTGGTCACCCTGGGGGGGACCAGGGAACAGGGAAGCCACAAGGGATATTGCCTGAGCGCCATTGTGGATATCTTCTCGGCTGTGCTTTCGGGAGCCAACTTCGGACCGTTCTGTCCGCCTTCGGTGGCATACCTCCCGGTGAAAGAAGAAAAAGTCGGGGAAGGAACCGGTCACTTTTTCGGGGCCATGCGCATCGATGCATTCCAGAAACCGGAAGCGTTCAAATCGCAGATGGATCGCTGGATCGAGACCTTCCGGTCCGCCACCCCGGCAAAAGGCCAGGAAAAGGTCCTGATCCCCGGTGATCCCGAAAGGGAGAACGAGGAGCGGATCAGGCGGGAAGGAATCAGCGTACTGGTCCCGGTACAGAAAGAGATGAAGGAGATCGCAGATGCACTGGGCATCTCTTTTGAAATGGATAATCCCTAACCTTCTAAATCAAACACCTCCTCGATCTGCATTCCGAACGTCCGGGCAATATCGTAGGCCAGCCTGAGGGACGGATTGTATCTGCCCTGCTCGAGGAAGACAATGGTCTCCCTCCTTACCCCCACCTTTCTGGCCAGATCCAGCTGGGTAAGGTTATCCCTGGCCCTGAGTTCTTTGATGCGGTTTCTCATAAGGCACCGAGCATAAGGCGGTCAGTCGTATTTTCCCCGCAGGTACCGGTGATAGATCCAGCTCAGGACCCAAAGGATGGCCATTCCCAGGATTCCGGCCCCGATCAGGGAGTTTCTCTCCAGCTGGATCCTTTCTTCGAACATCATAATCACCAGCCACAGGTACAGTGAAAGGTAGTAAGCTGTGGCTGCTCCCTGTCTCATGATCTTTTTTGACATCTCATCCTCCCCCGGAGTCATGTTCCTGGCATCCCTCAGTCTTCTGAAGGCCAGAAAGAAGGCAAAACCCACCACCAGGACCAGTCCCCCGATCATCAGGATCTCCCGAATATCTATCCTGCCGGAAAAGAATACCAACCAGTAAACCAGGGATACAATAAGGGCCACAGCAAGAACCACCATAAATATCGCTTTTCTCATGATTGAATAGAATAGTTAATTATTTCTAACACAAAGTTAGAAATATATAACATACAAGTCAAATTTTTCCCCATTGCCACATCTGTAAAAAGCCGACCCATACTTGCAATTCTGGCTGTACCCGATCACCTGCATCATTCATATCATAATATGACCGGTATCTGGTGGATTCTGCACCCCCGACCGGCATAATTTTATTCTCAGTAAGGATCCGGTCGCAATCTGATCCAAACAGATATCCAGATGATCCCATATGTTTCACCAAAAAAACAGAAACAATGAAAACACTTCAGAAAACATCGAAAATGAGAAGCCTGGCCATTTCCTTTGCCGCCGCAATGCTGATCCTGGTCAGCACCGGTTGCCAGGAAGATCAGGTAATACCAGTACAGGATGATCCTGTCATTCCCCTGTCCGGCAGCATCAATCATGAAAGCTTCCGGGTGGAGCCCTCGGGCACATCCGTAAGTATCTTCAATGGAGCTGTTTATCTCGATTTCCCTGAGGGATCCGTTTCTTCACCCACCATCTTCACCATAGTCACATTCCCGGTGCCCTTCATGGACGGATATAACCTGATGCAAACAGGATATTCCCTGTCAGGTCCAGCGCCGGCCCAACCATGGTACCAGAAAGCAGAGATTACACTGATGTACGATCCCTCGGGATTCAATGGAACTCCTCCCGGGAATGAAAAGGATATGGCCATCTTCCTGGCCAAAGATGATGTTTTTCTCCCTGAACAGATAGAGTGTATTGAAAATTGCCAGGTGGATCGTACCAGCAGAACCATAAGCGGCTGCATCGACCAGTGCGGCATATATATGGTTGGAGAAAAGTAGAGTTGGTTGATTACTGTTCTCCCTTCAAAGGGGCTGTCCTGATCGGACAGCCTCTTTTTTTCTGCCAGGCCGGGTACGGGTAATGAACCATTTGTATCAGGATCTGAGCAATTTGTGGTAGATGATAACCAGGATGGGATCATATTTTTATAACCGGGTACCGGTGAATTCTTCAGATCACAAGTTGGTTATCAACGACAGGGATCGTAACTTGAAAATCTATTCCGGCCTGCAGAAGGCACTGCCGGATCAATCCGGATGAAAAGAATCAGACAAATATTCCTCCCCCTGGTATTGATGGTTCCTATGTTTGTATCCGGACAGTACCGCGAAATCAGAAATGTTCGGATCTCCGTGGAAGAAGGACTTGATGCCAGGTTTGTAAATTCCATGATACAGGATCAGAAAGGATACATCTGGCTGGGATCTTCCAGCGGACTGATCAGGTATGATGGTTACAGGTTTGAAAATTACAATCAGCATCTGAATTGCGCAAATTGTGATTCAGTGCAACCGGGAACCATATCAGCCCTCCTGCTTGACGAATCAGGGATGATCTGGATCCAGTCCGAAAACCACATATTCCTGTTTGATCCGGAAAGGGAGCAGAGTCTGAGGCTGAACGGAATACATGAAAACCGGACCGAGGAACTCACTTTTTTCAGACGAAAGAATCCCGGAATGATCATAGACCGGGATGGAGCAATATGGGCCGCAGGCAATACAGGTTTGATCAGGATCATTGTCAGTCAGGATCTGCAGAAATCGGTCACAGACCGGACTTCCGTTCAGGATGTCAGGGAACTTGTTGAAATTGAATACATAAGAATCTCCGATGAAGTAGTATCCAGAAAAAATGTGGTGCAAACAATCTGCGAGGACAGGGCCGGTAATGTCTGGGTGGGATGCCTGGACGGACTATATATGAAAAGGGTTGGATCGGATCAGTTTGCCCGGTTCATTCCCTGGGATGGGACGGGCTCCGAAGTGACAAGGGAGATATTTGATCTGATTGATGTGGACGGGAATACCTTGCTTATTGCCGCTGAAGGAGGGCTGTTTGAACTGAAGCATGTCCGGCAGCATGATCACCCGGCCGCCGGGTATACCTCAGAAGTGAGTATAAAGCTGCTTTATAAAGAATCCAGGAAAGCAATCAATACATTGTTCAGGGCAGGGAACGGAGATATTATCGTGGGCACAACCCTGGATCTTCTGCGTCTCAGACGACAGGAAGGATCCGGTGAATATGTGATCAGTTCCTTATACCGGGGGTTGAAAGATCCGGAAGAAATCGGTTATGATATCTCCATCAGAACAATCCTGCAGGACCGTACCGGTGTTTTATGGGTAGCACAGAGTTATGACGGACTAAGGAAACTGAACCTGGACTCCACTCCGTTCATTACTTTCGAGGAGACAGTCGCCGGGCACTTTGAGAACACGGATATCAATCCCATCTGTGAGGACCAGGAGGGTCATTTGTGGATCGGTACATACGGAGCGGGCATTTACCGGCTTGACGTGAACACCGGTCAGGTGGATAATTTCAATCCGGGGACCCCGAAAACAGATATCATCTGCATGACAGAAATTGAACCGGGAAGATTCTGGGTGGGTTTGTATAACGGTTTGCTGGAATTGGATGCAGTTACCGGGGAATTCCATGATCCGCTGCCCGCCGGTGTGATTGAGGATAATATCCGGACCGCCCCGGTATGGGATATCATAAAATCGGGTAATCAGATCACTGTCAGTACAATGCTGGGCCTGTTTGTATATGATGATGAGAACAGAACTTTGCACCAGTTTACCTTTGATGCCGATCATGCAAATGCACCCAGCGTGGATAACTGGTTCGGTACCCTCGAACAAAGCCGGGACGGCCAGATCTGGGCAACCCATGCTGAGAAGGGATTATGCCGGGTTGATTACAATGTCCGGGAGGGATCCCTGTCGGTGGTTCCGTTTGAACCACTGGAATCTGAGGAGTTCGAAAGCCTGATAATACCGGAAATACATGAGGACCTCTCCGGGTCTTTCTGGATGGGCAGCGCCCGCTCCATCTATGAGATCAACAGGAGCACAGGTGAAATAAACATCTATTACATTGATACCCTGTTGCAGAAAAACAGCCCCAACATGATCCGGTCGCTCCTGGCAGACGACCGGGGCAATCTGTGGATGGGAACCTTGCAGGGACTCTGCCGGTTTGACACAGAAAGTGGAAAAGTGCACCTTTTCGACCGCAGTGACGGATTACCCATCATGTTCCACGGCAATAATTCTGCATTTAAAAGAGCAGACGGAACCATGCTGTTCGGAGGGATCGGAGGTTTTTACAGTTTTCATCCCGACAGTGTGAAGATCAACAATCAGGTGCCGGAGATCGTGATCACTGATTTCCGGCTGTTCAACGAGTCAATCCATGCTTCCGGTAAAGGGAAAGGATGGCTGAACAAAGCCATCTCATATGCCGACTCAGTTGAACTGAAATACGATCAGAATGATATCTCCTTTGAATTCGCAGCCCTGGATTATACTGCACCCGGGAAGAACAGGTATGCCTATATCCTTGAAAACTATCAGAGTCAATGGATCGAAACCGATGCGGGCAACAGGGTGGCGACCTATACCAACCTGACTCCGGGTACCTATGTCTTCAGGGTCAGAGGATCCAACAACCACGGCCTGTGGAACATGGAGGGAACATCATTGACCATCCTGGTCCATCCCCCCTGGTGGAAAACGACAATTGCATATGCACTGTATGGTATTCTCGCACTGCTTTTGTTTGTAAGCGGGATTTTTTGGCGCACGAATAGACTGTCGAAGGAAAAAAGACGGCTCCAGCTGGAGGTGGACAGGCAGACTTCCGAGATCAAGGAGGCCAACCGTATGCTGGAGGAAAGCAACCGCACCATTTCAGAGCTGGATCAGCAGAAAACCCGTTTCTTCAACAATGTGTCCCATGAATTCCGCACACTGATCACCCTGATCAAAGGTCCTGTGGAACACCTCCTGGATGCAGGGGATAAAAACCGGAATAACCGACAGCATCTCAAGGTGCTCCGAAGGAACACCGACCGGCTGATGGTCCTCATTAACCAGCTGTTGGATATCTCCCGGATTGATAAAGGTGCGATGAAACTGACACTTTCAGAAACCAGTGTGTTCGAATTCCTGCATACCATTGCTGCCTCCTATTCCGCCATGGCAGAAAGAAAAGGGATCCGGTACCTGTACCATTTTTCATCCCTGGAGTCAAGGCAATGGATGGATCATGATAAAGTAGACAAGATCATCAGCAATCTCCTGTCCAATGCATTCAAATTCACCGGGGAAGGCGGGAAGGTGGAAATGGAGACCATGCTGGAATATGCTGATCCCGGGTCCGATCCTGTATTGATCGTGTCCGTATCCGATACCGGCTCCGGGATCCCCCCTGAAGTGCAGGAGAAGATCTTTGACAGGTTTTACCAGGCTGAAGCACAGGTTAAGAAAGAACAGGAAGGAACCGGGATCGGACTTGCCCTTGCATCCGACCTGGTAAAATTAATGCATGGCAGAATCGAAGTTGAAAGCCAGGTTCATATGGGCAGTACCTTTACAGCACACATCCCGCTCGGAAAAAAACACCTGAAAGAAAGTGAGTATATCATCGATAACCAGACAGATATACCTGTAACGGAAATGATCGATATCCATGAACCAGAGGGGACAGAAACAGAGCCTGATATCCTGGCCACACCCCATGATCAGGAATTTGGGAGAAGATCGAAAGTCCTGCTGGTAGAGGACAACAGAGACCTGCGGTGGCTGGTGGCCAGCCAGATAGAATCTGAATATGAGGTACTGGAGGCCGTCGATGGCAGTGCCGGACTCAAAATCGCCCTGGAAAAGATGCCCGATCTGGTGATTACGGACCTGATGATGCCGCGGATGGACGGAATGGAATTGTGCCGTAGGTTGAAACATGACATCCGGACCAGTCACATCCCTGTGCTGATGCTGACAGCAAAAGCCAGCCTGGAGGATAAATTGAGTGGTCTGGAAGACGGGGCGGATGATTACATCGTAAAGCCCTTCGATGCCAGGGAAGTTTCCATCCGGATCAGAAACCTTCTTGAACAACGCAGGAAACTGAAGGAAAAATTCAGCAGGGAGATGACCCTGGATCCATCCGATGTGGTGGTCACTCCCGCGGACCAGAAATTTTTGGAAAAAGCCATCAAAATAATTGATTCCCAGATGAGCAGTGAACAATTCGGTGTCCGGAAACTGTGTGAAGAGATGCACATGAGCCGCAGCACACTGTTCAGAAAACTGGATGCACTGACCGGTCAATCTCCTGTTGAATTTATCCGGTCCATGAGGCTGAAACGTGCCGCATCCTTACTAAAGCAGCGGTATGGAAACGTTTCAGAGGTGGCCCTGGAGGTCGGGTTTTCCAACCCTTCCTACTTTACCCGGATGTTCCGGGAAGCTTACCATTTCAGCCCGCAGGAGTATGTGAAATCCCTGAAGAGCCAGCGGGCAGACCGGTAAGTCCCCCGGAAGACACTGTCACATTGGAACCGGCATGACCGTTTACTCAAGCCGGGGGATCCTGCCCGGGGTCCAGGGCGCTCTCATCTCTTCCAGTGTCCGGTCCAGCTGCCGGATCTCCCCGTGGATGCTTTGAAGTTCTTCCAGCATGGGCGGGAACTCTTCCCTGAGGATGGCCAGCTGTTCCTTCTCGGTTTGTGTCAGCTCCGAGGTGGAGGACCAGTGGGTGCGGATCATCACCCGCAACCTCCGGTTCAACGGCATCTCCATGGGGGGCAGCTCTTCCCAGCTTGCCCTTGATTCGGGACCTTCCAGCCTGTACAGGAAATTATCCAGCCGGCCCTCGAGCGCATCCACCTCCGGGAGCAGTTCCTCTCCTGCCGGGGTCTGCATCAGGGAAAGCCTGATGGCGGCAAGTTTTTCCGTCAGCTCTACGGCCAGTTGTTCGGCCCCGGTCATCACCCTGGAAAACTCGGAAACCTCCCGCTGGAATTCCACAAGAGCTTCCCGGTCAGTTGCGGGCAGTGTAGCGTGGCCAGGCAGTTCCGCGCGGAAGGGTTCGGGTTCCACAAGCTGCCTGATGTCTCCTCTGAATGAGAGTTCCAGACCAACCCTGTATGTTCCGGGCATGACCAGCAGTCCGCTGCTTCCGGTGGAAGAGCCGCTGCTTCTGCTGACCGTACGGGCTGTGATCGGATCGCTGGAGGGATATCGCAGCTCCCAGCTGATCCTGCCAATGCCATTTGATGCTCTCTTTACAAGTTTCCTGACCTCATCACCTGTATCGTTATAAATGGTAAAGATCAGCTCGGGCTCTTTTTCTTCCTCTTCCCTGCGCAGCTCTTCCCTTGCGGGCTGGGGAATGGGCTGTTTGTTCTCAAACAGTTCTTTCTCTTTCTCCCTTCGCTCCTCTCTGAGGGTCCTGGGGACATCTTTTAAAAAGTAGGTGAACGTGGCTCCGAATGCAGGGTTTTCAGCTTCATAAAAACTGGAGCCCTGACCATATTTTCCACGGGTCTGAATATACATCCGCGCATCGGCCACAGGAAACAGATGGGCTTCCTTTTCCTCAATGGCACGATCTCTTGCCATCTCACGAAGGGGGGTATAATCATCCAGTATGTAGAATCCGCGACCGAAAGTGGCCAGTACGAGGTCATTCTCCCGTTCCTGGATGGCCATGTCCTTCACGCTGATCGTGGGCAGTCCCGCTGAAAGCTCCGTCCACTGCTTTCCCCCGTCCAGGGTGAAATAGAAACCGAACTCGGTTCCCACGAAAAGCAGGTCCGCCACCCCGGGATCCTGCTGGATGGTATGAACGGTCCCGTTCTCCGGAAGGGTCTCCGCAATGCTCTTCCAGTTCCTGCCCCTGTCGGGGCTCCTGAGCACATAGGGTTTGAAATCATCCCGTTTCCGGTTATCAAATGTGGCATAGACCACGTTGCTGTCGAAGCGGTCCGCCAGCAAATCGCTCACATAGGTATATTCGGGGACCCCGGGAAAGGTCTTTATCTGCCTCCAGTTCTCCCCGCCGTCTTCGGTCACCGAGATCACACCGTCATCTGTCCCCGCATAGAGCAGGTTCTCATCCAGCGGTGATTCGGAAAGCGCTACGCCGGTCCCCCAGAGGCTGGTGGACACATCCTTGACCACCGCGTCCCGGCTCCAGTAATGTCCCATCACCGGCCAGCTGTTCCGGTCAGTCTGCGAGGTAAGGTCCCCGCTGATCACCTCCCAGGAGTTGCCCCGGTCGTCTGAACGGAACACCTTGTTGGCCATGGCATAGAGCCTGGTATGGGAGTGATGGCTGATGATCAGCGGAGCATTCCAGTTCCATTTGTAGGTCTTCTCCCCTTTCCCGGGTCTTGGCTTGATGCTGATATTTTCCCCGCTTTGTCTGTCATACCGGCTGATGTTCCCGTACTGAGATTCACAATAGACAATGTTCGGATCCTCGGGATCCACCGCCACCCAGAATCCGTCCCCGCCCAGGATAGATTTCCACTCTTCGCTGGTCACCCCTGCCGAACTCAGGTTTTGGGAAGGTCCGGCCAGCGTATTGTTATCCTGGGTCCCTCCATACACATAATAAAAAGGTTGCTGGTTATCCACAAAGACCCTGTAGAACTGGGTGACCGGCAGACTGGTCTTGAACTGGTAGGTTTCCCCGCCATCAAAGGATTCATAGACCCCTCCGTCCCCTCCGATCAGGAAATGGTTGGTATCATCGGGATCGATCCAGAGGGCATGGTCATCCACATGCCGGTCCTCCAGGCTCATTGTCTCCCAGGTCTTTCCGCCGTCCAGGGTGACCTTGGAACGGGTTTCCATGGAATATACCTTGTTCACATCCATCGGGTCGCAGTAGATTTCGTTGTAGTACTGACCGCTGCTGTGATGATCGCTCATTTTCTTCCAGGAAGCACCCCTGTTATCCGAACGGAAGAAACCACCCTTGCCTTCCGCAGCCTCCATGATCAGGTAGACCACATTATGATCGGCCGGGGAAACGGCAATGCCCATCCCCCCGATATGCACCGAAGGCAATCCTGACATGGACTTTTTCCAGGTCTCTCCCCCGTCGGTGGACCGGTACACGGCTGATTCCGGACCGCCACCGATCTTGGTGAAAACATGCCGCCTGCGCTGTTCGCTGGTGGCATACATGATATCCGGATCCACCGGATCCATCACCACGTTGTTCACTCCGGTATTTTCACTGATCTCCAGCACCTTCCTCCAGGTTTCCCCTCCATCGGTGGTCTTGTACAGGCCACGGTCGCCGCCGGGTCCCCATGCCGAACCTTCGGCCGCCACAAAGACCACATCCGGATCCCCGGGGTCCACCACGATACCGCCGATGTGCCGTGCCTCCTTCAATCCCATATGGGTCCACGATTCACCGCCGTCCTCCGACCTGTAGACACCGTCTCCGTACCCCAGGGCACGCTGGTGGTTGTTTTCGCCTGTTCCCAGCCACAGCACATTGTGATTGGTGGGATCCATGGTGATCACTCCCATGGAATAGGAACCGTAATTGTCAAAAACAGGCTTGAAGGTGGTCCCGTTGTTCACGGTCTTCCAGACGTTCCCCGAAGCAACCGCCACATACCACTCACTGTGATTTTCCGGATTCACGGCGAAGTCGGCAATCCGGCCGGAAGTCATGGCCGGACCGATGCTTCTCCATTTCAATCCTTTGAAAATACCCGCATCCAGCGCTGCCTGCTTTTCGGCACCGGAATCTTTTTCCTTCTTTGCGTTGACCTGGAAAGGATGGATCAACAGTCCCAGCAAGATCATTGCGGGAATCAGCATGTCCCTGAGCTTCTTTGATAATTTCATGATGATCGTAAATATTTTTGAAAGATCTGCTGCGAAAATAACCATTTGTTGTGATGATCGTATCCCTTTTCGGATGTTTTGCATTCACGGGTACCCGGGAGTCTACATTAATCGTTACTTTTGCTGAAAACCATTTCTTATGCTGGAGACATTATTAAAACACAGATCCATCAGGAAATATAAAGACCTTCCGGTTCCGGAAGAGATCCTAAGGGAGATCGTGGAAGCCGGTATCCGTGCATCCACTACAGGGAACATGCAGGTCTATTCCGTTATCATCACCACGGAAAACGAAATAAAAAACAGACTCGCCCCCTGTCACTTCAACCAGCCCATGGTCACGGAGGCACCGGTAGTCATGACCTTCTGTGCTGATTTCAATCGTTTTAATAAATGGTGCAGGCTGAACAAGGCTGTGCCGGGGTATGACAATTTCCTTTCCTTTTTCACTGCCGCCATCGATGCCCTGCTGGTAGCCCAGAATGTATGCGTGGCCGCAGAAGCGCTCGATCTGGGAATCTGCTACCTGGGAACCACCACCTATACCGCAGGAGATATCATTGATATCCTGAATCTTCCCCGGGGTGTGGTCCCGGTAACCACGCTCACTGTGGGATATCCGGACGAGGAACCGGGTCTGACAGACCGGCTGCCTGTGGGAGCGGTGATCCACAGGGAAGTATACAAGGATTATACGGAAGAAGAGATCAATGAATATTACGGGGAGAAGGAATTGATCAAAGCATATCAGGAGTTTGTCAAAGAGAACAACAAGGAGACCCTGGCCCAGGTTTTTACCGACGTTCGCTATAAAAAAGAAGATAACGTTCTGTTTTCAAGGGCATTGTTAGACGTCCTGGACCGGCAGGGGTTTATGAATCATCAATAAAAATGTATTGTTTATAAAATTTTTTGTATCACATTGAGTTTTACTGTATATAGTACTGTTTTTTCATATAAATATATATTCTATATTTGTAACCGTAGGGATTAAAAAATTATCGCCATGAAAAGAGCAGCCATCCTCATCGTCGCCTTATTTGCCGCAGGGCTGATCCTGAGTTCCTGTAACAAGGAGGTCTGTCCGGCTTACAGCCAGGTTGACACCGAGCAAACTGATCATAACGGATAATCCACCATACAGCATATTGTCCCAATCCATGAAGATTTACCCGAGGGTAGATCTTTTTTTTTATTGTCCATCAACATTCCCTGATCTTGTTCGTTATCTTTGTAACCAGCATTATATTGCAGGCCGATGTTTATGAAAAGAGTCCTCATACTGCCTTTTTTGATCTGTGCAGCCCTACTTTCCCTGAAAGCCCAGGGAGAAATTGATGATCAGCAGAGGGTCATGTTCCGGGATGAAAGTTCTTTCGGAGGATTTCTGAATTCCAATGGATTTGGGGTCAATTACAGGTATGGATTCTGGAGGAACGCCAGGAATCAGTTCATCCTGGACGGGGACCTGTCCTACGTGAAGCATCCCAAGGAAGTAAAGGTCCAGGCATATTACAGTTACAATACCCGGCGGTATGTCTTCGGCAAGAAGAACCTTTTCTGGGAACTGAAAGGAATGGCAGGCTGGCAAAGGGAGCTTTATCGTAAACGGGACCGCACCGGGATCGCGGTAAGGATGTTTTACAGCGGAGGCCTCTCACTTGGTTTTCTCAAACCTATCTATTACCAGGTCTATACATTTTCTGATATCGGACAGGCCGAAAGTTATGAATACATGAAATTCGACCTCTCGATCCACCAGACGAATATCGGCGGCAGAGGGCCTTTTTTCATGGGATTCGACGAGCTGAGTCTCATCCCGGGATTAACCGCCAAGGCCGGCATGAGTTTCGAGTACAGTGAACGGGACATCATTATCCATGCGCTGGAAGCCGGTGTGGGGATCACCGCGTATCCCCGCCAGGTCCCGATCATGGCTACAGAAAAAAACAATTTCCTTTTTTTCAACCTGTATGTAGGCTACCGTTTCGGAACTGTCATTGACATCAGCGAGGCGGCAAGGGCCAGGTCATGGAGGGAAAAAAGGGAAGAGAAGAGGGAGGAAAGATCCACATTGCCCCAGCAGCCTGTGTACTGATTCTCTGACAGTCCGGGCGAACGTCTCATCTGTCCAATTTTCCCGGTATACCTGTTTGAGGATTTGAGATATTTCTTTAATTTTGGACTCCTGTTTTCAGAAACCGGAAACAATTAGAAACGTTTAATAATTTTAAAATTATGGGAACAATCAAAGTTGGTATTAATGGATTCGGTAGAATCGGAAGACTTGTCTTCAGGGTCGCTGTCGACATTCCTGAAGTCGAAATTGTAGGTATCAATGACCTGCTCGATGTGGACTACATCGCTTATTTGCTTAATTATGATTCTGTTCACGGTCGATTCAAAGGCGATGTTGCGGTCAAGGACGGAAACCTTGTTGTAAATGGTTCCACCATCAGGGTCACCTCTGAAAAAGACCCGGCCAATCTCAAATGGGATGAGGTGGGTGCTGAATATATTGTTGAAGCCACCGGGATCTTTCTCACCAAGGAAAAAGCCCGGGGTCATCTTGATGCAGGCGCCAAAAAAGTGATCATGTCTGCTCCCCCCAAGGATGACACACCCATGTTCGTGATGGGAGTGAACCACGATAAATACAGCAAGGACATGGATTTTGTATCCGACGCATCGTGTACCACCAACTGTCTTGCTCCCGTTGCCAAGGTGCTGAATGATAAATATGGTATTGTAGAAGGTCTGATGACCACCATTCACGCCACCACCTCCACCCAGTTAACTGTGGACGGACCTGCCGCCAAGGACTGGAGAAGAGGCCGGGCAGCCTCGGTGAATGTGATCCCATCCTCCACGGGTGCAGCCAAAGCTGTCGGCAAGGTGATCCCCGAGCTGAACGGAAAACTGACCGGGATGGCTTTCAGGATCCCCACAACCAATGTTTCGGTGGTGGATCTTACCTGCCGTCTGGAAAAACCGGCTCCCTACAAGGAGATATGCGCTGCCATGAAGGAAGCCAGCGAAGGAGAATTGAAAGGAATCCTGGGATATACAGAGGAAATGGTTGTCTCCACTGATTTTATCGGCGAGTTCTGCACCTCGGTATTTGATGCAGACGCAGGGATCGGTCTGAACGATAACTTCGTGAAAGTGGTGAGCTGGTATGACAATGAAATGGGATACTCCTATAGCGTAGTCAAACTTATCCAGCATATGGCTTCCGTAGATCACGGATAGTCCGCGGCTGCATTCCGAAAGTAATACAACCATCATCAAAAAGGTGCTTCCCCGAGCACCTTTTTTTGTATGCAGTTCCCACCTGCAATACCTGCGGGCTCGATCCGCCAAAGACAGCCACCTGCAGGAAGATCAGTTTCTACATGGAAAAAATGTACAGGGATATGTCAATGAAAGGCCTTCAATATTCACCCAATGAAGATTTCCAGCCATGGTTGAAATATCCCGGTCAGCATCTGGGCGAAAGGAATATCATAGTTGCGACCGGCAAACAGGATGAAAGGATTGCGGGGGAGGGACCATACCTCTGATGAGAGATTCCCGGATGGTTTTTTGACCAGTATCCCATTTCGCGAAAATCAGACTTAATAAAGTGATTAATAACTAAGAATTTTATTAATTCGTTGTTTTCTGGAATTTTCTTTTATGGTAAGCTAACATTCTCATTTATAATTATATGCAAAGCCCGTAAAAACGAGATGAAGTTTTGAAAAACTAATAGAATTAAGAAGAATTAAGAAAATTGTTAAGTGCCAAAATGCCAAAATGACTATACCGGAATTTTCACCTGAGTGAAGGGATCGTAGCAGAGCGACACAACATCACCCGGGTGGAGGAATTGCGAGGGAGGGAGCTTTTTTCCCTGGTGAAGGGATTGCGAAGGAGAGACACGACATCGCCCAAGTGGAGGGATTGCGGAGGAGGGACACTATGTCGCGTGCGTGAAGGGATTGCGGAGGAGGGACACTATGTCGCGGACCGCAGGGAGCGACATGGTCCCGACCCGCAATCCCGGAACAAAGTTACATGGTCCCGACCCGCAATCCCGGAACGACACAGTTACAGCAATCGTTCAGGACCGGTTCTCAGTAGAATTCGATATGCTCAAAAGGAAGCTGGACAGTCTGTTCATAATGCTGACCCAGTTCCTGAATGGATTCATCACCCTCCTCGTAATACCATTTGATCTGCACATTTTTCCCGGCTTCGTGGTTCATTTTCATGATCCTCAACAATTCAAGCATATATTTGGAAGAGCCGCTGTTGATATATTCCAGCCTGATGGTCATGACGGTTGTTTCGGCCGGACGGAGGAAGTATTCATTGATCCAGTCGATCAGTTGCTCGAAGAACTCGCCGGGATCTTCCGGAATGGACCGGCCTTCCATTGAAAGCTCACCCGTATCCGCAATAAACTCCACTTCGGGCGAATTGAAAGTTTTTTTCAAATAAAGGTCTTCCATACAAAGACAGTTTGTTTACTCATACCGCAACGCCAGGATCGGATCGAGACGGGATGCTTTCACCGCCGGAAAATAACCTGAAACCACCCCGACTCCGAAACACAGAACGATCCCCAGGATGATCCATTTCCATGGAACGATAAAACTGGAACCGATCGCTAAAGATACACCATTTCCGATGATTATTCCTAACAAAATTCCAACAACCGCCCCCAGTTGCCCGATCACAACGGCCTCATAGAGGAACTGGCGTCTGATCATCACTGACTTAGCTCCAAGGGCCTTCCTGGTCCCGATCTCCTTGGTCCGCTCGGTCACCGATACAAGCATGATATTCATCAGGCCGATCACTGCACCTGCCAGGGTGATCAGGCCGATGATCGTTGCAGCCAGGGTCACATATTTCATGTTCTCGATCAGCATCTGGGCAAGCTGGTCGCTTTTGGTAATGTTGAAATCACTTTCATCCCTGGCCTCCAGATTTCTGACCAGCCTGAAAACCCCTTCTGCCTCGGAGGCAGAAATGTCAAGCATCTCGGGCTGATAGGGCATCACGTTGATGGAGTATTGCATCTGGGGCCTGGAGAAGTATTGCCTCACATTGGTATAGGGAATAATACAGACACGGTCGGTCCCGAAACCACCCGACTGGCCTCTCCCCTTCAGTACACCGATCACCCTGTACCGGCCATTGCCCACCGAGATAAACCGGTTGATGGGATCCACATTATCCCCGAAGACCTGATCGGCCACATCATCCCCGATAATGACCACGTTGCGGTTGTTCTCGATATCGGTAATCGAAAAGTTCCTTCCCTGTTCGATCTCATAACCTGCGGTATAGATGTAGTTCTCATCTGCACCCAGGACAGAAGTATTGGGATTTGACTTATAGGACCTGTACTTGACTATGGCCGTACTCGAAGCCCTGGTGAAAACGGATACCCTGGCAGGAAACCGGAACCTCTGTTTGAACTCCTCCGCCTCCCGGTAGGAGATAAACTCATAATTCTTCCTCCGGTAACGCTGGTTGCCGATCTGCACACGCATGCTCCTCGATTCAATGGTAAAGGTATTGGCGCCCATTATACTAAACGATTCAGTGAGGCTGTTCTTGATGGAATCAATGGCGGTAAGGATCCCTACCAGGGCCATGATCCCGAAAGCAATGATAAATACGGTAAGGATGGTCCTCAGCAGATTCGTGCGAATGGATTTCAGAGCGATCCTGATGTTTTCAATGAAAAAGCCGAAGTGCATGTACAGTAAGATTCTATGGTGGGTAAAAATAACAAATTCTGAACAATCTTATCATTTATACGTCTCGCTTAAGAATCATTTTCACATATATTTGCATTAATTTCCGGATGGATATGGCATTTGACTTTGACATCATCAAACAAACCTATAAGACTATTCCTCAGCGCGTGAGCCTGATACGCGAAAAGCTGCAGCGTCCGCTCACATGTACCGAGAAAATATTATATACACATCTTGCTGATAATGAGAACCTGAAACCGCTCCGGCACGGGGTCGATTACGTGGATTTTCGACCTGACCGCGTCGCCATGCAGGATGCCACGGCGCAGATGGCCCTGCTGCAGTTCATGCAGGCAGGCAAATCAAGGGTGGAGGTTCCTTCCACAGTCCACTGCGACCATCTGATCCAGGCCCGGGTGGGTGCCAGGGAAGATTTGAAGGTCTCCATTGAGAACAACCGGGAAGTATTTGATTTCCTGGAAACTGTTTCCAGCAAATACGGCATCGGATTCTGGAAACCGGGTGCGGGGATCATCCACCAGGTGGTTCTTGAGAATTATGCCTTCCCCGGAGGAATGATGATCGGAACGGATTCCCATACGGTCAATGCGGGCGGACTGGGCATGGTGGCCATCGGGGTCGGAGGTGCCGATGCGGTGGATGTGATGGCCGGGATGCCCTGGGAGCTGAAGTTCCCGAGGCAGGTGGGTGTGAAGCTCACCGGGAGACTGAATGGATGGACTTCCGCCAAGGATGTGATCCTGAAAGTGGCGGGAATCCTCTCGGTGAAAGGGGGAACAGGCAAGATCCTGGAATATTTCGGAAAAGGTGCCGAATCCATCTCAAGCACCGGCAAAGGCACCATCTGCAATATGGGAGCCGAAATCGGAGCCACCACTTCCCTGTTCGGATATGACCGTAAAATGCGTCAGTACCTCATTGGGACCGATCGTGCCGATGTGGCTGCCGGGGCGGACAAAATTGCCGGATACCTCACCGGTGATCCCGAGGTCTATGCCGATCCGGAAAAATATTTTGATGAGGTGATCGAGATCGATCTTTCCACCCTGGAACCACACATAAACGGTCCGTTCAGTCCGGACAAAGCCTGGCCCCTCTCAAAATTCGCGGAGGTGGTGAAGGCGAACAGGTATCCTCGGGAACTGGAGGTGGGTTTGATCGGATCCTGCACGAATTCATCCTACGAAGACATTACCCGTGCAGCCTCGGTAGCGAGACAGGCACTGGGGCAGGGATTGAAGGTCGCTTCTGAATTCACGGTAACACCCGGTTCCGAACAGGTGAGGTATACCGTGGAACGGGACGGATTGCTGCAGGTTTTCGAGGAGATCGGCGGAGTGGTGCTGGCCAATGCATGCGGGCCCTGCATCGGTCAGTGGGACAGACATAACGCTGACAAACAGGAGAAAAACTCCATCATCACCTCCTTCAACAGGAATTTTGCCAAAAGGAATGACGGCAATCCCAATACCCATGCATTTGTTGCCTCACCGGAGATCGTGACCGCCATGGCCATCGCCGGCGATCTGACCTTCAATCCCATGACCGATACCCTGGTCAATGATAAGGGCCAGAAGGTAAAACTCCAGGAACCCCGGGGGGTGGAATTGCCGGTGAAAGGATTTGCCGTAAAGGAAAACGGATATCAGCCACCTGCCAGGGATGGTTCTGAAATTGAAGTGGCCATTGATCCCCGCTCGGACCGACTGCAAGTGCTCACTCCTTTTGAACCCTGGGACGGGGAAGAAATGACCGGATTGAAACTGCTGATCAAGGTGAAGGGAAAATGCACCACCGATCACATTTCCATGGCAGGACCCTGGCTTCGCTACCGGGGCCACCTGGACAACATCTCGAACAATCTGCTCATGGGAGCGGTGAATGCTGCCAGTAACAAAACCAATTCGGTGCTGAACCAGCTTACCGGGGAATATGGACCGGTACCGCAGGTGGCCAGGGAATACAAGTCCAAAGGGATCGGTACCATCGTGGTGGGAGATGAGAATTACGGGGAAGGATCTTCCCGGGAACATGCGGCCATGGAACCCAGGCATCTGGGGGTCAGGGTCGTGCTGGTAAAATCATTTGCCAGGATCCACGAAACCAACCTGAAGAAACAGGGCATGCTCGCACTTACTTTCAGGAAGGGAAAAGATTACGACCTGATACGCGAAGATGACACCATTGATGTGCTGGGACTGAAACAGATGGAACCGGGAAAACCCCTGGAGGTGATACTGCACCATTCAGACGGTACCACGGATACTTTTCCGGCCGACCATTCGTTCAATGAAAACCAGATCAAATGGTTCAGGGCCGGATCGGCACTGAATCTGATCAGGAAGGAAAACAAATAACCGATTGCATTCCCTTTCATCGATAGAGACTTTCTCCACCCTGGGGAAATTCCTCCGCCAATTTGTTGAGAACAGGAGGAATGACAGCAATGGAATGGGACTGCTGAATGAAAAACATCACGACCCTTTCAGGGAGCTGATCCAAAAAGAGCATATCTACAATCCCTGGTTCACAGAGGAGTATGTGATCAAAGCCATTGAGGGGATTGCCGGTATGCTTCACCCGGACGTGCTGACCCGGTGGATGGAACCCTACTCCGGGTCACTGGAACATGCGGCAGGGCCAAGGACAGTGGGACTGGTCATGGCCGGAAATATTCCCATGGTAGGTTTTCATGATTTCATGAGTGTACTGATCACCGGGCACCGGGTGCTTGCCAAACCTTCTTCCAAAGACAACCGGCTGATCAAATCCGTTGCCCGTGTGCTGGCGGACATTGATCCTGCCATGGGTGACCGGATCCGGTTCACCGATGAATACCTCAGGGAGGTGGATGCGGTCATTGCCACCGGCAGCGACAATACCGCCCGATATTTCGATTATTATTTCAGGGACCGGCCCCATATCATCCGGCGGAACCGGAGCGGGGTGGCCGTTCTGACCGGCAATGAAAGCTTGGAAGATCTGAAGAGCCTGGGAGAGGATATTTTTACGTTTTTCGGTCTGGGTTGCAGGAACGTGACCAAGCTATATCTTCCTGATTCATATGACATCACCACCCTGATGGAAGCCCTGGAGTCATTCGGTTACCTTTATCATCACCACAAGTACGGGAACAACGTGGATTATTACCGCACCATCTTTCTGATGAACAGGATCCGTTTCTTCGACAACGGGGTCCTGCTGGTGAAAGAGGATCACAACATTGCCGGCCCGGTGGGCGTTGTGTATTATGAAAGGTATTCTGATTTAGGTAAATTGCATCATATCCTGGTATCCCGGTCCGGTGAGATCCAGTGCTGTGTTTCCACAGACCCTGATCTGCGGGGTGCCATCCCGCCGGGGACCTCACAGAAGCCTTTGCCCTGGGATTATGCCGATGGGATTGACACGATCAGGTTTCTAACTGAATTGAATTGATATGATCTTTCTCTTTCGTATGGTCAGCGATGAAAACCAGGATTTTCTCCGCGATGTGATCACCAGCGGTACGGACACATTTCTGGACTTTCATCACTGTATCCAGGAGAACCTGAACTATGATCCCTCCCAGCTGGCTTCATTTTTCATCACCAATGAGAACTGGGAAAAACAGAAGGAGATCACCCTGATCGACATAACGGAGGATACGGCTTTCGACACCGAGACCATGGACCGGGCAGTGATCGGGGAAACCGTATCTGAGGTGAATGACCGCATGATCTATGTGTTCGATTTCTTTTCGGAAAGGGCGTTTTTTATCGAGCTCATTGAGAAATCGGATCAAAAGACCGGTAAAAAAACACCCTTTGTGGCCCATGCACAGGGACAGGCCCCCCAGCAACTGGCCATGGATATAATGGATGACGAGGAAGCTGCCGGGATGGATCAGGAGTTCGATGAGAAGGATGAAGACCGGGACGACCTCTGGCTGGATGACATTGATCCCGATTCGCTGGATCCTGACGACTTTTAGTATGGCGAAAACACTGGTGGTGCTGGGAGGCCCGACGGCCGTGGGCAAGACCAGGTGCGGTATAGAAATAGCACGGCATCTGCACACTGAGATCATATCGGCCGACTCCAGGCAGATCTACCGGGAAACCACCATCGGAACTGCTGTCCCTTCGCCGGAAGAACTGGATGCGGTCAGGCACCATTTTATCCGGACCGTTCCTTTGGACGCAATCTACAACGCCAGCAAATACGAACATGACGTGCTGGAATTGCTGGAAAGGCTTTTTGCAAAATATGACCATGTGCTGATGGTGGGTGGATCCGGACTTTACATCCATGCGGTATGCGAGGGGATCGATGAGCTTCCTTCACCGGATCCGTCCCTGAGAGCGGAACTGCTGCACAGGATGGAAAAGGAAGGACTCGGATCTCTGACCGGGGAACTGAAAAAACTGGATCCGGTATCCCATCAGCGGATCGATGTAAAAAATCCCATGCGGGTCATGAAAGCCCTTGAAGTCTCCCTGCAGACCGGCCGGCCCTACTCGGGTTTCCTTTCTGCTCAACCCAGGCCGAGACCCTTCAACATTCTGAGGATCGCCCTGGACATGGAGCGGGAAAAACTCTACCGGAGGATCAATGAAAGGGTGGACCGCATGATGGAAAAGGGGCTGCTGGAAGAGGTGAAAAGACTGCAGCCTTACCGGGACCGCAATGCCATGAAAAGCGTGGGTTACCGTGAGCTGCTGGAGTTCCTGGACGGCAACTCCACCCTGGAAGAGGCTGTGGACCGCATCAAGAGCAACACCCGGAAGTTCGCACGGAAACAACTCACCTGGTTCAGGAAGAATGACCGGTATCACTGGTTCAACCCGGAGGATCCGGGAAAGATCATCCGTTTTATCGAAGAACAACTGTGAGCTCCACAGCTCACCATTATCGCTGTTTTGAGATCATAGAGTTATTTGTAAAAATTCTTGCTGAAAGATGAGAATTCTTCTCTTCCCAGTATCCTGCGTCTCCACCAGGCCAGCAGAAATCCTGAACCGTAACCCGAAAGCTGGGTATAACTTGCGGCCACGGAGAGGATCGCCACGGAAAGACTCTTTGTTCTTATCAGTGCAACTCCTAAAAGCAGCATCACATGAAGCAGGAGGGGTACGAGGAACCAGAAGGAAATAAAAACGGAGAGCAGCACCATCAGCAAAGCTATCAGGGTAAAGAGTGCAGGGGCGGCATGGACCGGCCTGAGTGTCCCGGGATGCCTCCGGTTGAGGTTGATCCTGGCGATACCCGAATTGAACACCTGTTTGAAAAACTGGCCCAGGGAGGTACGCCTTTTGTGGTACACATAAGCTTCTTTTAAAAATCTCGTCGAGAACCCTTTATTGAGAATCCTGATACTCAGGTCTATATCCTCCCCAAAACGCATGTCGGAAAACCCGCCTGTCGCCCTGTATACCTCTTTGGATAAGCCCATATTGAAGCTCCGCAGGTGAAATTTCCCGAGTCGCTCATTCCCGCTCCTGATGCCGCCGGTGGTAAAGAAAGAAGTCATGGAAAAATCGATGGCCTTCTGCAGTTTTGTAAAACCGGGATGTGCTTTGTCCGGTCCCCCGTAAGCATCTACATCCCCTTCACCCAGAACCCGTTGGACATTTTCGATATAATCCGGGGGCAGCACACAATCCGAATCGAGGAAAATAGCAAAATCTCCTTGCGACCGCTCGCATCCGTAGTTCCTGCTTAAACCAGGTCCTGAATTTTTCTTATAGAAATACTGAATATTCAGACGGTCACAGCATGTTTCCACTACGGTCCGGCAATCGAGGGTGGAACCGTCCTCCACAACGATCACCTCATCAGGTTTCACAGTCTGGTTATCCAGGCTTTCAAGCAGGTCAGCCACCTCATTGGGTCTGTTGAAAACGGGGATAATGACAGATAGGGCTGGAACAGACTCCATGGAAACAGGCTAGATCTTCTTCTCTATTTCGTAAATATTCCGTTCCGTTGCATTCCTGGAGATCAGCTCACCCAGAAACCCGCCGATAAACAACAACGTACCGATGATCATGCTGGTCAGACCAATGTAGAAAATTGCACTGTCGGCGATCAGTGGCTGCGGAATGTGTTTAATGAGGGCGATCAGCTTGTCGATCCCCATATACAATGCAATGGCCAGACCGACCAGAAAAACCAGGGACCCCAGTGTACCGAACAGGTGCATCGGCTTTTTGGCGAACCGGGTAAGGAACATCACGGTCAGCAAATCCAGGAAACCCTTGATGAACCGGTCCATCCCGTATTTGGTCACCCCGTATTTCCTTTCCTGGTGCTGAACGATCTTCTCCCCGATCCTGATAAATCCGCTGCCTTTGGCCAGCACGGGGATGTACCTGTGCATGTCGCCGTAGACCTCCACGCTCCTGGTCACATTGCTGCGGTAACCTTTTAATCCGCAATTGAAATCGTGCAGCCTGATCCCGCTGACCTTCCTGGCGGCCCAGTTGAACAGCTTGCTGGGAAGGTTCTTGGAAAAGAAAGGATCATACCGTTTTTTCTTCCATCCGCTGACCACATCATATCCTTCCTCCACGATCATGCGCCTCATTTCCGGGATTTCTTCCGGATTGTCCTGCAGGTCCGCATCCATGGTAAATACCACATCTCCTTCCGCCACCCTGAAACCGGTATGGAGGGCAGCAGATTTTCCATAGTTCCTGCGGAATTTGAGTCCCCGTATCACCGGATAGAGGGCCTTCAGCCGTTCGATCTCTTCCCAGGACCCGTCGTTACTTCCGTCATCCACAAGGATCACTTCATATCCGAGGTCATGGGGAGAAAGGGCACTATGGATCCACTCACACAGTTCCGGGAGTGATTCAACTTCATTATACAGGGGAATGACAATTGAAAGATCCATCAGAATGGTGTGCAATTACATCGCCTGATTGGCCGGGGTTTCTTCCTTTTTTGCAAATGCAGCGACAATGAGACCGAAAATCGCATAAATGATGGTTCCCCCGACAAAAGTGGAGACGATCATCCGGGACAGGGTCATTCTGTCCTGCATTTTCTCAATCACATCATCCTTCATGTTTTCCGGGATCCTGGAATTGGCCAGGATCCGTTCCTCGGCCATGATACTGGTTTTTTCCATCAGGTCCGGATCAATGACCGCATAGAGAAGGTAGGTATAGGCTGTAGAAAGGACACTGGCAATCAAACCGGTGACCACAGCCATCAGGAACAATCGTCCGTAAGACGCATATCCGCCCAGGTATTCGTTCCTGTAAGCAAACAGGCAGTAGGCCAGCACCACGATGCCGACGGCAAAACTGACCCATCCCGTCCAGCCTTCGAAGGTCAGTCCCAGGAAATAAAATACCACACTGAGAAAAATGCTTACAAAACCAAGTATCGCTCCGTAGATCAGGGCGGGCCTGAGAAATGGTTTACCGGATGTTTCTTCCATGATACAGGTCTTAAATTAAGTGCTGATGGGATTTTTGCGTAGATGAAAATACATAAAAGATTGGTATTCACAAATAAAAAAAGGGCAAGCTACTTATATCGCACCGCTACAACCGCCTACCCTTGCTACCTTCCGGTCCTGGGGGAATTCAGCAGGAGCTGGTCGTATAAGACTTGCCCGGGCTGCAAATTTACGAAGAAAAACTGTTACAGGCAAAACCGGTAAAGACCGCCTCACTCATTGCCGGGCGGCAGCTTGTGCACCGTGGCCTCACTCTTTGCCGGGGCGCAGTTTGCGCACCGTGGCCCCTGCCTGCCACATTTCCGATTCCCTCAACTGTCTCAATTCCTCCGAGAGCTGGGATTTGTATTCGTTGTGACCCGTTTTCTCCAAAACCACCCGGGTCTCCTCCCCGCTTTTCACCCTTTCATACAACTGTTCGAAAACAGGCAGAGTGGCATCCCTGAATTTGGGCTTCCAGTCCAGTGCTCCCCGCTGGGCGGTGGCGCTGCAGTTGGCATACATCCAGTCCATTCCTTGCTCATCCACCAGCCGGATCAGGCTCTGGGTCAGTTCCTCAACCGTCTCATTGAAAGCTTCCGAAGGAGTGTGCCCGTTCTCCCTCAGTACCTTGTACTGGGCCTCCATGATCCCGGCCAGGGCCCCCATCAGAACACCCCTTTCCCCTGTAAGGTCGCTGTATACTTCATTCTCGAATGTGGTGGGGAACAGGTACCCGGAACCGATCCCGATCCCCAGGGCCAGCGTGCGCTCCTCGGCCCTTCCTGTATAATCCTGGAAAACCGCAAAACTGGAATTGATCCCTGTCCCCGCAAGAAAATTACGCCTGACACTGGTTCCTGAGCCCTTGGGTGCTACCAGGATCACATCCACATTGTCCGGAGGGATCACCCCGGTCTGCTCCTTGTAGGTCACTGAAAATCCGTGTGAAAAATAGAGTGCGTCCCCCTCCTTCAGACAGGCCTTTAGTTTCGGCCAGACGGCCCGTTGCGCGGCATCCGATATGAGATACTGGACCACGGTGGCTTTTTTTGCGGCTTCCTCAATGGGAAAGAGATCTTTTCCCGGCTCAAACCCATCCTTCACTGCCCTGTCCCAGTCCTCTTTGAATTCAGGTGCCTGTCCCACGATCACATTCATCCCGTTATCCCTGAGATTCATGGCCTGTGCCGGTCCCTGTACACCATATCCGATGATCGCGATGATTTCATCTTTGAGCACTTCCCGTGCCCTGGAAAGCGGGAATTCCTCCCGGGTAACGACGTTTTCTTCAACGCCTCCAAAATTCAGTTTTGCCATGTTGTTTTCTGTGATTTAATAGGTTAATACTTCATCTGCCGTCTCCTCGTGATGCTTGTCAATATCCTTCAAATAGGCAGTGATCTCTTTGATCTGTTTGGTGAGGGCAATCCGGCCCGACCGGGCAAACTGGAGGATGCCGTAAGGTTCGAGCTCCCTGAATAGCATACTTGTCTCCTCCTTGTGACCGGTCTTTTCCACAATGATATACTCCGGTTCAATGGTCAGGATCCTCGCATTATGGCGACGGATCAGTATTTCCACTTCATCCCCGTATGCAAAAGCCGTTGTGGGAACTTTATAGAGGGCGATCTCCTGGTAGACGATCTCATCCAGGGTATGGTAGAATGTCTTCAAAATGCCGATCTGCTTTTCGATCTGCCGGGTTACCGATTTGGCCATGTCCTCGGTTGCCCGGATGACAATGGTAAAACGGTAGATCCCGCTGATCTCGGATTCCGAAGTATTGAGACTTTCTATATTGATCTTCCTTCTGGAGAAAATCACCGTGATCCTGTGAAGGAGACCGACCTTGTGTTCGCTGAAAACTGATATGGTAAATTCCTTTTTTTCCATCTTTTCTGCCTGATTAATTATTCTAAACGCATTTCGGATACTGTTCCCCCTGCAGGGATCATGGGGAAGATATTCCCTTCTTTCTGAACATCCACTTCCAGAACGAACGGTCCATCATGGGCCAGCAATTCATCCAGCGCGATGTCCAGATCATCCCTCTCTTTGATGCTCTTTGCCGGTACACCGAACCCTTCGGAGATCTTCATGAAATCGGGTGTGTGCAGTCCCGTGCTGGCATACCTGCTCTCAAAGAACAGTTCCTGCCATTGCCGGACCATCCCCAGAAAGTGGTTGTTCAGCAGGATCACCTTTACCGGAAGATTGTACTGGGCAATGGTTCCCAGTTCCTGGATGGTCATCTGGAATCCTCCGTCCCCCACGATGGCGATCACGGGACGTTTTGTTCCGGAGAAGGTGGCCCCCATGGCCGCCGGCAATCCGAATCCCATGGTCCCGAGTCCCCCGGACGACACCCATGAATTGGAGCGTTTGTGCTGGTAGTACCGTGCAGCCGCCATCTGGTGCTGACCCACATCGGTAACCACAATGGCACTGCCGTCGGTTTTTTTGGATAAATGGTGGATCACCTCCCCCATATGCATCTTGGAGCTGCCGGGAAAACAGTCCTTGTCGATCACCTTTTCCCGCTCCACCTTCTCCAGTTCAATAAAGGAGTTCAGCCATTCGGCATGTTCGGCCGGTTTGATCTTGGGCAGCAGCATCTGCAGGGCCAGTCTGGCATCTGAATTGATGGCCACTTCGGTCTTGATATTCTTGTCGATCTCTGCCGGGTCGATCTCAATGTGGATCACTTTGGCCTGCCTGGCATAGGTCGCCGTATTGCCGGTCACCCGGTCATCAAACCGCATTCCGATGGCAATCAGTACATCGCACTCGTTGGTATTCACGTTGGGAGCGTAATTGCCATGCATTCCGAGCATTCCCACCGAAAGCGGATGGTCATCCGGAAAGGCCGAAAGTCCGTTCAGTGTGCATCCCACCGGGATCCCCGCCTTCTCCACAAACTCCCTGAATTCTGCTTCCGCCCGGGAGATGGTCACCCCCTGGCCGCAGAGGGCAAGGGGTTTTCGGGACTGGTCGATCAGTTCAGCAGCTTTGTTGATGGCCGCCGGATCGGGTTTGGGATTGGGCAAATAACTCCTGGTCTGCTGGATCCTGCTGTATTCGAATTCCACCTCTTCCATCTGGGCATTCTTGGTGATGTCGATCAGGACAGGTCCGGGCCGGCCGGAATTTGCATAAAAGAATGCCCGGGCGACCACATCGCAGATCTCATCCGCACTGGTGATCTGGTAATTCCATTTGGTGATGGGCATGGAAATACTCACCATATCAGTTTCCTGGAAGGCATCAAAACCCAGCAGGGGAGCGACCACCTGGCCGGTAAAGCATATCACCGGGGTGGAATCCAGCATGGCATCGGCCAATCCGGTCACCAGATTGGTGGCTCCCGGACCGGAAGTGGTAAAACAGACCCCGGGTTTCCTCGAGATCCTTGCATATCCCTGGGCAGCATGTACAGCACCCTGTTCATGTCGTACCATGATGTGTCGCAGCTTATCCTCGTAGTTGAACATGGCATCATACACCGGCATGATGGCTCCGCCGATGAAACCGAAGATGGTATCCACATCCTCCTCCAGCAAGGCCAGGATAAGTGCTTCGGCACCCGTCATCTTTTTACGGGAAACCTCCTGTTTTTCTTCCTTTTTCTTGGTCTGTGTTTGCATGCTACTGATGTGTTAAGGTAAATAATCAATCATGGGTGATCTCTCAATATCCTGATGGCACCCCGGTGTGCTGAGGATACCATGCTTGCATAGGTTTTCAGTGCTTCCGATACGGTCCGGTCACGATCGGGTTTCCAGCCCCCGTCCCTTGTGTCCTCTTCCTTCCGGCGCCGGCTGAGTTCCTTCTGGTCCACCTGCACAGCGATGGACCGGGCCGGGATGTCGATCCTGATGCGGTCGCCGTTCCGGATCAGGCCGATGGCACCTCCGTCGGCAGCTTCCGGTGAAATATGTCCCACCGATAATCCTGAAGTCCCCCCGCTAAACCTTCCGTCGGTGATCAATGCACACTTTTCTCCCAGCCTCCTGGATTTGATATAGGAAGTGGGATAGAGCATTTCCTGCATCCCCGGACCACCCCGGGGACCTTCGTACCGGATCACCACCACATCCCCTGCGGTGACCTCGCTGCTGAGGATGGCGTCACAGGCTGTATCCTGCGAATCGTATACTTTTGCGGGACCCTCAAAAACCAGCAGTTCCTCCGAAACACCGGCAGTCTTCACAATGCACCCGTCTTCTGCAATGTTGCCGGTCAGCACTGCCAGTCCCCCGTCCATGCTGTATGCATGCTCCATATCCCGGATGCATCCGTTTTTCCTGTCTATATCAAAATCACCGAAACGCTTTTCCTGGGAACCCATGACCTGGCTGATCTCCCCGCCGGGAGCCGCAGAATAGATTTCAGAGGCCTCGCTGCACTTTTCAGGATTCATCAGATCAAAGCAGTCGACGGCTTCCCCTACCTTCCTGCCGTCCACCCTGGGCAGATCCCTTTTGATCAGACCTCCGCGGTCCAGTTCAGCCAGGATACCGAGGATTCCCCCTGCCCGGTTCACATCCTCCACATGGTAATGCGAACTGGGAGCAACCTTGCACAGAACGGGTGTTGTTCCGGACAGACGGTCGATGTCCTTCATGGTGAAATCCACTCCTGCCTCATGGGCAATGGCAAGCAGGTGCAACACAGTATTGGTGGAGCCTCCCATGGCAATGTCCAGGGTCATGGCATTTTCGAATGCCTCAAAGGAGGCAATGCTGCGTGGCAGGACCTGTTCGTCCCCTTTTTCATAGTACCGGACGGTGTTCTCAATGAGTTGGCGGGCCGCTTTCTCGAACAGTTTCCTCCTTTCCCGATGGGTTGCAACCACGGTCCCGTTCCCCGGGAGAGCCAGTCCAATGGCTTCATTGAGGCAATTCATGGAATTGGCTGTGAACATGCCCGAACAGGACCCGCAGGTGGGACAGGCCAGCCGTTCTATCCTGGCCAGTTTCTCGTCACTCACATTCGGATCGGCAGCCATGACCATGGAATCGATCAGGTCATAGGTCCCTTCCTCGTCCCGTCCCGCCTCCATGGGTCCGCCCGAGACAAAAATCACAGGGATGTTGAGACGCATGGCGGCCATCAGCATGCCCGGGGTGATCTTATCACAATTGGAGATACAGAAGAGCGCATCCACCTTATGGGCATTGACCATATATTCGACGCTGTCTGCGATCAGGTCCCTTGAAGGAAGGGAATACAGCATCCCGTCATGTCCCATGGCAATCCCGTCATCAATGGCAATGGTATTGAACTCGGCTGCGAAATAACCGGCTTTCTCAAAAATCTTTCTGACCTCCTGCCCCACCTGGTGAAGATGGACATGGCCGGGAACGAACTGGGTAAAGGAATTGGCGATGCCAAATACCGGTTTCCCGAAATGCTCCTCCTTCATGCCGTTGGCACGCCACAGGCTTCTGGCCCCCGCCATCCTCCTTCCCATGGTACTGGTCTGACTCCTGTACTGTATTTTCATATTATATATTCCCTATAAAACCGAAAAAGCCACCCTCTTTTCTGAGAATGGCTTCTGTTTATATTCTTCTGACATACCATCCTCAGGTTGCTCCGGGAAGAAGTACCAGCAACACTACCAGGATAATATGCAGAATGTGTACGCGCATATGTTCTATAACATGCCTCAAATATAGAGATAAAATCAACACGCCAAAACTTTTCCTGGAAAAAATAAGGATTGGCCTCATAAAAAACCGGAACAGGAAAAAGGATACCTTTGCCCCATGGCAGAAGAGAAGAAAAGATTTATCTACAGCATGGTATTTCCGGCCTTCTTTTTGTTTTTGATCTGGGCGGTGAAGCTGTTCGAGATGGCCATGGATATTTCCTTCGTTGAGGGAGGGGTCTATCCCAGGAGAATCAGCGGACTGAAAGGTATCCTGTTCTCCCCTCTGATACATGGTGACTGGAAACATCTGGTGGACAACTCTATGCCTGTTTTTTTACTGAGTCTGGCTCTTTTTTATTTTTACAGGGATATCGCCTACAGGATCTGGGTTCTGATCTATTTCATCTCGGGGTTGCTGCTGTGGGGCATCGGCAGGCAGGCTTATCACATCGGGTCATCGGGCCTGATCTACGGTCTGGCGGCATTTTTGTTCATCAGCGGCATCCTCAGGAAGGTCAGGAGCCTGATGGCCATCTCCCTGCTGGTGGTATTCTGGTACGGGAGCCTGGTCTGGGGGCTTCTGCCGTTCGATTATCAGATCTCCTTTGAAGCCCATCTGACAGGGGCTGTTTCCGGGATCTTCCTTTCCGTTTTTTACAGGGAACAAGGACCCGAACCAGACATAAGCAAGCTTGAGGACGAACCCGAGGAAGAAGCCTGATGTCCGGATCATTTTTCCGTTTCCACCCGCAGCCGGATCCAGTGTTCCTTGAGCAGGGCAAAAAGATGTTCATCCAGCAGCTTTCCTTCCTTCATCACCGCCTTCCTGTGAATGGCTTCCCTGGTAAATCCGTTCTTTTCCAGCACCCTCATCGAGGGAGTGTTGTATTCATATATGGCGGCAAAAAGGCGAAGCCACCGGGTATGGGTAAAGGCGTAATTCACCACCACGCCAACGGCATCCGATATGATCCCCATTCCCCAGAACGACTCCGACAACCAGTATCCCAGCTCGGCATTGAAACGGTAGACATCCTTCATCCCGTGCAGCCCGATCCCCCCTGCCGCTTCACCGTTCACTTCAATGGCCAGGATCATGTCCGTTTTATTCTCCCTGACCATCTTCAGCCACTGTTCCGCATCCTTCAGTGTATAGGGATGGGGGAATCCGTCCCTGAGATTCCTGGCGATCCGGGGATTGTTGGCATGCACGGTAAGTGATCCGGCATCCTTCTGATCCCATGGCCGAAGCAGGAATTTCTCTCTCCGGATGGTGGGTAAATGCATATATTATGGATTTTCCACTAATTTTGCCCTGAAAATCACATTCTTTCAGGAAGACCCATACAAAGATATGTTCATTAAGCTATACGAACAAAATCCAGACCCGAGACAGGTGAACAGAGTAGTTCAATTGCTTGAACAGGGAGGCGTGATCATCTATCCCACCGACACGGTCTACGGAATGGGCTGCAATATATTCAAGGCCAGGGCAGTGGAGCGTATCGCCCGGATCAAGGGGATCCGGCCGGACCGGGCCAGGTTTTCATTTATCTGTTCCGATCTGAGTCACCTTTCCGATTTTGCCAGGAGTGTCGACAACAGCACCTTCAAGCTGATGAAATCCACCCTTCCCGGTCCGTTCACCTTCATCCTGAATGCCAGCAGCCAGGTACCCAGGGCCATCAAACATCACCGCAGAACCGTGGGGATCCGGATCCCGGACAATCAGATCATCCTGGAGATTGTCAGAAAACTGGGCCATCCCATCCTTACCACCTCCCTGAAGGAAGATGACCGGATCCTGGAGTATCCTACCGATCCCGAGCTCATCTATGACCAGTACAAAGATCTGGTGGATGCCGTCATCGACGGGGGATACGGCGGAGTGATCCCCTCCACGGTGGTGGACTGCACAGGGAATGAACCCGTGGTGATCAGGGAAGGACTGGGCGAACTGGATTACAGTGAAGAATGACTCCGGTCAACTCGTGCAATGTTGCCTCACTTCTTCCAGAAAAGGGGTGAGAACAGGACCAGCACGGTAAACAGCTCCAGTCTTCCCACCAGCATCAGGAAAGAAAGGAACCACTTCCCCGCCACGTGGATATCGGCATAATTCAAAGCCGGACCCACCCCGCCTATTCCCGGCCCGATGTTCCCCAGGGTGGCAGCCACTGAACCCAGAGCCGTGTTCAGGTCACATCCCAGCATGGACATAATGGCAAAGGAGATCATGGCGATCACGGCATAAAAAGCCAGAAATGCCAGCACATTGGTAACGATCCGTTCCCCCACTGCCGATTTGTTCAACCTGACCGGGATCACCGCATTGGGATGGATCATGCGTTTCAGTTCCTGGGTGCTGTTCTTCAGGAGGATCACGATCCGCATGATCTTGGGACCGCCGCCTGTGGATCCTGCCGAGCCCCCGAAAAACATGATGATGAAAATGATCACCACCAGTGCCGGGGTCCAGGCCAGATAATCTGCAGTGGTGTAGCCTGTGGTGGTCAAAATGGAAACCACCTGAAACAGCCCGTTGCGGAATGATCCCTCGGGTCCCGTCCCGGAAGTAAGGTACAGGCCGGTGGAGACCAGAAGGGTGAATCCTGCAATAAATCCTGCATACCATCTGAACTCCTCGTTGGTCCACACCTTTTTGAAACGGCCATGGATGGCAAAATAGGAAAGGGTGAAATTGGTACCCGCAAGGAACATAAAAAAGGTGATGACATAATGGATATAGGGAGAATCCCAGTAACCGATGCCGGCCTGTTTGGTGGAATACCCTCCGGTGGCCATGGTGGTAAAGGAGTGGCAGAGTGCGTCGAAGAGCCCCATTTGTCCCGCCCAGAGCAACAGGGTTTCACTGAGGGTGAAAACGGCATAGATGATCCACAGGCGCTTGGCCGTATCCCTCACATGGGGATGCAGTTTATCCGGGGTGGGACCGGGAACCTCGGCTGTAAAAAGCTGCATCCCTCCGATTCCCAGAAAAGGCATAATGATCAGGGTCAGCAGGATGATCCCCATGCCTCCCAGCCACTGGATCAGACTTCTCCAGAAAAGGATCCCGTGGGAAAGATCCTCAATATTGTTGAGCACGGTAGCTCCCGTGGTGGTAAATCCGGAGATGGTCTCGAAAAACGCATCTGTGAAATCCGGGATTGAACCGGTCAACAGGAACGGGAGGGTCCCGAAAAGGGAAAAAAGGAACCAGCTTCCGGTAACGATCATGTATCCGTCCCGGCGGTCGATATTCAGTGAGGCCTTCCTGGAAGAGACATAGGCAATCAATCCGACCCCCGCGGTAATGGCTCCTGAAAGAAGGAAATGAAGGCTCTCCTTTTCCCTGAAAATGAGTGAGACCGGAATGGACAGCCACATGAAAAATCCCTCTGTGAGCAGGATGAATCCAAGTATGCGGATGATGATCCGGGGATTGATCATGGTTGTTTTCAGTTGAAGAACCTGCCGATGGAATGGATCACCCCCGGCAGGGCAAAGACGATCACCCGGTCATAGGGCTTGATCTGTGTATCACCCTGGGCGATGAAGGCATTTTTCCCCCTGATCACCCCACCGATAATGGCCTCCCTGGGAAATTCAATTTCAGCAAGGGTTCCTTCGGTGGCGGGGGCATCCGGTTTGACCATATATTCCATCACCTCGGCCTCGGTCCCGGTCAGGCACTTGATGCTCGAAACCTCTTCCGACATGGTAAATCTGAAGATCCGGCTGGCGGTGATCAATTTTTTATTGATGATCGTATCCACACCGATATTCTCGGCAAGCTGAATATAATCCATGTTTTCCACCTCGGCAATGGTCCTTTTCACTCCCATTTGCTTGGCCAGCAAAGAGGAAAGAATGTTGGTCTCCGAATTCCCGGTCACCGCGATAAATGCATCCATCTTATTCAGTCCCTCATGTCTGAGCAAGTCCAGATCGGTCCCGTCGCCATTGATTACCAGGGTATTGTTCAGCATGTTGGAAAGCTTGTAGCTTTTCTGGCGGTCGATTTCGATCAGTTTTACGTAATGCTGGTTTCCCAGTGAGTCGGCTGTTTTCCATCCGATCCTGCTACCTCCCAGGATCATAATGTTCCTGACCTCGAACTGTTTTTTTCCTGAATACTTGTAAAGCTCTTTCAGGCCGGCCTTGCTGGAGATCACATAGACCATGTCATCCACCTCGAAGCGGTCATCCCCCGACGGGATCAGTGTATGTCCGCGCCGTGTAATGGCCACAGCCCGGTACTGAAAACCATTGTTCCCGGGGGCCAGCTCCCGCAGTGTTTTATTGATGATGGGAGCATCCTGGTCCAGCCTGATCACATACATGTGCAGCTTCCCTCCTGAGAATTCCACCACTTCAGTGCTTCCCGTCTCAGAGAGCAGTCCCTCGATCTCTCTGGCGGCAATCTTCTCAGGATAGATCATGTAATCCACCCCCAGGCCGTCGAATATCTCCCTGTTGGAAGGAAGCATATATTCCTGGTTATCGATCCTGGCAATGGTCTTTTTGACACCAAGTCTTTTGCTGAGGATGGCCGAGTTGACATTCACATCTTCCGAATAGGTAACTCCGATATACAGGTCGGCCTTGCCGATTTTGGCTTCCTTCAGATGGGTGATGGAATTGGCGTTCCCTTCAATGGTCAGCACATCCATGGCACTGCCCACTGCCCTGAGGCGATCCTGGTCGTTATCGATTACCACCAGATCATGCTCCTCGCTGTTCAACATCTTTGCAAGATGTGTCCCCACTTCACCCGCCCCGGCTATTACAATACGCATATTGAAATGAAAATTTCCACCGCAAAATAACGTATAATTGTCCAAATGTACGAACGGATCATTCTTTTTTTACCATCTTTCCGAGTAGGCTCCCCTGCGGAGGGTCTCATGCAGCTGTCCCCGGTCCGGACCCAGGCCTTCTGCAAAAAGGTGACTGTTGGATCCATCCACGATTACAAGCGTTCCGGGCGACAGAAGATCCTCAATCCGGGAGGCGACATCCGGTTCACCGCTGAGAAGGATGAAATCCCATTTTCTTCCCCTCAGCAGCGGCACATTTGCCGGTTTGAACAACCCCGACAGGACCAGTCCCCTGATCCGGTCATTTCCTGCCAGCCAGGCTCCCCTGCAGAGAGGCCTGCAGGCAGACACCACTCCCTCTCCGGATCCGGAAACAGATTCTTCCCTGCATCCTGAACCGTTCTGGTGGAAGGTTGCGGAACCGTAAAACCGGTAACTCCAGCTCTTTTCCATATAACGTACCATACGGTCAGCCACCCGGGGATTTCCGGTCCATATATAACTTTCCACACATGCACCTTCCCTGAATATCAACAGACTGCCACCGTAAAAATGCGCTGCCACGAATTCCGAAGAATGGCAGGTTTGATAACGGGACCAGGAATTCCGGCCGAGGATGAGCACCAGTTGGGCCATCAGCAGGTACCTGAACAGGTTCCGGCGGTCATGGAGGATCGAAATGACCAGCACGATCAGCATCATCAGCAACAGCATCCCTGTCCGGTCCATATACAGATTACCGATCACCGAACCGGGCAGGGATCCGATGAATGACACGGTATGGTTCAGTACAGCACCGAGTTTTGTAAGCGGCCAGCTGAGCAGCCCGGTGCATATTCCGGCTGCATAAAACGGTGTGGAGATCACAAACACACCGATAATACAGCTGAGCAGGGGAACGGCTACCAGACTGGTGATGATGGCATAGGCAGGCAACTGGTGAAAATAGTGAATGATCAGCGGAAAGGTAGCCACCTGTGCCGCGATGCTGACCCCCGTGGCATCCCGGATCCATTGGATGATTCTGTTTCGTGAACGGATCAGCCTTCTGAAAACAGGCTGAATGGTGACGATCCCCAAAACAGCGGAATAGGAGAGCTGGAATCCCACATCCAGGATCCTGCCGGGGTCCAGCACGATCAGCAGAAATGCCGACACGAGGATCGCGTTCAGTGTGCTGCTGCGCTGATCCAGCATCCGGCCCAGTGTGATCAGGGAGAACATGGTCACGGACCTGCAGACCGATGAGGAAAAACCTGTGACCCAGGCATACATCCAGAGGATCATGAAAATCAGCATGGTTCTGAAAACCTCTCTGCGGGTGAGCCGGGTCAACATCGAAAAAGCATGGAAAAGTACCCACCAGATCAAACCCACATGCAGACCGGAAACGGCCAGGATATGCATCCCTCCGGCGTGGGAAAAATCATATTCCATCTCAGGGGTCAGTCCCGACCGGTCCCCGAGACACAGCGCCTTCAAAAGAGAGAGCTCCTCAGACCTGCCTTTCCATCGGCTTGAAATGGCCCTGCGGAGATCCCTACTCCCCGGCCAGATTCCGTCATCCCTCTCCACCGGCAGGTTCACCTCCGGCAGGTCTTCTGCATAGAACCTGTACCAGCATTTTTTTCTCCGCAGGATCTTTTCATAGTCCGGATCTCCCGGATTTCCGCTGTTGCGGATGGGAGACAACTCTCCGAAGAACCGCCAGGTCTCACCGCATGCCGGCAGCAGTGAATCGGGGGGCATTTCCATATAGAGCTTTACAACCGTACCGGTCAGAAAACAGCTATCCCCGGAAACAACCACCCGGACATGCATTTCGGCCATCCAGGCCCGGTTCACCGGACGGGGATCTGCCAGAATGTCCCCCCTGACCACCACCTTTTTGTTTTGCGGCAGTTGTGGGTCCACAGGTTCCGAAAGCGCTGCCGTTCCATATCCTGCCAGCAGATAAAAAATAAATGCGGTGATGCAGAAAACACCGGAAAACAATGGCCTGTTGATCCATGAAAACCGGTAAGCTGCCACCAGAAGTATCCACAGAATGCAGGTAAGGATCAACACCATATGGATGCCTGCCGGCAAAAAGGACCGGATCCCCGGCAGGGAGGCCGCTGTAAAAGGGATCAGGATCCTGAGTACAGGAACCCTCTTCAGCTCGATCATGGAATTAGGTTATCCCTTTTTCATTTTAATGGCTTTCCGTCAGATTTATCTGTTATTCTTTTCAACTTTCTTTGAACTTTTACCGGGTTCTGTTAGTTTTATATACAGAATAATAAAAACCCTAATAAAAACGCAGATGTCAAAACTTTCAACGCAACACATGGGGATTCAACTGAAAAACCCCCTGATCCTGGGTGCCAGCAACATGGTAACCAACATCGATAAAATGAAACAGGCAGAAGAAGCAGGGATCGCTGCCATTGTATACCGGTCTTTGTTCGAGGAGCAGATTCAGCTGGAGGACTATGAGATGGGCAGCCAGATGGAAGCTTATGATGAACGCCATGCCGAAATGATCGATATCTTTCCTGAATTCGAACACGGCGGACCCAAGGAATATTTGTATAACCTGAAAGAAGTAAAAAACGCCCTTTCGGTACCCGTGATCGCCAGCCTGAATGCCGTATATAAGGAAACCTGGGTAGAATATGCCAAACAGATCGAAGAAACCGGGGTGGATGGTCTGGAACTCAATTTTTTTGCGGTTCCCCGTGAATTTGACAGATTAGGGCAGGATATTGTAAAAGAGCAGATTGAGGTTTTGAAATCCGTGAAATCTGCCGTGAAGTTCCCGGTGAGCGTCAAACTGAGCTCCTTTTATACCAACATCCTGAAAGTGGTCAAAGAATTCGACGATGCGGGAGCGGATGCGTTTATCCTGTTCAACAGGCTGTTCGAGCCCGACATCGATGTGGAGTCCGAAAAACACATTTCCCCCTGGAATTTAAGTACCCCCGCCGACCACAGGCTTTCCATCAGGTATGCCGGTCTGCTGTATGATCAGATCAAAGCCAATGTGGCAGCCAACAACGGGATCTATGAAGGAGGTGATGTGGTGAAGATGATCCTTGCCGGAGCTACAGCCGTCCAGTGTGTCAGTACTTTCTATCACAACGGACTCAAGCACATCGGGACCATGCTGAAGGAGATGGAATCGTGGATGGACAAAAAAGGGTATGATTCCATCGAATCTTTCAGGGGAAAGCTGAGCAAAAAAGCCACCAACGATCCCTTTGTCTACAAGCGCGCCCAGTATATTGACCTGCTCCTCAAATCAGAAGAGCTGTTCAAGCCGAAGGTCTGAGCTTTTAAGGCAGTCCTATTTCTTTTTTGGATAGATGATCTGGTAATCGCTGTCAACTTTTCCTTTGCTGATATTTTTCAGGCCGGAGGAGATCAGTTTCCTGCGGATGGGATTGATCTTATCGATGAACAGGATCCCTTCCAGGTGGTCATATTCATGCTGGATGACCCGGGCCCTGATCCCCTCGTACTCCTCCTCTTTCAGGTTCCAGTTCTCGTCATAATATTCGACCCGCACCCTGAAGGGTCTGGGAACATCTTCCCTGATGCCCGGAATGCTCAGGCAGCCTTCCTCAAGGGACTCCATATCCCCTGACCGGTCCACGATAATGGGGTTGATGAAGGCCTTTTTAAAATCCTTCAGTTCCGGATGCTCCCCATTGTCGCCCAGGGGCGAGGTATCCACGACAAACAGACGCATTGATTTGCCCACCTGGGGCGCTGCAAGCCCGATCCCGTCGCTGGCCCTCATGGTTTCGAACATATCCCCGATCAACTGGTCCAGATTTTCTGTATCCTCGGGAATTTCATCGGCCTTCCTCCGCAGCACCGACATTCCGTACACATATACAGGTAGTTTCATGATAAACGAATGCTTAACTAATCTAAATAACAATGATCATGAAGGTTTGTTTTGTCCCTCCAGATAGGTTTGCAAAATGATTGCGGCGCTGATCTTGTCCACATTCCCCTTGTTTTTCCGCTGACCTTTTTTCATTCCCCCTGCGATCATGGCATCCATAGCCATCCGGGAAGTGAACCTTTCATCCACCCATTTTACCGGAACCTCCCCGAACCGCTTACAGAATGCCTCCACAAAGAACCTGATCTGCCTGAGCGATGCTGAATCTGAAGCATCCATCTGCTTCGGCTCTCCCACCACCAGCAGGTCCACCTCCTCCTTTTTCATGTATGAGGCAAGAAAATCCATCAGCTGATGGGTCGGGACCGTTTCCAGGGGTGAGGCGATCATCTGCAACGGATCTGTTACAGCGATCCCCGTTCTCTTTGATCCGTAATCGATGGCTACGATCCTTCCCATTTTGTTGGCAATGGAGGCACAAATTTAATCATAATTCCTTGATCTCCCCATAGAAAAGCCGGAGGCCATCCATGCGGGACAGCCTCCGGAATGATCGATTGAGTGATCTTGTCAGGAAGAGGGTGAGAAATCCAGGCTGGCCATTCTTACATAGCTGTCATAACGCCACTTCGCATTGGTCTGGGCAGCTTTGAAAAGCCTGGCAGCCTCATCCGGGAACGATTTCTTCAGAGAAGTATACCGCACCTCCGAATTCAAAAACGACTGGAACTGATCCCAGTTGGGTTCTTTGGAATCCAGGGTCAGGGGATTTTTCCCTTCCTCTTCCAGCAGGGGATTATACCGGTACAGGTGCCAGTATCCGCTTTCCACGGCAAATTTCTCATGGCTTTGCGTTTTCTCCATCCCGGTTCTTATCCCGTGGTTGATACAGGGGGAATATGCAATGATCAGGGAGGGACCGGGATAGGCCTCGGCTTCTCTCACCGCTTTCAGATACTGTGACTGGTTGGCTCCCATGGCCACCTGTGCCACGTATACGTAACCATAGGTCATGGCCATCATCCCCAGGTCTTTTTTACGGATCTTTTTCCCGGATGCCGCAAATTTTGCCACCGCCCCGGCCGGGGTCGATTTGGATGCCTGTCCCCCGGTATTGGAATATACCTCCGTATCCAGCACCAGGAGGTTCACATCATCTCCGGAAGCAATCACATGGTCCAGCCCTCCAAAACCAATATCATAGGCCCAGCCATCCCCTCCGATGATCCAGACCGATTTTTTCACCAGGTATTGCTTCAGCGATGTGATCTCCTTTGCGACATCATGGGACTCCTTTTCAAGCACCTCAAGCAGCCTGGCGGAGGCTTTCCTGGATGCATCCAGATCATACATGGAATCGATCCATTGCCCGAATGCCTCTTTGGTATCAGGCTTCACATCATCCATGGCCGCCTGCATGATGTTCCGGATGTGTTCCCGGTTCTTGGTAATACCTGTTGCCAGTCCGTAACCGTACTCAGCATTATCTTCAAAAAGGGAATTGGCCCAGGCTACTCCGTGTCCGTTCTTGTTGGCGCTGTAAGGAGTTGATGGAGCGGAACCTCCGTAAATAGAGGAGCATCCGGTGGCATTGGCCACGATCATCTGGTCCCCGTAAAGCTGAGTGATCAGCTTGATATAAGGGGTTTCCCCGCAGCCGGGACATGCACCGTGGAATTCGAAAAGGGGCTGTGCAAACTGACTGTTCTTCACATTCTTTTTCTTGTCCGCCAGATGGTCCTTGTGCGAAACATTGTTGAACAGATAATCCCAGCGTGGGATCTCGTCCTTCTGTGTTTCCAGAGGCCTCATTTTCAAGGCCTTATTTTTGGTCGGACAAACCTCCACACAGTTATCGCAGCCGGTGCAATCCAGTACCGAGACCTGCAGCCTGTACTGCAGTCCCTTGAAATCTTTCCCGGTGGCATCAATGGTCACCGAATCTTCGGGAAGCCCTTTCATCTCCTCCTCATCCAGAAGGAATGGACGGATCACGGCATGGGGGCACACATAGGCACACTGGTTACACTGGATACAGTTTTCCGGGATCCACTCGGGAACATTCACCGCAATGCCCCGCTTTTCATAACGGGTGGTTCCGGGAGGAAAGGTACCGTCCTCACGTCCCCTGAAGGCACTGACCGGGAGGTCATCTCCACGCTGGTGGTTGATGGGTTCTGCCACTTCTTTGACAAATTCAGGAAGATCACGTTCGTCCTTCTCCTCTTTCACTTCAACATTTGCCCACTCATCCGGGACCTCCACCCTGGTAACATCTCCGCCCTTCTCAATCGCGGCAAAGTTCATGTTGACCACCTCTTCCCCTTTTCTGCCAAAAGCCTTTTGAATGAACTTTTTCATTTCATCGACCGCATCTTCGTAAGGGATGATACTGGCAACCTTGAAGAAAGCCGACTGCATGATGGTATTGGTCCTGGTCCCAAGTCCGATCTCCTGGGCCAGCTTGGTGGCATTGATGATATAGAAGTTGATCTTATGCTCTGCCATATACTTTTTCATATGGCCGGGCAGATGTTCGATGGTCTCTTTTTCATCCCAGATGGAATTCAGGAGGAATGTTCCGCCGTCCTTAAGCCCCTTCAGCAGGTCGTATTTTTCCAGATATGCGGGGACATGGCAGGCAACAAAATCAGGGGTACCCACCAGGTAGGGAGAACGGATGGGGTGATCTCCGAACCTCAGATGGGAAGTGGTAAGACCTCCGGATTTTTTCGAGTCATAGGAAAAATAGGCCTGACAGTATTTATCGGTCGATTCCGCGATGATCATGATGGAATTCTTATTGGCTCCCACCGTACCATCACCGCCGATTCCCCAGAACACACCTTCAAAGGTGCCTTCCTTGACCACTGAGATCTCTTCCTTCAGGGGCAGCGAGGTATAGGTAACATCGTCCACGATCCCCACGGTGAACCTGTTCTTGGGCTCATTCTGCTTCAGGTTTTCGTAGACTGAAAAAATCATCGCAGGAGTGGTATTCTTTGAGGACAATCCGTAGCGTCCACCCACGATCAGCGGAGCATTTTCCTTCCCGTAGAACAGATCTTTTACATCCAGATAGAGAGGTTCTCCGTTGGCTCCGGGTTCCTTGGTCCGGTCAAGCACTGCGATCCTTTTCACCGAACCGGGAAGGGCTTTCATGAAGTACTTTTCCGAGAAAGGCCTGTAGAGGTGCACAGAGATCATGCCCACCTTCTCTCCCTTGTCGTTCAAATAGTCCACCACCTCCTTGATGGTTTCGGTTACCGAACCCATTGCGATCACGATATTTTCCGCATCTTCTGCTCCGTAATAATCAAAAGGATGGTATTCCCTCCCCGTGATTTTGGCGATCTCCTGCATATATTCTTCCACGGTATCGGGGATCACCTCATAAAAGGGATTGATGGCTTCCCTGGCCTGGAAAAAGATATCCGGGTTCTGTGCGGTTCCCCGGGTGACAGGATGCTCCGGATTGAGCGCATTGTCCCGGAAAGCCTGCAGGGCATCCCTGTCCACCAGTTTGGCCAGGGCATCCTGGTCAGGTGCCTCCGCCTTCTGGATCTCATGGGAGGTGCGGAATCCGTCGAAGAAGTGCAAAAATGGTAATTTCGTCTTAATAGCCGCCAGGTGGGCCACACCGGCCAGGTCAAGGATTTCCTGCACCCCGCTGGTTGCCATCATGGCAAAACCGGTATTCCGCGTGGCCATCACATCACTGTGGTCACCGAAAATGGAAAGTGCCTGTGTTGCCACACTTCTGGCAGATACATGGAATACTCCGGGCAACAGTTCACTGGAGATCTTGAACATGTTGGGGATCATTAACAACAGTCCCTGTGAAGCGGTGAAAGTGGAAGTAAGCGCTCCGCTCTGAAGGGAACCGTGAACCGCACCGGAGGCTCCTCCTTCGGATTGCATCTCGGTCACCGTAACGGGTTCTCCAAAAATATTCTTTCTGCCGTGGGCAGACCACTCATCCACATGCTCGGCCATGTTTGAAGAGGGCGTAATGGGATAAATGGCAGCTACCTCACTGAACATGTAGGCAACGTGGGCTGCTGCATAGTTGCCATCACATGTCAGATAATTCTTCTTTTTAGCCATGCTATTTTTTCTTAATTATTTATACTACAAGTATTTAACTAAAATTGTCAGAGAGACTCAAAATTAGTAAAATCAGCTTAAATGTGATATGAATACCGTAATATAAAATAATTACAAATAGCGGGCTATGCTCGACAACATCAGCACCGTTTTGCAATGACCTGAAGTGCCATCCGGGCACCTGAACTCTTTCGAAAAAGGACAGTGTGGATGGCTAACCGCTGTTCATGGAAATCAGGAATTCTTCGTTGGAGGAGGTCCTGCTCATCCGGTCCCTCAGGAACTCCATGGACTCCACCGAATTCATGTCGGAAAGATAATTGCGCAGTATCCAGATCTTGTCCATCATGGGCTTTTCCAGGAGCAGCTCTTCTCTCCGTGTGCTGGAGGGGTTCACATCCACTGCCGGGTAAACACGTTTGTTGGAAAGTTTCCTGTCAAGCTGCAATTCCATGTTCCCGGTTCCCTTGAACTCCTCAAAGATCACATCATCCATCTTGGAACCGGTCTCCGTAAGTGCCGTGGCCAGGATGGTAAGGGATCCTCCGTGTTCGATGTTCCTTGCAGCACCGAAGAACCTTTTGGGCCGGTGCAGTGCGTTGGCGTCCACACCACCTGAAAGCACTTTCCCCGAAGCCGGAGAGATCGTATTATATGCCCTGGCCAGCCGCGTGATTGAATCCAGCAGGATCACCACATCATGCCCGCATTCCACGAGCCTCTTGGCCTTGTCCAGAACGATATTGGCAATCCTGACATGCCGTTCTGCAGGTTCATCAAATGTGGATGAAATGACTTCGGCATTCACATTCCTGGCCATGTCGGTGACCTCTTCAGGCCGTTCATCGATGAGCAGCACGATCATGTATACCTCGGGATGGTTGGCAGCGATGGCATTGGCGATATCCTGCAGCAGTACCGTCTTACCCGTCTTGGGCTGGGCAACGATCAGTCCGCGCTGTCCTTTTCCGATGGGCGAAAACATATCCACCACACGTACGGAGAGATTGTTTTGACCGTTTCCCACCAGCGTGAATTTGTTGTCCGGGAAAAGTGGTGTCAGATAATCAAAGGGAACCCGGTCACGGATGTAATCCGGACTCCTGCCATTGATCTCCTCTACCTTGATAAGTGGAAAGTATTTTTCCCCTTCCTTGGGAGGACGGATGGTCCCTTTCACATTGTCGCCCGTCTTCAGTCCGAAAAGCTTGATCTGGCTCTGGGACACATAGATATCATCCGGTGAATTGAGATAATTATAATCGGCCGATCTGAGGAAACCATATCCGTCGGGCATAATTTCCAGGACTCCAGAATTGGTGATCAGTCCCTCGAAATCGTATTTATCGACCTCCCGTCTCTGCTCGTGAGGTTTTTTATATCCGGGACGGTCGGACCGGTCTGGGCGTTCCCCCCTTTCTCCTTGGTCTCCACGATCGGAACGTTCGGGCCGCTCGGTACGCTGGGGCCGTTCGGTACGCTGGGGTCGCTCGGTACGCGGGGGTCGCTCGGTACGCGGGGGTCGCTCTCCCCTGCTTTGTGACTGCCCACGCTGGTGACTCTCATCCTCTTTGCGGGGACGCTCAGGTTGCCGGGTTTTCTCTTCCCCGGGATTGGTCCCTGCTGCCTCGGCAGGTTCAGGTTCTTTCTGTGAACCTCTCTTTGCCGGACCGGCTTCTGCAGGCACTGTCCCGGCCTGCTTCTGTTTTTCAGAATCCCGTTTTTTCTCTTTTTTGGGACGTCCGGGCTTCTTTTTTGAATCGGCGGATGCTTTTTCCGCACCGGCCGGTGATTTCTCCTTTTTGTTTTCCTCCTTCTTCGAGGATTTGTTTCCCGAAGCCACAATGGCCTGGGTATCCAGGATCTTATAGATCAGGTCTTGCTTCCTGTAGGATTCTACACGTTTGATCTTCAGTTCCTTGGCAATATCCCGCAACTCAGCGAGAAGCTTTTTGTTTAATTCAAGAATATCGTACATAATGATTATAAGGTAATGAATGAACCCTGTTCTTACAGGGGAATTTATATCAAGTTTATTGGAATAAAATAGAGTGGAACAATCGTTCGCTCGAATGGAATTATGTTGCAATATTAAGAGAAATATGCAGAACTACCAAAAATAAATGATAAGAATACCGAACTGTTTGGTATCAAAGATCAATTCATATATCTTTAGGCACTTTTGTAACAGATCAAACTTTCGTTCTTTAAATTATTGTAAACCTGAATGTTGTGAAATTCAACTAAAATAAAGACTTAAGAATCTGTAACTTATGTGTCCGATGGCACATAAGGAGATACACCGATACCTGTAACCCTCCTGATTTATGTAACCTAATTGCATTTTTTTTCGTATAACGAAACCCGGAGCCCTAAAGGAAATGAGACAGCTTAAGATCATCAAGCAGGTTACCAACCGTGAAACACCATCTCTTGACAAGTACCTCCATGAGATTGGCAAGGTGGACCTGATTTCGGCGGAAGAAGAGGTTGAACTGGCCAGACGGATCAAAAAAGGAGATCAGGTTGCCATGGAAAAACTGATCAAGGCCAATCTTCGGTTTGTGGTCTCTGTTTCCAAACAATATCAGAATCAGGGATTGAGCCTGCCCGATCTGATCAATGAGGGAAACCTGGGCCTGATCAAAGCAGCACAGCGATTTGATGAAACCCGTGGCTTCAAATTCATCAGCTATGCGGTCTGGTGGATCAGGCAATCCATCCTGCAGGCACTTGCAGAACAGGCACGCATCGTACGTCTCCCCCTCAACAAGATCGGGTCCATCAATAAGATCAACAAGACCTTTGCCGAACTGGAACAGAAATTCGAGCGCGAGCCCACGGTCCTGGAGATTGCCCAGACCCTGGAGCTGGCTCCGGAGGATGTGAAGGATGCCATCCGCAGTTCGGGGAGGCACGTTTCCATGGATGCACCCCTGCAGGACGGAGAGGACGGGAATATGTATGATGTGCTGCTGAACGGGGAAACACCCACTCCCGACCGGGGACTGCTCAACGATTCACTGCGGAAGGAGATCGAACGGGCGCTGAGTACGCTCACTTACCGCGAGGCCAGCATCATCCGCCTCTATTTCGGGCTCAATGGAAAACATCCCCATACCCTGGAAGAGATCGGTGAAGAGTTCAATCTTACCAGGGAACGGGTCCGTCAGATCAAGGAAAAGGCCATCAAGCGGCTCAAGCACACCACGAGGAGCAAGATTCTGAAGAGTTACCTGGGGTAGTCTGTATCAGGATCACTAGTCCCTTTTTATAATGTCTCCCGCGCTGGAGCTGCTGGAGCGGATCACCCGGGCATCACCCATGTAATAAATATTCCCGGCACTGGAAGCATTCATGGAGATCTCTTCCGCGGCGTGGACCCGGGCATCCCCGGCACTCGAAACGCTCACTTTCACTTTTTCAGCGATCAGATCGAAGGCATGAAGATCACCTGCACTGCTCATGGACACATCAAGCGTTTCTGCAGATCCGGACAGTCTGGCATCACCGCTCGAACTGATCTCCACATCGATCGCTTCAGCATCCACCTCCAGGGTAAGATCCCCTGCACTGCTGATCTCCAGTTCCAGGTCATCACATTCAAAAGGTGTCTGACCCTCACAATCGCCGGCACTGCTGATCTTCAGCCCGGTCAGCCGGGGAAGGGTCACACGGACGATCTTTGATCTGGCACGCCTGATCCCGTAACGGCCGGTCCCCACCACCAGCATTTTTCCCCTTACCTCGGTCTCGATCACATCCATCAGGTTCTCATCCGCTTCCACCCTGACTTCAAAATCATCACCCTGACTGAGATACACATCGATGCCCGAGCTTACATGGACCCCTGTGAAGCCGGAAATGTCCCGTACCTGTTCGGTGACATTCCCGTTGCCGGTCACTCCCTGGCCCCACCCGTCATAATAAATACAGGAAACGGGAATCAGGGCAAGGAGAAGCAATGATAAAATGGTTATTCTGTTCATCTGTACAAGTTTTATGGTACAACTGGTTTTTCCCTATGTAATGAGACGCATGAGGTGATCAAATGTTACTCCACATGCAGGACAAGTCCTTTCAGATATTCCCCTTCGGGATGGAAGATGCTGATGGGATGGTCCGGGGGCTGGGAAAGCTGGTACAGGATGCGGACCCTGCGACCGGCATTGGCAGCTGCCGCGAAAACCGACTTTTTGAAATTTTCCCGGCTCACGGCCTGGGAGCAGCTGAAAGTAAACAGGATCCCGTCCTGTGCGATCTGCTCCAGGGCCCGCTGGTTGATCCGCTTGTAACCCTGCAGGGCATTGGACAATACATGCTGGTGTTTGGCAAATGCGGGAGGATCCAAAATGATCTGATCATACGACAGGCCGGACTCCCGGAAAAATCTGAACGCATCCGCGGCGAACGCTTCATGCCGCTGATCACCCGGAAAATTGATCTCCATGTTCCGGCCGGCGAGTTCAACAGCCCGGCCGGAGCTGTCCACTGTATGGACCAGGCTGGCACCACCACCCATCGCATAGACACTGAAACCTCCCGTGTATCCGAACATGTTCAGAACCTTTTTTCCGGCCGCCCATCTTCCCAGCAGTTCACGGTTTTCGCGCTGGTCGATATAAAATCCGGTTTTCTGTCCCTCCACCCAGTCCACCGTGAATGTATACCTGTTTTCCAGCACCTCTGCTCCGGATACGCTGCCCTTCAGGAATCCCGAACGATTACTGATCCCGGGTCTGTCAGGGAGGGTTCCTTCGCTTTTATGATAAATGGTATGTAGCCTGCCTTCTGCCGTTTTTACCAGCGAATCGGTAATAGCCTGAAGGTTGCGGAACATCCCCACCGAATGCAACTGCACCACGGCCGCACCCCCATAATAATCCACGATCAGTCCGGGCAGATGATCCCCCTCGGAATTGATCCATCTGAAGATACCGGTATGTTCACTCCCTGCCAGTCCCAGCTCTTTCCTGAGATTCCATGCCTGGCCCACGCACCGGTCCCAGAAATCCCGGTTCAGCTCTTCCCTGCGGAAACTCAGGACCCTCACAGCAATGGAACCTTCCTGAAAATGGCCCCTGGCCAAAAACTCATCCTTATTGTCAAAAACATCCACCAGCGCTCCTTCCCTGGCCGGACCATGGATCTTTTTGATGGCACCTGAAAAGACCCAGGGGTGAAAACGCCTCAGGGACTGATCCTTTCCGGATTTCAAAATGATCTTAACGGGTTCGGCCATGGCAAATCAGGGTATATTAAATGGAATCCCGGAGCCTCTGATAGATCTCCAGGCAGATCCAGGCATCGGTGGCAGCATACCGCATCTGGGCTTCGGTCAGCTCTTCGGCATCCCAGTTGGAAACCTGTTGTGATTTGGAAATACGGTGACCCAGAACGATCCCCGCCAGTTTTTTCAATCCTTTTTCTTCGATCCGGAATGCTTCCACATAGTCCTGAAGATCCAGAAAACCGGCAGGATTGAAACGCACATCTCCGGTAAGCCTTCTCAGGTCATCCTTCAGCCCCAATCCCACCTTCACCGGTTCCTCGCCGGAGAAAAGAGCCTTCAGTCCGTCCGGGTATCCGATCCTGTTGACCCTGATCAGCCAGACACAATGGGGAGCGGCCAGCTGTACCAGGGAGGTCGGATATACCCTTCCCTTTCTGAAGGAAGGTCTGGTCTCCGTATCAAACCCCAGCACCGGTTCCCTTTTTATCGAACCGATCTCCATCCGGAGAGCTTCCGCGGAATCGATCAGGCAGATGGGCCCCTCATACCGGATCAGATCCAGTTGTGCAATCTCTTCTTTGCTGATCTCTTTCTGAAACATGAAAAATCATGGTTGTGTATCCGTATCGGTTCCGCTCACATAAAGCTGGTGCAGTGCGGCCAGCGAACGCAGCAGCTTGATCCCCCAGTGCTCGCCGAAACGCTCCTTCACCTCCCATGCCGCATCGTTCATCAGCTCTTCTATTCCACGTCCGTAAACGGACGTAAAGTCCCTCAGTTCCTGGTAAATATCCGCCATATCCTCGGAAATGGTCTGGGTGACCAGCTCGGAACGGTCGAATTCATCCTCACCGGCCGGACGAAGATAATCATTGTGCGGCCCGAGCAGAGCGGTGATCCGCTGATCGATCATGTTCCACTCCATTTCGGTCACCGTGGCATCCAGCGAGGAATCTTCATCCACCGGTTCGGTATCCCCTATCCTGATCACAGCTGAATAGACCCGGGAGAGGAGAAAAACAGCACGTTCGATCAGCAGTCGCTCGTCCACCTTGCCAGGCTGCTCCAGGAAATGGCAATACTCGTTGGCGGATGTCACAAATTCCACCATTTCTGCGGAATAGACAAATGAATGGAGATGAGGATACCCGGTTTGCATCCGGCAAAGATAATAAAACCGTCCGATCATTTTCCCCGGCCGGTTAAACGCAGCTTCATTTCCCGGTTCCGGCGAATTTCTCCCTGCCCCATCATCCATTCCGTCACCCGGATCACCTGTTCGGCTTCCAGTCCGCTGACCGTGATCAGTTCTTCCAGGGTCACTTCCGAATCCTCCAGGATCGTTTTCAGGATCTCGCTGGCCCTTTTAAACCCCGGACTTTCCGGTCCCGCTTCTCTGTTTTTCAGGCATACATCGCACTGCCCGCATCTGGGCGCATCCAGCTGGCCGAAATAACTCAGCAGGAACTGGCTTCTGCAGAGGCTTCCGGAGGTGGCATACCGGAGCATCTCTTTGATCCGCTGCTGGTAACGCTCTTTCCTTAAATAATACCTTTCCGGGGAGATCAGCAGGTTTTTCTCGTCCAGGCGTTCCTCCAGAAAAGTGACCACCGGAACATCCCTGCGCGGGATGTAATGGATGATCTGCCGGCCGGACAAATTCCGGAGAAAGCCGTAAACCTTCTCCACCGGAATCCCGGACTTCCTGGCAAGATATTTCTCATCGATCACCGCGTACTGCGAAAAAAGGCCGCTGTAGGATCTGAGCAGCAGCTTGATAAACCCGTCAAGTTCCGCGTGTTTCACCTGGAAGTGATACAACTCATCCCGTTTTGCCTGGAACATGATCCGCGAAGGATTGTTGATCGCCTCGGTCACCGCAATATATCCTTCCCTGCTCAGGATGGAGAGGGCACTGTGGACCGTCATGGCATTGAACCTGTACCGGGAAAGAAAATCACCCATCTCAAAGTCGTAATGCTGACCCTTCCCGCTCCCCAGGGGAACCTGGAGAAAATTGCACAGGGCCACGTACATCTGCCTGATCCGGGATATGTCCGGGAAATTTACCGCGATCCGCCGGTCCATCAGCCTGCTGTCGGGCGGACTGTAAAGGAGAATGGCATAGGCCTTCTTCCCGTCTCTCCCGGCCCGTCCCGCCTCCTGGAAATATGCTTCCGGGGCGTCGGGAAGGTCAAAATGGATCACGAACCGCACATCCGGTTTATCAATGCCCATTCCGAATGCATTGGTGGCCACCATGATCCTGAAACGGTTGGCCGACCATCCCCGCTGTTTCTCATCCCGTTCATCATGCTTCAATCCCGCATGGTAATGCTCGGCGGAGATCCCTGATTCGGTGATCAGACCGGCAATTTCCCGGCATTTTTTCCGGTTTCTCACATAGACGATCCCGCTGCCCTGCAATTTCCGGATGATCCCCATCAGCTCCCCGGTCTTGTCCTCCGTTTTCCGCACCACATAGGCCAGGTTTTTCCTCTCAAAGCTTTTCCGGAGCAGGTTCCTTTTTTTGAAACCCAGGCGCTCCTGGATATCATTGCACACCTCGGGTGTGGCGGTGGCCGTCAGGGCCAGCACGGGAGTTCCCTTCAGGATCTCCCGCAGAGAACTGATCTGCAGGTAAGAAGGCCTGAAGTCATAGCCCCACTGGGAAATACAGTGGGCTTCATCCACCGCGATCAAATTCACCCGCATCTCCCTGATCCTGGACCGGAAAAGTTCGGTGGCCAGTCGCTCGGGAGAAACATAAAGGAATTTGAAATCCCCATAGATGCAATTGTCCAGCGACACGATGATCTCTGCACGGGTCAGGCCCGAATGGATGGCCACCGCCCTGATGTTCCGTTGCTTCAGCTGCTCCACCTGGTCCTTCATCAGCGCGATCAGCGGGGTGATCACAATGCAGATCCCCCCGGTGGCCAGGGCCGGCACCTGGAAGGTAATGGATTTTCCGCCCCCGGTGGGCATCAGTGCCAGGGTGTCCTCCCCCCGTCCCACGGATTCGATGACCTCCCGCTGCAGGGGACGGAAATCTGAAAAGCCCCAGTAGTCTCTGAGTATCTGCAGATAAGTATTCAAAATAAGTGAACCATTTTTTTTGTAATTTTGCCACATTTAATTTAACCAAAATATAGCAACAATGTCATTTGCCCAGGATAAAATTACCTCCGAAGGACTCACCTTTGATGATGTCCTGCTGCTTCCGGCATATTCGGAAGTATTGCCCAGGGAGGTCAGTATCAGATCACATTTCTCCAGGAACATCCTGCTGAACACACCCATTGTATCGGCAGCGATGGATACGGTGACCGAAGACAAACTGGCCATCACCATAGCCCGCGAGGGCGGGATCGGGGTCATCCACAAGAATATGTCCCTGGAGGAACAGGCCAGTCATGTCCGGAAGGTCAAGCGGGCGGAAAGTGTAATGATCCATGAACCCATCACCATTCAGAAGGATGGAACTGTCCTTGACGCCCTGAATTTGATGAAGGAATATAAGATCGGGGGAATCCCGGTGGTGGATCAGGAAAACACCCTGATCGGAATTGTGACCAACAGGGACCTGCGGTTCCAGCAGGACATGAAAAAAGCCATCAGTGAGGTCATGACCAGCAGTAACATCATCACCACCACGAAAAAAACGGATCTGCCCAAAGCCGCGGAGATATTGCAGGCCCACAAGATCGAGAAGCTGCCGGTGGTGGACGGTGACCGCAAGCTGATCGGCCTGATCACCTACAAGGATATTACCAAATCAAAGGACAGGCCCAATTCCTGCAAGGACGAAAAAGGCAGGTTGCGGGTGGCGGCTGCCGTGGGCGTGACCCTGGATATTATTGACCGTGTATCGGTACTCGCAGAGGCAGGGGCCGATGCGGTGGTGATCGATACCGCCCACGGACATACCAGAGGTGTACTGGAAAGCCTGAAAAAGGTGAGGGCCGGATTCCCGGGTCTGGATATCGTGGTGGGGAATATCGGGACGGCCGATGCTGCCAGGGCACTTGTGGATGCCGGCGCCGATGCCATCAAGGTGGGTATTGGTCCGGGTTCCATCTGTACCACCCGGGTCATTGCCGGGGTGGGCATCCCCCAGCTGACCGCCATCTATGATGTGGCCGCCGCCATTCAGGGAAGCGGGGTACCGGTGATCGCCGACGGGGGGATCCGGTATTCGGGCGACATCGTGAAAGCGCTGGCCGCCGGGGCCAGCTCTATCATGGCCGGTTCGCTGCTGGCCGGAGTGGAGGAATCTCCCGGAGAAACCATTATCTATAACGGAAGAAAATACAAGTCATACCGGGGCATGGGATCCATTGAAGCGATGCAGCAGGGATCCAGGGACAGGTATTTCCAGGATGTGGAGGATGATATCAGGAAACTTGTGCCGGAAGGGATTGCCGCCAGGGTTCCCTTTAAAGGAAGCCTTGCAGAGGTGATCTACCAGATGGTGGGAGGACTGAGGGCAGGGATGGGATACTGCGGGGCACCCGATATTTCTGCCCTGCAGAAAGCCCGGTTCGTCCGGGTCACCCATGCAGGGGTCCAGGAGAGCCATCCGCATGATGTCACCATTACCCGAGAAGCCCCCAATTACAGCAGATAATATAAATTTACTGACACCGTTTTACTTAAAACCAGTTTCGTAATATGAAGAAATGGATTTGCTTATGGACCCTGATCCTTACAGTCACAACCGGACTGTACAGCCAGGGAGAACCTGTGCTGATGACCATCGGTGACGAACAGGTAACAGTGGATGAATTTGAAAGGATCTACAAAAAAAACAACAACGAGAGCTCCCTCAACCGCCAGACCCCGGAGGAGTACCTTGAGCTGTTCATCAATTTCAAGCTCAAGGTAAAGGAAGCGGAAGCCCTTGGAATGGATACGACCGCCAAATTCAGAAATGAACTGGAAGGTTACCGGGAGCAGCTTGCCAAACCCTATCTGTCCGATAACGAGACCAGGGAGGAAATGATGCGGGAGGCCTATGAAAGGGCCAAACTGGATATCAAAGCTAGTCATATCCTGATCAAGCTGCCCCCCCATCCCACCCCTGAGGATACACTGGCCGCATATGAAAAGATCATGGAGATCAGGGACCGCATTATGAACGGGGAAGATTTTGAAACAGTGGCCAGGGCCACCTCCGACGATGCTTCGGTCAGCAGGAACGGCGGGAACCTGAATTATTTCACGGTCTTCAGCATGATCTACTCCTTTGAGACGGTCGCCTACAATACACCGGTCAATTCGGTGAGCATGCCTTTCAGGTCAGATTACGGATATCATATTATGAAGGTGCATGACCGGAGGCCCGCCAGGGGTCAGGTCAAAGTGGCGCATATTTTCGTGCGGACACCCCAGGAGATGTCCGGGACGGAAAAAGAAAAGGCCTATGAGAAGATCCAGACGGTATACGACAGTCTCCGGCTGGGAGAAGATTTCAGTGAAATGGCCCGGAAATATTCTGAAGACCCTGCTTCTGCCCGCAACGGAGGGGAGATGCCCTGGTTCGGGACCGGCAGGATGATCCCCGAATTTGAGGATGCCTGTTTCTCCCTGGAGGAAAAAGGATCTTTCACGAAACCCTTCAAATCATTCTATGGCTGGCACATTGTCAAATTGCTGGACAAGAAAGGGATCGGGACCTATGAGCAGATGAAGCCCGAGTTGCAGGAGAAGGTGGACCGTGGCGACCGCGGACAGTATAAGACCGAAAAATATGTGGCCGGGCTGAAAAAGGAATACGGTTACAGCGAGTACCCGGAAGCACTGGGAAAGGTGCTGAATGCAGCTGATACCTCATTGTTTTCGGCCACATGGAAGGCCGGCAGCCTGGAGCAGGACCAAACACCGCTGATGAAGATCGGGGATCATACCGGCACTGTGGGCCAGTTTGCGGTCTACCTTGAATCCAATCAGAACGGCCGTGGCGGCGGAGATCCCGGAGCCTATGCCAGGGAGCTCTTTGAGCAGTTTGTCCGGGAAGAGATCATTGATTACGAAGAGTCACGGCTTCCTGAAAAACACCCCGAGTTCAGGTATATCTACGAGGAGTACCATGACGGGATCCTGCTTTTTGACATCATGGATCAGAAAGTATGGTCCAGGGCGGTTTCTGATACGGCCGGACTGATCGAGTTCCATCAGGACCACAAAACGGACTACATGTGGGATGAACGCACCGATGCGGTTGTGGTCAGCTGCAGTGAAGGGGTGGATGTGGAGAAGGTCAGAAAGAGATACAAAAAGATCCTCCGGGGAAGATGGGACCAGGAAAAGCTGAATGATAAATTCTGTGACCAGGATACGGTTGACTGCATCACCCTGACCCATCTGCTGGTGGAAGAAGGAGAAAATGAAAAAGTGGATGCCCTGAACCGGAAAGTCGGACCGGGGCCCGTGTATGAGGAAGACGGAAGAGAGCATTTTATCCTCATCAGGGAAGTCAGGCCCCCGGAACCCAAAGCCCTCAACGAGGCCAGGGGTCAGATCACCTCTGATTATCAGGATTACCTTGAAAAACAGTGGATCGCAGAGCTGAAGGAGAAATATCCGGTTCAGGTGAACAGAAGTCTGCTTTCCGGAATAACACCCTGAAGATGAACCGGAACCTGATCATATTCGTGCTGGCAGCAATTTCTGCCGGCTGTTCTCTCACCGGGGAGGGTCGCAGGGAACAACCGGTGGCAAGGGCTTTTGAGGAATACCTCTATCCTTCGGATCTGAAGGATGCTGTCCCGGAAGGTTCCAGCAGCCAGGACAGCATCATCCTGGTGGGCCGTTACATCGATACATGGATCAAGGACCAGCTCATGCTGCACAGGGCCGAACAGGCCCTTACCGAAGAGCAAAAGGATTTTGAAAAGCAGATCGCCCAGTACCGGAAATCCCTGCTGATCTTCTCCTACAGGCAGAAACTGCTGCAGCAGAAGCTGGATACAGTTGTCACTGAAAGCGAGATCAGGGCCTATTATGAGGAGAATATCAACAATTTCCTGCTCGGTCAGGATGTTATCAGGGGTACTTTCATCAAGGTCCCCCTCTCCGCCCCCAGACTGGCAGAACTGCGCACGTGGTCCTGGGACAACGGTGAGGAGGACCGGGCCGAAATGGAAAAATACTGTCTCAGCTATGCCGAGAAATACAGCGATTTCAACGATACCTGGGTCTATTTCTCTTCCATCAAGGTGCAGCTTCCCATGCAGATCAGCAATCCTTCAGGGTATCTGCGGTATAACAAAAATATTGAAACCTCAGATTCGCTTTTCCGGTACTTTCTCCATGTGACCGACCATTTGACCGAAGGCGAGGCCGCACCGCTGGAGATGGTATCGGACGATATTGCAAACATCATTCTGAACAAACGGAAGATCGAGTTCTTCCGGAACCTGGAACAAAGGGTATACAGTGATGGTGTGAGCAGAAACCAGTTTGAGATTTTTTAAAAGGGCAACATGAGCAGGAAAATTATCATAATCATAGCGGGCATTTTATTATCACAACTGACAACGGGGCAACCCATGATCATCGACCGGGTAGTGGGCGTAGTGGGGGATTTCCATATCCTCCAGTCGGATATCGAGCAGCAGTACCTGCAGATGAAAATGTCCGGAACATCTATGCCCCCCGATGCAAGATGCGACATCTTCAACTATTTTATGGAACAGAAATTGCTGATGGCCCAGGCCAAGATCGACAGTGTGGAAGTAAGCCCCGACCAGGTCGAGATGTCCATGGAGGCCCGGCTGGATTACTTCATCAGCCAGTTCGGCAGTGAGGAAGAGATGGAGGCTTATTTCAACAAGTCGATCTTTGATATCAGGGATGATCTGAGGGAGGCCATCGGGGAACAACTGGTGACCCAGCAGGTAATGGCTTCCATCGTGGAGGATGTGTCCACCACTCCTTCCGATGTAAGAGAGTTTTACAATTCACTGCATCCCGACAGCATTCCCTATATCGACACCAGGGTAAAGATCGGCCAGATCGTTACTTATCCTGCCTACAGCGAAGAGGCTGTCTTTGAAGTGAAGGAGCGTTTGCTCGAGCTCCGCAGAAGGGTTATGGAAGGAGAGGATTTCGGTACCCTGGCCGTACTATATTCCGAAGGCCCTTCCGCCACCCGCAGGGGAGAACTGGGATACATGCTCCGCAGCGAACTGGACAAGGCCTATGCAGATGCGGCCTGGGCCCTGAAGGAAGGACAGGTCTCCAAGATCGTTGAAAGCTCCTTTGGTTTCCATATCATCCAGCTGATCGACCGGAGGGGGGAACGGGCCAATACCAGACATATCCTGATGAATCCGAAGGCTGATGCCAATGCCAGGCAGAAAGCCATCTACAAACTGGACAGCCTGAAGCAGGCGATCGAGGATGACTCCATCACCTTCGAAATGGCTGCCAGACAATATTCGGAAGATGAACGAACCAGCGTGAACGGGGGACTGATCGTTAATCCTACGACCAATGCGGCCACATTTGAGCTCGACCAGCTGGATACCAAGGATTACTATACCATCAGGAACATGGAGGTGGGAGATATTTCTGAGCCTTTTGAATCCACCGACCACAACAACAAAACCTGCTACAAGATCTTCCAGCTGAGAGACCGTACCGAACCGCACCGTGCCAACCTGAAACAGGATTACAGACTGTTGCAGGAAATGGCACTTGAAAAGAAGAACCAGGAAGTGATGAATGAGTGGTACCGCAGGAAGAAGGAAGATACATACATCAGGGTCGACGATTCCTTCAAGCACTGTTCCCTCCCGGGGCAGCAGACCAGCCAGCGATGAAGGCTGTCTCACGTCAAAGGGCGTTGAAAATGTGCCTGCTGGCATTGCTCATCCCCCTGCCGGCAGGTTCATTGCTCGGTCAGAAAGTCACCCGGATCGAGATCCTCAATGCCGAGCTTACCGCATTCGATCAGAAGATAGGGAAAGACGCCAGGAAACTCCTGGGCAATGTTCATCTGAAGCACGAGGATGTGGTCATGTCCTGCGATTCAGCATATTTTTATCCTGCCACTTTTTCGGTGGATGCCTTCAGCAACATCCGGATCGTTCAGGGAGATACCATGACACTGACGGGCGATTTTCTGCATTATGACGGTAAAACAAAGCTGGCCGAGGTGAGGGACAATGTGAAGCTGGTCGACAAAGAATCGACCCTGCTGACCGATTACCTGGATTACGACCGGGAGTCCAAACTCGCCTATTACCTGGGAGGGGGAACCCTGACCCGGGAGGACAACAAACTTACCAGCGAAAAAGGATATTTTTACCTGGACACGGAGATCTTTATTTTCACCGGCAGTGTGGTGATCGTCAATCCCGATTACACCATTCATGCAGACAGTCTCCGGTACGACACCGGTACCGAGATCTCCTATTTCTACGGGCCTACCGAGATCTTCAACGAGGAACGGTACATCTACTGCGAGAACGGATGGTACGACACAGAAAATGATATCTCCTTTGTGACCGATCATGCTTACCTGGAAGAGGAAGGACGGACACTCAGGGGAGATACGCTCTACTATGAGGCAGAAGAGGGGTTCGGGCGTGCCCGGTCCAATGTGGAGATGGTGGATACCGCGGAGAACATGATCCTCAGGGGACATTACGGGCTTTATTACCGGGAAAGCGATTTTGCCATGATCACCGACAGCGCTCTGATGATCCAGGTGGAGGATACGGACACCATGTATGTCCATGCCGATACCCTGCGTTCGCTTCAAAATCCGGATATGGAGGAGAAGAGCCGGATCCTCAGGGCATATTACAGGGTGAAGATCTTCAGGTCCGATCTTCAGGCCATGTGCGATTCACTGGAATATGTGGAGGCCGACAGCGTTTTTAAATTCTTCGGGGAACCTGTTCTGTGGTCCGATGAGAATCAGCTCACCGCCAGCCAGATCGAGGTGGTCATGAAAGACCAGCAGCTGCACCGCATGTACCTGAACGGAACCGCCCTGGTGGTCTCCCGGAAAGATTCCGCAAAATATGACCAGATGCGGGGCAAGGAAATGACGGGTTATTTTACCGGCAATGATCTCATGAAGATCGACGTCAGGGGAAACGGACAGACCATCTATTATGCCGAGGATCAAGATGTCATCGTGGGAGCCAACAAAACCTTCTGTTCTGATCTTGTCATCTATTTGAGAGACAATAAGATAGCCAGGGTGAACTATACCAAGAAACCGGATGGCACCTATTATCCCCTTGAGTTGTTCCCGCAGGAAGAAGCGCTGCTGGCTGATTTCAAATGGGTGGAACAATGGAGGCCGCTGACCTATCAGGATGTATTTGTATGGAAATAAAGAAAGGAGCGGGATGCTCCTTTTTCAGTATTCGTCTTCATTGAAGAAAAAGTCGTCCTTGCTCGGATAATCGGGCCAGATATCTTCTATGCTCTCATAGACATCCCCCTCATCCTCGATCTCCTGAAGATTCTCTATCACTTCCATGGGTGCACCTGATCGGATTGCAAAGTCGATTAATTCTTCTTTCGTGGCAGGCCAGGGTGCATCCTCAAGCTTGGAGGCTAATTCCAGTGTCCAGTACATAGACGAAGAATTAAATGTTCATTCAACAATAGGTGCCGTTTAAGTGCGGCAAATTTATAAAAAAAAATGAATACTACAACAGTGAATTCCAGGGCTTCTGTTGAATCCCCGGAAGGTCAGCAATCGGCCTGGAAAAGGCAAAAAAAAGTCGGATAAACGGTTGTAAAAACGGGTAATCTCTTCCTATTGGTCAGGATTCTCGTTCACCTCAATACTGTCGATCTTTCCGTCCAGCAGATGGATGATCCGGTGGGCATACCGGGCAATGAAATCCTCGTGGGTGACCACCACGATGGTATTTCCCAGTTCGTGGATCTGTCCGAAAAGTTTCATGATATCCGTGGAGGTTTTGGAATCAAGATTCCCGGTCGGCTCATCAGCCAGGATGATGGAAGGCTTGTTCACCAGTGCCCTGGCCACCGCGACCCGCTGTCTTTGTCCGCCCGACAGTTCGTTGGGCCTGTGGTCCATCCTGTCTCCCAGTCCCACGCTGTCCAGCGTCTCTTTGGCCCTTTCCAGCCTGTCGGATTTGTTGCTCCCCGCATAGATCAGCGGAAGGGTCACATTTTCCAGTGCGGTATACCGGGGAAGCAGGTTGAAGGTCTGAAAAATAAAACCGATCTCCTGGTTCCTGATCTCGGCCAGCTGGTTGTCTTCCATTTTGCTTACATCGGTTCCGTTCAGGATATATTTTCCGCTGGTGGGGGTATCCAGGCATCCCACCAGGTTCATCAGTGTGGATTTTCCTGATCCCGAAGGTCCCATGATGGCCACATATTCATTTTGTTGAATTTCAATATCCACTGAACGGAGTGCCTCCACGACGATCGAGCCGATGTAGTAGTTCTTGACGATTTTATCCAGGCTGATGACTGTGTTGTTTTCCATTTGATTTAAAATAGTTCATGAAAGTAATCATTATGGGTTAGATTCTTTTCAGGCTTAAAAGTTTATTTTCAGGTGCATTTTTTGCAGATCTTCCCGGAGAAACAGGATCCCCATCCTGAACAGGTCCACACTTACTTTGACCTGCGGCCATGAGATCACCTCCTTCCAGGCTTTTTCCATTTCCTTTGACCAGTAGATGTCATCCAGAACGATCACCCCGTCCTCCCCTGCCCTGGAAAGGATCATGCGCATATACCATATCACCGGTTCGTAGCGGTGGTTGGCATCGATAAATGCCAGGAATCTCCCCCTGAGCTGGGGAAGGAACTCCTCCAGTTTCCGGTCCATCGGTCCCCAGTGAATGGAAACCTGTTCCAGTCCGCACCTGCATGCCAGTGATGCTGCCATGGCTGCCTTTTCCGTATTTCCCTCCATGCTGTGCAGGGGGACCCGGGGTGCGCCCGAGCCGAGATAGAGGGTACTGATCCCCACTCCTGTGCCCAGCTCCAGGATCATCTCCGGGCGGAACCACCCAGCGATCCTGTAAAGCAGCGCTCCGTACCGGGGGGTAACCGATGAGCCCCTCACAAAAGAACGAACGGTCCTTTCCTCCGACCGGTCCACCCTGGAGCCGGCACCTTTTCGATGATCCCCGGACAACCCTCCGCATTCGGGATCCATCTTCCCGGCCGGACCTCTTCTCCCGGGATCCGTCTTCCCCTCACCCGCAGGCTTCCGGACGGACCGGGACCACAGCCTGTCTTCCGGGATCAGCGAATCATCCTCCCGGAGCTCACGGTGTATGCGGACAATTTCTTCGGGAACCTCCATCCCGCGGGCATTGAACAGGATCTCATGGACGAATTCGAAAACATAAGGCGAGTGGATCCCTCTTCCTTTCCGGTGACGGATGCAGAACAGGTGTCCCAGGTATTTGACGATTCTCCGGATCATCACACATCAATTGATGGGGTAAAATGCTAATTTTACACAAATTGCTCCACCGATGCAACAATATTTGCAACAGGACATCCAATTTCTCCAGGGGGTGGGACCCAAACGGGCCGAATTGCTGAAAGAGGAGCTGAACATCCATACCTTCGAGGACCTGATCACCTATTTTCCTTTCAGGTATGTGGACCGTAGCAGGTTCTACCGCGTCTCGGAGGTGACCACCGATATGCCCTACATCCAGATCCGGGGAAAGATCACCGGGTATACCACCATCGGGAAAGGCAACAGGAAACGGCTGGTCGCGGGTTTTACGGACGGGACCGGTCACCTTGAGCTGGTCTGGTTCAGAGGGATGAAATGGATCCCTGAAACCTATCCCGTCCAAAAGGAGGTGGTGATATTCGGAAAACCCACCTATTTCAACCGGAGGATCAATGTGGTCCATCCTGAAATAGAGGATCCCGATAAAAAGCATGAGGTCTCTTCCAGGCTCCAGGCGGTCTATTCAACCACCGAGAAGCTGAAGGACCATTACCTGAATACCAAAGCCATCAGCAAACTGCAGGCCAACCTGATCAAAAACCTGCCCGCCGCTTTCGAAGAAACCCTGCCTGCGTGGCTCCTGCAGAAGCTGAACCTGGTGAATCTGGACACCGCCCTGCGGCAGATCCATTTTCCCGATACCCCCGCCCAGTACAAAAAGGCGGAGCTCAGGCTGAAATTCGAGGAACTGTTTTATATCCAGCTCAACATCCTGCAGAGCAAGACTTCAAGGAACAAACGATTCAGGGGAAATATATTCGGCACAGTCGGCGATCAGTTCAACACCTTCTACCGGGACTTTCTGCCTTTTGAACTGACTTCCGCACAGAAAAGGGTGATGAAGGAGATCCGCAGGGACATGGGATCGGGCCGGCAGATGAACCGTCTGCTGCAGGGGGATGTGGGCAGCGGGAAGACCCTGGTGGCACTGATGTCCATGCTCATTGCCATTGACAACGGTTTCCAGACCTGCATCATGGCCCCCACAGAAATATTGGCTCAGCAGCATTACCGGAGCATTACCGCTTTTTTGGGGGGAATGGACCTTCAGGTCAGGCTGCTGACCGGGTCCACAAAAAAGGGGGAAAGGGAGGAGATCCACGAGGGCCTGCTGGCAGGGAGCCTTCCCATTTTGATCGGCACCCATGCCCTGATCGAAGAGTCGGTCCGGTTCAAAAACCTGGGGCTGGTGGTCATCGACGAACAACACCGTTTCGGGGTGGCACAGCGGGCCAGGCTCTGGAAAAAAGCCGAGGTGCTTCCCCATGTGCTGGTGATGACCGCAACCCCCATACCCCGCACCCTGGCCATGACCCTGTACGGTGACCTGGACGTGTCGGTGATCGATGAGCTTCCTCCCGGACGCAGGCCCGTGATCACCAAACACTCCTATGATTCAAAGCGCCTGCAGGTTTTCGGCTTTTTGAAAAAACAGCTGGCCGAAGGCCGGCAAGCCTACATTGTCTATCCCCTGATCAGGGAATCCGAGTCCATGGACCTGAAAGACCTTGAGGACGGCTATGAAAGCATCTCCAGGGCCTTCCCGCCCCCTGAATACCAGGTCAGCGTGGTCCACGGGCAAATGAAACCGGAAGAAAAAGAGATCTCCATGAAACATTTTATGGACGGCCGGACACACATCATGGTGGCCACCACGGTGATCGAGGTGGGCGTGGATGTACCCAATGCCACGGTGATGATCATTGAAAGTGCCGAACGGTTCGGCCTTTCGCAGCTGCACCAGCTCCGGGGACGGGTAGGCCGGGGGGCAGACCAGTCCTACTGCATTTTGATGACCGGCTACAAGCTGTCGGAGGAGGCGAAAAAACGGATCGGGACCATGGTGGCCACCCACGACGGGTTCGAGATCGCCGAGGTGGACCTGAAGCTGAGGGGCCCCGGCGACATCGAAGGCACCCAGCAGAGCGGTGTGCCCTTCAACCTGAAGATCGCCCACCTGGGAAGGGACGGACAGATCCTGCAGCTGGCGCGTGATACAGCCGAGAATATCATAGAAGAAGATCCCGACCTGACCCTGGAAAAGAACTGGCTCTTTGCCAGACACGTCAAGAAAGGGAGTCCCGACCGCATCGACTGGGGGAGTATCAGTTGAACCAGAAACCGAACCATAAAAAATGTCTGTGAACGGTCAGCCACATCAGCTGGAAACAGCTCCAAAAACAGGTGATCCGGGATCACTGCCTGTTTTTTTCATTGTAGCCCGCGGAAGGTCGGGATCCACACTGCTGCGTTTTCTCTTTGATGCCCATCCGCATGTAATGATCCCCATGGAGTCCCGGTTCGTTCAGTTCCTGTATTATCAATACGGTCATGTGAAAAAATGGACCGTGGAAATTGCCGAACAGGCGATCCATGATCTTGAACACTCATTTGAACCACCCGGATTACACCAGGAAAATTTGAAAGAACAGATCCGGGCACATGCATCCAACCTCTCATTTGCATCCCTCTGCAAACTCATCTATCTGAACACCCGTACGGAATTTCCAAAGAAAGGGATCCGGGCCCTCGGCGATAAAAATCCCAGGTATACCTTTTTCATACCCACATTGCTTCAAATATTCCCGGAAGCCAAATTCATTCACCTGATCCGTGATTACAGGGACAATGCTGCTGCCATTCAGCGTGCTGCGGAAAGCATTCATGAATCCGGGCATCCTTGCATTTCCCTGGGCCGGTGGAAACTATACAACCGGGTGATTTTCCGCTACCGGGAGAAATACCCAGATAAATTCTGTACGGTGCGCTTCGAGGACCTGGTCGCCCGGCCAAAACAGGAGATGGAAAGAGTGTGCAGATTCCTGGGACTGGATTTCATGCCCCAAATGCTGAATTATCGCCGGCACATCCAACGGTATTACGCGGATAAAGATTTTCAATCACTGCACCGGAGCCTCGAACTGGATTTCGATACCTCAAAGATCGGGGAGTGGAAAAAATTCCTCGACCGGAAGACGGTCATCCGCTGCGAGGTCCTTGCCGGCACTTTCCCGCTCAAATTCGGATACAGGCCGGAATTTGATGTAAAACCACTCAGGAAATTCTGGATCAACCTGATCTTCCTTCCCCTCGCTTTGCTGGGACAGATCAGATATGCCCTGAAGATCCCCCTGTACAGGTCCCGAAGGCTGATGCAATTTTCCTACCGGCTTATATTAAGGATAAAACGATGCGACAGAGAAAGAACCTGATCAGGTCCATGTGGGTCGCAGTACCCGTTGTGTTGCTCATCCTGCTGCTGTTCCCGCTCTGGATCAGCAGCATCAGGCCCGGAGTCAGCATCCCCCGCCGGCATCTGGATTCCCTTGCCCGGCTGGAAGAGACCGCACTTCAGAGGGGAGAGTATCCCGTGGGGGCCCTGGTCGTGTATAAGGGCAGCATCATCGGGTCAGGATTCAACACCTTCAGGGATCTGAACAATCCCATGGGACACGCAGAGATCAATGCGATCGAGGATGTATTTGAATCCATGCATTATATGGAATTCAGGGCCCTGAACAGGGACAGCCTGATGTTGATCAGCTCCTATGAACCCTGTATGATGTGCAGGGGTGTAATCAATCATCTGGATGTCCGGGAGATCTATTATGTCCGGTCCAAGAAGTTCAGGATCCGGCTGAAGTACCTGTACACAGATTTCCGTTATTATATTCGGTTGCGGAGGATCAGAAGACCGGATCATCAATAGATATCCCTCTCCCCTGAAAGTCTTTGCTTTATCCTGTGGATGAGCGTTTCCGCCGGGGATCTCCGGACAATATCCTTTTCGCAGTGACGGCAAAGGATATCGGCATCCGGCCGGAGCAATGCCTTCTGCAGATCCCGGAATTCCCTTCCGGAGTAAAGCCCTGCATAGGTCCCGGTAAGCAGATTTCCCAGGATATGTTTCATCGACCAGTCCATGTGGCACAGCACTACGTCTCCGTTGGGCAACAGAATGTTGTGGTGGAAATCCTGGCACTCTTGCAGGATCCTCCCCCGGTTGACCACACGGTATTCCTGGCCGGTAACCACCGTGCCGGCCCGGTTGTTCAATCCGAATCTGTTCACACCGGCCCGGTATTCCTGCAGGATCCCGGCTACCTGCGGATGGATCCCTGCACCGGAAGAGGAAGGATGAAATTTCCAGGTGAGATTCGCGGGTTTATTTTCCAGAAGCCGGACCAGGTTATCCAGATAGGATTCGTCCACACGGATCCCGGTAAGGTTTTGGTCATCCGGAAGGTGGACGACAAACTTGATAAAGGGCACCGGTTTGATCGCAGCAATATCTTCCGGCTGCATCCCGGTCAGGGTGGTGTTCACCCGGATCCTGTACCCGTGCCGGTGGGCATGAAGCACCATCCGGGTACATTCAGGGTTGAGCCATGGCTCGGAAAATCCGGAGAAAGAAATGGCAACGTTTCGGGGGACTGTCTCCATGCATCTGCTGAAGGTGTCCGGCGACATCCTGGTAATATCCGATCTTTTCCTGTACGAACGGATAAAGGAATCCTGGGGACAATAGCTGCAACGGTTCCTGCACCCCACCATGGTGGTGATGGCCAGACTTGATTTTAACCGTTGTTTGTGAATTCTCATCATCTGTTCAAACTGTCCTCTGCCATCCCGGCAATATATCTGATCTGATCTTCTGCCATGACCTGCAGTACAGGGATCCGGGCATCCAGGTGCCTTTGTATCTGCTTATAATGCTGATCCACATAGCTGACTTTCCGTTGCACCGCCCGGGAGAACCGGTCCGGTTCTCTCATCAGATCTTCAGCACAGTGGACCACCAGTTCCGGACATTTCAGGGACCATCCGATGACCCCGTCGTATTTCATGGAATGAGCCAGGGCGATGGCCGGTTTCTTTCTCTGAAAAGCCGACAGGGCGGCATGCATCCGGGAAGTGATCGTAAGGTAACTGTTCCCCAGCACCTGCCTGAGCTGATGGGGGAACAGTTCTTCTTCGAATAGGCAGAACCGCTCCCGAGCCTCCCGCTCCCCGGACAGGGAATCCACGATCAGATGGATGATCTCCCGGTCATCTTCAGGGCGGGTCACATGGGGCAGAAAAACGATCTTTTTCGAAAGATGAGTACCGCTTCCCAGAAGATCCCTGACCAGGTGCACCCAGCTGAGAATATAGGCAGGTTTATCTTTTGTATACAACGAAACATGTCCGCCCGGTACCAGGGTGATATATTCCCCCCTGATCAGGCCGCGGTCGGCTGCGCCAGAGCCATTTGCGGGAGTGCCGTCTGCAGCTGAGCCCTCCCCTTCAGGCACGGGAAGCTCCGGGAAACTCAAATCGGCTGACCGCCGGATCCGGTCGTCGGGTATATGCAGGCTCTCTGTCAGATACCCGGCGGTAAGTTCGTCGCGGCTGAAGATCATGGTCTTCGAAAGACATTTCCCGGCCATCCTCTTCCTGAAACCTTGAAATGGACCCATGGTCTGTCCGGCCAGAACCGTCGTGAAGGATCCCGAATAACGGTAGATCCTGTACAGGTCTGAAATGATCAGCCATTTCTTGTAAGACTCGCTGATATCGTCACCCCCCAGAATAATGACCATTTCAATGCCCAGGGCTTTGAATTTGCGGGGATGACTGTAAAATTTTGCATGCAATCGGATGAACTTTATCAGCAGGGGGGAATGATCCGCGGAGGTGATTGCAAAGGGAAGCCGCCGGATGGCAATACGCTCGCCGGAATAAAATTCACCGGGGATGGCCCGCATAAGCCGCTGATGGTTTTCCGCCCCGTCCAGTTCGATCCAGAACGTGATCCGGGCATCCGGAGAAGTATGCCTGACATAATACCAGAGAAAATTGATCAGCATCATGAAAGACCCGTTGTTGAAGGTATTCTGGGCGTGTAGTATGGCAAGCTGTATATGCATCATGGGCTAATCCCTGGTCTGAAAGTAGATCTTCCTCTGCTTCAAAAAATGTTTGGCCCTGGAGATCCTTTCCGAAATGGTCTCATCAGATATCTTGGGGGTGATCGCATAGGAATCGGATCCTTCGGCATCGTAATACTTGATCATGTGCACCCGGTCAAACCAGATTTGGTCGAATACCTGAAGGGTCTGATCAAACTCCTCGTCAGTCTCTGTGGGAAATCCCACGATGATGTTGGTGGCCAGCTTGATCCCCGGGACCACCTGACGGAAACGCTTCAGGGTTTCGATCACCTCCCCGATGGTGTGCTGACGTTTCATCAGTTCCAGCAACCTGTCGCTCCCACTCTGAAAACAGCAGATGATCTCTTTGATCTTTCCCGATTTGGCGATGCCGATCAGTTCTTCCCGGTATTTGATGATGAATTTGGGGTGGATGTGCTTCAGCGCCCATGTAACCCCGTATGGCTCATCCACCCGGTTGAGCTCATTGATCAGTGCGGGCAGGGTGGTGCCGGTATCCAGCCCGTAAGATCCCACATCATCCCCGATAAATTCGAAATTCCGGCGGCCCTGCAGCAGCAGTTCCCTGTATTCATCTACAATTGCTTTCACAGGGCGGCTCTCCAGCTTCCCCACCACCCTGCGTTCTGCACAGAAAGAACATTTATTGGGACAGCCGGTGCTCACCCAGATGAAGGTAGCCTGATAATCTTCCCGCTGTTTGCGGTGCAGGGTTCCATAAAGTTTGTCGGCAACCTTTGCGGGCGACAACATGGTGGACAGACGCTGTTTCAGGTAAACTTCCGGACTGACCGCCCGGTAGATATTTCCGCAAAAGGCCGGAGTGTTGCCCGGGGGAACATCCCTGTATTTCACCCGGAAATCCGGAAAGAAGGAATCGATCTGGTCCATATCCTTCACCGCCAGCGCTTTCCCCTTCCACTTTTCCCGGAATTCCGTGGGGATGACTTCCATCACACATCCCAGTACAATGGTCTCACCCGGATACCTGTCCAGCCTCTCAATGAGATCCAGTGATTCGTCAATGCGAACACGGTTCAGGGCACTGGCAAAGAAGATATTCACATCGGTATTCCGCGGACTGGGGGCAATCTTCCACCCGTTCAGAAGAAAATACCGTTTCACCCGGTCTGCATCCAGAAGCCGCCTGTTGCATCCGTTACATGAGATGTATACCTGTTTCAAAATAGCGGTGTCTTCAATCCCTGTCAAGGTAATAACTATTCGGGAGTTCACATAAACTTGAAATCGCTTTTTCTGTACCGGAAAATCTCGGTGATCCCTGTCCCGAAGGTTCTGGAATAGACCAGGACCAGCACCAGGCTGCCTGCAAAATAACTGAGATCGGTGGCCACTGCCGCACCTGCTCCTCCGTAAGAAGGGATCAGCAGAAGATTCAGGATGATATTCAGAAAAAGAGCGGGGACCAGGGCAATGGCGATCAGATGAGGCTTCCCGGTGCCCACAAACTGGCTGTTCAGTATTTTTAATACAACAAAGAACAGAATTCCCGGCAGGATGGTCCGTATCACAGGAACCGCGGGAGTATATCTTTCCCCGAAAAGGAAAGGGACCAGATAAGGAGCCACTGCGAATAAAACAATGGCTGCGGCAGCCACAACAAGCAGAGAGATCCTAAGAGAAGAGCAAACCTGCCGGGTGACGGGCTTCTGGTCAAGGGTGGTGGCTGACCTGGTCATCAGGACAATACCCACCGCGATAGGGACCTGCCAGAGGGATTCAGCAACATTGGCACCCAGGGTGTAATATCCCACTTCCGCCAGATCGTCCATGCGTTTGAGCAGAAGGATATCCACCTTATGGTTCAGGCGGGTGACCAGAAAGGCCAGTGCATACATGATCCCCGATCCGGTCAGGGATCTGATCACCTTCAGGGGAACAGGGCGAAGACGAATGCCGGTTAACCGCATATGAGGGATCCTCAGAATGATGAACAGGGTAATCAGACTTGACAGGATGACAGCAAGGAGTGCTCCCTTTACATGCAGATCGAAGAGTCCGACCAGCAAAAGGATGGCAAACAGGTAGATCATTTTCGGGATCCACATCAAACGGTTGTAATGGCCAATTTTCCCCGACGCCAGGTGGTATCCCTGCAGATAGGACACAAGGAATTCAACCGGATTGATCAGGCAGACAAGAAGGATCACTGTCAGGCTGAAACGGTCGGCACTCAGAAAGAAAAAGAAGAACAGAAGGGCGAGGGTGGAGAGGATGACCGAGAGCATATAGATCCAGCCCAGCGCCGATATGATCTTCTGTTTTTCAAATGTATCCTTCCCCAGGTGAAGCAGCAGTGATGAACGCATCCCCATAAAAGTGAAACTGTATACAATGGCGGCCAGGGCGGTCAGGGAATTCAGCTTCCCCAGCGCATTGGGACTCAGAAGGCGGGGAAGGATGATCCCCCCGGCAACAACCAGTATAATGACAAAGATGTTGGTGGAAAATATGCTCAGGAAGGTTCTGAATAGGGATTTCTTATTCAAGGTCTAATGCTTATTGGTTCTCCCGCACCGGGCGGGATTCAGGATGGTTAAAAACTGGTTCGTGATGTGATCGTAGTTATGTGTTTCATCAATTTTTTTCCTTCCCTCCCTGCCCAGTCTCACCAACAGATCCCGGTCACCCGTCAGCTTTTTGATGCATTCCACAAATTCATCCCTGCCGGAGGCATACAGCACCGTTTCACCCCCGACACGCCGAACTTCCCTGACGGGGGTCGAGATCACTGCTTTTGACGCTCCCCAGTAATCAAAGAGTTTGATGGGACAGGTGGCATGATTCAGCTGGTTCTCTTTCAGGGGAAGGATACCGAACAGAGTTCTGCCAAGTAAAACGGGGATCCGCCGGTTCTCAAGATTCCCGTGAACATGAACATTCGGAACATCCGCCGTCATCTCCTGAAGTTCTTCAAAAAGAGATCCCCACCCGTAGATGTTGAGCCGGATATCCGGGAATTCCTTAAACACATCCACCAGCAGACCGAAGTCGTACCAGTCCCTCAGGCTTCCCACGAAGTTCACCTCACTGGTGTCTGCCTGAGTATCCCTGATCTGATCAAGCTGTTCAAGCGTCCGGGGAGCGATCCCGTTGGATATAAGATAGGTATTTTTCTTCCTGCGTTTTTTGAATTCAAGGAATTGCTGGTTGCTGGTACAGGTAATGGCGAAAGAGAACCTGGCAAGAAGAGGCTTCAGGATCAGCCTGTAGACCATCCCGGCCCTGCTCCGGTCAACCAGTTCCCAGCGATCGGTCACATCAAATACAAAAGGGATCCCCTTCACCCGGCAGTAGAGGCAGGGTCCGAGGGATATCAGGTGATCACTGCTGATCACCGCACCGGGCCGGTATCTCCTGATGGCACGGATGTTTGAAAGCTGCTCATGGATGAATTCGATGAAGGATTTGCCCCATCTGCTCCTGCGGTCGATGATGCGGACCCGGGGATGGTCCTCTCTCTGATCAAGCCTGGCAAACCGGACAGCGTTCTCACTGCCCCTGTACCTGACCGGATTCAGGTAGATACAGCTATATCCCCTTTCAGCCATCGAGCGTGGAAGTTCCTGATCCCGGTAAGGATAATAATTCCAGTCTACCGGCGAAATGAACATGATGGGTTTATCCTGATCCAAATCTTCTTTTATAATATTCTATCAGCCTGTAGGACAGGATGAATTTCCTGTTCCTGATCCTGGTCTTCAGTTTCAGCGGGATCCTGTCGTAAAGATACCGGTTCATCTCCTGGAGGCGAAACAGAAAGATTTTGATTTGCATTTTAAATTTGAATAAAAACCGGAAATCCTCATTCAGAGGAAGGTAATGAAAACCTGCACCTGTTCTTCCGGCAATATAGTCTGCTTTCATGACAGAACGATCCGGAAGGCCGGTTTTCCATTTTTCAATATGGGCGGTGGTGATCTTCCCGGAGAGATCAGGTTGCCACTGATCCAGAAATTCGGGGGAGTAAAGATTGCCAACGGCATTTTTCCTGGTTTCATGATCCAGCAATCCGGGCAGGAATTTCACTCCGAGGAATTCACATACTTCACAATACATGGATTCAGGATCTGAAACCAGGTCCTCATACCTGAGCGTCAGAAACCTCCCGGGATGATCTGTCTTCAGCCGGCTGATCTGCTCAGCCGATTTTTTCCATTGCATCAGGATAAAAGTTTCACTCGGGGAAAAAAGATCCCGATCGCGCATGGATAAAAGATTGGACCTGTAATCACGGACCAGATGAATGAACCTGGCATCCGGGAAAGCCCGGAATATTTGCTCCGGATACAGGGAGAACAGAGGGGATTTATCCCCGAGGGCTTTGATCTCTTCCTTTCTGAATTTCGACCGGTAATGATAGTAGAAGATCCTGATGATCTGATGGAAAGAATACTTTTTCCCTGAAAGATCCTCAAGTTTATCCCTGATCCCCTCACGGTCCAGTTCCCAGTTCTTCACATTGTCCAGATGGAAAAAATCAGCCGCAAACCGTTCCAGTTTTCCGGGATCCCAGTGCCGGACCTTCCGGTACCTGAAGTACAGGTGGATCATGCTGGAGTTTTCCAGCGGAATGACAATGTTGGGATGTGCATCAAGCAGCGTGCGGAGCAGGGTCGTTCCCGAGCGCGGTCTGCCCAGCACAAAAAAGAACGGGAGCTGTATGATCTTTTCGGTTGTCATTGGCTGTGGATCCGGTAATACTGGAGCAGCTTCTCCCGGTAATCCTCCAGGGAGAATTCAAGGCAGTATTCCCTCCCCCGTTCTGCGATTGCCCGTAAACGTTCAGGATCGCAATCCAGGATATTTTCAATGGCCCTGATCAGTTCACGGACCGATTTTGAAGGGTATGTCCACCCGTTGCTGCCGTTTCTGACAATTTCATTGAGGCCCGGAACATCTGCCGCCAGGACGGGTGTCCCGGTGGCCATGGCCTCGACGGCCACCATGCCCATGGGTTCAAAATGGGACGGGATGACCAGCAGGTCGGCATTCCGGTAGAATTCTTCCATTTTTTCCTGATATCCCCGGAAGTGGATGTTCGGACAGGCCATCTTTTTGATCATCCCGGTCAGCCTGTGTTCCTCCGGTCCCGTTCCTGCCATCAGGAAAGAAAGTTTCCCATGGGAACAATAATGCACAGCGGCCCCCACGAATTCACGCCAGCCTTTACGTTTGATGATCCTGCCGGCAAAGGCAATCGTTTCAATTTTTCCTGTATGACGATGATCCGGTGAAAATCTTTTCAGGTCGACAAAATTATAAAGAACCCTGATTTTCCGGACATCAATGCCGGAGCGGTCCCCCATTGCCCTCCGGGTGGCCTCCGAACAGGCGATCATACCATCTGCTTTTCGCGAGATGTATCGTAAAACCAGCGTATAGAGCCGGGATTCAAACACATCCCCCTGTTCATGAACAATATATCTGATCCCGGGATGTTTCCGTTTCAGCAGGTATCCGAAAAGGATGGAACGGGGCAGCTGGCAATGGACCACCCCGATCTTTTCTTCCCGGATCATTTTTTCCAGGAACCTGAGCGGACGGAGCGTAAATTTCGACCGGCTCCGGGAATAACGGACATTCGGATGACGGATCACATATTCCGGATCCTTTTTCCGCAACGCCATGGCATATACATCCCTGTTTGCCGGATGATATTCCATCAGTCCCTTCACGATTGTCTGTGCCCCGCCCAGGGAAAAATTATCGATCAGGTATAATATTCTCATGTGCCCTGTGCCTTTATCAACTGTTCATACGCGCTCACATAATGATCCCAGCTGATCGAATCCCGGATTTCCTGCAGCAGTTGATCCGGCACCCTGTACCTTTTCATTACTTTGTTGCGGTATATCTTCTCCAGGCTTTCCGCGATCTGAGCGGGATCATGAAAAGGAACATAATTTCCGTTCAGCCCTTCGCGGATCAGGCCCTCACTTCCGCTTACCGGGGTGGTGAGGACATACAGTCCCGAAGCCAGGGCTTCCATCATGGCCAGCGACATGCCCTCATCCCTGGAAGTAATGAGCAAAAGATGGGCATCCCGGTATTTCTCCCTCAGCTGTTCCCGTGACATCCAGCCACCGAATTGTACCATCTTTCCCAGTTGATGGTCCCTGACATACGATTCCATCTTTTCTCTCAGTGGTCCGTCTCCTGCTATCTCAACCACAAACGGGATTTTTTTTTCCCTGAACAGGCGAATGGCCCGTAACATGGTGAAAGGATCCTTCTGGGACCGCAACCTGCCGGTAAACAGGATCCGGTAAGGTTCGGCATTTCCAGCTTCATCCGGCGGAGTAAAAAAATCAACATCGCATCCGTTGGGGATGATATGATGCTTATGCTCTCCCTTTTTGCCGGTCATTCTGTTCAGATCTTTCAGTCTTCCCGGCGAGAGCACGGTGACTTTTGACGCCCCTGAACAGATCATTCTGATGGGAACATAAGACAACAGGTGGAAAAGGAACATTTCCTTCGGATGGAACCAGGGTATATCCTGTCCGTGCGAAATCACATAGTATGGGACTTTATAAAACAGTTTTACCGGAAGGGACACCAGTCCCCCGGGTATGGCAAAATGGGCAAGGATGAGATCCGCTTCAGAATACAACTTTGCCCTGCGGATAACAGCCAGGGTTTTCATGGCCCAGGACAGCATTTCCAGGGGATTTGACCGGAAAATATGTTTTCTGCGCGACCTCAGCCTGATCAGTCTGACACCGCTGGTCTTCTCCACTTCCTGTTCCCCTTCGAACCATGTGGTGATCACGGTGACCGAATGCCCGCGGGCCGCCAGTCCCTCGGCCTGGTATCTGGCACATAATCCTGCACCCCCTCCCAGGGGCGGATATTCATAGTTGAGGATCAGGAGATTCATAGTTGAGGATCAGGACTTGAAAACTATTCATCAAGGTTTATCTTTCTATGGATAATATAAAGGTCCCGTCCCTTTACTTCGTGATAGATCCGGCCAATGTATTCTCCCAGGATCCAGATCAGGATGAACAAGAATCCAATGAAAATAAAAATCACATCCACCAGCAGCTTATAGAGGTGATAATAGACATCATTGATCAGGATATCCGCCACCATGTAGACCAAAAACCCGGTTCCGATCAGGATGCTGATCACTCCCAAAAAGAGTCCGATCCTCAGGGGCAGCCTGGAGAAATTAAAAAATCCATCCATGGCCAGCCGTATCAGCTGGCTGAAACTGTAACCGGCCCTCCCGTCTTTTCTGTCCGGCCGGTGATAATCAACGAAAGCCGCCTCAAACCCCAGCCAGGAGATCATCCCGCGCAGGTAGCGGGTGCGTTCCCTCATATTTCTCAGTTCCAGAAGGACCCTGCGGTCAATGAGCCTGAAGTCACCCACATTTCTGGGAGCGGTGGAAATGTGAAAAGATCTGAGGATATAGTAATAAAACATGGAAAGCCAGCGCTTCAGCAGATGGTCTTTCCGGAAGTTTGTCCTCCGCGCATACACCACCGGGAATCCTTCTTTCCATTTACCGATCAGTTCGGGAATAAGTTCGGGAGGATCCTGCAGGTCACCGTCCATGGTGATCACAGCATCTGCCTCGGCATGATCCAATCCGGCCATCAGTGCAGCCTGGTGGCCGAAATTCCGGGTGAGGGAGAGGACCCTGAAGGAGGGATTCCGGGAAGCAAGATACCCGATGATCTTCAGGGTTTGATCCGTACTGCCGTCATCCACAAAAAGCACCTTCCAGTTCAGGGGGATATTCTCCATGGCTTTGTTCAGCCTTCCGGTCAGTGAATGAAGATTGTTTTCCTCATTATACAGCGGAATAACGATGCACAGGTCGGCCATGAGATTAGATTATTATCTTCGTGATCAAATAGTGATCCTCTGCAGGAACATTTTCTATGAAATCCGGGCTCCGAAAAATCATTGCCATCAGGGCAAATATAGCGAGAAGCAATGCACTTTTTGTTCTGATCATCGTTTTTTTGACCGCTCTGGTCTATTCCAGTGCCGTGAACAATGGTTTCACCAGCTGGGACGACAATCATTACGTAACGGGCAACCGGTTTATCAAAGAGTTCTCCGGAGAGGGTCTGAAAAAATTGTGGACCGAAAGAACGGGGATGGGCGGCACACGGCTTACCCTGACCTCATTCATGATCGATTATCACCTCTGGGGCCTGAACCCGAAGTATTACCACCTGGAAAATATCATATGGCATATCCTCAATGCACTGCTGGTATATTTCCTGATCCTGAAACTTTTCAAAAACAGGAAAATATCTTTCATCACAGCTATCCTCTTCGCCATCCATCCCATGCATGTGGAATCGGTGGCCTGGATCTCGGCAAGGAAAGATGTATTGTATACCTTTTTCCTGCTTGTCTGTCTCCATGCATATATTGCCTATATACAAAAGAGAAGGCCCCTGCTGAAAGGCCTCCTCTGGCTGGCCTTCACGCTCAGTTTCCTTCTCTCCTGGCATTCGAAATTCTCGGCTGTGGCGATCCCCGTACTGCTCTTTTTGATTGACTATGTCCTCCGCAGGCGGTTGACGGTATGGCTGATACTGGAGAAACTGCCCATTTTGGTGTTTACGGGGATGGAGGTTTACCGCATCGCATTCGGTCCGCACGCCCGGATGGATTTTTCCGGCAGGAAACTTATTCCCTCCATCCACCAGACCTACAGGTATACCCTGTTTGAAAAATCGCTGCTTGCTTCTTATTCCCTGCTGTTTTATCTGGTACGTTTTTTCTTTCCGGCACAGCTCACTGCCATCGTGCCCTATCCTGCCAGAACCGGTGGTGTTTTTCCCACCGAATACTACCTGGCACTGGCTTTCATGCTTGTACTTTTGGCAGGCATGGCCTTTCTGTTTTTCCGGTTGAAGAAGAACCGGAAAGAATATGTTTTCGGGTTCCTGTTTTTCCTGATCCCCATCTCGGTATTCCTCCATTTTATCTCCATCAAAGGAGTGGTGGTCGTGGCCGACAGATATACCTATGTCCCATACATAGGGCTAGGTTTCATGGTGGGGGTTTTTCTTTACAATCTCAATGGCAGAAGACTGAAAAAGGTTTGCATGGGGATATTCGTTGTTGCGGTGGTTGTCATGTCCGTACTTTCATTTCAAAGGAATAAGGTATGGAAGAGCGATATCACCCTGTATACAGATGTCCTGGAGAAGAATCCCGATGTGGTGCAGGCCCTCAACAACAGGGGAAATGCCTACAACAATAAGGGAGAATACAAACTTGCCATCGAAGATTTCAACAGGGGAGTGGATCTGAACCCGGATTTCCAATACCTTTACAACAACCGGGCATGGTCCTATTACCAGCTGGACAGCAATGACCTGGCACTGGCCGATCTTGAAAAAGCGATCCGCATGGATCCCGATTACCTGGATGCTTATCTGAACAAGGCCCAGGTTCTTCTATCTGCGGGCAAAACTGACCAGGCGATTGAGGCATACTCCAGGGCCTGTGAAATAGCACCATACAGGGCCAGGATATATATTTCCCGGGCACAGGCATACCTGAAAAACGGTCAGCCGGAAAAAGCACTTACCGATTACCGGAAAGCGATCGAAGTGTATCCGACCTATTTCAGGCCTTACTATGAGCTCGGACGCCTGTACAATGAACAGCATCAATTGCAGAAGGCGGTGTCCAATCTGGAAAAAGCAAGGGCGATGAATCCCTCTGTACCGGAGGTATACAATGAGCTCGGGGATGTCCACAATCAATTAAACAACTACCATACCGCCCTTGAGTATCTCAATAAAGCGCTGGAACTGGACACATCCCTTCCGCAGGCTTACAACAACCGGGGAATATCCAGGTTCAACCTGGGACACACTGAGGGTGCCCTGGCCGACTTTAACAGATCCGTCCAGAATGATTCCCTTTTTGCCAGGGCTTATTCAAACCGGGGAAATGTGTATGTCTCCATGGAAGAACTTGAGCTGGCACTGAAAGATTACAACAAAGCTGTTCAGCTTGCTCCGGAAGACTGTATCCACCTTGTGAACAGGGGAAATGTCTATTTTCAGACAGGCCGTACCGAGCTGGCCTGTACGGACTGGCGCAGCGCACTGGAATGCGGATTTCAACAGGCGGAAGACCTGATAGGAACCTACTGTGAATAAAATTTCAGTAACATACTGACAGGTTCTCTCGTAAAATTTCATACATTTGCTTAGCACCAACAATATCACAGACGATGAACCCCCGTATCTGCCTTTCACTTTTTTTTGCCTGTACATGTATCAGTCTGATGGCCCAGCCAAAGATCGTAAGTATAACCTATGAAGGGGATACAGCCATACTGACCAGAAACGATCCTCCCACGGGAGTGGTATATTACTGGCAGGGTACAAGCTGTGGAGAATTGATGGAAGACAGTGAACCCACCTATGTTGCAACCACCTCAAGTACTTTCTACATACGGGCATACCTCAGCTCCTCCTCAGTCTGGGATGCATCATGCGCCTCAACCT
>JBNJEV010000008.1:0-98259 GCA_051746185.1 Bacteroidota bacterium
CTAATTCTACTGAATCAAGCCAAAAAAACACCAGCGTAATCTGATATCCATTTTCCTTCGCTTTCTGAATAGTTTTCGTATAGCTCCTTGTTGCTAAGGTGGTTTCAAATGCGAAGTCCTTTCTGTTGCGAATGAGTTTGTCGATTTTTCTCAGCATATACCTTCCCGCCTCTATGGCGGCTTTATCAGGATTGAATGGTGAAATGCCCCGGGCAATTTCATCTGCATTGATAAACTCATCACAATCAAGCATCTTAGGTAATAAAGTGAATGAGGCTGTTGTTTTTCCAGCACCATTGCAACCAGCTATAATAAAGAGATTAGGCATGCATATTATTTTACGTGATAAAGATAAGATATTTTAATGCAGCAATCATTTCTATTAAACAAATGCAGGACATGGGACTGAGTTCCACTTCCAGGATAAAAACGCAAAAATGAAAGGCATGATTGTAGGATGGCTGATCGTCTAATGATAGTAGAAAGTATATTCAATAAGTTGCTAATGCAAATAGAAACAATTATATTTACATTGTTATGAACAGGCAAATATTGAAAGAAGTACTATTAGATCAGAGAACTTTAAGTCTAAAACCAGATGATGTATTGCGTCAGCAATCTTTTGTAGAAGATAGTGAAGTTGTCGTAATATCTGGAGTTCGACGATGTGGAAAATCAACACTGTTACAGGAAATCAGATCAAAACAGAACGAATCGGATTATTTCTTCAATTTTGATGATGAACGAGTATTGAAATTTACTGTTAACGATTTTCAAATTCTGACAGAATTGTTCATTGAGCTTTTTGGTAAGCAAAACACTTACTATTTTGACGAGATACAAAATATAGAAGGGTGGGAACGTTACATAAGGCGACTCAGGGATTATGGTAGTAAGGTTTTTGTTACTGGTTCAAATGCTTCGATGTTAAGCCGGGAATTAGGGACTCACTTAACCGGGAGGTATGTCAGAAAAGAATTATTCCCTTTTTCTTTTGAAGAATTTCTAAGACTTAAAGATATAGATTATCCGGAAATAGGATTATTGTCAACAAATGAAAAGGCCTTATTAAAGGGGCAGTTCAATACATACTTTGAATCGGGAGGATTTCCGGATTATTTAAAGTCAGGTAATAAGGAATATCTCAAGTCACTCTATGAAAGTATATTGTATCGGGATGTGATGGTTCGAAATAACCTTACAAATGAAAAAGAATTGCTGGAACTGGTTTATTATATTTCCAGCAATGTAGGTAAACTCATGTCGTATAATAGTATGGCGAAGGTGGTTGGAGTAAAGAATGCAACCACAATAAGCAATTATATTGCGTTTCTACAAGATAGTTATTTGGTTTTTATGGTAAATAAATATGATGTGTCTCTGAAGAAACAAATTCAAAATGCAAAAAAGGGATACCTGATAGACTTAGGTTTGCTTCGAACGCTTGCTTTTCATCATACAGAGGACAATGGTCGTTTGTTGGAAAATCTGGTTTTTCTTGAACTTAAAAGGAAAGGAAAAGAGATTTATTACCATAATCAAAAAAAGGAATGTGATTTTGTAATTAAGGAAAAATCAAAAATAGTAGAAGCGATACAAGTTTCCTGGAGTATTGAAGTTGAATCAACTTACAATAGGGAAATGACCGGACTGTTGGATGCTGTAAATACTTATGGATTAAAAGAAGGATTAATACTTACCGAATCAATGGAACGTGAATTTGAAGTTGAGGGTGTGAGAATTAGAATAAAACCGGTGTGGAAGTGGATGCTGGAATAAAGTGATATTGAATTCGAAGCCGGGGTCAATTGGCAGGAAACAAAAAAGGGAAGCTGATTTGCTTCCCTTCGTTGAATGCAGTCCGTAGGGGAATCGAACCCCTGTTACCAGGATGAAAACCTGGCGTCCTAACCCCTAGACGAACGGACCGTATTGTTCAGAACGCACCCCGAATGGGGTAAATTGGAGTGCAAAAGTAATTCCTAAAATTGTATTTCCAAAAAAAAATTGATCGCAGCGGTGATTTTTTAACTTATTCAGCCACCACTTCTTCTGCCAGCTGCTTCAGGTCGATCCCTGAAAAATTACCGGAAGTCATGATCAGCAGAACGCAGTTGTTTTTCCCCAGGGACTTCAGATCGTTTTCCAGCTGTTCGGCACTATCGTAGACCGCCAGTTCTTCTTTGCCGAAATGTTTTTTTACCTCTCCGGGGGAGAGCGGGGGGAGTTTCTTATGCTTTACCACGGCCGGATTGAAATAGACCATGGCATGATCCGCTTCCTCCAGGGAGCCCCTGTACTGGGGAATGTATTCCATGTTCAGGCTGCTGTAGGTGTGCAGTTCCAGGCATGCCACAAGTCGGCTGCCGGGGTACATTTCCCGGAAAGCACTGACCGTAGCCTTGACCTTGGACGGGGCATGGGCGAAATCCAGGTAAACGGACCGGTTGTTCCCTTCGGCAAGGAGCTGCTGGCGGCGTTCGGCTCCCTTGAATGACTGGATGGAACTGTAGAACTGGTGATCCTCCATTCCCAGGTCGCGGCAGATCAGCAGTGCCCCCTGAATATTCTGCATGTTGTGTTTGCCGAACAGGGCAAGTGGCACATCCCCGTACTTTGTCTCCAGTACAAAGCGTCCCGAATCGATCCTGTACGGGTGCTCACGGTAAGGGATCTTCAGCAAGGACCAGTGACTGGCATCTATCACCTCTGCAAGTACGGGGTCACCGTCGTAGTAAAATACTTTCCCGCCTCCGGTAACGATCTTCAGGAATTTCCGGAACTGTTTCTTGTATTTCTCAAAGGTGGGGAACACATTCATGTGGTCCCAGGCAATTCCGGAAAGCAGGACCATATGCGGACAGTACAGATGGAATTTCGGACGCTGGTCGATGGGAGAAGAAAGATATTCGTCCCCTTCCAGGATAATACAGGGAGCATCTTCGGTCAGCCTGACCATGGTATCGAACCCTTCGATCCGGGAACCGACCATGTAGTCAAAATCCACCTGCTGATCCCGGAGGACATGCATGACCATGGCCGTGATGGTCGTTTTTCCATGGCTTCCCCCGATCACCACCCTTTTCTTATTCTGGCTCTGCTCAAAGAGATATTCGGGAAATGAATAGATCCGTATTCCCAGCTCCTGGGCTCTCTTCAATTCCGGGTTGGATTTCCGGGCATGCATGCCCAGGATCACTGCATCCATGCCCGGGTGGATCCGGCCGGCATCCCAGCCACTCTTTTCAGGAAGGAGTCCGTGGGTTCTCAGCCTGGAGCGGGAGGGTTCAAAGATCTCGTCATCTGAGCCGGTGACCTTATATCCTTTTTGATGAAGTGCAATGGCCAGATTATGCATCACCGCACCCCCGATGGCAATAAAATGTATTTCCTTTTGATGGGATTCGGGCATCAGAAAATGGGTTTGATCATAAATTTAAGGGTTTAAAAAAGGGATTTCATGCCGATTTGAATAATTTTATCAACGTGAGCAAAGTGATAAAAACCGAGATATTTCCATTTGGTTCACTGAAAGTCAGGGCCACCGAAATGATCAGTCTTCCCTGGGAAAGGATCCGCAGGAAGTATGAGGTGGATGGGGAGGGGAATATGAAAATCTCCATGAACCTCCTGCTGGTGGATACGGGGAACAGGGTGGTGCTGTTTGATCCGGGCTGTGCGGATTTCCTTCCATCCAGGGTGGAAGCGGAATACGGTCTGGAAATAAACAAATCGCTGGAGCAGATCCTGAACTGCATCGGTTACAGTCCGGAACAGGTTACCGATGTGATATTCACTCACCTCCATTTTGATCACGGGAGCGGCGCTTTTATAAGGATCCCGGGCAGGATCGTGAAACGTTTTCCACAGGCGGATTACCATGTTTTGAAGGAACATTTCCTGTATGCCTCCGGGCCGGCGGGAAAAAAGTCAGGCGAATTTATTACCAGGTTCTTCAAACATGTTGACAAGATCCACTGGCTGGAGGACTGGGACCGGGAATGGATGGATTTCCGCGTATATAATGGACACACCCGGGAGATGGTGGTTCCCAGGATCATTACCCCGAAAGGCGATCTCTATTATGTTTCAGATCTGATCCCCATGGAGATCTTTTTGGATCCGGATGCTGCAAGCGGTTACGACCTGGATCCGGAACTGGCCCGAAGGGAAAAGAGGGATTTTCTGAAAACGCTTGACCAACCCTGCGAACTGGTTCTTTACCATGATCCGGTCAGAAAGAAAATTATCTATCCGGAGGGGGGTTCATTATAACTTTCAAGCATTACCTCCAGGATCTTTTTCCCCGCCTCGGAGATGCGGGTTCCGGGGCCGAAAATGGCCATGACCCCGGCCTGATAGAGAAAATCGTAGTCCTGCGAGGGAATGACCCCTCCGGCGATCACCATGATGTCCTCCCGCCCCAGCTTCCTGAGATGTTCGATGACCTGCGGGATCAACGTTTTGTGCCCTCCTGCCAGGGAAGATATCCCCAGGATGTGCACATCATTTTCCACGGCCTGCTTGGCAGCCTCGGAAGGGGTCTGGAAAAGGGGGCCGATGTCCACATCGAATCCGATATCGGCATAACCGGTGGCAACCACTTTGGCTCCCCTGTCATGTCCGTCCTGTCCCATCTTGGCGATCATGATCCTGGGCTGCCTCCCTTCCCTGGAAGCAAATTCACGGGCCAGGGAAGCCGCTTCCCGGAAGGAGCTATCATCACCCGATTCAGAGGAATAAATCCCGGAAATGGAACGGATCACCGCTTTGTACCTTCCGGAAACTTTCTCAACGGCTCCCGAGATCTCTCCCAGTGTGGCCCTGTTTTTAGCCGCTTCCACCGATAGCTCAAGCAGGTTTCCGTCGCCGCTTACCGCACAGCGGGTGATGGCTTCCAAAGAACGATCGACCTTTTGCCGGTCACGTTCTTTTTTCAGTTTTTCGAGCCGGTTCAGCTGCGACTGCCTGACCGCGGTATTGTCCACCGTAAGGATGTCCATGGGATCTTCCATATCCTGGCGGTACATATTTACCCCTACGATGACATCTTTTCCGCTGTCGATCCGGGCCTGTTTTTTGGCCGAGGCTTCCTCGATGCGCATCTTGGGCAGGCCTGTTTCGATGGCTCTGGCCATTCCGCCCAGTTCCTCGATCTCTTCAATGCGTTCCCAGGCCTGATGGGCGATCTCGTGGGTGAGCGATTCCACATAGCAGGATCCTGCCCAGGGATCCACCGATCTGCATATTTCCGTCTCATCCTGGAGATAGAGCTGCGTATTCCTGGCGATCCGTGCCGAGAAATCCGAGGGAAGGGCAATGGCCTCGTCCAGTGCGTTGGTGTGCAGGGACTGCGTATGGCCCAGTGCGGCAGCCATGGCCTCGATGCAGGTCCTGGCCACATTGTTGAAAGGATCCTGTTCGGTCAGGCTCCAGCCCGAGGTCTGGCAGTGTGTCCTCAGGGCCATGGATTTCGGGTTCCGGGGATTGAACTGATTGACGATCCTGGCCCAGAGCATCCTGGCGGCGCGCATCTTGGCAATCTCCATAAAATGGTTCATGCCGATCCCCCAGAAAAAAGAGATCCTGGGAGCAAAAGCGTCAATGTCGATCCCCGCCCCGACACCTGTCCGGAGGTATTCAAGTCCGTCAGCCAGCGTATAGGCCAGTTCGATGTCGGCCGTGGCTCCGGCTTCCTGCATATGATAACCCGACACACTGATGCTGTTGAACCTGGGCATGTGGAGAGAAGTGTACCTGAAAATATCGGCGATGATCCGCATGGACATCTCCGGGGGATAGATATAGGTGTTCCGGACCATGAACTCCTTGAGGATATCATTCTGTATCGTCCCGCTCAGCTGCTCCAGGGAAGCGCCCTGCTCGAGGCCGGCCACAATATAAAATGCCATGACGGGCAGTACGGCTCCGTTCATGGTCATGGAGACGGACATTTCATTCAGCGGGATCTCGTCGAAGAGGATCTTCATATCCAGGATGGAATCTACCGCCACCCCGGCCTTTCCCACATCGCCCACCACTCTTTCATGATCAGAGTCATAACCCCTGTGCGTGGCCAGGTCAAAGGCCACTGAAAGACCTTTCTGTCCCGCTGCCAGGTTCCGGCGGTAGAATGCATTGGACTCCTCGGCGGTGGAAAAACCCGCATACTGCCTGATGGTCCAGGGTCTCGTGACATACATGGTCGAGTAGGGTCCCCTCAGGAACGGGGGGAGTCCAGCCGCATAGTGCAGGTGCTCCATCTGTTCAAGATCCTCCCGGCTGTAGGAAGGTATGATGACAATATGTTCGGGAGTTTCCCAGTGGTGAAGGGAATTTCTGCTCTCCCGGGCAATTTCAAGGTCCCTGAAATCTGTTTTACTGAAATCCGGTCTCATTATATGTTTACATCAATCATATCCGTATCGAGATCCTTCAGGATCCGAGCAATATCTTATTGAATTCCTTCAGCGATTCCAGCAGGTTGGTCCTTACATGGATAAAATGCCTGATCCCCGCCTCCCGGAGATCCTCCACGGCATTTTCAGGATATCCTGCGATTACGACCAGCGCCTTATCTCTCAGTGCTTTTTTTACGGCCGGGGCCATTTCTGCATAGCTGTCATCGGAACTGCAAAGTACGATGACATCTGCCCCGGAAGCCCGTGCTGCCCTGATGCCTTTCTGCAGGTTTTTGAAGCCGGGCTGATCCAGGATCTCATATCCGGCACATGCAAAAAAGTTCCCCGAGAAATTGGCCCGTGCGGTCATCCAGCGCGGATCACCGTATTTGAACAGGAACACCTTCGGTCTTTTCCCGCTTCTTTCCGTCTGCAATCTGACCTCCTCAAATATGGAAGCAAGCCGGAACGGTCTGACGGGTTCCAGGGGCGGCCGGTTGTTGTTGCTTTTCACCTGACCGGTCTGTTCTGTTCCGGAACCCTGTCTTCTCCGGCCCAACTCTTCAGCCTGGTTTAACTTCTGCTCCCGGCCTTCCTGTTCCGTCCCGGCATTTCGGCTTTCCTGGCTCGTCTGGCCGGCCAGCACCAGCTCGTTGAAATTGGGATATACATTGGTACCCACAAGCTTCAGTCTGCCTGTGGCCGCCTTCTCCTTTTTTCTCTGAAGGGAGGAGTATACGGTTTCCTGAACCATTCCCGATTCGAATGCTTTAGGGAATCCGCCCTTTGATTCGACAGACAGGAACAATCTCCATGCTTGATCTGCCACGGCATGGGTGAGGTTCTCCAAGTAGTAGGAACCCGAGGCAGGATCGGCCACCCTGTCAAAATAGGCTTCTTCACGCAGGATGATCTGGATGTTCCTGGCAATACGGTCAGAGAAAAGAGAACTTTTTTCTGCAGGAAGCTCGAAAGGAAGAACACTGACCTTGTCGGCTCCTCCGATGATGGCAGCCATGGCTTCGGTGGTACCTCTCAGGATGTTGACATGCGGATCGTACAGGGTCATGTTCCACAGGGAGGAGGTGGAATGGATATGGATCTTCCCGTCGTTGGGTTTGATCCCGTATCCCTGACAGATCCTGGCCCAGAGGATTCTGGCGGCTCTCAGTTTGGCGATCTCCATAAAATAATTGGTGCCGGTGGTAAGGTCCAGTTGCATACGTAGAACTGCTTCAGAGGGATCGATCCCGTTGTCCGTCAGCAACGCCATGTAATCATTGGCCATAGCCAGTGCAAATCCGAGTTCTTCGGTCAGGGTGGATCCTGCATTCTGGAACAATGCACCGTTCACCGAGATCACCCGCAGGGAAGGGGATTGTTTCATCACCTTTTTTACCAGCGATCCCAGGTTCTCCATACTGGCAACCGGAATGCCCGTTTCAGCCATTTTGCCCAGCGGATCAGCACCCAGTCCCCCGTTCAGATAAGAAGGGGGAACCCCCTTTTTTCCGGCCAGTTTCAACAGTTCTTCATACAGGCGGTCTGCCTGCACGGAGCCTCTGAATGAGATCCCGGTTTCTCCCACGGAGATACCTTCCAGCAACCGGTCCAGCCATTCAGAATCCGCCTGCAGGGAGTCTTCCAGAAGGATACGAACGGACTGTGCACCACCCTTGAGGGCCATCTTTAATTTTCTGTTTGCTTCTTCCGGCCGGTCTTTCAGCTCGATATCCTGACAGACCATCCAGCTGTGAGGAGCCTCTCCCTTTTTCCGGAGCGACCCTGCATGACGGAGATATGACAGCGATTCCAGGTCCTCTTCCCGGTAATATGGTTTCAGTTCAATTCCTTCCTCTGTTTTCCAGATGAGTTTTTTCCGGTAGTCCGCACCTTTCAGGTCGGAACGGATCTTTTCTTCCCACTGTTCGGTGGAAATTTCAGGAAACCCCGTGAATAACTGCCCGGAGGATTGTTCTTTCATGCTCGCGAAAATTGAAATACAAAGAAAGTACTTTGGAAGTACCTGAGCAATGATATTGAGCATATTCGCTAAATCCGTTCTTGCACCTTGAACAGATTTATCATAATATTGTGTATAAGAAATCAATCACTACAAGTTCAATGTTTCGTTTCCGGCTGTTTTTCCCGTTCCTCTTTCTTGGTTATCTATCTTTTGCCCAGACAGTTGAAAATATCAGGGTGGAACCTGAGGGGGAGAAGATCAATATCTATTACCGGATCGGGGGATCCACCGAAGCTCAGCTGTATGATGTAAAGCTCACCTGTTCCATAGACGGGGGCCCCAGGTTTGAACCGGAAGCCCTGATCGGGGATGTACATGGGAACATCAGGGGAGGAAAGAGCTACTATTTGATCGTATGGGATGTTTTTGAGGATGTGGATGAGATCGGGAACGTGGAATTTTTTATAAAGGTGGAGCTGATGGAAGATGCAGCATCTCCTGTTTCTCCCTATCAGGAACAGGCGCGGCAGACGGAACTGGAGGTCCCTGAAAGGAACCCGGAAGAAACCAGCCAGACAGTCCGGGAAAAAGAACCCGGCCAGGCAGTCCAGGAGGAAAAACCCACCGAAGGCTTCAGGGTGGAAGAAACAAAGAGCCCGGATCCTTATAATAACAGGTTCCTGCTTGCATACAGGGCCAGTCATTTCAATCTGTTCGGCTTCACCGCAGGGACCCTGGGAAAATGGGGCGTTTACGGAAGTGCAAGGATCGGGGTTTACGATGCACGGCTGGAGCAGTTGCCGGGTTCTCTCACCGGCGGGATCACCAAAAGTCTTTTTACCACCGGGAAGCACCGTTTACACGGGTACGCGGGAGCAGGGATCGGTGATTATTTTAATGAACTGGACCTGGAAGCAGGTATATCCAGTCTGCTCTGGAACAGACTGGTGTTGACCCTGGGACTGGAATATCCCGGATATTACACCGATCTTGTATTCGGAATAGGTATTGTACTATAATCGTCAAGTCATGAAACGCTTTTTCATTTTGATCCTGGCAGGGATGTGTATCCAGCTTACTGCCCAGGTAACAGAAAAATCGAGCGGGGTCATTATGTTAAACATGAAGAAAATAACCTCCCGCTCCGAAGGCAGATCGCAGCCTGTGGATGTTTCCATGCAGCAAAAGGCATCCATTGACCTGGCGGGGAAAGATGTGAACGGTTTTACATGGATCTCGCCTGCTTACAGCAGTGTCGTCACATCGGAGGATACCTATCCACTGAAGGCAACGGTGAATTCACATGAAAATATCCGGTTTATCAACCTGTTCAGGAATGGCCAGTTTGTCAGGAACATCATCCCGCCGGTGCCGACCATCAAGCAGATGCTGATCGATGAACCCATGGAACTACACCTGGGCACCAATAGCCTTAAAGTGGAAGCGGTCACCGTCACAGGGAAAAAAACTGAAAGTTCAGTCGAGGTGGTGTACGATATTTCCAGTGCAAAGTACCATGCATTGGTAATTGCGGTGGAAAAATACACGGACCCGTCCATCAGCGACCTGGATGAGCCTGTCGGTGATGCAGGTCATTTCCGGGATTTGATCAGTAAACATTATACATTTGAAGAAGCAAATATCCGTTTTCTGAAGAATCCTTCCAAGTCCGACATCATCGGCACCCTTCACCAGATGCGTTCCGAGGTTACACCTGAGGACAACCTGTTGATCTATTATGCCGGACACGGATACTGGGACGAAGAGATGAAAACGGGGTACTGGCTTCCAGCTGACGCAGCCCGGGATAACCCGGTGAACTGGCTTCCCAATACCGATCTTACCAATTATCTGAATGTGCTGAAGACAAAGCATACGCTGCTGATCGCCGATGCCTGCTTCAGCGGGGGCATCTTCAAGTCCAGGGCCGCCTTCAACAACATCCTGTCGGTTGAAAGACTGTACAAACTGACAAGCCGGAAGGCGATCACCAGCGGAACGCTCAATGAGGTTCCCGATAAAAGTGTATTTATTCAGTATCTGATCAAGCGCCTGGAAGAGAACAACCGGAAATACCTGCCCGCAGAACAGCTCTTCTCCACCATGAAGGAAGCGGTGATCAACAACAGTTCCAATATACCCCAGTACGGAACCATCCAGAACGTGGGAGATGAAGGAGGAGATTTTATCTTTATCAGAAGGAATTAGGGGACGAACGCATTATTCCGGCGTATCAACCCGAACCGGTCATTTTCGACGGATCCACCCAGCGGTCAAATTCCTCTTCGGTAAGGTAGCCGAGTTCCAGGGCTGCCTCTTTCAAAGTGGTCCCATCCCGGTGGGCTTTCTTGGCAATTTCGGCTGCTTTCTCATACCCGATGTGGGGGTTCAGGGCGGTGACCAGCATCAGCGAATTGTTGAGGTTCTGCTGGATCCGCTCCAGGTTGGGCTGGATGCCTGCCGCACACCTCTCATCAAATGAACTGCATGCATCCCCGATCAGCCGTGCGGATTCCAGAAAATTACGGATCATCATGGGCTTGAACACATTCAGTTCAAAATGCCCGTTGCTTCCTCCCACATTGATGGATACGTCATTTCCCATCACCTGGGCACAGACCATGGTAAGTGCCTCAGCCTGGGTGGGATTGACCTTTCCCGGCATGATGGATGATCCGGGCTCGTTGGCGGGAATGATGATCTCCCCGATGCCTGAACGTGGTCCGGAAGCCAGCATCCGGATATCGTTGGCGATCTTCATCAAACTGACCGCCAGAGTTTTCAATGCACCATGGGACTCAACGACAGCGTCATGGGCCGCCAGTCCCTCGAACTTGTTGGAACCGGTGATAAAAGGAAGATCTGTGTACCTGGCAATGTACTCCGCCACCAGTTTATCATATCCTTTGGGGGCATTGATCCCGGTCCCCACGGCGGTCCCTCCCAGGGCCACTTCTGCAATGTGGTCCAGGCTGTTTTCCAGGGCTTTCAGTCCGTGGTCCAGCTGGGAAACATACCCGGAAAATTCCTGTCCCAGGGTAAGCGGCGTGGCATCCATCCAGTGTGTACGCCCGATCTTCACCACATCCATGAATTCTTCAGATTTTTGATGGAGGGTATCCCGGAGCTTCTTCACTCCGGGGATCGTCACGCCGGTGAGGACCCGGTAGGCGGCAATATGCATGGCCGTAGGAAAGGTATCGTTGGAAGATTGCGACTTGTTCACATCATCATTGGGATGGATCAGCCGGGTTCCTTTTCCCAGCTCATTTCCCTGAATGACATGTGCCCGGTTGGCCACCACCTCGTTCACATTCATATTGGACTGGGTCCCCGACCCGGTCTGCCATACCACCAGGGGGAACTGATCGTCCAGCTTTCCTTCAGTGATCTCATCACAGACCTGCATGATCAGACTGGCCTTCTCTTCAGGCAGCACACCCAGTTCAAGATTGGCAGCGGCGGCTGCCTTTTTCAGAAAGCCGAATGCCCGGATGATCTCCAGAGGCATTCTGCCTTCTCCGATGGGGAAATTCTCTTTGGAGCGCTGGGTTTGCGCACCCCAGTACTTATCGGCGGGCACCTTCACCTCGCCCATGGTATCCTTTTCGATCCTGGTTTCCATTTACGACTAGTTTTTGTTTAAAGATACAGAATCGACCAAAAGCAGGTCAAGGGATCCGGGATGTTATTGGAAAGGAAATCGGGCAATTACTCCACTTTCATCAGCATCACGGTAACGAAATTATAACCGATCGTGTCGGTTTCCACACCCACCCCGCACTGGGTTACATCAGAGAGCAGGATGTTCTCTGCATCGGTCAGCTGCAATAATTCGGCAAGGATGACATCCTCATCGCCTGAAGTGGTGCGCAGTACCAGGGCCTGATCGTTGGAGCCCCCGATCTTTTCATGGATGGTATTCCAGTGTTCCGGCAGCCCCTGTGTGCCCAGAGGTTCCACATCATTGGCCATCTTGTAGGAATAGGCCTGGGCTTCTTTCACCATGACGAACTGGTGCACAAAGGGTCCTATAAGACCATTGTCTGTCCGGTATTCCTTGATGGCCTGATAGATCAGGCTCTCGATCCCCTTGATCTGGATAAAACCTTCTTCGTCCTTTTGGCAGGATGATAAAAGAACCGGGACCAGGAGCAGGACAAACAGATATTTTACTTTCATGGGGCTGAGTTTTGAATCCCGCGAGCAACATCTTTCCCGGTAGTACGGAATTACCGTAAAAAGGTTGCCTGCAATGGATTAAATTACAAGGCTCAAAGAAGGGAATCAATGGTTTCTGCCGGATCCCCGATCACCGCCCTGTATTTTCCCTCCACGATGGGCCTTTTGATCAGTCTGGGGTTTTCGATCATGACCTTGATCCACTCTTCGTCGTTGAGGTTCAGGCCTTTCAGCTCTTTTCTGTAATAATCTTCCTGTGTCCGGACCAGATCGAAAGGTTTTATATTGAGCTTCATCACCAGCCTTCCCAGCTCCTTTTCGGAGAGGGGTTCCTTGAGATATTCCCTTACGCTGTGCTCCATTTTTTTCTGGTTGACATACTGAAGTCCGGCACGGCTTTTTTTGCAGCGGGGATTGTGATAAACGGTGTACATAAAAATGGCTTATGGAACTTAAAGATAGAGTCTGAGCATCGGAAAAACAAGATCAAGGATAGTTCATTCGTGTTCCAGGTGTCCGGGAAAAACGGGAACCCTGTACTTTCGAACCTCTGGGCTGACTTGTAGAAGTGTCCACCTTCATACACCTGGGAAGGAGTGATCAATATCAAGTTCCGTGGTCCCGCGCGCGTCGTATTCATTTTCTTAACCTTTCAAAGACAAGGCGATATCCTATGGTCAGGTATGGAATGAAAGCTCTGCTCCCGTCAAAATAGAAGGGGTAAGAAATGCTGATATATGGCTCAAGCTGCAGCAGTGCATTTACCGATTTCTTTCTGGTCAGTTTAATCCCTGGAGTGAAAGCTCCGTATTTATACCTGAGATCATAAGCTACTCCTGAGTATAGACTGACAGCCCATTTCTTGTTTTCATTATGATGAAAATAATTCCGGAATTCAATGCTTATTTCGGGTCCGAAGTTTCTCTGAATAATCGGGACATATGCAACCTGTTCTATGGATCCTACAGCTGCAAATCCACCCCAGGCAAGCAAGGATAAGTTGCTCTCAAACGAAAGTTCATACGATCCAATGACCTCCAAGGAAAATGCCAGGCCTCCATGTTTATAAGGTGGAAAAACATCCGCGAATACGGGTTCACATTTTAGGGAAGCCAATAAAATGAAGAGTACAGGGATCTTCCAGTTCATATCATATTATGTTTGTCCTGACTTTTTGCATGAAAATCATTTTGCAGTGCATTAAAAATCAGGCAGTCCGACTGTCAGATCATCTGTGTTGGTAGCCCATGGTGGACCTGAGACGCAACCGCCAATGATGTAAACCCGTCCGTCGAGGGTACAGACCGGTGTAGCAAGCCGCGGGAATTCCATTTTCGTACCCTTGTACCATTTGTTCTCGGATGCGGAAAATATCTGTATGGTTGTTGTGCCAGGGGTTGCAAACATAGGTGCGCCACCCGCGTAGATGATCTTATCATTGATCACACAGGCTCTGTGTCCCCATTTGCCCTGGGGCATTGCGGATCCTTCCTCCCATCTATCTGTAACCGGATCGTATACTTCAACAATGTCAAAACCCAGATCGGCAATCTCCGTAGTACCACCGGCAGCATAGATTTTCCCATTGATAACATCTGCAGTAAGATAGCAGCGTGCGGTGGGGAGAGGAGCAAGACTGGTCCATTTTCCGGTGGCAGGATCATACACAGATACATCGGCAATGACATTTTCAGTATATTCTTCCAGCTCGCCTCCGATCAAATATATCTTATCATCGATCACACAGGATCCGAATGCAGCTCTTCTAATTGGCATGTTACCAGCTGTTTGCCACGTGTCTGTTTGGGGATCGTATACCTGGATATCTTCCAGGGCATCTGCAGGCACGCCAGGAACTCCCCCCATAACATAGATCTTTCCATTTACCACTTCGGCACGATGTGCACAACGGGCGGTAGGAATACTCGCTCTCGTATCATCCCAGGTGTCGGTAACAGGATCGTACACATACATTTTGTCGGTTGTCGCAGTTTCATCCACACCGCCTCCGATCACATAGATCTTCCCGTCCAGCTCCACGGCCGGCATCCATCCGACCTCAACAGGAAGCGGTGCTTTCGTTTCCCAGGTGATGTCCATTGATGCAACCGGCTGACCAAATGTTACGGAGACTTCGTATTGCCTGGCATCCTCAACCTCATTGGTGACCTCGTAGATGATGGTCTCGCTGAAATCCTGAGGTGTGCCTGAAAGAGGAGAGAGGGTATGGCATTCAGGGTTACCAACTTTAACAGCGGGAGATAAATTCGTTACATCGGTCAGTTCAGGCACCTCCACCACGATGGTCCCGTCCTCATGGTTGATTTCACCTGTTGCAGCAGGATAGAGTTCAGTGAAGGCAAAAGAAGTGATAATGGGATCCTCTTTGCATTTGATGCAGGAATAAAGCAGAAAAATGGGGATGATTGCTGCGATCATCAGTTTGATGGACTTTGCTATCAGTGCTTTCATGATTCTTTGGATTTAGGATTCAATGCATGTCAGTTTCAGGTTGAGGTTCTGAAGGGAGTTCCTGAGGAGTTTCTCCCATTGAGGTTTCAGGAACAGTCTGTCCATGAGTGGACCCACAACAGGGACAGGCAGCCTGAATTCAAGACCGTAGGTGAATCTGGTTCCCAGGCCTGCAGATTCAAATTCCCACCTTGTCCTGTGCGGGGTACCTCTGGTTGACCTTCCTTTCCATCCCTTATCGGGGATGAAGTCATGGATTTCGATTTCGACAGGTATGGCCAGGCCCATTATTTTTGCTTTATAGGCATATCTGGCCCCATTGCCCTTCCGGGTTTTTGTAACGGGTTTGAACGAAGATACCCCTTCGAACCATTCATGCCATTTCTTCCAGTCCGAGGCATAGGCAAAGACCTCCTCCACGGGTCTGTTGATTGTAATGCTGTGTTCTACACTTGTCATTATCGGTTGTTTAAGGATCGTTCAGAAGCAGCATGGCAATATCGGTGCCAATCTGTTGGTGCTTCACCTAATATACTGTTTTAAAGAAAGATAAGAGGGAGTTGGATCCAAATGACTGCAGGCAGGGGAGGCATTTGTTCGACAATCGTGTCGATTCGGAAGTAGTGCCCTGTCAAGGCTCGTCAAAATTGTCGAGTGCGGGGTCGAACGCTGATTTAAGATTTATCCGGATGGGTGATCCCCAGGTTTTTCATTTTATAACGGATGGAATGTTCCGAAATCTGCAGCATCCGTGCAGCCCTTGACTGGTTCCAGTCACAGAGGACCAGAGCATCCAGAATGGCCTGCTTTTCTGCGGAGGCAACCGTTTCCCGGAGGGGAGGCGGGGTGTTGATGGTCCGCTCATGCTGACGGTTACTTTCCAGCTCACTGCAAAGCTTTTCGGGTAACAGGTTGATATGGATGGATCTCGCTTCCGGGGGTGCCATGGTCACCAGTCTTTCCACAAGGTTCTCAAGTTCCCTTACATTTCCTCTCCAGGGGTGGTTTTTCAGGAATTCCAGGATTTCCGGTGAGAAGTCTGAAGCCTTTTTTTGCTGTTCAGCGGAAAACTTCCTGAGAAAATGATTTGCAAGATAGGGTATATCTTTCCTGCGTTCACTGAGAGAAGGTATTTCTATGGGATACACATACAGGCGGTAGAAAAGGTCCTCCCTGAACAGATCCTGATCCACCAGTTCCTTCAACGGTTTGCTGGAGGCCGCAATGACGCGCACATCTATTTTCCGTGAACGGTTGCTGCCGAGCGGGCGGATCTCGTTTTCCTGCAGGACGCGCAGGAATTTTGACTGGACTTCCATGGGAAGGTTTGTGATCTCATCCATGAACAGGGTTCCCCCGCTGGCTTCTTCCATCAGTCCCTTCCGGGATTCTCCGGCTCCGGTGAACGCCCCCTTCACATGCCCGAACAGTTCGCTTTCGATCAGTTCACGTGGAATGGCCCCGCAATCTATGGCCACAAAATTGTTAGAAGCCCTGGCACTGCAATGATGAATGGCTTTGGCGACCAACTCCTTCCCGGTGCCGCTCTCCCCTTCGAGCAACACACGCACATCACATCTGGCTGCCGCTTCCAGGGACTGCAAAAGATTTCTGAACCGGTCGCTTCTCCCCAGCAGCCCGTGCGCTTCATATTTTTTTATCAGCGTTTCCTCAGGCAGAGGGGCTGCAAAATAATGCCTGATCTGCTGTATATTTCTTAAGAAAGGAGCAGCGACGGCGGTGAATTTCTCCAGCAGCAGGTAATCATTCTGACCGAAGGAACGGTCGCCCGAATCCAGCAACAACAAAGTTCCGATCAAGATGCCGTCCGCCCTGAAAGGGCCGCACATGGCCGATCTTACGGGGACATCATTGAGCAGTTCCGCTCTGAACCTGTCGTCTTTGCCGATCTCTTCAGAGAAGAAACCGCGGTTGTTTTCGATGACCCACCCGGACAGGTAGGTATGCAGGACCCGGTAACGGTGGTCAGCACCGGGGTCTCCCTGCCTGTATATTGTTTTGATCGTTTCCCGGGTGGAAGGATTGACCATCATGATCAGGGCTGTTTCAGCATCAAACAGGGCGGCTGCCTTCTGGGTGATCAGCCGGAGGATCTCCTGGAAATCCGACTGCCTGTCCAGCACAGAAGCCAGCTCAATGATCGATTCCAGCTTGCGTGTGGTCATCGGCTTTCTATTTCCATTTCTTTATACATAAAATCGGCCCTGTCATTGAGTGCGGCTGCGCTTTCACCGTTCAGTGCCCGGTATCTGCTCCCGGGTTCGGAAAGCCGCCTGGCTGCCTCCTTCAGCGTAATGGCCCACTCAATCTTCGCCCCCAGGCTTTCTGCTTCCCTCAGGGCTTTTGCCCACCATCGAAGAGCCCGGGCCTGTTTCCCCAGGAGCCAGTAATAGATGCCAGTGAGCCGATAGCATTCAACCCGTTCAAAAGCAACCTTTTTTGAGATCCTCACTGCTTTTTTAGCAGATTTTCTGATCCTCTTCCTGTAGAGATCCTCACCGGTATTATCCCCTTTCTGCAGGGCTTCTTCCATCTTCCTGGTCTCGAAAAGCAGTTTGGCCGTTAATAAGAAGGAATGAAAATAGGGAACAAGCTTTTCCTGCCTGGAAAAATCATGGGCCATCTTCAATGATTCTTCTGCTTCGGTCAAACGTTCCAGGTGGATCAGTGCCTTGATCTTCATGGAATAGATCATCAATGTTCCCGGTTTGTTCCCGAGTGTCCGGTTCATAAAGGTAATCCCTTCATCCGCCAGGGTGGCCGCTTTCTCAAATTCACCGAATTTATACAGGTAGAGGGATCCATGGGAATACTTGGCCAGCCGGCCGTAATCATATTCGAAGATTTCGGCAAACTGGTCGAGCTTTTCGAAAATCTTTCCGGCGGTCCGATAACCAAGTTCAGCATAAATATGGACCATCATGGCAATATAGGAATTCGTGTCATAAAGGTATCCCGCCTGAGTGCCGATCTCAGTGAGCTTCGGATCATATGTATCATCCTTCCAGTTGCCTGAAACCAAATGATGAAAAGAGAACATGAATGCCGTGGCAACCTGGTATCTTTGATCATATTCATGAGCATGGTTGGCAGCATAATCATAAGTCTTTTGTCCAATGGTAAAAGAGAATCCTGTCATTGTAAACACCGCCCCAACTCGTAACACTGCTTCAGGGTTACCCATGCGGTACCTGGTAAGTCGGGGTGCGGCAAGTAACATTTCCATGACAAATCTCATGGACTCGGTAATGGAAAGTGATTCGCCTTTTCTCAGGATCAGATCATTGATCTCTCTGTCCTGTTCCGTGGGAATCCGCCTGCCCATTGTTGAGGGAAACCAGATCCTGAACAGAAATACTGCCAATCCATAGATCACACGGGAGTATAATAAAAGCGGATTCTTTGGAATCCTGAATCCATATAGTGCAAGCGCCTTTTCCAGATAGAGATCAGTTTCGATGAAATGTCCGGAATTGAAATGAGCGATCCCGATGTTCTTATGAAGCATGGCGATCTTCTGCGGGTCGGCCCGGTCGCCATGCCTCTCCAGGTAAACGGTAAGTGCCTCCCTGAAATAATGCAATGCTTCAAAGGATGCGGATGACCGCAATGCCTGTTCACCTGCATGAATAAGGTACTTTTCAAAATGATCCGGGTCTTCTCCCAGGCTGTAATGATAGGCCAGGATCCCGTAAAAATCATGGATCCTGTCACTGAAAACCGTCTCAATGGCACGGGCCACCTTCAGATGCAGTTCCTTGCGCTGTCTGGTCAGAATGGTATCGTAAGCAGCCTGCTGTATCAGGGCATGTCTGAAAAGATATTCCACCTCCTCCATCCTTCTGCTTTCCCGGATCAGCTGGATTTGCTTCAGGTGATCCAGGATCCGGTCAATATCCGGTACATTTCCGGACACCTCGCACAGGACCTTGCGGAAGAAGTGCCTCCCGATCACCGAGGCTGTTCTTATCAGGGAACGGGAATCTTCATCCAGCCTGTCGATCCTTGCCATCAGCACCTCATGGAGTGTTCCGGGTACAGCCAGCGATCCTGTATCTTTTGAAATGCTGACACTCCCTTCATGAACGGAAATGGATCCTTCATCGATCATGGACCGTACCAGTTCCTCCAGGTACAGTGGATTCCCTTCGGCCCTTTCAAAGATCAGGGCCCTGGTCCTCCCCTGAACGGTTGTGGTTTTCAGCAGCCTGTTGATGAACAGTTCAGACTCCTGTTCATTCAGCGGATGAAGGTTGATCTCTGCATGGTTTTTTTCGAAACGGTCCCTGACGGCAGCCAGCATCATTTCCCCGGTCTCCCTGTAATCAGGCCGGAATACATTGATGAACAGGATGGGATGGTTCTCGGCCAGCCTGTAGAGTGATTTCAGCAGCCTGAGGGAACTCTGGTCCGCCCAGTGAAGATCCTCGACCACCATGACGAGGGGTTTCCGGTCGGAAGCCATGGCCACCAGGGTACGCAGGTTCTTCAGGATCAGTTTTTCCAGTCCTTCGCCCTCCAGTCCTTTCAGGCGTTCGGCATGTTCGCCTGTAAGCTCCATCCCCATCAGGGTAGCGATGAAGGGGAACACCTCATTGGCTTCCCCGGAACAGATACGCTGGATGGATTCCTCCAGTTTTTGCTGTGACTCCTTTTCCTCCTCCGATTCTTTGATACCCACCATACTTTTAATCAGGCCGATGATCGGGTAAAAACTGAGGTTTTCCCCCGAGGAAAGGGCACGACCCTCCAGCACTTCCACCCTGTTGATCTCTTTCTTCCTGAGAAATTCAGCGATCAGCCTGGATTTTCCCACCCCGGCTTCACCGATCACATTGATAATGAAGCCTTCTCCCTGGATCAGCTTCAGCAGATAATAATGAAGCTGATCCAGTTCTTTTTCCCGGCCTACGATCTCTGACTGGATCAGTCCGTTCAGGCGGATTGTTTTGCGGATATCCCTGATCTCGGTGGATTGCAGTTCATACACCTTCACCTGTTCTGTACTTCCGGCGCGGGATAAGCCTTTTACCGGGATAAAGTCAAAAAGCCTGCTTGTGAACCTGTAGGTAAGCGGTCCCACAAGGATCTTCCCCCCGCTGGAAAGTGCTTTGATCTCATGGGTCTGAACCAGTGTTTCTCCGGTAACCGAGTATTCCTCCGTTCCATGAACGGATGATACTTTTACAATGGCCGGTCCCGTATTTATTCCCAGTCTTAGGGTAACGGGAGGATCCGGTTGATCTGTATTATTCAGATGTTGAATCCTTTCAGAGATCTCGATGGCTGTGTTCACAGCCTGAACAGGAGCATTCTCACCCTGTCCGGCCATCCCGAACAGGATGGTGGAAGTCTGATCCATACTGTTGGTAAGAATTCCGCCGAACTTTCCAGCTACTGAGTCAATGATCTCCGAGCAATGCTGGATGATCCCGTCCGCTTCCTCCTCATCCATCCTGCTCACCAGCTCCTGATAATTGGATACCTCAGCAATAAGAATGGTGACCATCCGCCGTTCCGCCTGTTTTTTCCTGATCTGTTTCTTCTCTGAAACTTTATTACCCGGGCTTTCAAGGATTTGGACCAGCTCCTTCCGGATCTCTTCTGCCGACTGGATCCGTTCCTCCTTGTTTTTTCTCAGGCACCTGTAGATAAGTGTTTCTAGAGCTTCGGGCAGGTCTTCGTTGATCTCGGTGGGCGGGACGGGTGATTTGTCCAGGATCGAATAGATCACGGCAGCATCGTATTCGTGGGCAAACGGCAAAACACCGGTCGACATTTCATAGAGCACCACCCCGAAAGACCAGATATCGGTCAGGTGGTCCACCCTGGTCCCCTGTGCCTGTTCGGGAGATATGTAGGATACAGAGCCCAGCGCTTTCCCGGTGTGGGTGGAATCGTATTTGCCGGTCAGTTTCGCCAGCCCGAAATCCAGGATCTTAACCACCCCTTCGCGGGTGATCATGATATTCCCGGGTTTGATATCCCGGTGGATGATACCCCTGCTATGGGCAGCAGCAAGCCCTTCGGTTATCTGAATGGCATAATCCAGTATGATTTCCAGGGTTGGAAGACCCTGGAGGATTTTTTGTAGAAGTGTTTCTCCTTCGTAGTAATCCATGCTGATGAAAAGCTGTCCTTCAGCTGTTTCATCGATTTCATGAATGGTGCAGATATGCTGGTGCTGCAATGATGAAGCCACCCGCGCTTCCCTGATAAACCTTTTCCTGGCTGCGGGATCTTCCGCATAATGCGGAGCCAGGACCTTGAGTGCAACGACCCGGTCCAGGCGTTCATCTTCTGCCTTATATACCACCCCCATTCCACCTTTACCGAGTTCTTCGATAATGCGATAATGAGAGATTTTCTCAGGCATCAATCAGGAGTTGAGATGTTCGGGCAATTCAATATACAGAAAATCGATCAATCATGCAATTCTTCTGCTGCCTCTTCTTTCTCCCGGTTGACCGGATCGGCATCCAGTACGAACATGCCGCGTCCGTGGGTGGCGACAATGATCATGTTGTCCCGGGGATGGATGGCCAGGTCGTGTACGTAAGTGCAGGGCAGATCGCCCAGGACCCGCCATTGTTGTCCCCTGTCCGTGGAGACATACACCCCCACATCGGTGCCCAGGTAGAGGATGCTGTCACTGCCCGGATCTTCCCTGATCACATTGACCGGACCGGCAGGGATATTGGCCGCAATATCTTCCCAGGTATCCCCGTAATCTGTGGAGCGCCAGACATAGACCTGGGCATCGTCATCCCTGCGCCCGGTCTGGGTCACATAGACGGTCCCGAAATCATGTTGTGAGGCCACCACCCGGGAGATCCAGCGCACCGGCATGGGTTCTTTGCGGATCTCTTTCCAGGAGTTGCCCCCGTTCTTTGTGCGCCAGAGGCGACCATCGTCGGTCCCTGCATACAGCAATTTGGAATTGAAGACCGACTCATCCATGACGCTGATGGTCTGGTAGCTGATATCCCCCTTTTTCTCCGGATCATTATAAGTAAGATCGGGGCTGATCTTATCCCAGGTCCCGCCCCGGTCGGTGGATTTGAGTACATACTGCAGCCCGTGGTAAATGATGTCGGGATTGTGTGATGATAGGATGGTGGGAGCCACCCATTGTCCCCTGGATTCAGGATCTTCGGGAAAATTCTCCGGGAGCACCCATTCCATATCGTCAGGATACCCTTCCACGGTGGCCCGGGCCAGTTTTCCGTAAAAAAGGGAAGCATATATCCTGTTGTTATCCCGGGGATCGACCGCATGGGTGCTTCCTTCCGCGCCCAGGGTGACCTCCCATTCTACGGGCCGGACGGTATCTCTCCCCATTGTCAGGTCCACTTCCGTGTAATAACTGTGATGGTCCTGGATGGAGCCGAAGACCCTGAAAGGTTCACTCATATCGTATTCAACATTATAGAACTGGGCAAGAGGCAACTCCGGGATGAAACTTCGCCAGTTTTGGCCCATATCGTAGGATACGCTGATCCCCCCGTCGTGGGCGGCCAGGATATAGTTGGAATTGTCGGGATCGATCCACATACCGTGGTGGTCCACATGGATATCTTTCCCGATGCGCTCGAAAGTGGCCCCACCGTCGTTGGATACATTGATGTACAGCCCCAGGGTATAGATCCTCTCTTCATCGTTGGGATCCACCCGCATCTGTCCGAATACCCAGCCGTAGGTTCCCGAATGCTGTGACATGTATTTTTTGCTCTCCTCGGTGAGTCCGCTTACCTGCCGCCAGGATTCTCCTGCATCATCGGAACGGTACACCGTGGCTCCCCTGATCACATCCTCCATGGGCCGACCGTAGGAATCCAGCTCTCCCTCCCCGGCCTCAAAGGCGATCTGGTAATCATCCACAAAGGCGTAGACCACATCGGGATTGGAACGGGCCACATCAATGCCTGTGCGACCCATGTATTTCGACGAAGGAAGCCCCCGGGTAAGCTGCTTCCAGCTGTTACCCCCGTCCACGGTTTTCCATATGCCGTTGTTCTGATGGTCCGGACAGGTCCGTGGATCATTCCATTTCATGCGGGTTCGCTGCCATGTGGTGGCGTAGATCACATCGGGATCACGGGGATCCATGACCATGTCGTTCACCCCGCTTTCCGGACCTTTATACAGGATCTTTTCCCAGCGTTTTCCACCGTTGGTGGTTTTGAACAATCCGCGTTCCCGGTTGAGGGTCCATTCATGTCCGGGCGAAGCCACATAGACGATATCAGGATTTTCCGGATGGACCAGGATTCTTGAGACGGTGAAGGTCTCTTCCAGACCCATATGGGTCCAGTTCTTCCCTCCGTCGATGGTTTTCCATACCCCGCAGCCGGCATTGGAGGACCTGAAGATATTCGCTTCGCCCGTTCCCACCCAGACCACATCGGGATCGGACGGACTGACAGCCAGGTCGCCGATAGTGGAAGTGCCCTGGTGTTCGAACACCGGTTCGAAGGTCACACCTTCATTCACACTTTTCCATACCCCTCCCGAGGCCGATGCCACCCAGATGGTATAATGCTTTCCTTTCGGTCCCACGGCTTCCACATCGGTGCACCTGCCACTGATGTTCGTGGGACCGATGTATTGCCAGTGCAGTTCGGCGTACGGTGATTCTCCTTGCATCTGTTCATGGGAGGCATACATATTCAGTTTATCTGCCCCGGTAATTACGGGTTCTTTCTCCTGGGACCAGACGGACAGCGCGCAGATCAGCGCGCATACAACGGGAAGCGCTTTATTCATGACCTGAAAATACGAATTTCTACCGCAAAGCCGCTTTGGTCAGCATGTAGTCCGGGATCTCCACATTAAAGGAGATCTCAACTACGATAAATTCCGTACCCTCACCCCTTTTCAGCATATCCTTGAACGTGATTTTTCCGGGGTACCAGCGTGAGCCATGCCTCTGGATATCTGTAAGCTCCGTTTTCTTCAGAAGTTTTCCGCTTTTTGCGTAGAGTTCCTCTTTCAAGGGGACGAACCGCTGCCGGTCCACCCAGAGCTTCCGTTTCTGATAGGCCACATCTTCTGTGTTCGCATGCAGCTCAAGGACCCAGCATTCCCTGCCGTCCACTACCTCGGATCCCACCACCACCGCATCATATTTGCTAGCCAGTTCCGGGTCTTCCATCATGTCCTCGTAGGACAGATCAGATCCCATCACCGACTGCCTGAGCATATGTCCCGAGATCTGGATGGTCCGGTCCGTGTCGGGCGAGTAGATCCAGAGCTGGTCCTCCAGCTTCAGCATTTTGGTCCCCCGCTCCCTTGCCGGGGCCAGGTACTCGGTAAAGGCTGATTCACCCTCTGCCCAGGTTTCCGATTCGATGGTCCGGGAGGAGCGCGGACCATGGATGATCATTTTTGATTTCACATAACTGGATTCGGAGGACATGTTCTCATCGATCCTGTCCATGATCTCTTTTCCTGAAGGTTGCGCGGCCGCTGCGGAAGCGATCAGCAGTAGTCCCGCTGCAATACGTATTTTGTGTGTCATGCCTGTAACTCTTTAAATAACTGTGCTGTTTTTCGTTTATAGATCCCTATTCCGGCCAGGGCAGTACCCAGTACTGTGGCGATGAGCCCGGGAAAAAATCCGATATAGTAGGCTACAGGGGTGATTTTTGCTTTCATCACCCCCGACATCATTACGGTTGAATTTTGCATCATGCTGCTGATATCGATCCCCCTGGCCATCAGGGATGAAAAGAAAAGCCCAAACAATGTGCCAATCACAGAGCCAACCAGTCCGATAAAGACCGATTCGATGATCAGGCTCCTGTAAATATGGCCCTTTTCTTCGCCGATGGCCATCCGGAGGCCCATTTCACCATACCGCCTGAGTCCCCCAAGAAGTCCTGAATTCCAGAGGACGATGGACATGGCCACCACGAAAATTGCCACGATGATCCCCTTGAAATAATCGATCAGATCCAGGAATCCCGCCATGTTGCTTTGTTCACGGAGTGTGGCCATGATGGGAGAGAATTCATCCTGGGGATCACTGTATTTTTCATTGAATTCAGCCGCAAGGGATGCGGCTTCCAGGTCATCATATTCCCCGGAAGGGAAGTATCCCAGGATCTCTCCTGCAGCATCGGTCATGTCCAGGGCCTGCCGGATCCCGCTGATATCGGCCACCATGCCTCCCCGGTCAAGCGCAGCAGTACCGAATTGAATGGTCCCTGATACTGTAAAGTTGGTGATGGACATAGCCCCGTACATGGTGGAGCTGATCAGGGTCACCTGATCTCCCGGTTCCACTTCAAGTTTCTCGGCGAACTGGTCGCTCAGAATGATTTCGAAAGGAGACTGCGGAATCCTGCCCTTCACCATCGCTTTTTCCAGGTTCAGCCTCTCGACTTCGTTGCTATCTTCCGACAGCAGATCCACAGCCATTCCGCCACCCGGGCCCTGAGCCCTTGTCTCCCCGCTTTCATCGGGTACGTCTACCAGTCCCCCGAACTGGATCCGTTCAACCCATTGTATTTCAGGGTATTGTGAAATGAGGGAATCCATCAACGCTGACGTGCCGACCAGGGCAAGATCATTGGGTTGCTGGCTCCTGTTCTCGTAATAGGACCGGCTCATGACCTTCACATGGCCGGTTGAGAAACGGGCATTGAAGACCACCATGTCTTCCAGTACTCCTGTGACCCATGAATTTGCCAGTACTACCAGGGTCACACCAATGGTTACCACGGTAACAGGCAGAAGGCTTCTTGAGCGGTCTCTGAACAGGCCTTTGAGATAAAATTTCAGCATGGCATTTTCATTTTGTGATCATTGTATTTTTCCCCTGATGGCTTCGGTCGGATTCATTTTCGCGATCCTTCTGGAAGGCATGTAGCTGACAATGGTGGTGGCAATGATGACAAGGATCACCGTTCCGATAACAAGGGCCACGCTGTAATAAGGCATGATCCGCTGTGCAGCGGCCAGCCCGAATGAATCTGTCCCTTCAGGCATTCCCAGGCCTTTCGAGCCTATGTAAAGGAGAATAGGAATCCCGTAAACGGCTCCCAGCATCAATGCAAGGACAGCATGCATGGCCCCTTCCACGGTGAACAACCCCACCACCTGACGGCGTGTCATTCCCATGGATATATAGGTGCCGATCTCCCGCTGCCTCCGGAATATGGAAAGCACCTGGGTATCAAAAACGGCCAGCAGGGCAAGGGCAAGCAGGATAAGATAAAACACAGATCCTCCAATGGATTTGGTCTTGATCATCTGATCAAGTTCCGCGAAGAGGACATCATGTCCCTTGAATTCCCAGCCGGCCACCCCGGCTGGGAAGTCGGTATTCTCCCCTGTGACCAGCAGGGTTGCTTCCCCCGGCATACCGGTCATTTGCTGCAACTTCTCCAGTGAGACCCAGATCTGGCCGTTGTCCACCGCGGGGACGGAGCTGTTGAAAATTCCCGCAATGGTAAGGTCGGTGGCATCAAAGGTCCCGTTCACATCCCTCCACCGCACCAGGATATTGTCTCCTACGGACAGATTGGCGGTTTCTGCAAAACGTGTCCCGATCACTGCCGGGATTTCATTATTGGCCGGACGTAACAGGTCTGTGGGAATTGCCAGAACTTCCTGGTTGGCGCTGATGCCTTTCAGCATAATACCCAGCATCCTCCCTTCGGGATAAACGGTTGCCTGGGTGATCAGGATGGCAGCGGCATTACCGTTGTCCGTTGCCCGTGCAAACGTTGTCGGCAGCGTTGCATGTGCATCGGTGAGTGTAACCGGATCATAGGGGTCGTAGTTTTCCTGCCAGTACTGTCCCTGTCCGACTTCCCACCGGGTCATTTCAAATTTTCCTTCCCGCTCCCAGCCCTGGTATAAACCATTCATGAATATGATCAGCACATAGGAGACGGATAGCACAAAAACGATCAGAAAGGTGCGCAAACCGGCTCCCACAAGATTTCTGTATGCAAGTTTCAATGCGATCATGGCTTTTTTTGTTATTGTTTCAATTCGTCGGAAGCTACCTTTCCGTCTTCCAGTGTAATGATCCTCCGGAGGTACTGGATCACCTTGTCGTCATGGGTGGCAAAAATAAAGGTGGTTTCCAGTTCCCTGTTCAATTTCTCCATGGTCCGGAGGATATGATGAGAGTTTTCTGCATCCAGGTTGGCCGTTGGCTCGTCGGCCAGGACCAGCTCGGGTCTTTTCACCATGGCCCGCGCGATGGCCACCCGCTGGCTCTCCCCCCCTGAAAGCTGGGGAGGCTTTGATTTGATCTTGTCGGTCAGTCCGACCCACTGGAGGGCATCCAAAACAGCTTTCTTTCTTTCCGAGGCGGATTGTTTCAGCAGCAGCAAAGGGAATTCCACGTTTTCGTATACCGTGTACACCGACATCAGATTATAGGTCTGAAAGATAAAACCAATGTGCTTTTTTCGCAGCGTGGCCGCCGCCCTGGGGGTCATTTCACCGGAGGTTGTTCCCAGTACATCTGTCATCCCCTCCGAGGGAGTGTCCAGTGAGCCGATGATATTCAGCATGGTGGTTTTTCCGGAACCGCTGGGCCCGACAATCCCCGTGAATTCTCCTTTCCTGAAGGTGAGATCGATATCGCTCAGGGCGGTGAATTTCCCTCCTCCCATGGGATAGTGCTTGGCCAGGTTCTCGATGGTAATGATCGTACCGTTTTTCATAACGAAGGCGATTATTGTGTATATTATGATTGAATCAAGGTTTCTCTAATGATTGAATACAGCCATCAGCTGGAATCCCCAGCCGCTGTATAGATTCGTCTGTGTTTCAAAATTGTATAGCTGGTATGATTCAGGGTTCCAGAATCCCATCACATAAAAACTCCACCTGTCGTAGGTGATGGACCAGTTCAGGAAACGGTAAAGGTCCCTGTTCGTGAAGTCATAGAACACCATGGCGCTCAGGTTGTGGATGATGGTGATGGGGTAGGTGGCTGACAACAATCCGAATATGAGATGCTCATCGGTCCCGAACAACCGGCTGCCCCGAAGATACCCGAAACCCTCGGTCATGAGGTTCAATCCGTTGCCAAGATTGAAGGTGTAGTCCATTCCGGCGTTGAGCATGGATGTATACCTGAGGTCGGTGAAGTCAAGGTCCTGGTGGATGACAGTTCCCTCCACCCAGAAACCCACACCCAGGTCGAATTTAGCATCCAGCCCGATCCTGTTCTCCGGGTAAGAAACGGCATGGAGCAAAGTATCGGGGATCACCCCGCGGGGATCGGCTTTGCGGCGATGGTAGGAGGCGGCCATCTCCCCGGTAAACACAGGAACCTGCAACCGGCCACCGCATTCCACGCTGTTTTTCAGGGAGGGAAACACCTCCCATCCCTTGGTCCTGTCATCGCCATAGAGCCCCCAGAGCCATATGTTGGTATTGTTGAGAAAATAATAGCGTCCCAGCAATCCGTACACCCCGTCGGTCAGTTGCAGCGGATCCCGGGGATCGATCCGGTCAAACCACATCAGGGGCCTGAAGAGCATGGCCGATCCGAAATTGATCTTCTGCAGTCCCGCCCTGATCTCAAACTGGTTCCCGTAAAAACTGAGCCACATGCGGTATGGAGAGATTTTTCCATCGGAAAAGATGCTGTCCCCCGGATAGCCGGTGGTGCTGCCCCAGAGGTTGGCGGAGAATTCCCCGTCCACATTGAAATTTCCCAGTGGGTGGGAGAATGAGAATTCCGGAATATAGCGCAATCCCCCCTGCAACTGGAACGGTTCCGGGGGATTCATCACCGTCCAACCGATAGCCTGACCGCTGAACTTCAGGGTCTGGGCCTCCGCCTTCTGGATCAGGATCGAGAGCCAGATAACGCAGAAAAAAATCCCGTATGGTGTTGCAAACCGGTACATCATTTTTTGTCCCTGTTGAGCAGGCCGTAAAAAAAGAAATTTATAATTTCCATGGCCAGGTCCTGGGGGTTATCATACATTGCGATCAGCCTTTCATCATGGATCATCTCCATCATGTGATTCAGGAAGTAGAGAATGAATTCCACCTTCACGTCTTTCCGGATGTCTCCTGCCTTCTGTGCATCGGACAGATCTTTTACAAACATCTCGAAGGTGCCGGCAGACATCTCCTCCAGGAGTCGCACCATTTCCGGATCATTCAGGTCGGTGTAATCCCTGAAGAATTCATTGCTCATGGCTTCGGTCTGATCCCGTTTCAGCCGGATCATCCCGAGGACTTTTTCAGGATAGGGCAGGTCACTGTCAATGATGGCGCGGTATTTTTCAAGGGATGCTGTCCCGAAATCACGCATGATGGTTTTGACCAGGTCCATCTTATTGGAAAAGTACTTGTAAAAGGTCATTTTGCTGACCCCCGCTTCTTTGCAAAGCTCTTCAATGGTCACCCTTCTGAATCCGAATTTCCAGAAGAGCACCTTCCCCGTCTGCAGGATCTGTTCCCGTTTAGGATGATTCTGTTCCCGTTTGGGATGATTCTGTTCTTGTTTGGGATGATTCTTTTCCCGTTTGGGATGATTCTTTTCCGGATCAGAAGACGCGTCCATTATTGTACGAAATACGTTTTATAAAACATATATCGTACAATTATACAATAAAGTATAATTCTTGTCAAGGAAAATCGTAAAAATCTGCAGTGAGGACCTTCTTAGGACCTTCAATTACTCCCCGCTCTTCCCGTAGTTGGGCAGTACCCGGGCACTTGGATCGTCCACGTTGCAGTTCTCCCATTCCCGGTTGGGCATCCAGAAATCCACCACTGCTCCCGAGCGTCCCGGGAAGTGGGATTCAAAGATATCCCGGTACATCAGCGATTCCCTGGATATGGGGGTAGCGTGGGGATAACGGCGTCTGGCTTCCAGAAGATCCGCATCGCTGTAGATCTCACCGGCGTATGCCTTCAGGCTGTCGGTCACACTGTGACCCACCGCGTCCGAGAAAGCTGCTTTCTCCCGGTAGAGGATCTCCTGCGGGAGGTAATCCCCTTCGAATGCTTTTCTGAGGAGGTATTTTCCGATACCCGTAAAGTTCATTTTCTTCTCGGGAGGAATGCTCATGACGTATTCCACGAAATCCAGGTCACCAAAAGGCACCCTTGCTTCAAGCCCGTTGGAAGAGATGCTCCGGTCGGCACGCAGCACATCATACATGTAAATTTCCCTGAGCCTTTTTTCTGCTTCTTCCTGGAATGCGCCCGGTGAAGGAGCAAAATCGGTATACTTGTATCCGAAGATCTCGTCGCTGATCTCACCGGTCATCAGCACCTTGATATCGGTTTGTTCCGAAACGTATTTGCTCACCAGGTACATCCCCATGGAAGCACGGATGGTCGTAATGTCATAGGTTTCAAGATTGTAGATCAATGTGCTGAGGGTATCGAAAATATCCTGCCTGGGGAACAGAACTTCGGTGTGGTCCGCACCCAGGTAATCTGCGACGATCCTTGCGTATTTCGTGTCGATGGGATCGATGTCGATTCCCACGGCGAAGGTCCGGATCGGGCGGTCCATGATCCTTGCGGCAATTGCACAAACCAGGCTGGAATCGAGTCCCCCGCTGCACAGAAAACCTACGGGCACATCGGCATGGAGCCTTTTTTCAACTCCTTTTGTCAACAGCACCCTGATCTTTCGCAGCACCTCCTCCATGTCGTCATCGGTGTATTTTTCAACCCTGGCAATATCCCGGTAACATACGAACTTCTCCCCGTCATAGATGTGTCCGGGAGGAAAGGGTTTCACCAACTCACAAAGATCGCTCAGAGCTTTCATTTCACTGGCAAACATGATGCTTCCATCATTGGTGTATCCGTAAAACATGGGGCGGATCCCCACCGGGTCGCGGGCGGCAAAATATGTATCCTGGAGAGAATCGTAGATCACACAGACGAATTCGGCATCCAGTCTTCTGGCAGTTTCCAGCATGCCCAGCTCGAGGAACATAGGGATGATCACCTCACAATCACTTTCTGACCGGAAGGAATACTTTTCCCTGTAGTTGTTCATGAGGGATTGATAGTTGTATACCTCTCCGTTGGCGATCAGGTGAATATGTTGATGGACCAGGGGCTGGTTTCCATGATCGGATGTATCTATGATCTTCAGCCGGTGAAAGCCCATCCAGCCTCGTTCTCCGAAATCGGCTGCCATGGTGTTGTCGGGTCCCCGGTATTTCACTTTTTGAAATTCACTGGCCACGCTGAGCCGCATCATTTTGTCGCTTCCGGTATACACTGCAAATCCACACATAATAAATAATTATAATTACAAATTAATACATAATACATCACAAATATATTAAATCATTATTTAAAACAATAATATAATGATAAAAAATATATATTAAGGGTGTATAAGTAATAAAACGTAAATGTGGACTTCATACATTGGTTTCCGGAATCATCAAGGTTGGAATACGTTGTCGCGGGATGCAGAGAAACCGGCGCGATGGGCTCTATTAGACGAAACCGGCGCGATGGGCTATCTCAGCCGAATTCAGCGATGGACTTCAGTGTGTCCATCTGAACGATCTGAATGGTTTTGCCATAGATTCTCAATACCCCATCCTTTCTGAGCTCACTCAATGACCGGATCACATTCTCAGTGGTCATTCCCACGTATTCTGCCATTTCTTTTCTGGACAGAGGCAGGTCGAATTCGGGAGAGAAATATACGCTCTTTGAAAAAAAGATCAGGAGGTAAGCCACCCGTCCCCTCAGATTCTTTTTCCTGATTCTAAGTGAATCGAGGATAATCTTATCGGCCACCCTGCTCATATGTTTCATCAGGTTCAGGGCCAGTATCCCGTTTTCCCTGACCATTCTGCGAATGTCTTTCATATCCAGGTTACAGGTGACCGAATCCTCCAGGGCCGTGACAGAATATTGATACCGGTCGTTGGAAAACACACTTAAAAGACTTACGTAGTCGAATGGTTTGGCAATGGTGATAATCTGTTCTTTTCCCGAGATATCAGTTCTGAAGAGCTTCACCAGCCCGCTTTTCAGGTAAACAAAATCTCGTATGGGGGTCCCCTCCTTGATAATAATCTCGCCTTTGCTAAATAACTTTTCCACCTTCCCTGAGCATACGATATCCATATGCTCCCCTTCAAGCTTTTCAACAAAAAGCTCTTTCAATTCGCATTGCTCACAATTACAAGCTGGATCCATAAGAATGCCGGTCAACATGTATTTATATGATACATATCATGTCATGACATATATCATGTGTTATTCGTATCACAATAGAGCCCGCGCAGCTATTTTTGCAGCGGAAATCAATCATCAGCAATAATAATGAAAAAGATTTTAATTCTAGGCGGAGGTACTGGAGGTACCATGATGGCGAACAAACTTTCCCGGGTGCTTGACCGGACCGAATGGCAGATCACCATCGTGGATCAGAATAAGACACACTATTACCAGCCCGGATTCCTGTTCATCCCTTTCGGGATCTATAACAAATCGGATGTGATTAAACCCAAGGGAGATTTTTTTCCTTCCGGAGTGAAAGTCATCTACCAGGAAATTGACAGGGTGGACGGGGACAACAGCAAAGTGTTTCTCGCAGACGGGACCTGTCTCCGGTATGATTATCTGATCGTAGCCACCGGGGCCGAGATCCGGCCGGATGAAACGCCCGGTCTTCAGGGAGAGCTATGGTACAAGAATATATTTGATTTCTATTCCGTTGAGGGGGCAGTGGCTTTGCAGCGGTTCTTTAAAACCTGGAAAGGTGGCAAACTGGTAATGAACATTGCCGAACTGCCGTTTAAATGTCCTGTGGCACCCATTGAATTTGTTTGTCTTGCCGATGCTTATTTTACCGGGAAGGGAATCCGGGACAAAGTGGATATCACCTATGTAACACCCCTGCCCGGTGCTTTTACAAAACCCATTGCCACAAAGATGCTGAGCCAGCTCCTGGAAGAGAAGAACATCAGAGTGGTTCCCGATTTCTACCTGGAAAGTGTGGACAATGAAAAGAAGGTGATCCGCTCTTATGATGAACAGGAGATCCCCTTTGATGTGCTCACTATCGTCCCTGTGAACATGGGATCCGAGATGATCGAGCGGAGCGGACTGGGAGACGATATGAATTTTGTGGAGACCGATAAGGAAACCCTTCGGTCAAAAAAATATGAGAACATTTTTGTACTGGGAGACGCCGCTAATCTTCCTACGTCCAAAGCCGGTTCGGTGGCCCATTTTGCAGCGGATGTACTGTTTGAAAATCTGATGAATGCCATGGAGAACAGGCCACTCACCGCAAAATTTGACGGTCATGCCAACTGCTATATTGAGACCGGTTACGGAAAAGGAGCCCTGATCGATTTTAATTATGATACAGAGCCCCTGCCGGGAACATTTCCGTTGCCTGGGATCGGTCCTTTCGGGTTGTTAAAGAACACCAAGATCAATCATTACGGCAAGATGCTGTTCCGTTGGATTTACTGGCATATTCTTCTAAGGGGCAAGGAAATGCCCATCGAGGCGGAGATGACCATGGCCGGGAAAAAGAATGATATTGATTAACAGGGATTAACCGAAGAAGAAGATGGCAGATAACAACACAAAGCAAATTGCTGAACTGAACCAAAAGGTCGATACCATCCTGGAATATGTGAACCAGCAGAGGCTTAAATCTCAGGCTATGAATGATCTTGTAGCTGATGCATCGATCATTGGGAAAGACATTTATGATACCACGGTGAAAGCCCTGGATGACCATGAGGTGGTCATCGATCCGGATCAGTTAAGGGAACTGGGAATCAGGCTGACTCAGAACATCGGGAATTTTGTTGCCATTCTGGATACGCTGGGCAGTATCCTTGATCTGATGCGGGATGCAGGACCCATCGCCAATGAAATGGCCATTGATGCCACCAGAAAACTCCATGAGTTTGAAAAGAAAGGCTATTTCGAATTTATCAGGGAATTAGGGCAGATCGTGGATAATATTGTCACCCATTACGGAGTTGAGGATGTGCGTTTGCTGGCCGACAACGTGGTGGCGATCCTGGATACGGTAAAGAACCTGACCCAGCCCGAAATGCTCAAATCGGTGGACAATGCTGTAAAGGTTTTTGCCAGCCTTGAGACCGAGGGTATTCCGCAGTATTCCCTTTTCAGGGTGATGCGGGAGATGAACAAACCTGAAATGAAAAGAGCACTGGGATTCTTCGTCACGTTCATGAAGAACCTCAGTCAAAATAATATCCATCAAAACCAATAAAACAATTCTAAAAATGACACAAAAGACAATTGCAGGAAAGACTATAGAAGTCAATGACGAAGGGTACATGGTTGATCCTTCCCAGTGGAACCGGGAAATTGCAGCCGAGATGGCCAAAGAGGATGATATAGAGCTGACGGACAAGCATTATGAAGTACTCGAATTTCTCAGGGATAATCATGCTAAAGGAGAAACCCTGACCATCAGGAAGGTAGGAAAATCCGGTATAGTGGATATCAAGGGATTATACAAACTTTTCCCGGGGGGACCGCTGAAGTTATCATCCAAGTATGCGGGAATTCCGAAACCGGCAAGTTGCGTGTAAGCCGGCAAGTTGCGTATAAACCGGCAAGTTGCGTATAAACTGACCGGGCATATTTAACATGATCAACAATGATCATCAGATAAAAAAGAAACTTATGGCGAAAAATACAGAACAACCTTTAAAGAAAGTTTGCATCATCTGTGCCAAGGGCACCATCGAGGATGTCTATGCAACGCTGGTGATGGCCAATGGAGCTGTGATGGAAGGAATTGAAGCGAAAGTGTTCTTTACTTTCTTCGGCCTCGATGCCATCACCAAAAAACAAATGAACAGGATCAAAACTGCCACGGTGGGGAATCCGGCCTTAAGGGCACCCGGGGGACTCCCCTTTCCGACCATTATGGGAATGCTGCCGGGTGTGGAGGCAGGTGTTTCGGCAATGATGAAATCCCAGATGGAAAAGCTCGATATTCCACCGGTGGATGAGTTCCTGGAAATGATCACGGCGGGCGGTGGAGAGATTTACGCATGTAAACTGGCTATGGACATGTTCAAGCTGGAGAAGGAAGACCTGTGGGAGGAGGTGAAGGATGTGCTTACCGTAGGGGAATTTTACGCAATGTGCGGAGGCGAGAACACACAGATCATTTTTACCTGATCCCTTCGGGACGAACTATTGCAGAATTCCTTCGGGACGAACTATCGCAGAGAACCATTTTGAGACTGGATTATTCGGCTTTTCGCCAGATCCTCGCAAGGCTGTCTCACGAAGCCTGCTTCAGGATTGTTCTGGAACCGATGTGCTGGAAAGGATTGCGGACGTGGCACAATATATCCCCGGGTGAACGAATTGCGAGGGAGAACATAACACCACCAGAGTGTTGGGATTGCGAGGGAGGGACACTATGTCGCGGACCGAAGGGAGCGACATGGTCCCGACCCGCAATCCCGGAACAAAGCGACATGGTCCCGACCCGCAATCCCGAAACAAAGCGACATGGTCCCGACCTGCAATCCCGAAACACCGCGACATGGTCCCGACTTGCAGTCCCGGACCACCACTCAGGTTTCTAACCATTCAGGTTCCTCACCATTCAAAGGGATCACAGCGCATCAACAACACCTGGGATAGGCACTACCAGACCGGTTGCTTATTTTTTTTACCGGTATCCCATTTCGGGAAAAGCAGACTTAATAAAGTTGTTACTAAGTAACAATTTTGTAAAGTCTTTGAATTTTAAACTTTTCTATTTAATTTTCACTATTAGGCTTATTTTCAATTACTTACAAAGTTTGCAAAAAGAGAGAGGGAATTTTCAAAAACTAACAGAATTAAGAAGAACTAACCAAATTGTTAAGTGCGAAAGTACCGAAATGACGGTACCGGGTTTTTTTCGGTTTTTTCTTTTTATGCATCACATTCAGGATTTCAGCAAAGGGATCATCACCGACCGGGGAATCCGGCGCAGGCAGCTTCATCCACATTGTTTCCCTGAAATCCCTTCATAACGATTCCCTGATGGGGTCGCAATTCGTGGCTACATAATTCCCTGCGGTCCGTGATCTCAGGTCCCTTCCTTGCGGACCCATCAGGACAAGCCTTCTGTAAAGTCTCACCCGTGTGAACTAATTGGTCAGGCAGGACACCATTGCCCCCAGTGGGGAGATTGCGAGGGAGGGACACTATGTCGCGGACCGAAGGGAGCGACATGGTCCCGACCCGCAATCCCGAAACACCGCGAGCGATATGGTCGCGACCCGCAATCCCGGAACAAAGCGACATGGTCCCGACCTGCAGTCCCGGAACACCGCGAGCGATATGGTCGCGCGGGTGGTCAGGCTGACTGGACCGCTCCGCCGTATTGCATGAGGAAGGCCTTGATGAACTCGTCCAGTTCACCGTCCAGCACGGCCTGGACATTTCCTGTTTCCTGATTGGTGCGGAGGTCTTTGACAAGCTTGTAGGGATGAAGGACGTAGTTCCGGATCTGGGATCCCCATTCGATCTTCATTTTGTTGCCTTCGATCTCGGCCTGCTTTTCCCGCTTTTTCTGCAGTTCGATCTCGTAGAGGTGCGATTTCAGGATCCGCATGGCATTCTCCCTGTTTTTCAGCTGTGACCGGGTTTCGGTGTTATCCACGGTGATTCCCGTGGGAATGTGTTTTACCCGCACACCGGTTTCCACCTTGTTGACGTTCTGTCCGCCGGCCCCGCTGGACCGGAAGGTATCCCATTCCAGGTCGGAGGGATTGATGTTCACCTCGATGGATTCGTCCACAATGGGGGTGACAAATACGGAGGCGAATGAGGTATGCCGTCTCTTGTTGGAATCGAAAGGAGAGATCCTGACCAGGCGGTGGACCCCGGTTTCACTCTTCAGAAAACCGTAAGCATACTCTCCCGAAAATTCAAGGGTGACTGACTTGACCCCGGCCTCGTCTCCCTGGACCATATGGAGCTCCTTCACCTTGTAATCGTGCTTCTCGCCATAACGGATGTACATCCGCATCAGCATTTCGGCCCAGTCCTGACTTTCCGTACCTCCCGCACCCGAGTTGATCTTCAGGATGGCACCAAGGCTGTCCTCCTCGTTGCGGAGCATGTTCTTTGATTCGAGATCTTCGGTGAGAGACAGGGCTTTCCGGTACTGGGCATCCACCTCTTCTTCCGGTGCCTCTCCGGCTTCCAGGAATTCAAACAGGACCTTCAGATCCTCCACGGCAGTTTTCACCTTTTCATACCCTTCCACCCAGCCTTTCAGTCTGGCTATTTTCCGAAGTTGCTCTTCCGCAGAGGCGGGATTATTCCAGAAATCGGGATCCTGGGCTTTCTGCTCTTCCTCTTCTATCCGGATGGATTTGCCTTCAACGTCAAAGATGCCTCCTTAACGCATCCAGGCGTCCATCCAGTTCTTTTATCTGGTCTGATGTGATCATGTTATGCAAATTTGTTGCAAAGATAGCAAAGAAATCCTCATTCCTCGGTCTGCAGGATCCTGTAAACGAGTTCAGATTCAAAGCCGCGTTGGGAGGCAAATCTTACCAGCTTGGCTTTCCGGGTATATGGATTGGTCTCTTTCAGGGAGGCTGATTTCTGACGGATCAGTTCCCGGCAGGTTTGAAAATAGTCCTCTTCATCGATCTGTGCCAGGGCTTCCCCGATGGCTTCTTCCGGGATCCCTTTCTGCCTCAGGGCGTATCCTATTTTAATCCTTCCCCAGCGGTTGAACCTGAATTTGTCCTTCACAAATGAGGAAGCGTACCTGCGGTCATCCAGGAATTTGTCCTCTTTCAGTTTCCGGATGATCTTTTCTGCATCTACGGAAGATATTTCCCATTCCGACAGTTTCCGCGCAATGTACTGTGTGTTTCTTTCCTGGTTGCTGCACAGTGCGGCAGTGCGCTGCAGGGCTTCCTTGAATTCCATATACTATCGTGTTACCTGAATAAATCTGTCTTTTCCATGAATATCCTGAAGAATGGCCACATCCGGAAAACCGGCTTTTGTGAAAACCATGGCAGTTTCTTCCCCCAGTTGTTCATTGATCTCCACCCAGATGCTCCCTTTCCCGTCCAGGTGATGGGATGCAAATTCAGCAATTTTCCTGTAAAAAACCAGGGGATCTTCCTTTTCCGCGAAGATTGCATCTTCCGGTTCAAACCGGAGCACATTGGCCTGCACTTGTTTTCGCTGTTCCGGCAGCACATAGGGGGGGTTGCTTACGATCAGCCCGAAATCCGTCCGGATCTCCTCAGGGATCTCTTCCAGGATGTTCCCGCGGACCAGGTGGATCACAAGGCCGGTATGCCCGGAGTTTTCCCTGGCCACATCCAGCGCCCCTTTTTTGACTTCCAGTCCGTAGACATCCGCATCGCGGAAATGTTTTTTCAGCGCCAGGGCAATGCAGCCGGAACCGGTCCCGATGTCCAGCACACGACCGGGCGGGGCCTGCGTCTGTTCGATGATCCGGGAGACCATCTCCTCGGTTTCGGGCCTGGGAATGAGCACGTGCCGGTTGACCCGGATCTTCAGGTCGCAGAAATGTGTGTAACCCAGAATATACTGGATCGGTTTTTGTGTATCTATTTCACTTACAATTTTATTAATTTGCGCAACGGCTGCAGGTCCGGGTTTCCGGTCAGGATCTCCGATCACAGCCGGAAGTTCAAAACCGAGATGTTCAAAGATCAGGCGGATAAGAGAGATGGTTTCACCTTCGGAATAGATCCTGCGGAGTTCCCGGTTAAGATATATTCTGATCTGTTGCAGGGATGCATCTGGATGGAGCATGATCCAAAATTATTAAGCATGATCCAAAATTATTAATAATTCAACAGATTGATGTTGGACAGGAAGGATGAAAACTACATGCGCCGGTGCCTGGAGCTGGCGGGGAAAGGACTGGGGCTGACCCGCACCAATCCGCTTGTGGGCTGTGTGATCGTATATAATGACCGCATCATCGGAGAGGGTTATCATCATGAGTTCGGGGGACCGCATGCCGAGGTCAACGCCATCCGTTCGGTGAAAGATCATTCCCTGCTCAACCGGGCCACCCTGTATGCAAACCTGGAGCCCTGTGCCCATCAGGGAAAGACCCCACCCTGTTCCATGCTCATCCGGCAAAGGGGGATCCCCAGGGTGGTGATCTCCAATATAGATCCTTTTCCCAGTGTGAACGGCCGGGGGATCCGGTATCTCAGGGATCAGGGAGCAGAGGTGGAAGCCGGTTGTCTGGAAAAGGAGGGATATTACCTGAACCGGAGGTTCTTTACATACCATGTGCATCACAGGCCTTACGTGATCCTGAAATGGGCCAGGAGCAAGGATGGTTTCCTGGATTTTGAACGAAAGCCCAGTGATCCTATCGGTACGAACTGGATCACGGATCAGGTCGGCAGGACCCTGGTGCATAAATGGAGATCCGAGGAAGCGGGGATCATGGTGGGGACCAGTACCGTGATCACCGATAATCCCAGGCTGAATCTCAGGCGCTGGGCGGGAAGTGCTCCTGTCAGGGTCACCATTGACCGGAAGGGCCGGATCTCCAGGGGTTCCCATATCCTGGACGGTTCCCAGGATACCATTGTGTTTACCGGTGTCCCGGGAACATATTCCGGGAAAACCCGGAGCATTCATATTGATTCTTCTTACGGACTGGAAGACCTCCTGGAGGAACTGGCAGACCAGAAGATCATCTCCCTGCTGGTGGAAGGAGGTGCCGCCCTTTTGAATTCCTTTCTTGAATCAGGGCTCTGGGATGAAGCCAGGGTATTTACGGGAAAAAAACCCTTCACGCGGGGGGTGCCGGCACCTGAAATCGAAGAATCACCTGATGAATCCGAGATGATCGGTGGTGCAAACCTCGATGTGTTCAGGAACAAACGAGGACCTGTTCATTGAAGATATTTGATCGTTCATGCGCAGTTTCTTTATATTTGTCTAAAATGTAAAGCATTAGGGAACCTTCCCTGCAACACAGCGTAAAAGCATTTAAATTTCTTGTCATGAAAAGAAAAGTCATATCCTTACCAGTCCTGTTGCTTCTGGTGGGAAGCTGTATGATACATGCCCAGTCCGCAAGACAGTACTACAGAGCAGGGGAGGATTTCTTTGATAACATGGACTACAGGGATGCCATCGAGCAGTATACGAAAGCTGTGAAGATGGACCCCGACTATGATAAAGCCTATATCCAGCGGGCAAATGCATATGCACGGCTGAATGATTATGAACGCGCTGCGGTAGATTATGACCGGGCCATTGTCTTCAATGAAAAGGATGCCGAACTTTATTACCTGTCTGGCTATGCTTACCATCAGCTGGGCAAAAATGGTGTTGCTCTTTCCAAATTGAACCAGGCGATTGAAAAGAAACGGAAATACCTGGAGGCCTACCAGGTCAGGTCGGTGGTATATATTGAGCTTCAGCGTTACCAGGAGGCTCTGGAGGACTGCCAGAAATGCCTGAGTCTGAAAGAAGATGAAAAGGGATTTTTTAACCTGGCAAAGGTGTATGAGAAGCTGGAGATGAACGATGAAGCTGAACAGGCCTATCGAAGCTCCATCAGAAAGAACCGCCGTGTGATCGAAACCCATTACTCCCTGGCCAGCCTGCTTTTCAAACGTGAAAAATTCAGTGAGGCTTACCAGTCAGTGATGCAGATGCTTGAACTGGACCCCAATAACCTGGAAGGATTGATCCTTCAGAGCAGGATCCTTTCGGCTCAGCAGAATTACCCGAAGGCCATCGAGGTGCTTTCACTGGCGTCCATCGAATATCCCGATGAACCCAGGATCTACCTTAACCGCGGGGATTACTACATGCTGATGAACCAGGCTGCTTTTTCGATCATCGATTATACAAAAGCGATCGAATTGAACCCGGAGATGGCGGAATTGTATTATAAGCGGGCAGGTGCCTACGAGGCGATCAGGGCTTATGAGAAGGCACTGTCCGATTATGAGAAGCTGCTGGAAATGTCAAAATATGACGGTACCGCACAACGGCTGCATGAACAGGCTACAAAACGCATGTTCGAGTTGAACAGGGAGGAAAACAAACCGGAGGTGGCATTGATCGAACCTGCATCAGGGAGCAACAATGTGGTGGATGTTCCCCGGGGCACCGAGGTAATCGCACTGGCCGGTCTTATCAAAGATGAGAGTGATATTCAGTCATTGCAGGTGAACAATTTCACGGTTCCTGTGGAAAAGACCGAAGACGGATACCGGTTTCTGGCCAGCGTGAATGTGAGGAATACCGATCAGATCACCGTCCAGGTTTCGGATGTGTACGACAATGCTGAAACAGCCCTGTTCACCGTCAGGCGGACAGAAGTGGATCCCCCTTCGGTGCAGATCATCGCCCCTTACGGATCCGATAACAACATCCTCTACCTGGACAGCGAAGAACCCATAATCTATATTGAGGGCAGAGTGGAAGATGAAAGCAGGATCAGTAACATTTACATTGACAGTGTCTCGGCAAGCTATATTCCCAGTGACATCAATCCTTCCTTCTCGGCCATGGTGCGCGTGGAGAACAAAAGTCGCATCACCGTCCGGGCGGAGGATGAATACGGGAACCGGTCGGAAACGGTTTTCAACCTGAACCGGGATGCACAGACCTTTGGAAACAATCCCATGGGCAAGACCTGGGCTATTTTCATTGAAAATTCCAATTATCAATCATTTGCAAGCCTGGAGGGACCAACCAAAGACATTACTCTGATGAAGGCGGCCCTGGCCAGATACCAGATTCATAATTTCATCCACAAGAAGGATATGAGCAAGCAGGAACTTGAGCGCTTCTTTGCCATCGAGCTTCGGGACCTGATCCGGAGCAACCGGGTCAATTCCATCCTGGTATGGTATGCGGGCCACGGGAAATACATCAACGAAACCGGTTACTGGATCCCGGTGGATGCTGTCAGGGATGACGAGTTCACCTATTTCAACATCAATGCCCTGAAAGCATCCATGCAATCTTATCCCGATTTCGTGACACATACCCTGGTGGTGACCGATGCCTGTGAATCGGGGCCTACTTTCTACCAGGCCATGCGGTCAGTATTGCCGGACCGGAACTGCGACGACTGGGAAGCCACCCGGTTCAAATCCTCCCAGGTATTCTCCTCGGCAGGGTATGAGCTTGCGGTGGATGATAGCCAGTTTACCCGCACCTTCGCCAACACGCTTGCCAACAACCCGAACGAATGTGTACCCATCGATAATATCGTGCAGAAGGTGACCACCGCAGTGGTGAGTAACAACCAGCAGAAACCCCAGTTCGGCAGGATTGCCGGACTGGAAGATGAAAACGGGACTTTCTTCTTTATTCCAAAAGATTATTGAATCATGATCCAACACCGTGTTGCCGGTGCAATTCGTTCACTGCTGCATGGACGGATTGTTTTATTATGTTTTCTCCTTTTTCCTGCCTTGGCACAGGGCCAGCAGCTCTTTTTCGACCGGTTCTCGGTCTCGGAAGGACTGGCACAGTCGACCGTCTACAGGGTCATCCAGGATAGCCGGGATATTTTCTGGCTGGGGACCCAGGCCGGGGTAACCAGTTTCGACGGGCTTGAATTTGTCAACTATACCGCCGGGGACGGACTGGCAGCCAACGGGGTACGAGCCGTTTGCGAGGATATGCACGGCAATATATGGCTCGGTCACGACAGGGGAGGGATCTCCAAATACGACGGGAACCAGTTTACATCCATCAGGGACATGGATGAGATCCTGGATTCGGACATCACCTCTATTCTGCTCGATTCCACCGGTCACCTCTGGTTCACCAGCGATGGCTCAGGGGTCATTGAATTGAAGAATCCGGATGCCGAGCCTGGTCAGCTGGACTTCACACAGTACTCCGGAAGGGTCCTTTCTGACAGGGTTTTCGGGGGGCATGTGGACAGGAAGGGAATGCTCTATTTTGTGGCAGATATCAACGTAAAGTATTACCGGAAAGACAGTGCAAGGTTTGACAACCTGCAGATGAAAGGTATCCCGCAGTATTTTGCCACCACCTGCATCCTGGTGGATCGCAGGGGAAATGTCTGGTTCGGCAAGCATAACGGCGGCTTGTACCGGTACGATCCTGAACGGGACAGCTCACAAATGTATGACCTGATCAAGGCCGGTCTCTCCTCCAACTGGGTGAGTACCCTTTTTGAAGATGATGAGGGTAATATCTGGGCAGGGACCTGGGGTGGGGGGATCGCCAGGGTGAATGCGGATAACCGGATCGAATTGTACAATAACCGGAACGGATTGCCGGGTATGAAGATATGGACCATCATGCAGGACAGGGAGGAAAACATCCTGATCGGGACCCATGAGAACGGACTCTGTGTATATAAAGGGGATTATTTTGTTTCTTATTTCGAGGAAGATGGTCTGGTTAACTCCCAGGTCTGGGCTGTCATGCAGCATTCTGACGGAGACTACTGGTTCGGGACCAATGAGGGGATCTCCATCCTGGAAGCCGGCAGCGAGGGAGCATCGTTCAGGGATTTTCCGCGCCTGAAGGGGGCCAGGATCAGGTTCCTTCGGGAGGACAGCCATGGTACGGTCTGGATCGGGACTCTGCAACAGGGAGTCCAGAGCCACGACCGCAGGGGCAGGCATTTTTTCGATCCCCTGATCAACAACAACATCAATCAGCTTCAGGTGACGGCCATGGAGCTGGATGCGGAGAACAACCTCTGGGTGGGCACACTGGACGGACTGGTGTACTATGAGATCGATCACGGGAAAGTGGACCGTCTGACCCAGCTCCATGGTCTGAAAGGGAATGATATATCTTCCTTGTTTGCCGATTCTGAGGGCAGGATCTGGGTAGGATCGGTGGGAAGAGGGATCACGGTGATCAGCAGGAACCGGATTGACCAGCTGGACCTGGGGTATGATTTTACCGCACGCTGTTTTACGGAAGACATGGACGGAAATATCTGGATCGGAACTGAAGGAAGGGGTTTGATCCAATACGATCCGCAGCCGGGAGAGGTGATCAGGACCTTCACTGTGGAGGAAGGATTGCTGGCGAATCTCATCAATCAGTTGAGTTGTGACCGGTTCAGTAATATTTACGTGGGAACAAACAAGGGCCTGAACAAATACCTGCGGAGCGAGGAAAAGATGTATTCCTACACCCCGGGTAGCGGTTTTATCGGGATCGAGACCAAACCCAATGCATCGCTGGTGGACCGGGAGGGGAATATCTGGTTCGGCACGGTGGAGTGTGTTACCCGCTACTTTCCTTCCGTGGAGCCGCCTGCAACCCATCAGCCCCTTACTCACATCACGGGATTTCAGGTGAATCATCAGGCATACCCGCTGAAACAGGGTACCAGGCTATCCCACCATCAGAACTCGATTATTTTCGATTATCGTTGCGTTACCCTGAATCCGGATGCGGTTCGTTACCAGATCATGCTGGAGGGGGTGGATCTGGAATGGCGTCCGCCGGGAGAACAGACACGGGTCACCTATCCTGCACTGCGGCACGGGAGGTACACATTTTTGGTCAAAGCAAAGAACAGCCGGGGAGTATGGAATCAGGAACCGGTCTCCTTTTCATTTGAGATCAGTCCGCCTTTTTACCTTACCTGGTATTTCATCCTGGTATCCGTCTTTGCCGCGGGGCTGGTCATATTCACTTACATTAAGATGAGAGAACGGGCCCTGAGGCGGGAGAATGTGATCCTGGAGGAGAAAGTAAAGGACAGGACTGCGACGGTGGTGGCACAGAAGGAGGAAATTGCCCAGAAGAACAAGGACATTACAGACAGTATCAAGTATGCGAAACGGATCCAGTTTGCCATCCTGCCGGAAGAATCGCCTTTCATGGATACCTTTATCCTGTTCAAGCCCAAGGATATTGTCAGCGGGGATTTTTACTGGTTCACCGGGATCGGGGAAAGGGAATTCTTTTCGGCGGTGGACTGTACAGGCCATGGGGTGCCCGGAGCGTTCATGTCCATCATCGGGCATAACTCTCTAACCAAGATCGTAAGGGAATACGGGATTCTGGAGCCGGGAAGAATCCTGACCAGGCTAAACAAGGAGGTAATTGAAACGCTTCATCAGCGGAGCGATTCGGGGGATGTATACGATGGAATGGACCTGGCCCTGGCCTGTTATCACCGGAATAAAGGAATCCTGGAATACGCAGGGGCATTCAATCCCCTCTACATGGTCCGTAATGGGGAAATTCTTGTGACAAAAGCCGATAAAGTTTCCATTGGCCGGTCATCTTTCAGAACACGGATGGAATTCACCAACCACGTTATCGATATTGAAAAGGGCGATACGGTATACCTTTTCTCAGACGGATATGCGGACCAGTTTGGAGGAGAACACAAGAAAAAGTTCAAATACAAGAACCTGAAGGAACTACTCCTGAAAATTCAATCCGAGCCCATGGAGAAACAACGTTTGATCCTGGACCGGACCATCGAAGAGTGGAAAGGAGATGTAGAACAGCTGGACGATATTCTCGTGATCGGGAGAAGGTTCTAAAGCAGGGGTTCAATTTTGCTCACAATCGCGCTTTTGGGTACTGCCCCGACCTGTTTATCGGCTATTTCACCATTTTTAAAAAACAAAATGGTGGGGATATTCCTGATCCCGTATCTTGCTGTGATCCCGGGATTGTTGTCCACGTCCACCTTGGCGACCACTACCTTTCCGTCGTAATCGGAACCGACTTCTTCCACAATGGGACCCACCATCAGGCAAGGGCCGCACCATTCAGCCCAGAAATCAACGATCACCGGTTTATCGGATTTCAGAACCAGATCATCGAAATTGCTATCGGTTGCTTCTACTGCCATAGTTCAGTTTTTATATCAATTCGAAAATGAAGCTCAAAATTAGTAAAAAAACAATTATGAAAGATGGAATTCGAACCCGGCCCGGTTTTTCAGATAATCCATGAAATCGTCGGTCAGCTCCACCTGCTTATTCCTTGAAAAAAGGTTCACCCTCAGGTTGTTTTCGGGATCATATACCTGGAACTTGAGTGTTTTCCCGTTTTCATTGACCGTATAACGCTCAAATTCCCGGATCAGTTCATTTGAGATCCGATTTATATCCAGGGTAATGTCCACCGACCTGACCAGCTTTTCACGTACATCGGCCAGCATATGAACCATTTTAATTTTCAGGGAAGAGATCTTTCTATGGGGTTCATCCCGCGGACTCCATTCATTGACCGATGCCCGGATCATCAGAGCCACGCCCGGACTGAAATACTGTTTGAAGTTCACATAATCATCATTTTTCAGACGGATGTTGTGGGTATCCGTATAATCCTCCAGCAGCGCGAGCAGGTAAGGCTTGTTCCTCCACTGATCCACACCTTCCCTGACGGTCTTCACGATCCCGCAGAAGACCAGGTCGCGTCCTCTGAGTTGCTGCAGGTCTTTGAGATCATTGAGTGAGTTGGTACAAAAGGAATCGATTTCAAGCTTGTAGCGGTCCAGCGGGTGAGCGGTAAGGTAGAACCCGATGAGCTCCTTTTCACGGGTGATCTTATCCAGCAGGTGCCATTCATCCACCGCCGGTGGCTCGGGTCTGGTGATACTGATGTTGCTTGTTTCCCCGAACAGATTTTGCTGGGGAGTATTTTTTTCGTACTGGATCTTGCTGCCGTACCGGATCAGCTGCTCGATAAAGGTATGCTCCTCTTCTTCTACTGTATCGATGTACTGGCTCCTGGAAATATCTTTGAAACAATCCAGGGCCCCGGCAATGACAAGTCCTTCCAGGTTCTTGCGGTTCACCTGGCGAAGGTCATTCCGTTCCACAAGGTCATACACATCCCTGAACGGACCATTCTTTTTCCTTTCCTCGATGATACTTTTCACTGCATTCTCACCCACTCCCTTGATCGCCCCGAGACCGAACCGGATGTCACCTTTGTCATTGACCGTAAAACGTACATTGCTTTCGTTCACATCCGGACCCAGCACAGAGATTCCCATTCTTCTGCACTCGTCCATAAACAGACCGATCTTCTTGATATCGGTAATGTTCCTGCTCAGCACGGCGGCCATGAATTCAGCAGGATAATGGGCCTTCAGGTAGGCTGTCTGGTAAGACACGTAAGCATAGCAGGTGGAATGGGATTTGTTGAAAGCATACTGTGCAAAGGCTTCCCAGTCGGCCCAGATCTTCCGGATCTTCTTTTTGGAGATCCCATTCTTCTGACATCCCTGCTCGAATTTCACCCTGAGCTCATCCATCATCTTCTTGATCTTCTTGCCCATTGCTTTCCTCAGGGAGTCGGCTTCACCCCGCGAGAATCCGGCCAGTTTCCTCGAAAGCAGCATGACCTGTTCCTGGTAGACCGTGATCCCGTAGGTGTCCTTCAGGAATTCTTCCATTTCGGGCAGATCATATTCGATCTTCTCACGTCCGTGTTTGCGGTTGATGAAACTCGGGATATACTCCATCGGTCCGGGACGGTAGAGGGCATTCATGGCGATAAGGTCCTCGAAACGGTTGGGAAGAAGCTCTCTCAGGTATTTTTTCATTCCGGGCGACTCGAACTGGAAAAGACCTGTTGTGTCTCCCCTGGAGTAAAGTTCGAAAGTGGCCCTGTCGTCCATGGGGATCTGTTTGAGATCGATCTCTTCTCCCCTTGATTCCCGGATGTTGAAGACGGCATCTTTGATGATGGATAAAGTTTTGAGTCCCAGGAAATCCATCTTCAGCATTCCCACATCTTCCACGTGGTGACCGTCATACTGGGTTACGAGCAGATCGGAGTCTTTGGACACACATACCGGCAAATGTTCGGTCAGACTGTTGCGTCCGATGATCACCCCACAGGCATGCAATCCGGTTTGCCTGACGGACCCTTCCAGTCTCTGTGCAATACGAAGCGTGTTGGCGATGAGTGGATTGGAAGAACTTTTCTCGTTCCTTAGCTCGGGCACCTCCTGGTAGGCTTTTTCCAGGGTGGTACCGGGTCTTTCGGGTACCATCTTGGCCAGGCGGTCGGCTTCAGGCAACGGAAGCCTCTGGATCCTGGCCACATCCCGGATGGCCATTTTTGCCGCCATGGTCCCGAAGGTGATGATGTGAGCCACCCGGTCGTGTCCGTATTTCTTTACTACATACCGGAGCACATCGTCCCTTCCGTCTTCGTCAAAATCTATGTCAATGTCAGGCATGGAGATCCGGTCCGGATTCAGGAAGCGTTCAAACAGCAGATCATGTTCTATGGGATCAATATCGGTAATGCCCAGGCAGTAGGCTACTGCCGAACCGGCTGCCGAACCGCGACCCGGACCCACGGAAACACCCATTTCGCGGGCCGCATTGATGAAATCCTGGACGATCAGGAAATAGCCGGGAAATCCCATCCGCTGGATGGTGCCCAGTTCAAAATCCAATTGCTCCTTCAGTTCACCGGTGATTTCCGGATACCTTTTTCCGGCCCCTTCGTATGAGAGGTGTTTCAGGTAATCGTCTTCATTGGCAAATCCTTCCGGCAGGGGAAAATGTGGCATTACCGGCTTTGAATTCAGCTCATAGGATTCAACCTTGTCGGCAATTTCAACAGTATTGCTAAGCACCTCCGGAATCTCAGCGAAGACTTCCCTCATCTCCTGCTGGGTCTTGAACCATTCCTGCCGGGTGTACCGGATACGTGTGGGATCATCCAGATCTTTACCGGTACTGAGACAGATCAGGTGGTCATGTGCTTCCGCATCTTCCTTGTTCACAAAGTGAACATCATTGGTTGCCACGCATTTGATGCCGTGTTTCTTCCCCAGTTCCAGGAGTGTCCGGTTCACAAATACCTGGTCGTCGAACACCAGTTTGTCCATTCCGGGATCGTTCGTCTGGTGCCGCTGGAGTTCCAGATAAAAATCTTTCCCGAAGATCTCTTTGTATTCAAGAATGATCCGTTCGGCGTCCTCCACAGTCTGGTTCATGATCGCCCTGGGGATTTCCCCGCCCAGGCAGGCAGAAAGACAAATGATCCCTTCGTGGTATTTATTCAGCAATTCCCTGTCGATACGGGGCTTATAATAGAATCCTTCGGTCCAGCCCAGGGAGATCAGGGTGATCAGGTTCCTGTATCCGGTTGAATTTTTTGCCAGCAGAACAATATGATGAAACGTATCCAGGTTCTTGTCCTCTTTGGTAAGCCTGGACCGGCGCGCAATGTAGGCCTCGCAACCCAGGATCGGCTTGATGCCCCGCCGGGTTGCCTCCGAATGGAATTCCTTGATCCCGAACATATTCCCGTGATCGGTGAGGGCAACAGCCTGCATGCCGTCATCGATCGCTTTTTTTAGCAGTTCCTGGATACTGGCGGCACCGTCCAGTATGGAATACTGTGAATGCACGTGCAGATGGCAGAAGGAAGGACGGCCTCCTCCAGGATCCATGGATTGTACGGACCCCTCTGCCCCCGCAGGCTTTTCTGCCCCAGCAGGCTTTTCTGCCCCCGCAGGCTTTTCTGCCCCCGCAGGTTTATCTGCCCCAGCAGGTTTATCTGCCCCAGCAGGCTTTAATTCCCAGGCGGGCGTATGGATGATCCCGTAGTTACCGATCTTTTTCTGGTTCCGGGCAATGAACTGGGAATAAAGGACCGGTGAGAAGTTGATCTGTTCGGGGGCTATGATCTTTTTCCTGAGCAGCTCGAAAAAGCACCTGGCCGTAGCCTCCACATCGGCTGATGCATTGTGTGCCTCAGGGAAATCTTCTTCAAAGAGATAGTGGTAAAGCTCCATCAGCCTGGGAGGTTTGAATTTCCCTCCCCTTCCTCCTGCGATCTTCAGATGACCGGTGCTCAGCTGCATGGTGCACACCTGGTTCTTTTCCAGGAAGGTGGTCACCATTCCCTTCCGGACAAATTCAGCACCCAGGGCGTTGATGTCGAAACTGATGTTGTGACCGATCAGGAAAATGGCTCGGGAGACCGATTCATCGAACAGCCGGAGGCCTTCTTCCGGGGGAACACCATAACGGATGGCCTTTTCTGTGGAAATGCCATGGACTTTTTCTGCCGAATAAGGGATCTCAAATCCCTCAGGTTTGATCAGCAGGTTATGATGCTCAACCAGATCTCCTGTTTCATTATGTAACTGCCACGCGATTTGCACCACCCTCGGCCAGTTTTCGACTTCGGTGATGGGCGCGTTGTCTTTTAAAGGAAGACCGGTGGTTTCGGTATCAAAAATTAGAAACATGATCGGCCCTGTAAAGTTATTAGATTTTATACTTCGTTCGAGTTGTGTTGATATCTTGTTTGCAAGTGCTTCTTGCAGGAATTTCTTTGCTTATTATATGATAAATGCTACCTTTGCATCCGCTAAAAATGTAGGTTTCATTTAATTCATGTAAGAGTATGCCTGTAAAGATCAGATTACAAAGACAAGGTCGAAAGTTTAAGTCGATCTACTCTATTGTTGTTGCTGATAGCAGGGCGCCACGTGATGGTAAATTCATCGAATCTTTGGGGCAATATAATCCCAATACCAATCCTGCTACCATTGTTCTGGATTTTGACCGGGCCTTAGAATGGCTGCAGAAAGGCGCTCAACCTACAGAAACATGTAGAGCTATCCTCTCCTACAAAGGAGTACTTTACAAAAAACACCTGCTCGAAGGGGTACGGAAAGGTGCATTCGACGAAGCTGAGGCTGAAAAAAGGTTCCAGTCGTGGATGACCGAAAAAGAACAGAAGGTCCAGGCCAAACTTGACCGGATCAAGACAGCCAAAGCCAATCTTGAAAAGAACAGGCTTGACGAGGAGTCGAAGATCAAGGAAGCCAGAGCCCTGGAGATCGAAAAGAAACGGTCGGAACTGGTCGAGGAGGAGAAAGAGGCAGAAGCTGAAGCTGCGGAGCCTGAAAAACCTAAAGCCGAAGAACCCAAAGCCGAAGAGCCCAAGGCAGAGGAGAAATCAGAAGAGGAAAAACCCGCCGAAGAACCCAAAGCCGAAGAGCCCAAGGCAGAGGAGAAATCAGAAGAGGAAAAACCCGCCGAAGAGCCCAAAGCCGAAGAACCCAAAGAGGAGAAGGCGGCAGAGGAGAAATCAGAAGAGGAAAAGCCCGCCGAAGAACCCAAAGCCGAAGAGCCCAAAGCCGAAGAGCCCAAAGCCGAAGAGCCCAAGGAGGAGCAGAAGGCGGAAGAGAAGAAACCCGCCGAAGAGCCCAAGGAGGAGCAGAAGGCGGAAGAGAAGAAACCCGCCGAAGAGCCCAAAGCCGAGGAAAAACCCGCTGAAAAGGACTCCAAATCCGGTGAAGAACAATCCGGAGAAAAAAGCCAGAAAGAGAAGAAATAGATCCCAAGGACCACTTCAATGGCGGTTCCAGGAAGCGTAAAAGCAGGAAGAATTTCCAAGCCCTACGGACTCCAGGGAAGTGTGCATGTGATCCTCGATCCTGCCGTTGGAGATTTTATTGAACCAGGAAACCCGCTTTTCATCCAGATGGATGGTCAGCGGGTTCCTTTTTTTGTGGAGGAGCTGACCATGGTATCCGATGAACAGGCCATTATCAAGTTTGAGTTCATCGGCGACGTGAAAGAAGCAAGATCGATCTGCGGTCATGAAGTGTACCTGGATCCGGAAACAGATCCGGTCGTTCCTTCCGGCAAAACCTCCCTGCATTCAGTCCGGGGATACCGGAGCTACGACCGGAACACCGGTTATCTTGGTCCGGTTACAGATTTCCTGGAACATGAGCTGAACCCGGTGCTGGTGGTCGATCACCATGGAAAAGAGCTGATGGTCCCTGCTGTTAATGAGATCATTCTGGAAATTGACCACCGGAAGAAAACCATTCTGTTCGACCTGCCGGAGGGGCTGACGAAACTGTAACAATCCCATACGAGTTTCGTCTAATAAAAGAACCAACATCTCAGCGGTATGAAAAGAACCATTCAGTCAACAGTCATTCTGCTGGCACTGCTTTTTGCCGGCAGCTTTTATTCACAGGAGATATCGGCACAGGAGGTTCGGGAACTTGAGCCTTTTGAGGAAATAGGGATCGCTGTTCGTGCAGATGTATTCTATACCCAGGGCAACGGGCACCAGATCAAGATCGAAGGAAGAAGTCAGGATGTGGAAGATCTGATCACGGAGGTGGAAAATGGATTGCTCCGGATCAGGCACGAGAATTACCGGTTAAGACGCGAAAAGCTGACCATTTACATTACTTCCGAAGAACTTGAGTCGGTAAAGATCTCGGGCTCTGCGAAATTCATGGCAGAAAATCCTGTCACCTCGGAAGAAATGGAACTTGCAGTTTCAGGCAGCGGCGGGGTGATGTTCGACAGGCTGAGTTCAGAGGAAGTCGAAGCCAAGATTTCAGGTTCCGGAAGTGTGGAACTGGCAGGCAGGGCCGAGGAAATGGAAACGATGATCAGTGGGTCCGGTAAGATCATGGCTGAGGATTTTGAAGTTTCAGAATGTTCGGCGGTGATCAGCGGATCGGGCAGTTGCACCGTTGCGGTGAAGGATGAACTTGATGCAAAGATCTCCGGAAGCGGAAATGTTTATTACAAAGGAGATCCGGAAATCAATTCAGTTTCTTCAGGTTCGGGAAGTGTCAGGTCCCTGTAGACGGTACCCGAAATTATTTCAGGAGCGTAACCAGGTCATGTTCCCGTCCCGGTCCACTTTCACCAGGGCGGAAGGGGCAGCTCCTGTTTCTTCTTCTTTTCTCCAGTCGACCGTGTAGTCTGCCTGTTCCACTACTTCAGGATCTATTTCAGGAAATGAAGTAGGGGCTTTTCTTCCCGAGATGTTCGCGGAGGTGGATACGATCGGTTTTCCGGTATACCTGATCAGATGCCGGCAGAAAGGATCCGAGGTGATTCGGATCCCGATGGAGCCGTCAGGGGCGATCAGGTTGGTTGCCAGGTTTTTCGCTCCCGGATATATGATAGTAGTGGGTTTTACGGCTGTATCGACAAGTTTCCGGGCTGCATCAGGAATGGCTTCCACGTAAAATGAAAGGCGGGAGAGATCGTCGATCAGTACCAGCATGCTCTTCCGGTCTGAACGCTGCTTGATGTGATATATCCTGGCCACGGCTTCAGGATTGGTGGCATCACATCCGATGCCCCAGATCGTGTCGGTTGGATAAAGGATGACAGACCCCTTTTGCAGTAATTCTCCTGCTTTACGAACTTCCTTATGCATTGTTCATGCATTCTAAATATACATGGTAGAGTGCCGGGATGGTTTGTTCCTCCCTGAACTTGAGTGCGTGTTCACCTCCTTCACGGATGAGCCGGTCCCTGAGGGCCGAGTCTTCCAAAACCTTGGTAATGGCCTGGATCATCTGCTCCCGGTTATGGGGATCGATCAGCAAGCCACCCCGGCCGGCAGTCTCTGCCAGACAGCCGCCCTCCGATGTGATCACAGGCACGCCCGAATTCAGAGCTTCCAGGATCGGTATCCCGAATCCTTCATAGGATGAGGGGTAGATGAATCCCCGTGATCCCTGGTAGATGGCGGGAAGGTCCGACACCTGCACCTGGTCGAGAAAATGAATATTATGCATCCGGTTCTTCTCAATAAAATTCCTGACCTGCTGATAATATGCTGTCTTCCGGCCAACCACCACCAGGGGAAAATCGATCCTTCCGTGATGCATGGCTTCCACGATTTTCAGCAGGTTTTTTCGCTCTTCAATGGTGCCCACATAAAGGAGATACTCCCGGGGAAGTGCAAATTGCTTCCGGATATAGTTCAGGGTTTCCTTGCTGACCCTGTTATAGAACTGCCTGTGACATCCCTGGTAGATTACCCGGATCCGTGATTCATCCACATTCAGAAAACGGACAATATCCTGCTTGGTCTGTTCACTCACCGCAATGATCCTTGTGGCCACCCTGGCACCGTATTGCACCTTTTTTTTGTAAACATACCTGTCAAACCGTTTATAGAGCCTGGGCAGCTGCAGAAAAATGAGATCATGGATGGTGATCACCGATTTGATCGTGCTCCGGTGGATGCCATAGGGAAGCTCATTGCTAAGACCGTGATAGATATCCACCTCATCTTCTCCAAGCCAGTGGATCAGACGAAAACTTCTCCAGTAGGAACTGAAATATTTTCCGATGATGGTTCTGGGTTTCTTAATGGTGGTACCGTCGGGATGATGGAACAACTCTTCATCAGCAATGGTGGGTGTGTAAAGCAGACATTCATTTTCAGGGAAAAACCGGCAGATATTGGCAATAATGTACCGGCTATAGTTTCCGAGACCACTATAGTTGTTGAAGGCCCGTTTTGCATCAAATCCGATCCGCATTACACAGCTACGTTATATTCTCTTAATGCTTCGTTCAGAGAGGTTTTCAAATCGGTGGAAGGTTTTCTCCGACCGATGATCAGGGCACAGGCAACCTGATAATCCCCGGCGGGGAACGACCGGGTATATGAACCCGGGATCACCACCGACCGCGGGGGAACCACCCCTTTCATCTCAACAGGCTGATCTCCTGTTACGTCAATGATGCGTGTGGAATTGGTGATAACCACATTGGCTCCGAGGACCGCCTCACGCTCCACCCTGACTCCCTCCACCACAATGCTGCGGGAACCGATAAAACAATTGTCCTCAATGACCACCGGGGCCGCCTGTACCGGTTCCAGTACCCCGCCAATTCCCACTCCGCCGCTAAGATGGACATTCTTGCCGATCTGTGCACAGGAACCTACTGTGGCCCAGGTGTCCACCATGGTCCCCTCTTCCACGTAAGCCCCGATATTCACATAGGATGGCATCATGATCACACCTTTTGAGAGGTAGGCCCCGTATCGGGCAATGGCATGGGGTACAACCCGGACACCCTTTTTCCTGTACCCGGTCTTCAGCGGTATTTTGTCATGAAACTCAAAGGGAGGAAGTTCAATGGTTTCCATTTGCCTGACGGGAAAATAAAGGATCACTGCTTTCTTGATCCAGTCATTCACGGTCCATCCGTTTTCTCCTTTCTGCGCCACCCTTACCTCTCCCCGGTCAAGTTTTTCAATGACTTGAAATATGGCCTGTTTTACCTCGTCCTTTTTCAATAATTCCCGTTGATCCCAGGCCTTTTCAATGATATTCTTCAGATCCATGGGGAGTCTCCTTGTTTGATGGATATTTCTTGCCAAATGTAACAACTTTCATGACTCTGGCCGCAAGATACATCAGCACAAGTGAAAAAATGATCGTTGCTCCCGAGGGAATATCCAGGTAATAGGAAATTACCAGTCCGATCATGGATGCAACGAACCCCAAAATCACGGAAATGATCATGATCTCACCGAACCGGTTGGTAAAAATGTTGGCAATATTCTGGGGGATGGTGAGGATGGAGAGCACCAGGATGATCCCCGCAACCCGGATACTCAGCACAATGGTCATGGCTACCAGGATGATCAGCATATAATTCATCAGCATAACCGGGATCCCGCGGGTTCTGGCAAACTGTTCATCAAAGGAAATATAGAGAATGGGTCTAAACAGGATGCTGAAGAAAAGCACAACGGTGACGGTCAGGGCAAACATGAACCACAGGTCTGTTGCGGTGACCGTGATGATGCTCCCGAACAGAAAGCTCATCAGATTGGGGGCATAGCCGGGAGTAAGATACACAAAGATGATCCCCAGTGCCATACCCAGCGACCACATGATGGCAATGATGGAATCGTTCCTGATCACCTTCTTCCTGGTAAGGTTCTCTGTGACAAGGGCCGCCAGGACTGCAAATACTGCTGCCCCTGCCAGCGGTGGAAACCCCAGATAATAACCGATTCCCACTCCGCCGAATGAGGAATGGGTAATGCCGCCGCTGATGAATACCATCCGCCGGGAAACAATATAGGTGCCAATGATCCCGCAGGTCACGGACATGAGCAGAGCTGCCGCAAAGGCATTCTGGATAAAGCCATATTTAAATAACTGCAGGATCTCCATGTGATTATGGATTGTGTGTTTTCATGACACGGTGGGGAACGGGACCGTGGGTGATGATCTCAATGGGACAGTTGTATACCTTTAGCTGTTCTGCGTTGATCTCGTTGGACGGATGATAATGCAAACTGCGGTTTACACAGGCAATGGAACTGATATACGGGGAAATGGTACCAATGTCATGCGACACAAGAAGGATGGTCATAAATTCATTCAGCTCCTTCAACAAATCATAGAGTTCCATTTCAAATTTGTTGTCCACATGGGTATTGGGCTCATCGAGGATCAGCATCCTGGGTGAGGATACAATCGCCCTGGCCACCATGGTCCGCTGCAGCTCACCTCCGGAAAGCTCTCCGATGGGTCTTTTCCGAAGATGTTTCAGGCCTACTTTTTCCAGCACCGAATCGATCTGTTGTTTTTCCCGGGGAGTGAACCTTTGATGGATCTTCAATCCTTTTTCCAGGCCCGATGCCACCACTTCTTTTACGGTGATGGGGAACCGGTCGTCGATCTGGTTCCCCTGTGGCAGGTAACCGATCTCAGATCTGCTGAGGGTATATGTAATCGTTCCGCGTGCCGGTTTTAAAAAACCCAGAATTACCTTCAGCAGGGTGGTTTTGCCCCCTCCGTTCGGACCGATAATCCCCAGAAAATCCCTGTAATAGACCGACAGAGAGACGTTGCTGAGCACAAGGTTGTTCTGGTAGGCAACGTCTACATTATTCAGCTGGACCAGAGGTCTTTTCATGATTATCCCCGGGTTATCTTGTTCACGATAAAGTTCATCTGTTTGTCCCATTCGGGATCAAGCGGATTGATCTGAACAATCTCTGCTCCGATCTCCCTGGCCAGGGTCTCCGCATCTTTCTGATTCAGTTGCATCTGAAGAAAGATGATCGAGATATCTTTTTCCTTTCCCACATCGGCCATCCATTTCATGTGGGCGGGAGAGGGGGATTTTCCACCTATCTCCAGTGGATACTGTTCAAGGCCGTAGTCCCGGGCGAAATAGGAAAGAGAAGGATGGTAGGTCATGAAACTCCGTTGGTCCAGATCCGACAGTTTCAGGGAGATCGCAATATGCAGCGAATCCAGTTTCTGTTGAAATGCTCCATAACGGGTATCCAGGGTTTCTTTTTCTTCGGGCATGATGAGAACAAGTTCCTCGTAGATGGTCGTGGCAATGATCTTTGCGTTGAGGACCGACATCCATATATGGGGATCGATCCCTCCACGGGTATTTCCCCGCAGGTGTTCAGGTGCTTTCTCATGGATCAGATCGATTCCTTCGGAGAGGCTGACCAGCTTCATGGATGGATTGGCCGACATGATTTTTTCCATCCAGCTCAACTCAAATCCCAGGTGGCCTGTCTTCATATACACGACCGAGCGTTCAAGGTTGCTTAACTGGGAGAAGGTGGGCTCATAGGTGGCCGGACTTGCACCGGGAGGGATCATCACATTCACATCAAACAGATCCCCACCGATTTGCTCGATGAAGTATTGCTGAGGCAGAATACTAACGCTGATTACGGGTTTTCCGGTATCCTCTGTCCCGGAGCTGCATGAGATCAACAGCAGCAGGGAAAACCCAATAATGATCCAGTTATTGATCAGGTTCCTTTTCATTTTGGTTTGTTTTCTTAAAGGTAAAAATCGGGGCCCCCTTTGGAGGGACAGGATCATATCCATGTCCGCCCCATGGATGACAACTGAGAATTCTTTTTGTTCCCAGGAAGAGTCCCCGGACAGGTCCGTGAACACGCAATGATTCAACGGCGTATTCAGAGCAGCTGGGGTGATACCGGCATGTTCTCGGGAGCCACGGGGAGATGGTCCACTGGTACAATCTGACAGGAATGATCAGAACAATAATGATCAGCTTCCTGATCCACCTGATCAAAAAGAATTCATTGATGCGGTCCATATAATATGCAAGGCTTCCCATTCTCTGTCAGATTGCTGCAAAATTAACAATTAAAGCAGATTAATTTAGACCATTTCTGCTCTTGATTTCATTTCATTTTTGTTTAATTTGGCGGCTTGATCAATTTTAAATAATTTCTGATGATGAAAGATGCTGTCGCAATCTTATGCGCAGGAGGACCGGCACCGGGAATCAATACGGTGATTAGTTCAGTTACTAAAATATTCATCAACAATGGGTTCAATGTACTCGGGATCAACGGAGGATACAAAAGTCTGTTCGCAGATGAACCTTCTTTTGAATTTCTCGATTTTGAATATGCTGACCAGATATACAGCAGGGGAGGCTCTGCCCTGAAGATGAGCCGGTATAAGCCGAAGGATGAGGAATTCAAGGTCGATTTTTTCAGGAAGAACAACGTGAAGATCCTTGTCACCATCGGAGGGGACGATACAGCTTCCACGGCAAACCGTCTGACGAAATTCCTTTCCTCTCAGAAAGTCGATGTGAAAAGCATCCATGTTCCCAAGACCATCGACAATGACCTGCCGCTGCCGGAAGGGACCCCTACTTTCGGCTACCATTCCGCAAAGGAGGAGGGGGTGCGTCTTGCCACCACCATTTACGAGGACGCCCGGACCAGCGGGAACTGGTTCGTGGTAAGTGCCATGGGTCGCGAGGCAGGTCACCTGGCATTCGGCATCGGTACCGCCACCCATTATCCGATGATCGTGATCCCGGAAATGTTCAACAAGACAAAGATCACCTTTGATAAAATTGTGCGATTGGTGGTATCATCGATGGTCAAGCGAAGGATCCTGGGGATTGATTACGGTGTGGCCATTATCAGTGAAGGGGTGTTCCATTTCATGAGTGATGAAGAGATCATCGATACAGGGATCAATTTCACCTATGACGATCATGGTCATCCCGAACTGGGAAATGTGAGTAAATCGCACATTTTCAATATGCTTACCCAGCAGCATCTGAAAAATCTTCGCATCAATGTGAAGAGCCGTCCGGAAGAGATTGGCTATGAACTGAGGTGCTGCCGGCCCATTGCCTACGACCTTTCCTATGCCACACGCCTGGGACTCGGTGTTTATAACCTTTACAAACAGGGGGCAACCGGATGCATGACCACCATTGGCCGTGGAGGGAACATTTCCCCTTTATATATGAAAGATGTTGAGGATGAACACGGGAAGGTGAAGCCACGGCTGGTCAACATCGAATCCGAGCAGGTGCAGATCATCTTCAGAAACAACCTCCATTATATCACCAAGGCGGATTACCGGCCCGCCAAAAAATATGTAAAAAACCCGGAGGATTATGATTTCCTGAAGATTCTGAAGTGGGAAGAAGAATAGCGCATCTGGTCCCGTTATTGGTTTATTTGGATTATTGGCTTAATTTTAAAAGAAAAAACCATGGCACAGGGTAGCAAAAGAAAAGGAACCATTGGAATTCTGACAGGGGGCGGGGATGTACCCGGTCTCAATCCGGCCATCCGTGCTGTTACTGTTCGGGCACTCAGAGAAGGTTACCAGGTAATAGGTATTCGCAAGGGATGGGAAGGCATCATTGAAATAAAGAGGGATAAGAATGCCGACAACAGCGACCATTACATGCTCCTGACCGAGCAGATCGTGAACAAGGCCGGACGCACCGGGGGGACCTTTCTTCACACCTCCAGGGTCAATCCCAGCAAAATAAAAAAGGAAAATCTTCCGGATCATCTCCAGGAACAGTATAAAAAGGATATCAATGACCTGACCCCCGAAGTAATAAAAAACCTGGAATTCCTGGGGATCGATTACCTTATCCCCATCGGCGGGGATGACACACTTAGCTACGGGGTCCGGCTGTACCGGGAAGGTTTTAAGATTATCGCCATTCCAAAAACCATGGATAATGATGTTCCCGGAACAGACTACTGTATCGGGTTCAGCACCTGTGTTACCAGGACTATTCACATGACCAATCTTCTGCGCACATCGGCAGGTTCACATGAAAGGATCCTTGTTCTGGAGGTATTCGGCAGGTATGCCGGATTCACCGCCATGTTGCCCACCATGGCAGGAGCAGCCAACCGTTGTGTGATCCCTGAGCATCAGTTTGACATTTCCCATCTGACCGAACTGCTGGTGGAGGATAGGTTCCAGAACCCCAGCAAATATTCGGTGGTACTTGTTTCCGAAGGGGCCACATTCAAGGGAATGAGAGACATGATGTTCAGGGACGGGGAAAAGGATGCCTACGGGCATGCCAAACTGGGAGGAATCGGGAATGCTGTATCCGGCATGATCAAACAGGAATCGGCACAATTCAACAATGGCAAGCCCATCAATATCATCAACCAGCACCTGGGTTATATGGTCAGGGGAGGAGATCCGGATGCCATTGATTCGATTGTCCCCATGGCTTACGGCAACCTTGCCCTGGATCTGATTCTGAAAGGGATACACGGACGCCTGGTGGTACTGAGGAATGGCCGTTATGACAACGCACCCCTGGATGTGGTGACCAGCACCAAAAAACTGGTCGATGTAAAAAAACACTACAATACGGAGCGTTTGCGGCCACACTTTAAAAGTTTTGAATTCCAGCCGCTTTTCATTATGAGCGGAACGTAGAACCGGAGTTGGGATTTCCCGGGAAGTCCAGTTTATTCTATGTATATCCAGGCTGTTTCGATCACATCGGTGCGAACACCGCTGAGATCATTCAGAGCCGCCTGCAAAGATTCGTAGGAGCCTGAAGTGACCAGATCGAAGTTGTAAGGACCGGCAAGGATATTCCCGTCATATCCCTCGCTTTTTATCTCGCCAGAATAGTCGGTGGCGTTGGATGGGATTTTGAATGCTCCTACAATAATATGGTATCTGCCCTGGACAGCTTCCTGACAATCGGCCAGTTTCAACATTGCTTCGTCAACCTGCATTCTGGCCATGGCCAGTTGATCCTCAAGGTCCCTGCATTCTTCTACCTGGGCTTTCAACGCCTGGTTTTCAGCGATCATGGCATCGATTTGTTCCTGGTTCATGGAAGGCTTCTGAAAAAGGTTGCAGGATGTGGCAATTAATGCAAGCAGGATGATACCGGCTGTTGTTTTCATTGTTATTATTGTTTGGTTCTCTTTGATCAAAGATACAGATAATTGACAAAAACACATCATGGTTGTTTATCAATTTATTAGATCTGTTTTGATATCTTTACTGTGATGAATAACCGTTTTCCGGACGAACTGCTTCAGGCTGCAGCGGATTATGAATGGATGCTTTCGCGGGGCTATCCACAGAAGTCATCGCTCAAGCTGGTAGGGGACAGGTTCCGGTTATCCGGGAACCTGCGGCAGGTTCTGTATCGGGGTATTTCATCGCGGGAGCAGGCAGAAACAAGAAAAAAGAAACTCGGGTCCGTCAGGAAAGGGGATGTGGTTCTGGTGGACACCTACAATGTGTTGTTCACGGTCAATAATTACCTGCTGGGAAGACCTGTATTCATCAGTAACGACGGATTGCTGAGGGATGCCGGGGAGATGAGGGGAAGAATCACCAATAAGCCGGTATTCAAAAGAGGGATCAATCTATTACTGGATGTGTTGAAGGAATGGAAAGAGATGCAATTCATCCTCTATCTGGACGAACCGGTATCCTACAGCGGCCGGCTTTCCATAGAGCTTTCCAAGGATATGGTGCAGATGGATATCGATGGAGAAGCACATACTACAAATTCACCTGACCACATGCTCAAGCATGAGGCCAGCGATGCCATATGTACTTCAGATTCGGCCATTATAGATCACTATGAAGGCCGGGTCATCGATCTTGCCCGATACATCCTGGACAGGTTTTATCAACCGGATTACCCGGAGCTCCTGGTCTGATCAATACTTAATCAGCGGGTTCGGGTAACTGAAACCGGACCGTAATGGGGTAATGGTCCGAAAATTCCCTTTTGATCCTTTCGAACTGATAAGGGATGAACGGATCGCTGTAAAGGATATAATCGATGCGTACCGAAGGCAAATTTCCCGAATAGGTGTTCCCGAATCCACGACCGGCTTTGCTGAAGGCGTCTTTCATCCCTTTCTTTATCTTCCGGTAAGCATAGGATCGGGGAGTGTCGTTAAAATCACCCATCAAGATGACCGGATGGGGAGAGTCTTCAATATAGGAGGAGATCATATCTGCCTGCCCGGCCCTTAACGAAAAAGCGGTTTTCATCTGGGATCCGATATTCCTGATTTCACGCATGTGTTCGTTGCTGTTTTTCAGTTTTAATGTATCCATGAACGCGTAATCTTCATCGCGGAACCTGATGGACTGCAGATGGACATTGAATACCCTGATGGTATCGGACCGGAACAGAATATCAGTGTACATGGCAGCATTCCCGGAAGTATTGAAAGGGATCCGGCTCTTTTTGATGATGGGATACCTGCTGAATGTGGCAATCCCGAATCCGGTTTTTTTGGCCGGGTCCGTTGTATAATAAACTTCATTGTGAGGAAGATAATCCAGATGGCCGGCGATATCGGAATGCTTCCTGCCTCTGTATATGGTTGTAAAATATTCCTGGAAACAAACAATGTCGGGTTCCTGTTGTTCAATAAGCCCGAACATCTCCCGTTTGATATCGGGATCCTGGATCCAGTGGTAAATATCGAATCCTCTTACATTATAGGAGAGAACTCTTAGAGACTGCGATCCCGGAATATGATCCGGGACATCTTTCCGTGAAAGATTTAACGGCAACAGGTTATTTAAATGGTTCCAGCCAAGCAGGATCACCAGCAGGGAAATCAGTACCTCTTTCTTGAACCTTATCAGCCAGTAGATTGCAAAGGCCACATTGGTCACCAGCAGGTAGGGATAGATCAGGCCCAGAAGGGCGGGAAAAAAGAACTTTGAGGGATCTATCAGGGGTGCCAGGTAGGAAAGCAGCAAAAAAAGAGCTGCTGTGATGTTCAGCATAAGGATGATCCTCTCAATGATTTTTCTCACAGTAGCTGACAAATCATTATTTTTTATCACTCATCTTGAACAGGAGCTCTTTTTCTTTTTCGGTCAGACTGTCGTATCCTCCCCTGGATATTTTATCAAGGATCTGATCGATCTCTTTCTGTTCCTCTGCCTTCTTCTTTTTGTATTCATAATCACTGACCGGGCGTTTGTAGGTCACTTTCATTTTTTGTTTCTGGGGTTTGAACCAGGAGGCAATTTTATCCATCATGCGGTCAAATCCCTTTGTGATGTCTCTGCCCTGCCTGTAATAATAAGCAAAAAGAAAACCGGTCAGCGCTCCTCCTATGTGTGCTATCTTGCCTCCTGTGTTCACTGAAAAATCCACCAGGGATGTAAGGATAAACATGATCAGTGCAATGTATACGATCCTTACGGGTCCGATAAAGATCAGGTGCATCCTTCTGTGGGGCCGGTATGTTGCAGCAGCAATCACAACAGCCATCACCGACGCAGATGCTCCCAGTGCAATGGAATCCGCCACAACCGGATCAAAGACCGGGAAAAGGTTGTAAAAAAGAATATAAAGCAGTCCTCCGACCAGTCCGCCCAGCAGATAGGTGCTCAGCAGCTTTTTCAGTCCGAGCTCCTGGATAAAAACGGTTCCAAACCAGTAGAGCCAGAGCAGATTGAACAGAATATGGAAAAAATCCACGTGCAGGAACATGTAGGTGATCACAGTCCAGGGCCTTCTGACAAGTACCTCAAGATTGGATGGGATGGCCAGGTAATTCAGGAACCCGTCAAACAGATCGTATGCGTTCGACAGGAAAAGGATGATCCTGACAATTTGTACGGCCAGAAAAAGACCCACGTTCAGGTAAATAAGCTTGTGTAGCGCATTTCCCTTACGGAAGGATTCCTTTATTCCGTCTATAATAGTCATTATACCAACTGGTTAATAGAAATTTCGTGTATATCTGTTCCAGTATTTGATCAATATGAACCCAAAAATCATACCACCAAGATGGGCAAAGTGGGCCACGTTGCTGCCAGGCTGACTGAATCCCAGATATAGTTCAAGGATGATAAATCCGATCACGAGCCATTTGGCCTTGATGGGGAAAGGAATGGGGATGATGAAAAGCGGGGTATTGGGGAACAGCATCCCGAATGCGAGCAATACCCCATAAACAGCGCCGGAAGCACCTACAGTGGGGATCACCAGACTTCTGCCAAGGGAATAGAACCGGTTGCCTGGTTGGAGGATCTCATTCAGCAGTGCCATGTTGATCCGGTCCACAGAGTAAGCTTCTTTGAGGGCGGAAATATCTGATGAGAACTGGAAATACTGGACCAGGAGATGGAAAAACGCTGCCCCGAGCCCGGTCACAAGGAAATAGATCAAAAACCGTTTGCTGCCCCAAACGCTTTCCAGGGTTTTGCCGAAGATCCAGAGAGCCCACATGTTAAAGAAAATATGGAACAGTCCCCCGTGCATGAACATATGTGTGATGATCTGCCAGGGCTTGAACAGGGGAGACTGGATATAAAACAACCCCAGGATACGGTTGAGATCGATCCGGAAAAGAGAAAGAAACACATACATCGCCAGCAGCATCGCCACATTGATGATGATCAGGTTCTTAACAACCGGAGGTGTATTGCTTGTTCTACCGGAATAAAAACGGCTCATGTTCTTAGGCTTTAAAGTGATGGTCCAGTTCGCCCAGCTCTATGATCTTCACAATGAGCTTACCGGAAGGTGAGTAATTGGGATTGCTGCAGGCGAACAGCTGGTCCACAAGCTCCTGCATTTCAATCTCGGTGAGCTGTTTGCCATATCTTATCGATGCTGCGGATGAAGCAGCCCTGGCGATCCGTTCCATCTCGCCTGTAACGGGTTCGTTCCGCATGGTTTTGTATTGTTCTATCATCCATTCAAGGGTTTCTTTTGTATGACCGGGAGCCATTTCAGCGGGAACCCCCTGCACAACGATACTCTGGTTGCCAAAGTCCCTGATGTCGAAACCAAGCTTCACAAGGTGATCCATCATTTCCAGACATACCTGGTAATCTGCGGCATTCAGATGAATGGTTTCAGGGAACAGATTTTGTTGTGCCACAGGCTGATGCTCCCGGGCCGCAGCAAGCATCCTGTCAAAAAGGATCCGTTCATGTGCCCTTCGCTGGTCAATAACCATCAACCCTGATTTAACAGGTGAAAGGACATATTTGTTCTTGACCTGCAGGTATTTATTTCCCGGAAGCCCGGTCTCCGTTGCAGGTTCGAATAATTTTTCCCAGCCTTCCAGGCGATCCTTCCCATACAGGGGTCCGGTTTGCTTTGTCCGGTAGCCCTGGTCCCCGGGGTAGTCCTGGTCTCCACGGTAATCTTGCTCGCCCCCGTACTCTTGCTTGCGCTGATAGGTATGCTCCTGCTCAAACGGATTGTAATCCGGATTGGTCTCTATTTCGGGCGGACGAACTTCATCGTTTTTGGATGCTACGGGAATATCAATGATCCCTTCCCTGTCAAAGTCCAGAGAAGGGGAGAGATTGTTCCTCCCTATGGCCTCTTTGACCGATGCCAGCAGCATCTGCCAGATGGCATGTGCATCTTCGAATTTGACCTCGGTCTTTGAAGGATGGATGTTCACATCGATCTTTGAGGGTTCTATTTCAAAATAGATGAAATAGGAGGGAATGTGATCCGGAGCCAGGATCTGTTCATAAGCATTCATCACAGCCTTGTGAAAATAGGGATGACGGATGAACCGGTTGTTCACAAAGAAGAATTGCTCCCCGTAGGTTTTCCTGGCATATTCGGGTTTTCCGATATAGCCGCTGATTTTGACCATGGAAGTCTCGGTACTCAGGGGCAGAAGGTAGGAATTCACGGATTTCCCGAAAACCCCTGTGATCCTTTGCCGGAGGTTCCCCGGCGGCAACCTGTAGATCTCCGTATCGTTGTGCATCAGAATACACTCCAAATCGAGGGTTGTGAGTGCCACATGATTGAATTCGTTGATGATGTGGCGGAGTTCGGTATGGTCCTTTTTCAGAAATTTTCTCCTGGCCGGGATATTATAAAACAGGTTTCTGACCTGGAAATTTGATCCTTTGGGTGTGCTGACAGGATCCTGTGACAGCACCTTCGAGCCACTCACCCGGATCTCTGTACCCAGTTCATTTTCCGCTCTCCGTGTTCTCAGGGTAACCTCCGCAACTGCTGCCACCGAAGCCAGTGCTTCTCCCCTGAATCCCATGGTCTGTACGGTAAACAGGTCGGAAGCCTCGGTGATCTTGGAGGTAGCATGCCGGGAAAAACACAGTCTGGCATCTTCTTCGGACATTCCATGTCCGTTATCCACCACCTGGATCAGGGATTTTCCGGCATCTTTTACATGCACCGTGATGGAGGTGGCTTTTGCATCCACCGCATTCTCCATCAGTTCCTTGACCACTGAGGAGGGCCGCTGGATCACCTCACCCGCCGCAATCTGATTGGCAACCGCATCGTTCAAAACATGGATGAAACCCGACATCTAGCTGTAGAATAATAGATATGCAAGCAAAAACAATACTGCGAAAATGATCAGCAACCTGATATTTGAGCTTCGACTGGCTTTCGCCTTTGTTTTTTGTTTTGCCTGTCTGAATGAACCTCTTTTGATGGTACTCCTGTTCGAATCACGGGTTACCTCAATGCCCATCTCCTGCTTGATACGCCTGATGCGATCCTCCCTCTCCTCTTTCTCCGGGTCCCAGTAAAGTGGTGAATAGCTGAATCTTTTGTTCTGCGTAAGTTTTATGAACCGGGGTATTCCCATACCGTTGATTTTAGGCCGTAAAGTTAGGGAAATAAGTCGAAAAGTGTACATGGGCCTGTGGACGAAAGCTGAGGGATGGTTTCGATCTTTTTAATACTTTTAAGGTATGAAAGCGCTCATCGAAAAGAACCTGGCAGAGGCCAGGGAACTGCTGGATCATTTCATCCGCCGGTCACAGAACATTGAGGCCATTGAAGCTGCCGCCGGGATCCTGATTGCGACCGTGAAAAATGGTCATAAGATCATCTCATGCGGGAATGGCGGGTCCATGACCGATGCCATGCATTTTGCAGAGGAGCTTTCGGGTGTATATAAAGAAAAACGTCCTTCCATTGCCGCGATCAGCATTTCCGATGCATCCCATATCACCTGTACGGCAAACGACTATGGTTTTGATCATATTTTTTCCAGGTTCATAGAGGGCGTGGGACAGGAAGGTGATGCGCTGGTTGCCATCAGCACAAGCGGCAATTCCATGAATGTGATCAAGGCGGCCGAGGCTGCCAGGGGAAAGAAAATGAAGGTGGTGGCGCTTACAGGTAAAACAGGTGGACTGCTGGCAGGGCTGGCCGACCAGGAGGTCCGTGTCAGGGGCGCCAGGTATTCTGACCGGATCCAGGAAATCCACATCAAGATCCTGCATATCCTGGTAGAGTTAATTGAAAATGAATCTTAACCTGAAGTTATGGACAGAGAGAGCCTTATGATGATATTGTACATCATTATTGCAGTTTTGCTGGTTTTTGTGGTGGCCTGGATGGTATTCGTGTTTTCCAGGAACAGGAAACTGATGCGGCGAAAACGTGTCCGGATCAGCAGGTTCCGTGATCTTGTCGGGGGCCGCAAGAAAGAAGATGACCCGGATACAAAAAGGGTGCATGAACAGCTTGACCGGATGGGCAAGGAGAAAGGATCGGATCAGGACTGGCAGGAATTCTACGCATCTTTTGAAAATCTTTATCCGGGTTTCCTGGTTTCACTGGGAACGGTCGTGAAAAATCTGAGCCAGGATCAGATCAGGCTGTGCATCCTCATTAAACTCGGCATGAGCACCAGGCAGATCGCCCGGGTCATGCACACCACAAATGACTCTGTCAGCAAGGAGAAACAAAGGCTGAGAGAGAAGATGGGATTGCCGGGTGACCGGGAACTCTACCAGTTCATCCAGGGGTTTTAGCTAGGCACGAAGAGGAGGTTCCTTTTCAAGGATAAAACTCCAGTATGCATACGTCCCGTTGGTAAAGGAATTGTATCGTTCACTCCCCTTGGTCCCGGCAAATGTGTCAAATGAACTGACCAGGAATCTTGGTACTTTCTTCCTTATCAGCGTTCTCCTTCGCCGGTCATCCCTGTTCAGGGCCTCCACCACACTGGGTGTGATCTCTGTTTCACGGAGGATCCTGAAACCGCACTCCTGCAGTTTCCGTTTCATATCTTCAACTTCACGGGGCCTTATCATATCGGCGAAAAGGAGACTGCCATCTTTTCTCAATACTCTGTATACCTGCTGAAAAAAGGTTTTCAGACTGCTGTAACACCTGGCAGATTCCACATTCACCACCGTATCAAATGATTCCGGATCAAAAGGGAGATTTTCGGCAATACCTTTTTTGAATGAAAGACCTTCCACATCGTAGTATGAATTGCAGAAATCGATAATGCTGCCGGAGATATCAAGGCCGGTATAAGATTTCGGATGATAATACCGGGAGAGGTACGAAGCGCCGCCACCTCTTCCGGATCCCACTTCGAGAACATCCTTTCCCTTCAGGTCCGCATGATTGACTACATGGTCATATAATTGAATACAGTAACGGTCATTTTCATCTTCCTGCCGGAGTTCTAAGAATGGCTCTCCATTCAGGCTCTGGTAACCGTAATTCATAAAGTTGGCTTTAACTTCCCTGTCATAACGGATCATCACTTTATGCCAGAGCTGCCACAATGGTCTTCTGATGGGCCTGGGCAGTTCTGCATACATATCAACAATTGCACTCATAATAATTGTTTTAAAATAGTTGAGGGCAAATGTAGCGGAGGACTCTGTAAGTCAAAAAAACAAGGGATGAACGGCGCCGAAAGGTGGTCAAACAGGCAGGTTGTGTGGCGGATGGCATTCACATGAGGCGAATGGGATTCACCTGATATGAATGACAAACCCCTTAATCAGAGTTCAGGTACTCTTTTACGCGAAGTATATACTGTCTGGATACGGGAATTTCCTCTTCATAATCAAGCAATTCAAGGCTATATCCCCTGTAGTTGTTCTTCAATGATACGATATACTGTGAATTGACGATGCTGGTGCGGTGACATCTCAAGAATTCCGGGTATTTCCTGAGCTGGTCATACATGTTACTGATGGTTTTCCTGAGCATTTTTTGTTTGACTTTCTCCTCCGTCCTGTAGAAGATCTTTACGTAGTTGTCGGCCGATTTCACAAGCATGATGTCATCAGGATGGAGCTCTATTTTGTCTGACCTGGTGTCTGAAAAAATCAATTCCGGGGTTCTGGTCCCCTGCTCCTCTTCGCCAACCTGCCTTCCCATTTTGATATTCTTTTCAACCATGTGTTTCAGTTGATCACGCAGTGATTTGTTCACATCGGCCAGTTTCAGGATAACCGAGGGGAAACTCGAAAACAGGACAATCTTAAAAACGGTATACATTGAAAGTTCCAGCAGTCCCACATACCGGAGATAGAAAACATTGCCCAAAGCAATGAAAACCCAGATCAACAGGATAATTACCACCTCATTGCTGATCTTATAGCTTTCAAGCCTGAAGATGCTGTTGAGGTAGGAAGGGAGCAGGATCCTGAAAATCACCATGACAATGAATGAAATGGCAGCCAGACCGGTTACAAACAGCAGGTTCTCATTGTACTCCAGTTCCCTGTGTTCAAATGGCAGAAAAAACAGAAGGAACAGGAAGATCCCGAGACTGATCCCTGCAGTATGCCTTAACTGGTACCTGATCTCTTCCGGAAAGTAATGCTGTTTATTCAAAGAAGATATTTTGTGCAAAAGTATGAATTTTTACAGAAAAGGCTGCCGGGTTGTCCCGACAGCCTCCAATCTGAATCGGCTTATTTATCCAGGATTATTCCTTCCCGGTGTTGAACCGGACCGGAACAATGACATTTACAGCAACCGGTTTGCCATGCTGATGGCCCGGCTTCCAGTCGGGCATTCCTTCAAAAACATTCAGGGCAGGCTGGTTAAATCCGGTATAGGAGCTCCGGACCACACGGAAATCTTTCAATTCTCCGGAAGCTGTGACCAGGAACTCTACCAGCACTTCCCCTTTGATACCCTGCTCCTTTGCATTCTCCGGGTACTCCAGGTTTGAATAGATGTACTGTTTCAGGGCAGCTTTCCCGCCGGGGAAGGATGGCATGTCTTCCACTATCACGTAGAGCTCATCTTCCTTTTGCGTTTCCTCAGAAGCTTCAGAGGATATGGATCCTGTGGTTTTTGGCGGCTTTTCAGGCTGAACATCTTCCAGATCAAGGGTGTAGACCTTCTGTTCCAGTTCCAGAGGCTTTCGGCCAATTTCTGATGCCTTGAGTCTCAGGGTCTGATATCCGACAAAGGAGATTACAATCTCCGGGTTATCTTTCACATTCAGCCGGAACCTGCCATCGATATCGGTGACTGTTCCCATGGTGGTACCTGCAATGACCACAGAGGCTCCGGGGGCAGGTTCTTCTGAAGCTGCAAAGAGCACTTTTCCCTGGATGGTCCTCTCCTGGGTCGCCATGCCGGTTGCTAGCCCCAGCGTGATCAGTACAGCCGGGATCAGCAGTACGATCTTAACAATTCCCTTCAGGGACGATTTTGGCTTTTTCATCATGTTGAATCTTTTAAAGGTTAAGGAATGATTAAACTGATTGCCCAGCCGGAAGACAGGCACTCCCAGCGTAAGGTTCATCAGCTGGGCCCTGTAACGGGCCGGGTTCACACCGGTCGACAGGACCTTCCGGTCGGCCAGATGTTCGTGGTTCTCTTTAATCATCCTGGAAATAAGCCATGAGAAGGGATTGAACCATGTCAGAAGCAACGTGAGCTCCATCAACACCAGATCGATGAAATGGAGCTGCCGGATGTGTGCTCTTTCATGGAGAAGCACTGTATCTAGATCTGCATGATCCCTGAGGGAAGCAGGGACGAATATTCTGGTAAACAGGCTGAAAACCTGGTCATTATTTGCGAGTGCGGTGCCATCACCGATCTTTGAGCGTTTCCAGGCATGGTTCCATTTGATCAGGTTCCAAATATTCCTGGCAAACAGCAAAAGCAGTCCGGCCAGATATACAACCGCAAGTAGCTGTACCCAGTTTATGGCCACACTGGCTGATGCATCATCACCCTGCAGGGCGGCCGGCCGGGAACCGGTTAAAGCCGTTCCGGTCGTTGAGCCGGAAGGATCAATAAAGACGGTGGGATTCAGTCCGGAAAACAGTTCCGGCTTCCGGAAGGTGATCAGCGGAAAGATCCATGCAGCCACAAGTCCTGCGAGCAGGTAGAAACGTTTGAGCTGAAGGTTCGGATCGTTCCTGATCAGGAAATAGTAGGGAATAAAAATAATCCCCAATCCTGCCGAAACCTTCAGAAGATACAGGATCGTCTCATTCATTGTCTTTCTGTTCTTTCAGTTCGTTTTCTATTTCTTCCATCACCTCCTGAAGCTCCGAGATCTCCAGATCGTTCTCCCTGGCGAAAAATGCGGCCAGCCTGGAAAAGGAGCCGTCAAAATAGCGGGTAACAATCCCTGACAGGAATCCCTTCAGGTAATCTTTTTTCTGTACGACCGGACGATACAGATAAGTGGTCCCCACCGCTTTATGTCCCACATATCCTTTCTTTTCCAGCACCCTGACCACGGTGGAAACAGTCGTATAGGGTGTATCCGGGTCATGCAGCTCCTGGATCATATCCCTGATGGTGGCCTCTTTGAGTTTCCACAGAACCAGCATAACCTCTTCTTCCGCCCTGGTGAGTCTTTTCATAATCCGGTTTGCTTTGAGGATATAACGCAAATATATAACTAAAAATTACGTAAGTCAACTATAAATGCAGTAGAATGACTATAAATTACGTGGGAGTAAGGACTCAGAGTAGTTATCCCTTTGAATTACAAAGGTTTTTGCGTTCTGGTAAGCCTGCTGGAATGACTTCGGGAAACGGATGTTTTTAGTTGGATTCCATTTAAACTCATATGCGAATAACTGTCCGTCAATATCTTCTATGTAATCAATTTCCTGCTGTGCATTTGTTCTCCAGAAATACAGTTAACGGAACGCATAATATAAATATAGTGAAAACTTGAATATTCTTGATTTTACTACGATTAGTTGATACGAGGTCACATTAATATATAATCAGAATTAAAGAATTGCATTGATGAAGATTTTATGCTGGTAAAGACATATAGCTGTGCGGTCCGGGGTATTGAGGCCATTAAAATTTCCATCGAGGTGAATGTAACCCAGGGAATCCGCTTTTTTATCGTGGGACTGGCCGATAATGCAATCCGGGAAAGCCAGCAACGGATCGAATCGGCGCTTGGCAACACAGGCTTCCAATGGCCTCATTACCGGGTGGTGATCAACCTGGCACCTGCAGATATCCGGAAAGAGGGAACCCATTTCGACCTGCCGCTGGCAATGGGTATCCTGGCAGCCACCGGGCAGGTCAGTGTGGAACGGCTGGAGGATTACATCGCGTTGGGTGAACTTTCATTGGACGGGGGCGTGGTCCCGGTGAAAGCAGTGCTTCCCATGGTACTGATGGCGCGGAAAGAAGGACTCAGGGGAGTGATCGTTCCTGATAAGAACCAGCAAGAGGCTTCAGTGGTTGATGGCATTGAGGTTGTGCCAGTAGCGGATCTGGCCGGGGCGGTCGCATTTTTAAATGGGGAACAAGGCCCCGGGTCTGTCAAGGGTGAACCCGTTAAGGTTTTACCAGACCGTGAGAATCATTCCGGTGTTGATTTTGCGGATGTGAAGGGACAGGAAGCAGTGAAGCGGGCCATGCTCATTGCAGCGGCAGGCGGACATCATTTGCTTCTCATTGGGAGTCCGGGTTCGGGAAAGAGCATGATGGCAAGAAGACTTGCCACAATTATGCCTCCCATGTCACTGGATGAATCACTCCAGACAACCATCATTCATTCTGTGGCGGGAAGGGTCGGAACAGGTGAAGGGCTGATCCGTTACAGGCCCTTCAGATCTCCACACCATTCAAGCTCCCACATCGCCCTGGTCGGTGGCGGGAGCAGTCCACAGCCCGGTGAGATCTCACTGGCTCATAATGGTGTGCTCTTCCTGGATGAACTTCCCGAATTCAGGCGGCATGTCCTGGAGGTACTACGCCAGCCGCTGGAAGACAGGGAGATCCATGTGAGCAGGGCCAGCTACAGGGTTGTCTACCCCTCAGATTTTATGCTTGTGGCTGCCATGAATCCCTGCCCGTGCGGGTATTATAATCATCCCGAGAGGGAATGTACCTGCGGTCCGGGACTTATCAAGCATTATCTTTCCAGGATTTCCGGTCCTTTGCTTGACCGGATCGATATCCACATGGAGGTGGTTCCTGTTCCGTTCAGGGATCTTTCCGGTCATCAGGAGGGCGAAAAAAGCGAGTCGATGCGTGAAAGGGTCATGGCCGCAAGAATGATCCAGGCAAAAAGGTTTTCCGGAATTGAAAATGTCTTTATCAATGCCCGGATGGGTCCAGGTTTAAGAAGGAAGTACTGCATCCTCGACAGGGCGGGTCAGTCCATTATCCGTGTTGCCATGGAGCAGCTGGGGCTCTCCGCAAGGGCTTATGACAGGATCCTGAAAGTGGCCCGCACCATTTCCGACCTGGAAGAGAGTGACCATATCCTTGCTTCTCATGTAGCCGAGGCAGTCAACTATCGTAACCTGGATCGTGACGGATGGTCCGGGTAGTTTTGAATAATGTAATAAAATTACTTATATTGTATTGTAAGGGGAACAGCAGATATGTATTTAATATTAAGGGCAATCGATACAGAATTGTGGCAGTCATTCTCTTCCAGATCCAAATTGCCTATATCAGGTTCATTGGAACCCATGGTCAGTATGATCGCATTAACTGTAAAGAAATCTAGTTCTCATGGTGGAGATCAAGAATGAATGGTGGAACTGGAGTTATTATCGCTTCTTGTTTCAGAATACGAAGAAAAACATTTCCCCATCGAGCCGCCTACCCTGGTCGAGATGATCCGGGAACGAATGTCTGAGATGAAATTGTCTCAGAAAGATCTGGCCGACCTGCTGGAAGTGAGCCCGCCCCGTATCAGTGAATACCTGAATGGTAAATCAGAACCGCCCATGCTTTCGCCTCAGATGTGCCTTACGGATTTTGGCCTGGCCCCTTCCGACGAGAGGTTCTCCCGGGTGTAGATCATCAGGTTCATCCACTGCTTTGGCTCGATCCTTTCCTTCCAGATGATGCTGCGGACCATGGTTTCTACGGCCAAATAGCCCTGGCGGTGGGCTTCTTCATCGATCAGGAAGTCGATGGTGCCAGCGTTAACCTCCCTGACGTTAGCATCGATCAGGTCATGTCCGATCACCATCGGCCTGGGGTCGAGTCCCAGGTTCCCGATGCTGCGGGCCACCTTGTGGACCCTGGAGCCTGTGACATAGATTGCATGGGGACGCTCTTCCCGGAACATCTCTTCCATTATTGCATTATGCGCTTTCTGACTGCCGGGGTCCTCGATATCAAAGGTCCGCATCGTGTACTGGTTCCGGATGCCCCTTTCGACGAAAAATTTCATGTACCCGCTTTCCCTGGCCATCAGGGGATACATCTGCTCGAGGTTTTTGGGAAGGTTGATGATCCAGACGATCTTGCAGCCCTTGATATGGCGGGAGACCTGGTGGGTCATTCCGGCCGCGGTCAGACCTGACTGCACCGGGTCCTTCCCGATAAAGGAGAGGGAAGGTAAACCTGCAATGTCGGAATCGATCAGTATGAACGGGATGTTGTTCTGGAAATAGGTCCTGACCAGCCTGACACTCTCCTTGTAGGCTGCAGGCATGGTGATGATCCCGTCCACCCCGAACTGGATCAGCTTCAGGCCCGATTCGTAAAAACGCTCCGCCGTGGAGAACGAACGGGTAACCGTTTCGATGCTGTAACCCTGACCTTCGAAATGCTCCATGGCATCATTGATCCCCTGATTGGGTAATTCCCAGTATTCCCCTTTTCGGAAGGAAGGTAAAAGGATGCCGAGGTTCAGTGTCCGGTTGCTTGCCAGGACACGGGCATTGACGTTGGGCCGGTAGCCCAGCTCGTCCATGATCCCGAGGATCCTTCTCTGGAGATCCCCTGAAACCCTTCCCCTGTTATGCAACACACGGTCGACCGTCCCGATTGAGCAGCCGGCTTTTTCAGCGATATCCTTGATCCTGATGTGGTTGATTGAATGATGTCCCATTCTGAAGATTGTGCCGGTAAAGATAAATAAAAATATAATGAACTCAAATTATGTGTGCGCACACACAATTTTCTTGGAAGCATGTTATTTTTATAATATATTTGTATTCACGACCTGACGGACATATTGCACAACAGGTTTGCATATGATTGATTATTAATGAGTTATTCTTAAATTTACCAGATGGTAGTTGGATGTAGAAGGAGCATTGGTACGCTTGTATTACTGGGACTGCTGATGCTGAATGTGCAGGGGATCATTGCTCAGGAGAGAGGAGAGATAAGCGGAAAAATTACCGACGTGCAGACCGGGGAACCGCTTCCATTCACCAACGTGGCACTCAAAGGCACCCCGAAGGGTACCGTAACGGACGAGAACGGTTCTTACGAACTGATCAACATCACTCCGGGCGAGTACACGCTGGTCTTCAGCTACCTGAGCTATAAGAACATCGAACAGCAGGTCGACGTGGAGCCCGGTGAGCGGCTGGTGATCAATGGAAAGATGGAAATGGCCTCTATCATGGGAGAAGAGGTGGTGGTGACTGCGATGATGCGGGGACAGACCGCCGCGATCAACCAGCAGGTTAAATCCAACACCATTGTCAACGTGGTTTCCAAGGAGAAGATCATGGAGCTGCCCGATCAGAATGCCGCCGAGACCGTAGCCCGTCTGCCTGGTGTTTCACTGGTGAGGGACGGAGGCGAAGGTACCAAGGTTACCCTGCGCGGAATGGCCCCGCGTTTTAACACCATTACCATCGACGGGGAGAAAATACCTTCCACTTCGGACCAGGACCGCTCGGTCGATCTTAGTATGTTCTCAACCGATGCCCTGTCGGGTATAGAATTCTACAAGGCGCTTCTTCCCGATATGGACGGGGACGCCATCGGGGGGAGGATCAATTTCACCTCCAGGACCGCCTCGGGCGGGTTCCACGGAACGGTTCGCGCCCAGACCGGTTACAACCACCTTTCCAAAAACTTCGGACAGTACAAGGGGAGCTTCTCCTTTGAGAACCGCTTTTTCAACGATCGCCTGGGGCTGATCGTCGGTGGAGGATTGCAGAAAGCCGACAGGAGTGCGGAAGGATATACGGGGGAATACAATACCGACCAGGGCCTGGATAATGAGGGTAACCCGGTCTTCAGGGTCAGCAAGCTCAATATCACCGACGAGATCGAGACACGCTACCGGTACAATGCCAGCGCAACTCTGGACCTGAGACTGAAACATGGAAAGATCGTATTTTCCAGCAATTTCGGTCAGACCGACCGCGATGAACTCCGCCGCAGAAGGCGTTACCGGGTGGATGCCGCCTACCAGGAATACGATCTCAGGGACAGGCAAGGGACCAACGTCGTTCTTTCCAACCGCCTGAGCGGTGAGCACACCCTCTTTAACAGGCTGGAGGTCGACTGGGCCGGATCCTATTCCTATTCCAGCAACCGCCGCCCCTTTGTTCATACCATGCGTTTCAGGGAGATAGGGGCCTACAATGTCGGACCGGAGGAAACCTACCAGGATATCATCGATGCTGCCAAGAACAAGCTGGATGCGACCTGGCTGAAATGGGCCTTTTTCGATAATTACGATGTCCGCGACAACAACTACACCGGTCAGCTGAATCTGAAGCTTCCTTTCAATATGGGGAACCAGGTCAGCGGGTACGTCAAAACCGGCGCCAAATACCGCGCCAAGGACCGCACCAACGACATTTCACGGGACTGGACCGGTCATTTTGTCTCCAACGAAATCATTGACGACGGACGGGAGGATCCCGACTGGGATGTGAACTATACGGAAGGATGGATCCTGATGAGTAATTTTCTCGGTGACTATAACCCCGGTGATTTCGCCAGGTTCTTCGACGACCGCTATTACCTGGGACCGGGAACCGGCGACGTGAACGGGCCGCACCTCGATCCGGAGTTGGTGGAGGCTTTCCGGAACGACTACGCCGATTATTATATCACCGATCCCACGGTGGATCTGGCCGACTATGAGGCCGGGGAGAATATATCTGCAGGATACGGGATGGCCAGTATCACCTTCTTTGACCGGGTGACGCTGATCGGAGGAGCCCGATATGAGCGGACCGAAAACAATTACAAAAGTATCTTTGGAACGCCTCAGGTGGACGAGGATGGACAGGTGATCAATATCACAGGGCTGACCGACACGGTGGGCAGCCGGGTACTGGACCAGTGGCTTCCCATGATGCACCTGAAACTGGACATGTTCGAATGGGCCAACCTCCGGCTGGCGGCTACCAAATCGCTGAACCGTCCCAACTTCTTCAGCCTGGTCCCCTGGGAGTACGTGAACCGGGGCGAAGGATTTGCAGAGCGCGGGGAACCCGACCTGGCCCATATGAGTGCCTGGAATTATGATGCCATCCTCTCCTTCTACGGCCGGTTCGGCCTGTTTACCCTGGGGGGCTTTTACAAGGAGGTGGATAACATCGACTATACGCTGACTTCCCGGATCTTCGACCGGACCAATCCGTTGAACGGGCTTACCCTGACACGGCCGCTCAATACGGAACGCACTTCGACCATCAAGGGGTTCGAAGTGGACCTCCAGTCCAATTTCCGTTTCCTGCCCTCACCGCTGGACGGGATCGTGGTCTCGGCCAACTATACTTTGCTCGATTCGGAAACCTTCTATCCCATTTCCATCATTGAAAGGATGGAAACTTTTCCTTACACAGTAACCGTCACCGATACTGTACGCAGCGGCAACATGCCCGGGCAGGTGGACAACCTGCTGAACCTTTCCATCGGATATGAGAAGGGCGGATTCAGTGCGAGGGTATCGATGATCTATCAGGGAGAAAGCCTGTTCGTCCAGGAGGAGACAGAGATCGGAAGGCTGGCCAAGAGTGTGGGCGCCATTCCTGAACTGGATAACTTCGTGGGTGCCTCCACCAGGTGGGATCTGGTTGTTAAGCAGAAGATCCGCGACCGGTGGCAGGCGTTCCTCTACGTCAACAACTTTACCAACGTAAAGGAACAGACTTTCCTGGCAGGATCTTCAAAAAGATTAATAACCGGCAATTTTGTGTATGGTACGACCGTCGATCTCGGTCTGACCTACACTTTTTAATAACGTGTTTTTTATAATGTTTAACTAAAAATTGTATTATGAAGAAAATTTACCTGAGTTTTGGTTTTACCTTGCTTGCCCTGGCCTTCGTTGTCCAGGACGCAAGAGCGCAGCGCTATGTGGATGTCGAACCCGGCATCGGAACCCTGAATGATGCCATCGCCGGCGATACCACGGATACAGGAGAACGGGTCGATCCCGAGAACACTATTTACCGGCTCCAGAGAGGCACCACCGCTTATTACGGTCTGACCGGGTCGATCCAGAACCGCTTCCCGCTGACTATCGTCGCGGAAGAGGGTGACAGTCCCCGTCCCTTCCTGCAGCCTGTTGATGAGGGTGCGGGTTCTTCCAGGGCTTTCAGGCCCCGGGATCATATTACCCTGCGGGGACTGCATGTCACAAACGAGGATGACCTGGGCGGGTTCAACACCCGTATGCTGCGCTGCAGCGCCGAGGGTATCAATGTTTTTCTGGATGACTGCTGGTTCGAAGGTGACGGGCAGGCATTAATCCGTTGTGACGACCCGGGGATGAATATCCAGGTGACCAATTCGGTGATCAGCCGGATCGGATTGCCCAGTTCTCCCAACAACGGGAGGGGGATTGACGACCGCGGGAACGATATCGACACCGTGATCTTCGAGAATTGCACCTTCTATAACATCACCAGCCGGATCATCCGCGACGGAGGCGGAAAGATCGGTTATGCCCGGTTCAACAACAATACGGTGATGAACATGGGCCAGATGGGAATCACCTTCGGATCCATCGAAGAGGTGGAAGTCTACAGCAACTTGTTCGTGAACGTAGGCTTCATGCCTACCAATGATCCGGATAGGAACATATTCAACGTGGATTCCATACAGATCGATGAGACAACTGCCGAGGCCCCGGAGATCACCTGGCATGATAACCTGATCTACTTCGACAGTACGCAGGTCCAGGACTATATGAACGATACACTGATGATGCCTCAGCTTTTCAACGAGACTCTGGCTGCCTGGTGGGATGAAAACAAGGGCGATGTGCCGCCGGTAGGGGCCATGCTTTCCTTCGAGGACGAGCCTCCGTTCGCCGACTCCCTGATCATCTACGACCTCTATCCCGAATTTGATCAGGCCAATGCTCCCAACTGGCAAAGGCCCGATGTGCCTGCCGAGCCGGAGGGCAACGGGATCTATCATGCCGTGGTACCTTATGATTTCGGGTATGTCAATTCCGTGGCCTACAGCCTGGGTATGGGCGAAATGTGGGGCGGCGACAACAACTGGGAGGCAGCCAGGGATGCTTTCACGACGGTCGATTTCGAAGACGAGTGGGAAGAGCTGCTCTGGAACCAGATCTCCAATGCCGGTGATGCCCCGGAGAACATGAACGTGATCATGAATCCCGATCCCAGCGGTGTAAACACCTCCGACAGGGTGATGGAATTCATCGTGCTTGACGGTGCCGATCCATGGGCGGGTGCCTATTCCGATGCCTATGGGAACATGACCTTCACAGAGGAGAAGCACCACATGCAGGTCGATGTCTGGAAGAGCATCATCAGCGATGTCGCACTGAAGGTGGAGATGGGCGGTACAGCCACCGAACTGAAAGTGCCCAATACGGTCACCAATGAGTGGGAAACGCTCACCTTCGACTTTTCCGCCAATATTGGTGAAACACTGACCAGGCTGGTCTTCTTCCCCGATTTCACCGATCCGAGGACTGCCGGGACAACCGCCTATGTGGATAACATCAAACTGGTTACCGGACCCAACACTGTGGACGATCCGGAGTCTGCCACGCTGAAGGTCTACCCGAACCCGGCCTCTTCATACCTGGTGGTAGAGCAGGGAAACCTGGAGCGTGTAAGCATCGTAGACTTACTTGGCAAGCAGGTGCAAGATGTATATCCCCGGGGTAAGGACCAGGTGACACTGAACGTGGAAGAGCTGCCCGGCGGAGTCTACTTTATTGTTGTCGATTCAGGAGATGAGACTGTTACGACAAAGTTCCTGAAGAGATAGATACTTGAAATTATAAACTGAGCAGTAAAAGGGCTCTGTGTCACAGCGGAGCCCTTTTTAACTAGAATTGCATGCGGAGATCAGGTGAGAGGTGGATGACAGGTGTCGTGCTGGTATCGCTGTTCGCAGTTTGCGCCTGCGACCGGCAGGACGGAGGCGCAGATCCCTGGGAGAAAGCGGAACGGATAGCCGCAGAGATCGGGTTGCCGGAGATCCCTGATCGGGTTTTCCATCTGACGGAGTACGGTGCCCGCGGGGACGGCACATTTGACAACAAGGAGGTCTTCGAACGGGCTTTGGCAGCATGTAGGGACAGCGGCGGCGGCAGGATCGTGGTGGGGCCGGGCATGTGGCTGGTAAACGGACCCATCCATCTGGAAAGCAGAATGGAGCTTCATCTGCAGGAGGGCGCCAGACTACTGTTCGGTTCCGACCCGGTGGATTACCTGCCCATTGTGCTGACCAGCTGGGAGGGCACCCGGATTTACAACTATTCCCCGTTCATCTATGTGCACCGGGCAGAACATGTGGCCATCACCGGCAAGGGAGAGATCGACGGGGAAGGATCGGACCCTTGGCACGGATGGAAAGAGCTGCAGGATGAGGATAAATGGCTCAGCAGGCGGATGAACAATGAGGATGTGCCGTTGGCTGAAAGGCGATTCGGGGAGGGCCACTACCTGCGTCCCCACCTGGTGCAGTTCTATGAATGTTCGAACATCCTGGTGGAGGATGTGAAAATCTCCGATTCTCCTTTCTGGTGCCTTCATTTCGTCTTTTCTCAACACATCACGGTGAGAGGGGTATCCTTCGAGGCATTCAATTACAATAACGACGGGATCGACCCTGAATCGTGCGACCATGTGCTGATCGAGGAGGTGGTATTCAACAACAGGGACGACAACATTGCCATAAAAGCCGGAAGGGACCGTGAAGGGCGGACCCTGGGCATTCCATCCAGGAACATCGTGATCCGGGACTGCCGGTTCAGGGGCCACAACGCCGTAGCGGTGGGCAGTGAGATGTCGGGAGGCGTGCACGACGTGTACGTGGAGAACTGCAGCTATGCAGGAAGGGTGGCCTATGGTTTTTACCTGAAGGGGAACCGCGACAGGGGAGGGACGGTCCGGGATATCTATGCCCGCAACGTGACGTTCGATTCCACGCGATCGGCTATCATCATCGACTCCGATTACAAGAGCCAGGGTGCTTCTCACCCACCGCTCTTCAAGAACATTTACGTGGAGGAGATCCGGGCCGCTCATGCCGGCGATCACGGTATCTATTTGAAGGGTTTCGAGGAGCGTCCGCTGGACTCCATCTATCTGCGGGACGTAGAGATCCGTTCGGCCCGTATCCCTTTGGATATCAGCCATACGGATTATCTGGTCATGGAGAACGTAGTGATCAACGGCCGGACCTGCGAGGACAACAGGGGAACCCCCGCCCTGATTCGCTACCGTTCGCCCGCAACCGGCAGGACGGTGTGGCAGATCACATCGGATACGGCACCCTCGGTGGCCAGTTATTTTGAAGGACAGGCCTTTACAGCCGATGAACGGTACGTGGTATTCTCATCGCGCCGGACGGGCGAGTGGAGGCTGTACCGGATGGACCTGGGAACCGGGATCGAGCAGGTCATTTCACCCGAAGGCCGGAGGATCCTGGGGGACGATTACACCGTGATGCCCGATGGCCGGCGGGTCTGTTATCTGGATGGCTGGAAACTCTATGCGGCGGATGTGGAGGACGGTTACGAACAGGTGTTATTCGACTATTCCGGGATGCTGCCGGACTACCCCCGCTACACCGGTTCGTTTACCAACGACGGCCGGCACACCCTGGTCTATGTGCGCAACGATACCCTGAAGGCCATATACAGGACGGATCTGGAAACGGGAGAGGTCCTTGAAGTGCATCGCCACAGGGAGGGCAAGATATCCCACCCGCTGCTCAACCCGGAGGACCCGGACTTGATAACCTATGTACCCGGGCCCGACCGGCAGAACGATATGACACTTCCCATGGAGCTGAGGGCCAGGTCGTGGAAAGTAGACCTTGCGGCGGGAAAGGACAGACAGTTCCTGACGGTCCCCTACGGTTACAGGGCCACCCACGAGAGCTGGGCCCACGACGGGAGTCGCTTCTTTTTCTTCCGTAAGACCAGGCCGGGGTGGAGCCCGGTAGCCATATGTTCCATCGACAGGGGCGGGAAGGATTTCCGGGTGCATTACGAGAACGATACCATCAAGCTTGGACACGGCACGGTGAGCCGTGATTTGAACTGGTTCATATCCGATTGCCAGGAATCCGGCAGGAACGAGCTGGTGCTGGTAAATCTGCAAACCGGTGATGCCAGGATTCTCTGCTATCCCAACTCTTCCGTGGAAGGCGGCCACGAGGAATATGCCCACGTGCATCCTTCGTTCAGTCCCAAAGGCAATTATGTATGTTATACATCAGACCGGACCGGCACACCGCAGGTCTATGTGGTTCCGGTGGGAGACATCACCAATAAAGTCCAAACCACACCTTAAACCCATTTGACCGGACACCTCATGAACCTGTTTAAGAAAATCGGCATTTTTATTGTCTCCATCGCACCGGGCCTGTTCCTGATCGGTTACAACATCGGGACCGGCAGTATCACCACCATGGCCTCCTCGGGGGCCGCCTACGGTATGAGCCTCACCTGGCCGCTGCTATTGTCCTGCATTTTCACTTTCTTTCTTATCATGCTTTTCGGCAGGTATACCGCGGTGACCGGTCAGACCATCCTGACCAGTTTCCGGACCAGTTACGGAACAGGCATTACCGCATTCGTCCTGGTTTCCCTGCTGGTTAGCGAATGGATGAGCTGCATGGGAGTGATGGGCGTGGTGACACAGGTGGTCCAGGAGTGGTCCAGGCCCCTGACCAGGTCGGGTAACGGTTTCAGCCCGGTGATCACCGCCACTCTATTCGGGGCCCTGCTCTATTACCTGTTCTGGAACGGGAAACACCGGATCTTCGAAAAAGTCCTGGCCGTTTTCGTGGGCATTATGGGCCTTTCTTTCATACTGACCATGTTCATGGTGATCCCCGATGCGGGGGAGGTGATCGGGGGACTGATCCCTTCGGTGCCGGAAGATTCAGACGCCATGCTGATCACCGCCGGCATAGTGGGTACCACCATGGGAGCCATCCTCTACGTGGTCCGCTCGATCCTGGTTCAGGAGAAAGGATGGGGGGTAGACGACCTGAAGGCTGAAAGACGCGACGCACTGATCTCGGTCAGCATGATGTTTATCCTGAGCGTGGCAGTGATGGCGGCAGCTGCAGGAACGCTGCATCCCCTGGGCCTGAAGGTCGACAATGCCATCGATATGGTCAGGCTGATGGAGCCGCTGGCAGGCAGGTTTGCGGTCTCCATATTTGTGGGAGGGATCGTTGCCGCAGGACTTTCTTCGCTCTTTCCCATCATCCTGCTGGCCCCCTGGCTCTTCGCCGATTTCAACAATAAGCCGAGAAGAATGCGTTCCACTTCCAGCCGCCTGCTGGTGCTTTTCGGGGTAGTTCTTGGACTGGTGGTGCCGGTTTTCGGCGGAAGACCCGTGCTGGTCATGATCATCTCCCAGGCATTGATCACGGTAGTCTCCCCGCTGGTTCTACTGTTGATGATGATCCTTTACAACCGCCGTTCGGTAATGGGAGGGCATACAGCAAGCCTGTCCCACAATATCACACTGGGAGTGATCCTGCTGTTCAGCTTCTCCATGGCCGCAGCCGGGATCATCGGGATCGCCGGTCAGATCGGGAAATAACGGAGCAAGATGAGATGAATGAAAAACACAGTGTTATGGAAACTTATCACCACGATATTGTCGCCTGTTACCTCTATGTGATCACCCGGTACGGGTATCCGCCCGATGCGGAGGGTACCCCGGTCCATTTGGGGGAAATGAAACGGCTGGGATTCAGGAGTGTAGAACTGGAAGGGATCCATGAAGAGCACCTGCTGAAGATGCACGGCATGCGCAGCAGGATCAGGTCCGAAGCGGAAGGGATGGGACTGGATGTTCCGGTTTTCTGTACTGTTCTGCCAGGCCTCAGCTCACCCTTTGACGAGGAGCGGGAGAAGAACCTGGAACTGTTCGCACTGGGATGCGAGGCCGCGGAGGAATTGGGGGCGACTTGCGTGCTGGATAATTCCCCGCTGCCTCCCTGGCAGTTCCCGGAAGGGATTCCGGTAACCCGGCACTACGACGAATCGGTGCTGGCCGAGGCCACCCTGCCGGAGGGATTGCAGTGGAATCGTTACTGGGACGGACTGGTGAAGACCTACCGGGCTGCCTGCGACATCGCGGCCGGAAAGGGACTGACCTACCAGCTTCACCCGTGCCACGGTGCCCTGGTCGACACCACCGATGCCTACCTGCTGTTTTCCGCGGCGGTGGGACGGGACAACCTGCGGTTCAACCTGGATACGGCCAACCAGTTCTTCCTGAAGGACAATCTTTTCCTCTCCCTGCTCAGGCTGGAGGGCCATGTGGATTATGTCCACATTTCCGACAACGGCGGGGAGAAAATGGAACACCTGGTCCCGGGCCGGGGGCGGATCAACTGGGACCGCTTTTTCGAGATGCTCGACCGGACCGGTTTCAGCGGAAAATTCGGGATCGATGTGGGCGGCGCCGAATCGGGTGTGGACGACCTGGAAACAGCCTATCGGCAATCGGCCCGATGGCTGCAGGAAAGCTGGTTTGTGCATAAAACAAAATGATATGAAAGGTCTGACAGATAGCACAGAATCCAGAAAACGGATGATCTGGATCATCGTGGTTCTCTGGTTTTCTGCACCTCTTTTTGCAGATTACCCGGTGACGCGGTTCGGAGCGGTGGGTGACGGGATGATGCTGAATACGGAAGCCATCCAGCAGGCCATCGATGCCTGTGCGGCCGATGGAGGCGGGCGGGTGGTGATTCCCCCGGGAAGGTACCTGTCGGGTACCCTTGTCCTGCGCGACCATGTGGAGCTGCACCTTTCCGCGGGTGCTGTATTGCTGGGAAGCACCGATATCGGTGATTACCCGGAGATAGTCACCCCGTACCGTTTCTACGGTGACGAGTGGGTCAGGCAGAGCCTGATCTTCGGTTACGGCCTCACCCACATCGCTATTACCGGGAAAGGGGTGATTGACGGCCAGGGCGGCGCCTTCCGGGTGGATACCAAAAAAAGGCCCGACCGTTACATGAACCGGCCCTACCTGGTCCGTTTCACGGAGTGCTCATACGTGACGCTGAAGGATGTGATGATGAGGAACTCGGCCATGTGGATGCAGCACTACCTGGCCTGCGACCATGTCCGTATCACCGGGATCACAGTGTTTAATCACTGCAACCAGAACAACGATATGATCGACATCGACGGTTGCAGCAATGTGATCATCAGCGATTGCAGGGGAGATACCGACGATGATGCGCTGACCCTGAAAAGCACTTCCCTGCGGCCCTGCGAAAATATTACAATTACAAATTGCATCCTGAGCAGCCATTGCAATGCCATCAAATTCGGTACCGAGTCGACCGGCGGGTTCCGTAACATCACCATTTCCAATTGTATCATCAAGCCCTCGGCCGACAGGCAGGTGATCTACGGCTTTCCGGACGGCATCAGCGGCATATCCCTTGAAACGGTCGACGGCGGGATCCTGGAAGGCGTGGTGATCTCTGATGTGCTGATCGACGGTCCCGAAGTTCCGTTGTTCATCCGGCTGGGCTACCGGGCCAGGCCCTATATGGAAGGAGCCGAACCGCCACTGCCCGGTCCGCTGCAGGACGTTACCCTGAGGAACATCCTGGTGCAGAACGGGGGGAAGATCGGCTGCTCGATCACCGGCATTCCGGGTCACCCCGTCCGCAACATCCGCATCTCCGGCCTCACCATGGAACTGGAGGGTGGCGTGAATGACGCCCGGGATATGGAGACGGTGCCGGAAATGATCGACTCCTATCCCGAATCGACCATGTTCGGGGTATTGCCTTCCTCACTCTTTTTTATCCGGCATGCAGAGGGTATCTCCCTGCAGAATATCCGCGCCAGGTTCAGTCAGCCCGACCGAAGACCCCACCTGGTGCTGGATAATGCAGAGGATATGGATTATGACGATATAATGATACATGGAGCTGAACCATTGCGGGTTGTGGAACGCTGATAAGGGACAATTATCTGGAAAACAATGAAGAACACAAAAAGAATATCAGTTCTGATCACGGCAGCCGGACTGTTGCTGCTTTTTCTTAATGTGGGCGAGGCGATGCCGGGCGACCGCATCCCGGTGGTCCCCTATCCCCAGGAGGTGGAGGTGGAAACGGGTCATTTCGGGTGCAGGGGAGAATCCCTTACATTGCACCTCGCGGGCGTGGGGGAGGAGACTGCAGGTTTGATCACCGGTCAGCTCACCGGCGCTTTTCATGCCAGGAACGGGAGCGAACTCATTGGAGGTCCCCCGGGCAATGCCACGATCCTTATCGGCATCCCGTCGAACGATCGTTCCCTGCGACGACTTACCGGCCGCGAAGGTATTATACCGGGAGATGAACTGGGAGAAGAGGGTTATCTGCTTAAGATCGATGCGGATCAAATATACATCACGGCGAATACCGATGCAGGGGTATTCTACGGCGTTCAGACCCTGAAGCAGCTGCTCAGGGGATATCCCGTGCCGCAGGAGTTGCCGCGGATGACTGTCAGGGACTGGCCCTCCATCGCTTTCCGTTGCGTGATGGACGATATCAGCCGGGGCCCCATTCCCACGGGTGAATATCTGCGGCAGCAGGTGCGCCGCTATGCGGAGCTGAAGATCAACCACATGTCGTTCTATATCGAGCACGTGGTAGAAACCGAAACCTATCCCGACTTCGCCCCCTCCACCGGCGGGATCTCCGTGGAAGAATTCAGTGAACTGTCGGAATACGCCGCACGTTATCATATGAAGCTGGTGGGGAATTTCCAGTCACTGGGTCATTTCGAGAATATCCTCAGCCATCCCCAGTACAGGCACCTGGGAGCCACCGAAAGGATGCTCGATCCCCTGGATCCTGCCTCCATCGGGTTCCTGGGCGACATCTATACGGAAATGGCGCCCGCCTTCAGCTCCGGATTCTTTACCCCAAACTGTGACGAGGCCTGGGACCTTTCACGCGGGGGACTGAAAGGTGCAGCGGACAGCCTGGGAGTGGCCAGGATCTATGCCGACCATGTGATGCGGATCGATACCATCCTGAACCGGCTGGGCAAGCGTTCCATCGTCTGGGGCGACATCATCCTGGAACACCGGGAGATCCTGGAGATGATTCCAAAACGGATCATTCTGGGGGCGTGGGATTACGGCGCTTCCGAATCGTTCGCCCATTTCATCGACCCGCTGAGGAACGCGGGTTTTGAGTTCACTGTAACCCCCGGCGTTTTGAATTCGAACCGGCTCATCCCCGATTACCGGATGACCACCATCAATATCCGGAACTTTATCAACGAGGGCTACGAAAAAGGGACCATCGGCGTCTATTGCACGGTCTGGGACGACGGGGGCGAACATTTCTTTTCCCATGTCTGGTACGGGGTGGCATACAATGCCGAGCAGAGCTGGCGCCCCAACCGTGATCCCCTGGACGATTTCGACAGGCGCTTCAGCCTGGGAGTCTACGGCGACCCGGACCAGTCCGTTCCCCGTGTGCTCCATACCCTGAACCACCTGACCGACCTGGGGCCTACCTACGAGATGAATTCAGGCGTAATGTGGAAGACCCTGGTGCCGGAAAGGGGGGAGAAGATCACCTTCGACCTCAACAGCTGGAAGGATGTGGGAAAATGGGCCGACAGTGCATGGAGCATCCTTGCAGACCAGTCGGTACCGTTTTACAATGAGGACCTGGCATTCATCCGGTTTACCATCTCCCAGTACCGGTTCCTGGCTGAGACCAGGGAAAAGTTGCTGGAAGCTGCCGATGCCTATAATCGGGCCAGCGCGGTGCAGCTTCAGAACAGGCGGGAGGCAAGCAATGAGCTCGGGACATCGCTCACCATCCTGGAGGAACTTGCCCGACGGCATAAAATGTTGGCTGACGATTTCGGCGCCCTGTGGGACATGGAGAGCCGGGAGCACTGGCGGGACAGGGCTCTGGAGGGGTACCGGGAGCGGAACCTTGCATTCGGCGAGCAGGTGCACCTGCTGAAGGAGGCCGTCGACCGTTTCGGTGAGGGTGCCTGGTTGCCGCCCCCGGATGCGGTACGGCTGGATATCCGTAGCAAGGAAGGACAATATTTTCAGTACTTTCTCATCGCCGGGCGTTTCCCCCTCGATTCATTCGGGGAGAGCAGCATCGATTTCCTGGGGGATATGGGCGGGGAGAGCGAGGCGCGCCCCTATCCTGGACAGTGGATCGAGGGGCCCGGCGGCACCCGGTATATGTGGGACAAGTACGATTCCCCTGACCCGGTCGAGGTGGATTTCACCGATATCTATCATCCGCCCATCCGGGGTGTGGCCTATGCCTACTGTACCATCGACTCGCCGGAAAAGCAGCGGGTGACCGCCCTTCTGGGCAGCAACGACGGGGCTGTGGTCTGGTGCAACGGCCAAAAAGTGCACCAGGTGCATGTGAAGCGCAGCCTGATCCCCGACGAGGACGAGATCCCGCTGGACATGGAAAAAGGAAGGAACCATATCCTGATCAAGGTGGAACAGTGGAAAGGCGGGTGGGGATTCTCCTTTCGCCTGAGGGATGTGGAGTTCAGGAACCACAAGCAGAAATATTATATACAGTAAAACAATAAGTTATGAAACGATCAATGAATAAAAGAGGTTTTATGTTACTTGTACCGGCTCTCCTGCTTGTGCCGGTCCTTTCGCTGTGCGGAGATCCCGGGCGGGACGACAAAGAAAAGCAGGTGCTCAAGGCCCTGGAGGAGACTGCCGGGTATATCTCCCGGGTGCTGATCAACGAGGAGGGGTACTCCCGGTGCGACTATAACCTGACCGAGGGGAAGTGGTACGAATATGAACCGGCCTGGCATACCGGGCAGGCGATCTATGCATTGACCGAGGCATACCGGGTGACTGGCAGGGAGGAGTTCCTGGAGACCGCCACAAGAGCGGGCGACTGGTGGGTGGGCCTGCAGATCAAGGACCATCCGAAGCTGGAGGGGATGATCGATGCCATTCACGGCGATCATGCGGGACAGGTGATCGTATTTGCCACCGTATCGGACGGTACGGCCGGGTTGTACAAATTGCATGAAGTCACCGGGGTTGAAAAATATGCGGAGGTTCCCACCGAAGCGGGCGACTGGATGTTGCACAACATGTGCCTGCTGGAGGAAGGGGTTTGCTACGACAACGTGGATCCCGAAACCGGCGAGGTGCTTACCGAGAGCAGCCCGTTCTGGCCCGACAAAGAGGAAATTGGCCTCTACGATGTGGCCCGTCCCAATAACGAGGGTTCCCTGTTCCTGGATATGTACCAATACACCGGTAACGAAGAATATAAAGAAGCATTCATCACCCTGTGCAACAGCCTGGTGGAAAAACAGGGCGAACGGGGGATATGGATGGATTTCATGCCCAATTTCAGGGAGGAAGGATCGATCCACCCCCGCTTCAACCTCTGGTATGCCGAATCGCTGATCTACGGGTATGAGCTGACCGGTGACAGGCGATACCTGGAGGCGGCCGAAAAGACCGCGAGGACCTTCGCGGAGATCCAGGACGGCGCGGGGACCATCTACTATAAGAACTACCTTGACGGTAGGCGCGACCGCAGCTCCGTCACCGGTTCATCGGTGGCATTCTCGGGGATCCTCTGGCTGCGCCTGAGGGAACACGGCATCGGCGGATTCGATAAAAACATCGAGCTGTCGCTGGACTGGATCCTGAAGAACCGCTTCGCGCAGGATCATCCGGATCCCAACCTGGCAGGTGCGGTGATCAACACCAGGCTCAGGCACAGGCACGGAAAACTTTGGTACACCCTGCGCGACGTCGGCAGTTCGTTCGGCACCCGTTTCCTGGCAAGCTATTACGATTATACCTTCGGGGAGAAGTCGGTAAAGTAAGGCACCCCGGTCGATTCGGTCACCCTGCGCGATATCAGCATCCGTTCAGCCCGTATCCCGCTGGAGCTGGAACATGTGGCACACCTTACCCTGGAGGATGTGTGCATCAACAGAAGGGATTTTCGTCCAGTGAAGGAATAACGGTCGAGTGGATCAAAGAGAAATCCCCGGAGACAGGCAGGGAAGTTTGGCAGGTCACCTCCTCACCCGCCCCCAGCGTAGCGTGCTACTTTGAACGCCGGGCTTTCACTTCCGATGAGAAATATGTGGTCTTCTCTTCCTTGAGAAGCGTGGAATGGCCACCCTTTCTTCAGCCCTAAGTGGAACTACGTCTGCTATACCTCCGACCGCGAAGTGATTAATGCAGCAGCAGGTCGATGCAGGCCAGCCAGAAATTGTTGTACTGTTCCCAGTAGACGAAGTTGCACCCCCAGTGCGGAGCCGGATCGGACATGTAGGCCAGGACCCTTCCCTTGCCGAGCTTTCCCCAGGCAACCAGCGGATCCCCGGTCTCTTTGACCTTCAACAGCACATCGAAACTCTCCCGGGGAATGGTTTTGTTGTAGCCCATGATGGGCGGGAAATTGCTGAAATCGAGAGGGGAGAAGGCGTTGCTCCCCTTTGCCGGTTCGGCCAGAAAGCCTTCGGTGCTCTCGACCAGGTCCTCGTAATCGAGGCATTTCACCGGGAGGATTTCCTTCAGCCCTGTGCGGCCCCATCCCCCCTTGCCGATTTCGCCCGTGAAGGAGAGCCAGCCTCCGCACCACAGGATCCTTTTTCCACTGTTGACCGACTCGATGGTTAGCCGGATGCGGTCGGGAAAGGTAAGTACCCTGGTCCCGAACTTGCTCCGATCAAAAAAATTGGGTTCCAGCTGGAACAACCTTGCCTCTACATCGCTGAAAATGAAGATGTCGTAATCCTGCAGTATCTTTTCCCAGGCACCCGGGGGAAGCTTGTAGAAATCCCACGAGGGGACCGATTCGACCGTATGTTCCCCGGAGGATTCCAGTGCCTGCTTGAGCCAGGTGCCATAGTTGAAGATCTCCAGTCCCTTGTGATCGTAATTGAAGGGCGATTCAGCAAAGACCGGTCCGGTCATCACCGCCCAGTCACCCACGTAATAGATTTTTGCCATGAGTTTTTATTATATAATGTGGGTTCAGTTTCCGTTTTTTATAAATATAAGGAATTCCGACTTTTTGAAGAGTACCGTTAATGGTTATCTTTAACTTTCATAAACCATCAACACATCATGAGATCTGCAGAAAGAATGCGATTGGCCATGCAACTGGAACGGCCCGACCGGGTGCCGCTGATGTGCCAGCCATCCTGGGGTTTCGTACTGACACAGGTGCCGGGCCTAGACCCGGTCGACCTGTGGCATAACCGGGAGGAGGCTTATCCCCGTGCTTTTTGCCAGATCAGCGAACGCTTCGGTTTCGACGGCGTTCTGATCCCTGCCGTGGGCCTGGCCCCGCTGGACGAATCGACCGTCATGGGGGTGGAGACCGGACACCCGGAAGGGCCCTTGATCCGGTTTCTTGGGGGTGACAGCTGCACCTATTGCCTGAACGATTTGCCACGCTACCAGCACATGGTTCCGCCCGAGATCACCATCGACGAGCTGGACCCGGACGATATTCCAGGTACAATCACTTTCCACCCTCCCTCCAACCGGCTGAGGATGTACATCCGGGAGGATCCGTACGGACGGGTAGCGGAGATACACCAGGCCAGGAACATCACCTCCGGTGAGCTCTCCATCCACGGATCGGTGTATGCTCCGGAGGATTACCTGATTGACCGCCTGGGGGTGGAGGCTGCCTTCATGGCCATGCTTTCGCACCCGGACAAGTGTCGGGAGATCCTTCTGAGGTATGCCCTTGCACTGTGCGGCCATGTTTCCGAGCAGATCGAGGCCGGTGCCGATGCCATCAATTTTTCAGCACCCTGGACCGGCCAGAATTTTATTGGCCTGGATATGTACGAATCGGTAATCATCCCGGCCCAGCGGGAGATTGCCATGCTTTGCCGCGAAAAGGGGGTGTCCTGTTACTGCCACACCTGCGGTGAGATCGACGACCGGCTCGAAATGATCATCGATACGGGGTTCAGCGGTCTCGAATGCCTGGACCCGCCCCCGCTGGGAAATGTGAAACTGGAGGAGGCGGTGCGGCGCATCGGCGACCGGGCCTTCATCAAGGGGAACATCGACCCGGTAAACATGCTGATGAACGGTACGCCGGAGCAGGTGCGGGAAGATGCGATCCGCCGGCTGGAGATTGGGATGAAGGCAAAAGGGTTCATCCTGAGCACTGCCTGCTCCATCGCCCCTGCCACCCCCCCGGAGAACCTGGAGGTGCTGCACGAGGTGGTCGAGCGTTACGGGTATTACAGTTAAAGGAGGACCGGCGGGAATGGAAAGGATTATTTTGATCTTATCCCTGTTTCTTGACCTTCCATCCTGCATCGGAAATGAGCAGAATACCGGGCATTCCGACGATCGTCCGGCGGACACGCGATCTTCCGAAACCCTGTCGGTTGAGCCAGATAATGAGGTGTGTCGACCTGCGCTTCTTCATACGCCGCGACCGGAATTGTCCGGGGGTCATCCGGTGGATTGCCCGCTCGAACGGACTGGAGGAATGTGCAATGGGAATTCAGTCGGTGACCAGTAAGTAAATCTCGCAGCCGGCTGTGATCACGGCACCCAGGCCGCGGGGGTCGTGGTCGAACCGGTCCCTGGTAGCGTAAAACTCCAGGCTTTCCCCGATACCTGTTCCCCTGCATATATCTTTGACCGTGCCGTCGCTGGCGATCTTGTCCTGCAGTGCATTCCACCCCCTTAATGCCCTGTCGCGGTACGATTTTTTCAGCCAGCCCATCCTTACCCCGCGGGCCATGGCCAGTGTGAACATGGCTGTGCAGGAGGTTTCCTCCCAGGTCTCCGGGTGGTCCAGCACCTGGTGCCACATCCCGGATACATCCTGGAAGCCGGCAAGGGCCTCCATGTGATCCCGGAAGATCTCCAGGACCTCCTGGTATCTCGGTTGATTCTCTGGCATATGCATCAGCACCTCACTGGTGGCCCAGGCGACCCAACCGTTGGCGCGGCCCCAGAGGACCGGGGTATTCTCCTTTCGGCGATCATACCAGCCGTGATAGTAAAGACCGGTCTCGGGATCTTCCAGGGCGCGGTTGAACTGCACTACCTGCCGGGCCACCTCGTCGTAAAGGCTTTCATCGCATGTGATCTTTGCCATCCGGAGCAGGAAGGGCGACGACATAAACAGATCATCTGCCCAGACCGTGGCAGGTTCGGGTTCGGGGCGGCTGAATGTTCCGTCGTCGAGCCGTTCCTGGCCTTTCATCACATATTCCTGTACTTCTAAAAGCAGGGGAAGATGTGCGGGCGAACCGGTACCCATCAATTGCAGCTGCGCCAGCGGAATTGCCGGTCCGCCCGAATCATCCAGCATGGTCATCCGGTGGACGCGGTGAAAGCTTCCCCGCATGGCGTACATGGTGAAATATTGCCAGCGGAAATAATCGAAGTTCGCCAGGAGATTAGCTGTATACTGTTCCATGAAACCGGGGTAATCCTTATCCCCTGTGATCTCATGGAGTGAAAGGATCCCCAGCAGGGTTCCGCCGTTGGCATAGTGCCAGTCCGAATAGGCATCTCTCTGGTAGCTGGCTGTTTCAGGGATTACCAACTCCCTGAGCAGCGGGGAGGGCTGTGGCTCCCAGGCCGTAATATCGTTTCCTTGTCGGTAATAATCGGCATGTTCCTTTTCCGGCGGGAAGGAGAAATCCGTATCTTCCCCGGAAGGCAGCTGCCACCGCCCGCTGGTCAGCCAGTGAACACCCGGTGCGGTACCGGTAACCGGGAGCAGGTTCACATATTCCGCCTTTGTATCGATCTCCGTCAGGGGGAGCAGCAGTACTCTGGATTGAGCGGGTCCCTGCCGGAATTTTACCAGCAACTCGTTTTCACCCTTTTTCCACCTGACCGGGATCTCCCGGTGGAACCGGAAACGATTGTAGGTGTATTCCTGCAGCTTCACCACCGGTGAAGTTCCCCTGAAGATCTCGCTGCCGTTGAGGAACAAAACGATCTCGCCCCGGAAGGAGAGCCCGAGGAGTCCGGATGTGTCACGATCCGATCCCATCTTCCCGTAGGCATAATATATGCCGCCCTCTCCGGTTGCCCGCTGTCCGTGCCCGTCAATATTCACCTGCATAATCCCTGCATTGGGACCCATCGGCACCAGCCTGTAGTCGAAGGAGGTCTCACGGATCACCTTGTCGGCGATCTTTTTCGTGGTCTCCAGTACCTGAGCGGGATCGGGTTGTTTTACCCGCGCGGGAACGGGCTGCGCAAGGTAAACCCGGTCGATGTTCGTGCGTGTCAACGCTGTGAGAGCGGGATCGGGCTGTGCGTATATGCCTGCGGATGAGGCCAGGAAAACAGCCAGTACAAGGCTGATCGGTATTCGGGACAGAGTTTTCATCTGGATTCTGATTGATGAGATTTTCCTAATTGTACCGGGATGACCGAGGCCCAGCCGGTCATGGGCATAGCATCCGTGCTTTCCGGCCTGTTCTTGATCTGGAGGTAGTATCCTTCAGGGAAATCAACTAACTTATTAGTTACACTGTGTCCCCTGTCGTCTGGTGGTCCTGCTGAATCCGGCGATTCTGGTTCAGGTCCCAACTTTACTATTGCTGAAGGTTCCCCGGCCGGCAGATTTGAGCGGGATGAAAGTGTCAGGCAGTAGCCGTCCCCGGACAGTTCCGCTTCCAGTTCAATCACATCGTCCTGACCGCGTTCGATCACGTCGTCCTGTCCCACCAGCCGGAAGGAGGCAGAGCGTACCGAGCTTTCGGAAAGCGGCGCCGAAAACCAGAGCCGGAGCAGGGAGCCGTTCATTTTGAAGCGGGTGATGCGCGGCATCTCCTGAAAAGGCGCGGGCACTTCAGGTGGAACGAACCGGAACGGAGGTCCTTCCACCGGTAAACCATTATCATAGGCCCCGATATCAGGTGTATCTCCATCCATAAACGGCAGCAGTTCCGGCTGCTCCATTCCCTGGTCGATGCACGGGGAGCCTTCCACCAGGGAAAAATCGCCTTCAAGAGGGTCCCGGAAACCCGGGTCGGCGACAATTCCGTGACGCTCGTGGCCATTCCGTGTCAGGATCGCCGGGAAAGGCACATTGGAGCAATCGTAGTCGAAATAGTTATCCTCCCCCAGGTTATAGATCCCGAAACTGTCTGATACGGCCGAAAAACAGGCGTTGTTGAAATGTTTCACATGGTCGTTCTCCCAGATGTTGCGGGGTCTTCCGACCATATCGAAGTTGACCCACCAGCTGTTGTTGAAGATATAGAGCGGACGTGTCAGCGCGGTGTGCCGGCTGGAGATCTTGAAGATGGTCCAGCCCGTCTCGTCTCCCGGGATGGTCAGTGCGGTATTCCCGTAAATATAGATCTCCCCGCCCGCCACCTCGGTGATGGAAATGAAGGCATGGCCATTGATCATGTTGTTGTGGTAGAAATGGAGGTTCAGGGCATGCACTTCCGGTTCCAGCACGTTATCGGAAGTATTGAACACCGTATTGCGGTAGATCTCGCCGTTGGTCCCCGCCAGCGGGTCCGGCCCCCTGTCGCCGATCAGGGAGACCCGGAAAGCGTTGAATGTATTACGGACAATATTGTCGCGGATAACAAAAACCCCGCTGATCCCGTATCCCTGGAACAGGCTGCCGTTATAATGGCTGTGGATTCCGTGGTGGATTTCATCCCATGAATACCCCTCCTCGTGGGTCCAGAGCCGTTCATCCTGATCCCAGGTACAACCCTCGACCAGGAAATGATGGCTTCCCCTTCCCGTGGCGAAAACCGCCCGCTTGCCTCCTTTCATCAGGCAATTCCTCAGGGAAAGATAGGAAACATTGTCGGCACGTACCAGATCGGTCCAGCAATTGCGGATGGTGAATCCCTCGATGACGATCCAGGAGCAATCCGACAGCCTGAATGCCTGGTTGTCCAGTCCAGTCCCCGGTTTCGTCTGACCGTCAATGACTGCAGCCGGGACAGATCCGAGGATCACCACCGGGAGGTCCGGGTTACCATGCACCTCCTCCAAGAGAAAAGGGCCCCGATAGGTGCCGGGTGTGAATAGAATGGTATCCCCCGGCTGTGCTTCGCCCAGGATCCTGTTGATCGTTTCATCGCCCATCGCCGGTTCCATCCGGATGGTGTTGGAAAAGGCGTGATGATGGAAGATCGGTATGAGTTGAAAGACAACTGCGAGGACGGTCACAAGCCCGGAGCTTCTTTTAACAAAGGGTTTATAGGGAGAAGAGGCCAGGTTCTTTGTGCCTCCTTTCCGCTTTCGTTTGGAGTACCTGTTCAAGGAGAAGAGGTAGAAGGCAGACCAGAGGATCAGCAGTATAAGGGATATCCCCGAATGAATGTTCAGGTAGACAGCCGAGATCGTCAGGACAAGCTTTTTCGATGGGTTATCTGGTTCAGACAAAACAGGGAAATTCCTTCCCTTCCGGTATTCCAGGTCCCTGGACCCGTATGTCAGGTATGTGGTGTCACCAATGTTATACCTGATCTCGCAGGCGTATTCTAACGCCATTTTGCCTTCGCCAATCTCACGGGAATACGGTTTGAAACCGGCAACCATGCCTACCGTCTTCTTCTCCCCGGCCAGCAATCTCCGGTGATGGGATACCGGGAGCAGGAGGATCATAAAAAGTTTATTTTTAGTCTGTTAACAGCCCGGGATCAATAACCCGCCAGCAGCTGTTTGAACAATTGTTAATTGCAGGAGTCGTTTTACCTGTCAAATCCCTAAGATACCTTTAAATGCAGAGGATCACGCACTGTTATGGAACATGTAATCCGTTTCATATCGGGAAACATTCCGAATATGATCGTATCAACTGTAAGGAGGTGTAACCACCATGCCTGAAATGATCAGTTTGTGCATGGCAGAAATGGGACTGGCCCAAAAGAGTCTTGCTGAGCTGCTGGAAGTGAGCCCGCCCCGTATCAGTGAATACCTGAATGGTAAATCAGAACCAACTCTGAAAGTGGCCAGGCAAATGTACCGCAAACTGGATATCGATCCGGAGATTTTGCTGGGGTGATACTCTTTTACAGCTGCTCCCATTCGATACCGAGCCGCCGCAGGGCATAGCCTGTCTCACGTAAATAATCACCATACCCGGTCATCCAGTGAAATCCGTGCATGCGTTTTGCCAGGATATCGCTGTCCACATCATATCCGACATCAATTTGTGAGCGGCATATATCCATGAAGGGATGGTCCAGGATGGTGCCTTTTAGTCCGATATAACGGCTTACCTGGAAATCGGGTATGATATTGGTTAATATTTGTCCCCTGTGCATTTCCACCTTGGGGGCAGCTCCGTAATCTGATTCGAAATGTGTCAGTATCCTTGCAGGTTCCCTGTTCCTTCCATCCATTCGCCTGGGAGCAGTACAATGGGCCAGGGTAATGATCCCGTCATGCGGGTAGGTGGGATCATTCAGAAATACAGGTTTCCCTGATATATTGGCCAGCAATATTCCTGCCGGGATCACCACAAAATCTGATTCACAGAATGAAAGATAACCGGCATCATTCAGGAGGCTGAGCGTCAGGCAGGCGGATGTCTCGGCCAGAGGCATGATCGTGCTCATGCAACCATTGATCGTGATGGCCCGGCAGCTGGCATGATCCATTATCTTTCTGAATACCTCCTCAAGAAGAAAACAGTTATTCACGAAGCTGCGCCTGGTTTCAAGTGTGAGGCTCTGATCTCT
>JBNJEV010000009.1:0-86107 GCA_051746185.1 Bacteroidota bacterium
AGCTGGTTGATGCGCACCATTCTTTCCGCACCATGGAAATCCACCTGGCAGAGGGCATTGCGCACCAGCAGCCTGGCTTCTTCTTTTTTGTCCGGTGCCACAGAATCTTCCAGGTCCAGGATGATCCCGTCGGGATGGTGGATCCCGGCATTCAGCATCAACCGGGGAGTATTGCCCGGAAGGTAAAGCCTGGACAGTCTGAACCTTTCCCTGTCGGTCCCGTAACGGTTCTGCGGGATCATTTCCGGGATCCATGAGCGGCAGGGGATCTCCAGTTTCCTCACGGCAGCCTCCAGCCTGGCTGCGATCACAAAGGGAAGTGCTCCGGTATCTTCCATTTCCACCCGGGCGTGTTTTACCCCCATTGCGGTCATCACCTCCCCGGCCTGCTGTTTGATCTGTTCCCCGAAAATGGCAGCGACCTTACTTTCCAGATGAACATTGATCCCCCCGCTGTTTTGGAGCGTGATCCTGACGTAACAATCCGATCTTATGTTGTCCCCTCTGTTGCCGGCGGTCGCTGTTTTTTCCATGGTTCTGCTGGTTCACTTACAAACGTACAACTTGTTTTTTATGAAAACAATATTCCTGGACCTGGTCGGAATTTCTATTTGAATCCTGCTCGCGTATTGACTTTGCTACGCTTAGGTTCCCTAAAGTCGGAATGGATCTTTTTTATCGGACTGTTAACTAATTTGATGTTATTTTGGATAATATATATCTCCAGAGGAATATTTTTCAGCACAAAAGCACCTAAAAAGTATAGTAACCCGATAATTTATATTGCTCTCCTAATATAGAAAACTGAGAAGGATCCCTGCGGCCACGGCCGATCCGATCACCCCGGATACATTGGGTGCCATGGCGTGCATCAGCAGGTGATTGGTGGGATCTTCCCTCAGCCCCATGTTCTGGACCACCCTGGCACTGTCGGGTACTGCCGAGACCCCCGCTGCCCCAATCAGTGGATTCAGTTTGTTCTCTCCCCGCAAAAACAGGTTCATCACCTTGGCAAAGATGACCCCCCCTGCGGTGGCCACCATAAAAGAGACCGCACCCAGGGCAAAGATCATCAGGGAATCGGTAGTCAGAAAACGGTCGGCCTGGGTGGATGCTCCCACGGTAAGTCCCAGTAAAATGGTCACAATATCGATCATGGAGCTCCGTGCCGTGTCCGCCAGTCGCTTGGTTACACCCGATTCTTTCAAAAGATTCCCGAAAAAAAGCATACCCAGCAGCGGAAGGGAGTTGGGGGAAATGAATGTGGTCACCAGCAGTCCGATCAGCGGAAAAAGGATCTTCTCGGTCTTGGAAACGGCTCTCGGGGGTTTCATCCGGATGCGCCGTTCCTTTCCGGTGGTCAGCAGACGCATGATGGGAGGCTGTATGACGGGGACCAGGGCCATATAGGAGTAGGCTGCGATAGCAATGGGACCGATCAGGTTCTTTACTCTGATCGGTTCTCCTCCTGCCGTATAACCGATGATTTCCAACCCGTTGGCAAGCCGGGAAGAAAGGAAAATGGCCGTGGGACCATCCGCCCCTCCGATGATCCCGATCGCACCGGCTTCCTTCGTATGGAACCCCAGGGCCAGTGCTCCCAGGAAGGTCAGGAAAATCCCCACCTGGGCGGCCGCACCCAGCAGCATGAGCCTGGGTTTGCTGATCAGGGATGAAAAATCGGTCATGGCACCGATCCCCAGAAAGATCAGGGGCGGGTACACCCCTTTCAGAACCCCGAAATACAGATAGTTCAGCACACTTCCCTCCTGGTAAATGCCCACCTGCATGTTCAGATCCTCGGCCTGGAAGAACGGAATGTTCCCGAAGATGATCCCCGTTCCGATGGGGATCAGGAGCAGGGGTTCATAGTCATAGCGGATGGCCAGGAAAATGAAGACCAGTCCCACGGCGATCATGATGATATGACCCGCTGTGGCATTGCGGAAACCGGTATACCTGAAAAACTGGCGGATACCCCTGCCGGCCACCTCGAACAGATCGTCCTTTTCCCCGGCATTCTCAATAACAGGAGTGTTTTTGACCTCTGTCAGGGTGGTATCTGTCCGGACCGGCTCCCGGTCAGCGGCTGCGTGAGCAGGAAAACAGATCCATCTGAACAGGATCACGATCAGCAGGGCCCCGAAAAGTGTACATGCTTTTTTCATCCTAAACGATTTCCATCAGGATGTCCCCCTGAAGCACCGCATCACCCTGCCTGACCAGGATGGATTCCACCACTCCCGCCCTTTCAGCCAGCAGCCTGTTTTCCATTTTCATGGCTTCCATCACCATGAGCAACTGTCCCTTTTCCACAATGTCCCCTTTGTTGACCCTGATCTCCTGGATATTGCCGGGAAGAGGTGCCAGGATCTGGTGGGATGATCCTTCCTGGCGTCTCTCGATGGAAGGCTTCGCAGGGTCTTTCTCGGGAGACCTCAGCAGGGTCGGGGTTTTGGTCTGCTTTTTCTGCCGGTGCACCTCCACATCATAGGGTGTGCCGTTCACTTCCAGGTGAGCCACATCATCTTCCATTCCATGAATATCCACAAGATATTCGTTCCCGTGAATGGTGAATTTATATTGCTTCATTAAAAATATTTTGTTAGCCTGATGTTTTACAACCGGTTAAACTGGTTCCTGACCGCATATATTTTTGAACTCCAGGGAGAATAGGTTTTGGATACCTTCTTGATGGTAAGGATCCCGCTTTCCTCATCGTGCAATTCGCTCATATACAAATGTATCGCCATGGCAATGGCTGCGGCTTCCTCTCCGGATAGCTCTGCTTCCCCGGAAGGGGATTTGCCCGACCTGACCTGTTTTTTCCGGATCCTCAGGGAGATCAGTCCGGGGATCAGCCTGAAAAGTGCAAACAGAAGCACCAGGGCCAGGAAAACGATCAGGTACCCCGCCACGGCAATAACCAGCGTTTCAAGGCTGATGTTGCTTCTGAGCAATATGCAGGGTATCCACATTACAGCGGGATGTTGGTGTGTTTCTTGGGCGGATTCATATCCTTCTTCGTGGCCAGGGTCTGCAATGCGCGCACCACCCGGAACCTTGTGTTCCTGGGCTCGATCACATCGTCAATGTAACCGTACCTGGCCGCCTCATAGGGATTGGAAAATTTTTCCCTGTATTCCTTCTCCTTTTCCTCAAGGAACTTCATCATTTCCTCACGTTCTTCAATGGATTTCAGGGTTTTGCCCTCCAGTATCTCAATGGCTCCTTTAGGTCCCATCACAGCGATCTCCGCAGTGGGCCATGCATAGTTGATATCCCCCTTCAGCTGTTTCGAGCTCATCACATCATGTGCCCCTCCATAGGATTTTCTCAGGGTAATGGTCACCTTGGGCACGGTGGCCTCGCCAAAGGCGAACATCAGCTTGGCACCGTGAATGATGATCCCCCCATGCTCCTGGGCGCTGCCGGGAAGAAAACCCGGAACATCCACCAGGGTGACGATGGGAAGGTTGAAACAATCACAGAAACGCACGAACCGGGCTGCCTTCCGGGAAGCTTCGATATCCAGGACCCCGGCCATGTGGTTGGGCTGATTGGCTACGATCCCCACCGGGATCCCGTTGAACTTGGCAAAACCCACTACTATGTTCATGGCATACTGCCTGTGGATCTCAAGGAATTCATGGTGGTCCACAATGGAGAAGATGACATCCTTCATGTCATAGGCTTCATTGGGATCATCGGGGATCACATCGTTCAGCAGATCCTCGAGCCTGTCGATGGGATCGGTGCACTCGCCGGCCGGTGGATCTTCCAGGTTATTCTGGGGCATATAGCTGATCAGTTTCCGGATCATCAGCAGTCCTTCTTCCTCATCGGATGCGACCATGTGGGCCACACCCGAACGGGTGGCATGCATCCGGGCTCCCCCCAGCTCCTCAATGGAGATGTCCTCACCGGTAACGGTCCGGGTGACCCTGGGCCCTGTAACGAACATGTAGGAGGTCTTGTCATTCATGATGATAAAATCGGTGAGTGCGGGAGAATAGACCGCACCCCCGGCACAGGGACCGAACACGGCTGAGATCTGCGGGATCACCCCCGAAGCCCGGATATTCCTTTCAAAGATCTCCGCATAACCCGCCAGGCTCCTGACCCCCTCCTGGATCCTGGCCCCTCCGCTGTCGTTGATGCCGATCAGCGGGGCACCCACTTTCATGGCCTGGTCCATGATCTTGCAGATTTTCTGGGCATGTGTTTCGGATAGCGAACCACCGAAGACGGTGAAATCCTGTGCGTACACATATACAATGCGGCCATCGATGGTTCCGTGCCCGGTGACCACCCCGTCGCCCAGGTACCGGTGTTCTTCCAGGCCGAATTCATGGGACCGGTGCATCACGAACATGTCATATTCTTCGAAGCTCCCCTCATCCAGCAGAATATGGATCCGCTCCCTGGCCGTTTGCTTTCCCTTGGCATGCTGCGCCTCAAGGCGTTCCTCTCCCCCTCCTTTCCTGGCCCGCTCACGCAGGTCGATCAGTTGCTTGATTTTATCCTGATTGTTCATGGGTCCGAATGGTATCTACTGATTTCCACAAAATTCCGTAAGAACACCCAAGGTGGAAGCAGGATGAAGAAAGCCGATCCGCAGTCCCTCGGCCCCTTTCCTGGGCTCCCGGTCAATCAGCCTGATCCCCTTTTCCGAGGCCTGCTGCAGGGCTTCACCCACATGATCCACGGCAAATGCCAGATGATGCATTCCTGGACCTCTCTTTTCAATGAATCTTCCCACCGGACTATCCGGTTCGGTGGGCTCCAGCAGTTCGATCTTTGTATCCCCGATTTTGAAAAATGCTGTTCTCACCTTCTGATCGCTTACCTTTTCGATGGCATAGCACTCCAGGCCCAGGACACCCTCATAATAGCCGATGGCCTCATCCAGGTCGGTAACTGCGATCCCGATGTGTTCAATGTGTGTTGCTTTCATAGGTATCCAAATTTACGCCCTCTGGAAGGGATTCGTCATGATAATTGTCATTTCAATGTTCCAGAGCATCATAGATCACCTGCTGGATCTCCGTCCGGACATTCATATCGATCAGCTTTGTATTGCCCTGGTCGGGATGGATCCGGTTGGAAAGGAAAACATAGACCAGATCGTATGCGGGATCCACCCAGGTGATGCCCCCCGTGAAACCCGAATGTCCGAAACTCAGCGGGGAAGCATCATTGCATGCGGGGCCCGCGTCGATGGTATCCGTAATGGGCCGGTCAAACCCGAGCCCCCTCCGGTTGACCCGTTCATCGTTGATACAGGAACTGTACCTGGCAATGGTGGCCGGATCGATGTATCTTCTTCCTCCGTATGTTCCGCCGTTCAGGTACATCTGCATCATTTTGGCCAGGTCATTGGCATTGCCAAAAAGACCGGCTTGTCCGGAGATTCCTCCCAGCATGGCCGCGCCGGGATCGTGGACATATCCCCTGAGAAGCTGGCGCCTGAAGAATACGTCATTTTCCGTGGGGACGATCATTTTGGGAGAGAACCTGTTCAGGGGCAGATACCCCAGGGAGGAAGCCCCCAGCGGAGCGTAGAACTGATGCCATACATAAGGATAAAGCAGGGTATCGCCGGTAATACTTTCGATCACCTGCTGCAACATATAAAACCCCAGGTCACTGTATCTGTATTCCCGCGACTGCAGTTCAGAGTTATGGATCCAGTGATACACGGAATCCCTGATTTGCCGGTGCAGATAAAGATCCCCTGCCACCTGAACGGGATGGTCCGGGTCATAGGCTTTCATATAGGTACTGTCCGCATACCTCACATTGCGGTTGGCATAGAGTCCCTCGCCGATCCTCAGCGGATAGGTATGGGACCAGCGGTTGGAGACCAGGCCCTGTGAGGTATCCAGGGGCTCGAGGGTGGCATAGTAAAAGGGGATCCAGGACTGAAGTCCTGCCTGGTGGGTCAGGATATCGCTGATGACCAGGTCCGCCTTGTCGGAGGAATCGGGAAGCTCCAGGTAGGATCCCAGGACCGAATCCTCGTGGAACCGGCCCTGATCCCGCAAACGCATCAGGGCGGGAAGGGTGGCTGTGATCTTGGTGACCGATGCCAGGTCATACAGGTCCGTCATTCGTACCGGTTGTCTGCCCCGGTAGGTGTGGTACCCGTATGCTTTCATCCAGACCACCTTGCCGTTCCGGGCCACCAGAAGCTGGCACCCCGGCATGGCACGTTCCCGGATGGCCTTCCGGACCACATCTTCCATTCTTCTCAGGGTATCCGCATTAAGTCCCACCTCCATGGGATCCGCATAGCCGAGCCTGATGGCCGGCCCGGTAAAACAGCCATCCCCTGCTGCGGCAACGGAGGCCACGGTCACGGGCAACCGGCCCCTGAAAGCAATTCCCCCGAATATCCCCTGGGCGACCAGGTCCTGGCTCAGAGGATCGTCACTGAAAGAGACGATCAGTGCATCTGCATGTTCCTGGCCGGCCAGTCTGCCGAGCGCATAGGGAGTTCCCGCCACATTGAGGACCAGGGTGGATGAGGGTTCCATCTGTGCAATAAGATCCAGTACCTGGTCGGTGATCCCGTATTGTCTGCCCGCATGCTGGTTCAGGTCAAATAAATTAACAATGATCGTGTTATATTCCCTCAATTGCATCAACAGGTCCGACCGAATCCGATAATCCGCTGAAGGAGAGATTGTAAAGTGTTTCCCATGGACGTACAGGTCCGAGGTGACCGCAAAGGTATGGTCTTTCTTTTCGCTGACAGTGACCGTGGCAAGCCTGGTATTTTCCAGTTCTCTCAGGGGAAGTACCGATTCCCGGTTCCTGACCAGCACCAGGGAATGCTCGACCAGCTTCCGGCGATGCAGCCGGTAACGGTCGCTGTTCAGATCTTCCAGCAGGGAATCGGTCCGGAGGGGACGGTAACGGTTGAGTCCGGCCCAGTATTTGGCCAAAAGGATCCTGCGGCAACTGGCATCGATCCTTTCCCGGCTGATATCCCCTCTCCTCACGGACTGCCGGATGGCTGAAATACCCCTTCCCACATCCGCCGGCATCAGGAGGATATCGTTTCCGGCCCGGACCGCCTCTACCTCACATTGACCGGGTTCGAAGAAATCACTGATCCCCTTCATGTTCAGCGCATCGGTGATGATCAGTCCCCTGAAATCCATCTTCTCCCTGAGCAGTCCGGTCACCACCGGCTGTGAAAGGGTGGTCGCCCGGTTCGGTCTGTCATCCAGTGCAGGCACATGAAGATGAGCCATCATGATCCCGGTCAGGCCCCTCTCGATGGCCTTTTTGAAAGGATACAGCTCGATGGCATCGAGCCTGGACCGGTCATGCGGGATCAGCGGGAGGGCATGATGCGAATCGGAACCGGTATCCCCGTGACCCGGGAAATGCTTGGCGCTCACCAGCAGTCCGTGATCCTGCATCCCCCGCATCAGGGCCACCACCTTCCCGGCAACATTCTCACGCTCTTCTCCGAAGGAACGGATGTGGATAACCTGGTTCAGGGGGTTGTTATTGATATCGGCCACGGGAGCAAAATTGAGATGGACCCCGATCCGTTTCATCTGTCCGGCCATATCCTTTCCCATCCGGTAGATCATTTCGTTATCGGTGATGGCGCCCAGGCTGATCTGTTTAGGATAGCTGATCACCTGTTCGAGTCTCATCCCCAGGCCATTCTCTCCATCCATGGCCATCAGCAGGGGCACTTCCGATACCGACTGCAGATGGTTGGTCAGCGTGGCCTGGGAAACGGGATCTCCCCTGGAAAAAAGGATCCCCCCGATCCCGTATTCCCGGACCAGGTGGACAAGGGCTTTCTGATGGCCTTCGCCCATGTTTGAAAAGGCCTGGACCATGATCATCTGGGCAATGCGTTCCTCCAGGGAAAGCTCCCGCATCACCGAATCGGCCCATGCGGTATCGGATTTCAGGAATTCCGGGTATTCCGGAAATGCCGGACGAATCATGGCGGGGGTTTCTGAAGGGTAGAACCGGGTGCTGCTGAATGCCAGAAAAAGAAGGACCAGAAGGGTGATATGCAGCAGGTTGTTCTTCATCATTTCACGTGTCTCTTTCCCCGATGGTTTGTCACAGGTACAAAGTTAAACGGACAGTCCGTCCGGAAAAACTAAATTATAAACAGCAGTTGCCTTTAAAAATAACTATTTTAGTCCGGATCATTGAAGTTTAAGTTGAATATCCAACACGATTATGATGGACTGTAAGAAGGACCGGAACCAGAACCAGTGTAACTGCAGCTATCCATGCGGCAGAAAGGGGATTTGCTGCGACTGCCTCGCATACCACAGGCGCCTGGGCGAATTGCCCGCCTGTTATTTTCCCGGCGACATAGAGCCGGGCTATGACCGTTCGGTGGAGAACTTCATCCGCATCTACCGGGAGAGGGGCGTTTGCTGGAACTGACTCAGAGGCCCAGTTTCTCGGCAATGATGCGGGGGACCGCCTCCCTGTGTACCACCAGAAAGAGGGTCTTTGCCCTCATGTAGGCCTGTGAGGCATGCATGTATCCCTTGTAAATATGGGTGCCTGTTCCCCACGAATTCTTCACCAGGTAAAACCGGTTCCCGGACTGATCCCTGGACAGGCCTGTAATGTGCATCAGGTGGTCGTCGGTGGTCTGGTAGTTGTCAAATGCACGCTGGCGGATCTTCTGGGTGATCTTTTTTTCCGCTTTCGGAGTTGAGAAATCATAGAACAGTGTACTCCGCTCCGAATCGGAAAGCTCGTCCCACCGGGCCCTTTCCAAACCGCTCAGATCCTCGATCTCCTCGGAGGGCAACAGGGCCAGACCGCTTTTCCAGTCAAATCCCCTTTCTCCCACATCCGCATCCCAGCAGACCGTGTACCCGTTTTCCAGGGCATGATCCAGCACTTCCATCATCTCGTCCAGGGGAACATTCTTGATGGTTCCCCAGCTCCAGTTATCGGGGATCTCAAGGATGAAATCCTGGTAAAACGGATGGTGGGTAAAGGATCCGATCATCACGTAATCTTCCGGGTCCAGGCCCAGCTCCTCCGAGAATGAATGGGGGGTGTAGACCGTACCTTCATACAGGAATGTATCGGGTTCTCCGCCCAGGTAAGCATCCAGGATCCCCTGGTATCCTTCTTTCCATACCGGGGACAGCATTCGGTTGGGATTCCTGATCACCTGTTTGATGTATCCGTCCAGCACCGCGCTCATTTCCCCGTGGACCGGCAGGGAATCCCCGGTCCGGAGCCCGGTATAGGCACTCTGGGGCACGATCCCGTCCCTTTTCCAGCTGTTGAACACATCATGGGTCAGTCCCCCGGCCCCGAAGTTGATGGTCCCGTGCATTCGCACATACTTGACGGCCTTGTCAAGGTAAGCCTGCCGCACAAAGAACATTTCCGACAGATCATAGGTGCCCTTTCCGGTGCGGAGCAGCTCGGACTCGATAAAACTCACCGAAGCAAAGCTCCAGCAGGTGCCCGACCTGTGCTGGTCCTTTACGGGAGTGGCAGGAATACTCTTCTCAATGGTGAAATGATAGCCCTGTTTTTCTTCTTTCTGAATCTCCTGAGCAGCAAGTGAGCTGCCGACAATAATTCCCAGGAGGATGATCCATGTCCCGGTTCTTTTCATTTTCTTCATGGTAATGGTGACTTTCAGGTTTTGATAATCATGGTGGTGAAAATAAGAATTTTTTATATATAGTTTTTACAGGGAAACCCGGTTCAGGAACTCATGCACGTGTTCGGCGTAGGTGCGTGAAACCGGGATGCGGATCTCCCCTGGGAAATCCATGTATATATAAAGATTGGTGCTGATCAGCTTCACCAGTTTGATATTCTCAAAATTGACCATGAAGGAGCGGTGGCAACGCTGGATCAGGGTGCCTTCCAGCTCTTTTTCCAGCCTTTTCATGGTATTCCTCAGCATGATCTTACGAAGCTTGCCTTTCTCGTTGATATGAACAGTCACATAGTTATCGGTGGATTCCACGAAAAGTATGTCGCGGGACTTAACGGAAAAACGCAATTTTTCGCTCTCGTCCCTGAAGGTGATCATCCTGTTCTTTTGGTATTCCCGGGATGTATTCCTGGTGAGCTGTTCCAGCGTCTCCCGCTTGTCCTTCAGGGAAAGCCAGAGCCAGGAAAGAGAATAGGGTATGGCCAGCACAAGCAGGGTGATGAAAAGCAGTCCGGTGAACCTTTCCATGGGCTCCGCACCCGATTTCAGCAAATAAAGATCCACCACCAGGTAAGCCGCGGCCAGCAGCACGATCTCCACCAGGTGCCATATCCCGAACAGCAGGTAGGTTACCCGTGTGCGGCGGGATAGCAACACAAAGATCAGCTTGCTGAGCACGATGATCAGCATTCCTGAGAGGATCAGGGCACTGGAATAGAAAAAGAACTCGATTCTGCCCACCTCATACCAGGAGGAAGCATTGAAAGGGGAATACAGATTGATGAAGACCAGGGCGAAAATCGAGACGAACATCACCTGGGTGATGATCGTGGATCTGTCTTTCAGATAATCCGGTATTTCTCGAAAAAGGATCTTCATGTGTCGGTTTTATTGATCCGGCGAAGGCAGGATCCTGACCACCTTCAGTTCGGTCCTGCGGTTCAGGGCACGGCCCGCTTCGGTGCTGTTGTCCGCCACGGGCTTTTCCTCACCGTATCCTGCCTGGATGAGCCTGTCATGACCGATCCCCCGCTCAACCAGATAACGGACCACCGACTGCGCCCTTTTTTCCGAAAGTTCCTGGTTGTAAGTGGCCGGACCCGTATTGTCGGTATGTCCGCTGATCTCCGCATAGATCTCCGGATGTCGAACAAGAAAATCGTAGAGTTTGTTCAGTTCGGTCACCGACCTGGATTTCAGTGTATGGGAATCGGTATCGAAGAAAATATTGTTCAGCACCATCCTGCTTCCCACATCGATCCTTTCCATGGGGATATCCTTGCGGAACGGATCGGTCCGGGTATGTAACCCCTCAAAGGAAAAATGGTCGGAATAGAACAGATATCCGTCCGCCGTTACATTCAGCGCATAATCGCTGTCGGTGGGCAATGAGATCAGGTAATCGCCTTCCCCCGGGGAGGATTTCAGTTCCATGACCACCTTTCCGTTTTCCAGGTCGATCAGCTGCATCAGTGCTGCCAGTCCTTTCATGTTCCTGGAATCATAGACCCTTCCTGTCATGTAGGATACCATCACCGGCCTGACCGGCGGAGGGAGCTCAAAGCTGTAGAGGTCCGTTCCCCTCCCCTGCTCCCTGTCAGAAGCAAAATAGGCCCGGTCACCCCTCGCATTGACCACCAGTCCCACTTCGTCATTCCGGGTGTTGATGGGATATCCCAGGTTCACGGGGGTGGACCAGCTGCCGCTGGTGTTCTTACGGGTGACGAACAGATCGCCCCGGCCCATCCCCGGCCATCCCGTGGAGGAGAAATAGAGGGTCTGTCCGTCAGGATGAATAAAAGGCGATTGTTCCATCCCGGGAGTATTGACAGAATCCCCCAGGTTGACCGGGATACTCCACTTCCCGTTTTGCTTCTCCGACATCCATATGTCATAGGAGCCCTTGCCTCCGGGCCTGTCGGAAGCAAAATAGAGGACCCTGCCGTCGGCCGAGACCGACGGCTGCTTTTCACCGGACCTGCTGTTCACGGGAGTCCCCAGGTTCACGGGGATGGTCCAGCCGCCGTCTTTCCGCCTGGAAAAATAGAGGTCACACTGTCCCATCCCGCTTCGCCTGTTGCAGGCCGTAAAATAAAGGAATTCCCCGTCAGCCGTAATGGTCTGCGCTCCTTCGTTATCCGGTGTATTCAGAGGAGGACCCGCATTTTTCCGCGGGCCCCACGCCTCTCCCCTGCGCATGGAATAGAAAAAGTCTTCCTGGAGGTGTGTCCTCATTTTCTCATCCCCATCCGGATTGGGAAGCATCACCGTGAAGATCAGCATATCCTCATCCACCGACAGGGAAGGCCAGTACTCGTTCAGGGGAGAATTCACGGAATCACCGAGATTCACCGGGCGAAAGGGCACCGGGTTCTGAATGGCCTTCCGGGCAAATCGTGATTTTTCCTGCAGCAGCAGCGCCTCTCCCCGGTGGTTTACCCGTTCGGGAGGGAAAGCAAGAAAGGTATCGATCAGCTGCAGTGTACGGTCATATTCCCCGTTGAGGAAAGTGAGACCGGCAAGCAGTCGGTATCCATCCGGATTTCCTTCCGGATCAAGATAGAGTGATCTTGAAAAATACTCAGTGGCCTCCCTGATCCGGTCCTGGTCATAACAGATCTGGGCAAGCAGCTGGAAGGCCTCCACGAAATCACCGTCCACCCTGACGGCCTTCCGCAGTGCCTCCTCCGCACGGTCGTCCTCTCCCTGATGATAGAATTCCCTGGCCTGTTCATACTTTTTGACGGCCCTTCTGGAGGAGGAGGTGTACTGCTGCGCTGCGGCACTCCCGCAGAAAAGGACCAGGATCATGATGATCGAGCAATATTTGAGATGGAATGCTTTCAAGGGATCTGCATGTATTTGTGTGCCTGCAGGGAGATCGTCCAGCGGGGATGCTCCTTTACGTAGGCAATGATCCGGGGGAGCACCTCTTCCCTCCTGCTCCATTCCGGCTGAAGGAAAAGTTTGCACCCGTCCCTTACTTTTTCTGCATTTTCCTCGGCCCAACCGAAATCCTCCTGTTCAGAAATGATCACTTTCAGTTCGTGGGCATGTTCGTGGAATTCCGGCAGCGGAGGGGCATTCCTCTTGGGAGAAAAACAGATCCAGTCCCAGCTCCCGGTGAGGGGATAGACCCCGCTGGTCTCCAGATAGGTCTCCAGCCCTTTCTGCCTGAGCAGTCCCGTCAGGTAATCCAGGTCTGCCATCAGCGGTTCGCCCCCGGTCACCACCACCGAACGCGCAGGAAATGAAGCCGCATGCCCGGCGATCTGCTCCGCGGGCACCAGGGGATGAATGGAAGGGTCCCATGAGAATTTGGTGTCGCACCAGCTGCAGCCGATATCACATCCCCCTATGCGGATGAAATAGGCGGGCTTTCCCGTATGGGTTCCCTCACCCTGTATGGAGTAGAATTCCTCCACAAGCGGAAGCTTCCTGCCCCCTTCATATGGTTCTGAAGATCCCTGCATCTTATTTCTTCCTCACCCATAAACGGGATATCAAAAAATAAAGTAGCCTGAGCAAAACAACAACCCCGTAGAATATGACAGTGATCAGCAGCACCAGGTGCAACTGGGTAATCAGTTCAGTGGCCGGTGCACCATGCCGGACGATCCCGATGATATTCAATATATACGCGGCAGCGAAACAGATCAGCAGGATCATCAGCTCCCGTTTCTTCCTTGATGTGGTGATGACGGTATCTTTCATGTATACACTGGTTTTCTATCTGTTGAAGCTCGCAAGCTCGGTTGTCTTCGCAAAAGATGCCAGGTTACTTCAAAAGCATCCCGCGGTGAAATGAAAAAAGGCTCCTGAGATTCAATCATCATCGTAATCTTTACTTGATTGAGTGACACACCTCAGAGGGTGAGGCCTTCGGGCCAGGATTCAATGCGGTTGTTCATCATGGCCTCAAATCCCATCAATGTGGCTATGCTCGCGTAGAAGCCCTGATGGGTGATAAACGGATCCACGCGGTTGTGTCTCACATCGGAAACGAATGATTCCATCTCTATGTCCGTGCCGTCTGAATGGATGATCCTGTCCAGCAGGTAGGTACCCTTGTCTTCGGAAGGATCCTCCGGCACCCATGTCGGTCCCCCGACAGGGACCACGTCAAAGATCTCCTTTTCGATGTTGTTGATCAGCTGTACGATCCCGGGTGCAGGTTCAGGGAATTCCTTGAAGATATAACCGGTTTCCATCTCCAGGGTTCCCAGCGGTCCCATGACCTCGATCTGCATTCCGTACTTCTTGTTGCTGATCATGGAGTCATAGACCACGTGCGTGCCCGAAGGGTAATGATAGACCACGTTCACATTGTCATATACTTCCCTGCCGTCTTTCCAGTAATTAATGCTTCCTGATCCCCAGGCATAATCGGGTGTATCCTTCAAAATCCAGTTGGCCACCTGGAGATGGTGACTGGCCAGCTCGGTCATCAGTCCGCAGCTGTATTCATGATAGAGCCTCCAGTTGATCCTCCGTTCCAGTTCGGGAGAGGGCACCGGTCTTCGCCAGTCGTTGTTCCTGTGCCAGTAGGCCCTGATCTGTGTGATATCTCCCAGGGCCCCTTCTTCGATCTTTCTGATCCCTGCCAGGGTGCGGGTACTGAAAAGCCGTTGGTGCCCTATGTACAGTATCTTGTTGTTCCGCTGCTGCGCACGGACCATCCGGTCACAATCTTCATAGGTTCTGGCCATGGCCTTCTCACAGAATACATGCACCCCTGCATCCAGGGCATCTGTGGTCATTCTGGCATGCCTGTCCAGCGGGGTGGCGATCACCACCCCATTCAACTCCTCCTGTTCCAGCATCCTTCTGTAATCCCGGTAGCCCCTGGCTTCCTTGCCGATCATCTGTTGCGCCCGGTTAAAATGGGGTTCATAATCGTCACAGAAGCAGGAGATCTCCACGCCGGGGATTTCCAGAAGATAGGTCAGCAGCAGCGATCCCCGGGAACCCACACCGATGATCCCCAGTTTTACCGGATCTGCCGGATCCTGTGCATGAAGCTCGCCCAGCCAGGGCATCCTGGAAGAGAACAGTCCCGCCGCTGCCATGGCCGAAAAAGCCCTGATAAAGTCCCTTCTGTTGGTTTCCATACGATATTGCTTACAATGATGAAGAAAAATAACATTCGATTTTCAGATCGGGATGGCGGCCGGCAATATCTGAAGCGCGCTTTTTGCCGGCACTGAACAGCGCCGTGGAAAATACTTCCGCCCTGACCGGATCTTCGGCCTGTACACTGACCAGCCCCGTTCCTTTTCTGATACGAAGTGTTTCCGGATTCACAATATGTCCCGAATTTGCGAATTTTTTTTGGTTGTTCAAAGAATTTCCGCTGGTGGACAATGCTTCATCCTTTAGATAAAAGACAGGGGCTCTTCCTTTATCTTCAAGGGGGACGGAGACTTTCCACCGGTCCCCGTAAGGATGTGGCCCTTTTCCATATACCAGGCTTCCCCCGAAACTGATCAGGGCACTTTCCACTTCTTCCGACTGAAGGATGTTCAGGACCTTCCTGACGGCATACCCTTTTCCGTATCCACCCAGATCGATCTGCATGCCTTTTTTCAGGAACCGAATCCGGTTGTCTTCCAGATGAATACGGTCCATCCCTGCTGTTTCGGCGATGCGGCCGGGAAGAAATCCGGCACTCCCATGCTCCAGGTAATAATCCAGTACCGGTTTCATGGTGATATCAAAAAAGCCACCGGTCTCCTCATAAAGAGTGAACACCTCTTTAAAGACAAGCAACATCTCATCATCCAGCTGAACAGGTTCCTGATAACCTGCACGGTTGATCACCGAAATATCCGAATCGGGCCGGTAGACTGAGAGCCGCTGTTCGATCCAATCTAGCTCCATGCGGATCTTTTTTGCCAGTAGATCGCACAGCGGAGGTTCGGTACCCGGCAACACAAGATCCATGTTCGTTCCCATGGAAGGCAGCTGACGGTGAAAAGTTTGCATATTCGTATTTTAAGGATGCTCTGATTTTTTTTATATTGCCGGACAAACAAATCGTCCATGCAGATGATCAACGTTGCACTGTGCTCATATGGTATGTCGGGACAGATATTCCATGGGCCGCTTTTGGAAGCGCACCGCGGCTTCAAAATTATAAAGATCCTGGAAAGAACAAAGAACCTTTCCGGGGGAAAGCATCCCTCCTCGGTGATCGTGCGCCGGTTCTCATCCATTCTCACGGATCCCGATGTTGAACTGGTCATTGTGAACCCCCCCGATCATCTTCATTATGAAATGGCGATGGAGGCCATCCGTGCAGGCAAGCATGTGGTGGTGGAAAAACCCTTTACCCTGAAATCATCCCACGCCGAAGAACTGACCAATCTGGCCGGAAAAAAGGGCGTGGTTCTGACCGTGTTCCAGAACAGAAGGTGGGATGGTGATTTTCTTACCGTCAGGGAGATCATTGAAAAGGCAAAACTGGGCAGGCTGGTGGCATTTGAATCCCATTTCGACCGCTACAGGAAAACCCTCCAGGATTCCTGGAAGGACAGCGGGACAGAGGGCACCGGCACCCTGTACAACCTGGGGTCGCACCTGATCGATCAGGCGCTCCGGCTCTTTGGAATGCCCGAAAGGATCTTCTGCGACAGCAGGATGCTTCGTGACGGGGCCATGACCGATGACAGCTTCGATCTTTTTCTCCATTATCCGGGGGTGAAATGCCTGCTTCGAAGCAGTTACCTGGTAAGGGAACCGGGTCCGAGATTTATCCTTCATGGGACCGAAGGCAGTTACCTGAAATGGGGTATTGATCCCCAGGAGGAAGCGATGAAACTGGGAGCAGTGCCCGGTTCGGATAACTGGGGAGTGGAACCTGAATCGGCATGGGGCCGGATCAATACGGAATTCAGCGGCAGCCGTCTCGAGGGTTCCTACCGTACCATACCCGGCAACTACCTGGCCTTTTATGACAATCTGTATGACGTCATCAGAAAGAGAACTGAACCGGAGGTAACCCCGGCACAGGCGAAAGATGTGGTCAGGATCATTGAAGCGGCCTATGAAAGCAGCAGCCAGGGCAGGGTGATCCGTTTCTGAAAGGCTGTGCTCAACGCTGTTCAAACGGATCCGGTCGGTCGAAGAGTCTGAATCTTGCCAGGTGCAACCGCTGAAGCACATATTGCAAGGAAACTTTCAGCACACCGATCCCATAGACCATGCTTCTGTGCATATTGATGGAGGAGGCTTCCTCAAAATACCGGGTGGGGCAGGTGATCTCGGCGATCTCATAGCCCTGGTAGATGATCTGCGCCAGCATCTGGTTATCGAACACAAAGTCGTCCGAATTCTCCTGAAGATTGATGGAAGTGAGCACCCTGCGGGAAAAGGCCCGGAATCCGGTATGGTATTCCGAAAGCTTCTGGTTCAACAACAGGTTCTGAAACAGGGTCAGGATGCGGTTCGCCAGGTACTTGTAAAGGGGCATCCCGCCCCTCAGTGCACTTTTCCCCAGGATCCGTGATCCGAGGACCACTTCATATACATCATTGGCGATCAGATGGCACATGGAAGGGATCAGTTTGGGGGTGTACTGATAATCCGGATGCAGCATGACCACAATATCCGAATCCAGTTCAAGGGCTTTTCTGTAACAGCTCTTCTGGTTCCCCCCGTAGCCCAGGTTCTGCTCATGCCTGACAATGTGCCTGATCCCCAGTTCCTCGGCCACACGGAGGGTTTCATCGCTGCTCAGATCGTCCACCAGGATCACATGGTCCACGATATCAAAAGGGATCTCCCGGTAGGTGGCCTGCAATGTTTTCGCCGCATTGTATGCAGGCAATACCACCGTGATGGTCTTTTCCTCAATCATGACCGGGCACTCCCTTTTTCAGGGTGAATACATACCCGTTCTTCTGGTAAAGCACTTCAAGTTCGGGATATTTCTCCAGGATCTGTTGTTTTTTGTTCACCTTGATCACAAAATACGCATCCTTTTCCGTTTCATGGTCCAGCAGATATTCCGCATCATCCTTTCCGGGTTCTTCGGGAGGTTGTTTCCCGAAATAGAACAGGTGTGCATAGCTTTTGTAGCCCAGTGTATTCACATAGACATCCCGGCCTTTCAGTTCTTTGAAGAAATGGATGGCGGCCCGCTGGGTATATCCCTCGATCCGGCCCGTGAAGGTCAAAAGGGAAGCGGATACGAAAAGCAGCGACACCACATGGAGGAGGATCATGCCACCGGGATTCCGCCGGAGGATCTGAATGGCGGAAATAAGTACTCCGGCCAGCAGGAAAACCCCGATCAGCCACTCATATCCGCTCCAGTGCACATTGGCCTGCAGGGCATGGCGGGTGAAGGGATCCAGGAATGCGAAATCTTTCCCGATCAGCCACCGGGGATGGGTGGCCACCAGCGGCAGTGCAATGGCCGCTCCTCCGAGGATGAGGGCGATCAGCCACAAAAGGACCATCTGCCAGGATAAGATCTCCAGCTTCCGGTCCAGCCATTTTTCCCATACCCATGCAGCCAGGAAGGTCAGGGGAAAATAGGTGAGCGAGCTGTAATGAATGATCTTGGTCCTCACAATGGAAAAAAGGATGAGCACCACCCAGAACATGATGTACATCCATTGCCTGAAGATCTTCCTCAGATCGGTTTCCTCTGATTTCTTGGTGAAGCTTTTCAGGGCAATCACCGAAGCAGGAAAGACCCCCACCAGGATGACCACCGGATGGTATGCGAAAAATCCGCTGTGTCCCGCATCATAAGAGGAAAAAAGCCGGGCCTGGTAGGCAATGAAATCCCGGAGGATGTGAATGTTCCCGTTCAGTACCTGCAGCAGGAACCAGGTGCCTCCGGTCAAAGCCAGCACCCCGGTGAACAGGATCACGTGACCGGCAGTGGTGGATATTCTGAAACGCCTGGTGATCAGGAAAACCAGGAAACAGATCACGAAGATCAGGATGGCCACGGGACCTTTGGTGAGAACCGCCAGTCCGAAGAAGAAAGCCGAAAGGATGATATTTTTGATCCGTTTGTCCCTGCGTTCCGGGTCCAGGTACAATACGAACCAGGCGATCCCCATAAAAATAAAAAGGTTGAACCATGGATCAATGATCCCCGACCTGAAATAGAAAAAGGGCAGGATCGCCGTGCCGTAGGAAACCACCCACAGGATCCCGAAACGATGTCCGTACAACCTGTTTCCCAAAAAGTAAAGCAGGGACAGGGAGGCGATCCCGCAGAGAAAATTGGGGAACCTGGCGGCAAATTCATTGATCCCGAAAAGTTTCATGGAAAGCACCTGGAGCCAGAAGAACAGGGGTGGCTTCTCCCAGAAGGGCTCAAAATCGATCTGAACGGTCACATAGTCGCCGGTAACGATCATCTCCCTGGCCGATTCTGCAAAATTAATCTCATCCCAGTCAAAAAGATGCACCGATCCCAGGAAAGGAAGCAGGAAAACCAGTGAGAAAACCAGGATTCCAAGGTATACCAGCGCTGCCTGCGTTGTTTTTTTCATCCGGACAAAAGATCTGGTAAGGATTTTCTGAGCCAGCTCCTGTCATACCTTCTGATCCACCACCAGCCCAGGAACCCGCCTGCTATCCCGATCATCGCGCCCCCAATCACATCCGTCAAAAAATGCTGGGACAGGTAGACCCGGGAGTATGCGACCCCTGCGGCCAGGACCAGGGCCAGCAGCTGTGCCCATTTTGCCTTCAAAATTAATGATAATCCGAAGAAAAGGGCAAATGCAGTGGCGGTATGACCCGAAGGAAAACTGTACCAGCTATGGAGGTCCACCCCGGGTACCAGATAGAGATCATAATCCCTTCCCTGCAGCTCAAAGTATTTCAGCGGACGGGGGGAATTACCGGAAAAAAGATGCTTGATCAGCTGGGTCGTGATCCCGGATATGGCATACCCGGCAAAAAGGATCAGTGTGGTCCGGATCCTGATAAGCAGGGTGATCAGGATGATGATCAAAGCTCCCAGTCCGTTCCCAAGGAAGGTCCAGGCCCGGAAAAGAAAATCCAGCAAGGGGGTGTGAAGTCTGTTGATGGCCAGGTGGACCGTCTCCCGGGGAACGGCCAGACTGACGATCGTAGCGGTCAGAAGCAGGATCACACACGGAATCAGGAACCAGCGGGCACGAAGCATATTGTTCACAAATCCTTTCACCATCACAGCCATGAGGCAAGATCGCTTAAAAATACGAAAATTGGCACACAGAAAAGTGATTGAATATTTTTTTCTACTTTTGGCTGCGAACCAATAACAGGAACGGATGCACATAAAAGAGCTTAAAGAGACCATGAACAGCCTCTACGGTAGTTCAGATGAACCCCTCTCGGTCTATTTTTCACCCGGAAGGGTTAATTTGATCGGCGAACACACGGATTATAACGGAGGCTATGTCCTTCCCTGTGCACTTTCTTTCGGGACCTATCTTCTGGTCCGCAAAAACGGCAGCCGGGTGGTGCGATTTGCCACGACCAATTTTGATCACAGGGGGGAGGCAGATCTGGATGCACCGTTCCAGAAAGCAGGAAGATCCTGGATCAATTATCCGGTAGGCGTACTGAATGAATTCAGGAAAATGGCTCATGAAATAGAAGGTGTCGACCTGCTTTATTCGGGCGACATTCCCAATGGAGCCGGACTCTCCTCCTCGGCCTCCATCGAGATGGTCACTGCATATGCGATGAATGATCTGTTCCGGTTCGGACTGGACCGGATGTCACTGGCCCTGCTCTCACAGCGGGCCGAGAACCTCTTCGTGGGGGTGAACTGCGGGATCATGGACCAGTTTGCCTCCGGGATGGGTATGAAGGATCATGCCCTGTTCCTCAATTGCGACACCCTGGAACACGAGAGGGTCCCTCTCCGGCTGGAGGGAATGAAGATCATGATCGCCAATACGAATAAAAGAAGGGGACTGGCCGACTCCAAATACAATGAACGAAGGGCCCAGTGTGATGCTGCTGTGGAAGCCCTTCGCAAAGGGAAGCCTATCAGGAATCTGAGCGATCTGACCATGGAAGAGTTCGAGCAGTACGCTCATCTGATCACCGATGAGGTGGTGCGGAAAAGGGCCCGCCATGTGATCTCGGAGAACAGCCGCACCCTGGCTGCAGTTGATGCGTTGAACAAGGGGGAAATCCAACTGTTCGGCGAGCTGATGTACCAGTCCCACGAATCCCTGCGGGCGGACTACGAGGTCACCGGACCGGAGCTGGATGCCCTGGTGGATGAAGCGCGGAAGATCGACGGCACCATCGGCAGCAGAATGACAGGTGCCGGATTCGGAGGCTGCACGGTCAGCATCCTCCGGGAGGAAGCCGTGGAGACATTTATACGCGAAGTCGGGGCCGCCTACAAGGTAAAAACAGAGGTGAACCCCGACTTCTACGTGGCTGAGATCGGTGACGGATCAAAGCGTGTCGAACCATGAATCGATCAACGGACCCGCAAACTGGTTGAAAGCAGGGCCGCTTCGGAGGAAGAGGGGCCTACCAGGATATCGAACCAGCCTGGCTCCACGATATAATCCCCCTGCTCCACATCATAATAGGCCAGTTCATCCGGACCCAGGGTCATGGTAACCGTAACGGTTCCTCCTGCTTCGATCCACACCCTTTCGAATCCGCGCAGGTCTTTCAGGGGTCTTTTCACCTCCGATTCCACGTCCCTGATATACAGCTGGACCACTTCTTCTCCACCCGTTTCACCCGTATTGGTCACATCCACACTGACTGTGACCTCCCCGTTCCGGGGGATCTCATCATCGTCCAGGATCAGGTTTTCATAAAGAAAATCGGTATAGCTCAGACCATAGCCAAAGGGGTACAGCACCTCATCCCCGAAATACCTGTAGGTCTTCCCTTCCATATTGTAATCCTCAAAACCGGGAAGGTCATCCACCGATTGATAGAAGGTAACCGGCAGTCTCCCGGCAGGATTGTAATCACCGAAGAGCACATCCGCAACAGCAGTACCTCCTGCTTCACCGGGGTACCATGCCTGGATGATCCCGTCAAGGTGCTCATTCTCCCAGTTGATGGAAAGGGTGGAACCGCTCATCAGAACCAGGGTCACCGGTTTGCCGGTGGCGGCCATGCGTCGTATGAGCTGCTGCTGGACATCCGGCAAATCCAGGGAGGTGCGGTCCCCTCCTTTGAAGCCTTCCAGTTCAAATCCTCTCATCTCCTCGCCTTCCAGGCGTGCGTTCAAACCCATCACCAGGATCACGTGATCGGCCCATCCGGCAAGCTGAAGCGCTTCCCCCGTAAGATTCCTGTCCGGTTCCAGCCAGGTCAGATTGCAGCTGGCATCCCCTCCGCGGTGGTGCAGGATCAATTTGATGGGATACGGCTGTCCGGCCTTCAGTTCTTTTTCCATCCGGCCCATTCCCCAGCGGTTACGAATGGTATCACCGTCAAAAATAAGCAGGGAGGACCTTCCCGCTGCACTGATGGAATGGACACCGCTTTTTTCGGGTACCAGAGTTCCGGTCCACTCCACACAGAATGTATCAGGGTTTAATCCCTCCACCGGAGGTTCCTGGTCAAACCAGTAAAAATCGATCAGGGCATCGGTTCTTTCGGCCACCGGCTCCCCTTCGCATTCCAGGTTGGAAAAATACCGGCCCCTGAGCCCCTGTTCCGACAGTTCATTGTCCGTATACAGGACCTCGCCGGGAACCGTAACCGGGTAGGGCATGTCCTGGTGATGAGGGGATCCGAGTGCATAACGCACTTCGGCCTGATCCCCCAGTTTTGATTTGATGCCCGCATACACACTGACCGGGTTCACCGGGAACCCGTTGTAGTTTCCGTACTGCACGGTCACATTATCGGCATTGGGCCCGATCACCGCAACTTTCCGGAGATCCTTGCTCAGGGGCAGGGCATCCGATTCATTCTTCAGCAGAACCAGGGATTTCCTGGCCATTTCCAGCGCCACCAGCCTGTGGCCGGGACCGGAGACCAGGTCATAGGAATCATCTGACCATGGGACCATCTCATCGGGATCGAACATTCCCAGCTTCATCCTGGCAAGCATCAGCCGTTCCACCGATATATCGATCTGCTCTTCCGAGATCAGACCCTGGCCGACCGCCTCCACAAGTGCGGGATAGACACTGCCACAATTCAAATCGGTCCCCGAAAGGACTCCCAGCGCTGCTGCTTCCTCCCTGGTTTCGACCACATCGTGTCCGGAGTGAAAATCCCTGATGGCTCCGCAGTCCGAAACAATATAACCATCGAATCCAAGCTCACCGCGCAGCAATTCCTCCTGCAGCCAGGTGCTTCCGCAGCAGGGTTCTCCCATATAGCGGTTGTATGCGCACATGACCGAATAGACTTTTCCCTCTTCCACGGTTTTCCTGAATGCAGGCAGGTAGGTGTCCCGGAAATCCCTCTCACTGGTCACCGCATCAAACTCGTGCCTGAGGGGCTCGGGTCCGCTGTGGACCGCATAGTGTTTGGAAGTGGCCACTACCTTGAAATACCGGTCATGGTCCCCCTGCAATCCCCTGATGAACTGCACCCCCAGTTCACCGGTGAGATAGGGATCCTCTCCATAGGTTTCATGTCCCCGTCCCCAGCGGGGATCCCTGAATATGTTGATATTGGGCGACCAGAAGGTAAGTCCCTTGTACCGTCCCCTTTCGTGGCGGGAAATAAAATCATTGTATTTGGCCCTTGCCTCGGTGGAAGTGATCTCCGCCATCCGGAGCATCAAATCCCGGTCGAAAGTGGCAGCCATCCCGATGGCCTGGGGAAAGACGGTGGCCTTGCCGGCGCGGGCAACCCCGTGCAGGCACTCATTCCACCAGTCGTATTCGGGAATGCCCAGGCGTTCAATGGCAGCTGCTGAATTGGTAAGCTGGCTCACCTTTTCTTCAAGGGTCATTCTGGATACCAGGTCCTCCGCCCTTTCCTCAAAATCCAGCCTGGTATTCTGGTAAGGGTATTCAACGGACGGTTTACAGGAGAACAATGCACCCATCAACAGGATGGGCAAAAATTTTGTGAGTTTCATGGGTTGTTGGTTTAGTGGGTTCGTATCATGAACGGTTGCTGACAGGGATGTCTCCGGGAATCGTAAATATAAGAAATCGTTTCATTCCCGGGAAATCTTGATCACCCTTTCCTTATAGGTGATGGCCGTGTCATACAGTACAAGCAGGTAAGCTCCGTCTGCAAGCCGGGAAAGATCCAGAACCAGGGGACTGCCGGGATCCGTCATCCGGTACACCTCCCGCCCCCTGAAATCGAACAGGGCAATCTCCTGCAGGGTGTTGTGGTTGAGCAGCTGCACATACAGTTTGTCGCTGAATGGATTCGGGCCAAGGAGATACAACCGGTCTGAAGGGATCTGCCGGACCACACTGGATGTGTTCAGCAGATCCTCGTCAGGATCGAACACCAGGTTGGCGACCAGACCGTTGATCTGTATGGTATAATCCTCGACAGGTTCGTTCTGTGACAGCCGCATTCTTTCCGTGGTACCATCGCTGTACACCACTTCCACGTCAAAGGGATTGGTGAAGAGCGGGGTATCCGGTGAACTGCCGGTCTGCTCCAGATGCAGGTAAAGTGAATCGCCCAGCTGATGCCAGAAAAGCTGGTACCGGGGAAAACCTTCTCCGTAATACCACTGCTGAAAGAAGCCTGAAAAATCGATCCCGCTTTCCGATTCGAGCAGTCTTTTGAAATCCTCCCCGGTGGCCACTCCGTTTCCGAATTGATGGAGGTAATTGCGGAGCACCCTGAAGAAAAGGTCATCCTCGTCAAGGATATACCGGATCATGTGCAGCAAAATGGCCCCTTTTTTGTAGCTGAGTCCGTAATCGAAGACCCGCCCGGGATTGTCAGCGTTTTCTTCCGGGACAAAGACCGATCCTGTGGTCTCTCCCAGGGCAATGGACATGGCATTGGACATCCATCTGTCGGCGGCATCCTGTCCCAGGATCTGCCGGGCGGCGATATATTCCATATAGGAGGCAAAACCTTCATTGATCCATATGTCCTGCCAGTTCCCGCAGGTCACCAGGTTGCCGAACCACTGGTGGGCCAGCTCATGGGCCACAAGGAAGAAATCGAAATCCTGGATGGTGGTCATGGTCTGGTGTTCCATCCCTCCTCCCAGGGGTGCCATGACATGACCGTACTTTTCGCGCGAAAAGGGATAATCGGTCAGCAGCTCCGAATAGGTGCGGATCAGATTGCCGGTCTCCAGGATTCCCTCTTCCCAGTCGGCAAGCACTTTGTCCGAATCATACAGAAAGTTCTGCACCAGGACCGAATCGCCTGTCCGGGAAAGGGGTGCATAAAAGGAGTAGTCCCTGTAATCGGCCACCGAGAAAAAAAGGAGGTAATAGGCCATGGGATAGGTGGTCTTCCAGCTGAACACTTTTGTGTCCCCCTCCAGGTCTTCCACATCCTCCAGGATCCCGTTGGAGGCTGCCATCAGCTGATCATCGCACTCCAGGCGGGTGCGGACCGAATCGATTTTGTCTTCCAGCACCTGTTTGACGGGGATCCAGTCCTTGGCATTGAGAGGCTCCGAAAGGGTATAGGTAACCTGAAAACCGTACTGTCCGTCTCTGGCGGAATTGATCCCTGCAAAAAAGCCCCTGTCCCGGCCCGCCTCTCCCCCGTACCGGATCTTCACGGCAAATACCTCACCGGCCGACCGGGTCCTGTCAAGCGGCACAAACAGGGCCTGGTCCCTGTGCTCATAATCCGCGGTGTGAGAGAAATCAGGCAGGGAATCCCTGTCGGTGATATCGATCCGGCTGACCTGCAGCTGGTCCTGCAGTTCCAGCACCAGGGTGTCCATTGTTTGCAGGACTTCCATCAGGATCATGACTTCTCCCTCGATTTCCGTGCTCTGATTGGTCACCTGCAGATCGATCTCATAGTATTTGATGTCATAGCGGGAAAGCCACCTTTCATACAGTGGGTTCTCATAACCGGCGGCTCCACCGGGACGGAGAACACACGATGTCCGTGGCCGTGCAACCGAGAGTTGGGTCACCAGAGTGGCCAGCAGGAAATATATGGCAGTCCTGAGCATGCTAGCTGAACCGGAAAAGGGTCTGCGCGCTGTATTGCTCACCGGGTTTCAGCAGGGTGGACGGGAATGCCAGCTGGTTGGGACTGTCGGGAAAATATTGAGTTTCCAGGCAGACAGCGGCATGTTTCCCGTAGTCGATCCCGTCTCTGCCCCGGATCCCTTTCAGGTAATTTGACGTGTAAAGCTGGATCCCCGGCAGGGTGGTAAGAACCTCCATTGTGCGTCCGGATTCCGGATCATGCAGGACCGCCACCCGGGTCAGTTCCCGTGATTCCATGGCAAGCACATAGTTGAGATCATATCCCGGTTCCACCTCTGCGATCCTTTCCCCGAGCGGTCTGGTCTGTCTGAAATCGAGCGGAGTGCCTTCCACCGTTGCAATTTTGCCCGTGGGAATGCTTTCCCCATCCAGTACCGTATACCGGTCAGCATCCAGTGTCAGTTCATGCCGGTGGATGGTCCCCCGGCAATTGTTCAGATTGAAATAGCTGTGGTTGGTCAGGTTCACATGGGTGGGCCGGTCGGTTTCCGCCCTGCAGTGCACACCCAGTTCATTCTGATCATTCAGTGTATAAAGCACTTCCGCGATTACATTTCCCGGATACCCTTCCTCGCCGTCCCCGCTATGATACTTCATTACCAGGCTGATCTGCTTCCCGGAAACATCCGTATGTGCCTTCCACATTTTTTTATCGAATCCCCTGAATCCCCCGTGGAGATGATTGGACCCTTCGTTGGCAGAAAGCCGGTAGGTCCTTCCCTCGATGGAAAATTTTGCACCTCCGATCCGGTTGCAGAACCGGCCGATCATGGCACCCAGATAGGGCTGGTCCCCCAGGTAACCGTCAAGCCGGTCAAATCCGAGGACAACATTGCCGGGTTCATGGTCCCGGTCCGGCACGATCAGGTCCGTAATGATCCCCCCGTAATCGAGTACCCTCACTTCCATTTCCCTGTTATTTCTCATGACATACCGGTGTACTTCACCCACAGAAGGGATGGTTCCGAAATGTTCCTTTTCAATGGTCATATTTTTTGAATGTTTTTTTCAGGAAATAAAGATAGAAATTAAAATCATCACCTGCACCGACCGATATATTTTCCCGGAACACATAAACAGGAAAACCGAAGAGCTCTTTGCACAGGCGTAAACCGAAAAGCCTTTAAGAGAGTAGGTGTGATCAAACTCATTCAGAAAATGGAACCAGCATTATTCACGAACACTTTTAAAGAGGTCCCCGTTCAGGAACAGCAGCGCCTCAATGGCGGGGTATTGCCCTTCCTTCTGGCGATCGGCGTGGTTGCGGTCACCGAGATCATCAGGGACTGGGATAATTTCAAGAACGGACTCACCGGAGAACCGGAAGAGAAATAATGTACAATGATCAATGTAATTTTATAATAATCAGAAAAATGGAAAACACAACACTTTTCAGCACCCTGGATGCCGGACAGATGAGACAGGTCAACGGCGGCGGATTCGCCTACGATGTGGGCAGGGTACTCCGGTTTATCTCGATTGCCGGCCTTAACAATGGTCCCCTTACAGCATTGGCACTCGCTGACTGGGATGTTAATAAGGCCCTCAATGAAATGGAAAACAACTAGAATTATCAGGATTGTCTCATAAGGCTTTTTTGATTTTCTTACTGAGGGATGCTTTGTCGTAACGTGCTAATTGACTTCGTCAAAGATGCCAGGTTACTTCAAAAGCATCCCTCAGATGATGTCAACCAATCACTTTTGAGACAGGCTCTTTTTTACTATTCTTAAATAATACCCGATGCGATGAGAATCAAAAAACCACGCCGGCGGGACATCATTATCTTCATTGTAACCCTGGTGGTCTTCGGTGCCATCGTCACTTACTGGGACCAGATCAAGGATTTCATTGCCGGCATTTTTGCCTGATGGACCAGCTGGAGGACAGTACACTGGACCTGATCTACAGGCGAAGTGTCCGTTCCTTTCACCTGGGTTATGTGGTCATCCTGATGATCACCGGGTCCTTTGCGGCCCTGCCCCTGGTGAAAGTAGATGTGGTCACCACCACCGCCGGAATGATCAGACCCCTGAAAGAACCTGCCGGGATCCTTTCTCCCATTTCGGGGATCCTGGACAGTACCATCCTTGCCGGCAACATGGAGGTGCACGCGGGGGATACCCTGGCCTGGGTCAACAAAGACCGGGTTGAAACCGGGATCCGGGAATACTCCGCGCTGATTGTCCGGAACAGTGCACCCATTCAGGATATCAAAAGCATCCTCAACGGACAGGAGCCTGAAAGGACAGGAAGGTTCATCCAGTCCTACAGGAATCACATTTCATCCCTCACCTGCCTTCAGATCAGGAAGAGACTCCTGGGGAAAGCATATCATACCGCCACCGAATTATTCACTGCCGGGGTAATCCCCCTGCACGAATTTGAGCAGGCAGAAACAGACTACCGGTTGATCTGTGCAGAGATCAACGATCTCGAACACCGGTACAGGAGCCAGCTGCAGGAAGAACTCTACCGGCTTGAACAGGAAAATACCGGATACCGGCGGGAGGTCAACCTGAACAGATCCATGCTGCACAATTACTATATTGTGGCTCCCACCTCGGGCACCATTCACAATTGTCCGGGACTGACCGCCGGATCGGTGATCCATTCCGGCATGTCACTGGGATCCGTTTCACCGGAAGGAAGCCTGGTGGCTGAATGTTTTCTCGATCCGGGCAGTATCCAGGGAGTCGGGAAAGGGACCAGGGTCCGCCTCCGGTTTAACGGATCAGGGTACGGTCGACAGGCCCATGTGGAAGCCAGGGTCGATCATATCGAAAAGGATGTGATCCTGAAAGACGGGGTACCGGTCTACCGCATCAGGAGCACCCTCGACTCCCCTTTCATTTCCCGGGATGGCGGAGAAAGAAAACCGGTGGTGAAAGGAATGACCTTCACCGCCAGTTTTGTCCTTTTCCGCCGGTCGCTCGCCTCCCTTCTCCTGGAAAAGGTGGCCCGCCGGCTGGATCCCGGGGCTTCAATACCCGAAAAATGAGAAGGAACAGAAAAGTGGCAATCAGACAGCGTGACTCGTCCGACTGCGGACCTGCATGTATCGCTTCTGTAATGGCCTATTACGGGATCAGGGCATCCGTGGCGAGGATCAGGCAAATCGCCGGGACGGACAAACTGGGAACCTCCATGTGGGGATTGGTCAGGACCCTTGAAAAATTCGATTTTGAAGCAAAAGGGCTGAAAGGATCGGCAGAACATCTGGACAAGCTTCCCCTGCCGTTTATCGCCCATGTTGAACAGACCGGAGGAGAACATCATTATGTCTGCGTGTACGGGATCAACGGGAAGCACCTGAGGGTGATGGATCCCGCAGAGGGAAAAATACGAAGATGGAGCCACGGGGACTTCAGAAGGAAATGGAGCGGTGCCGTGGTGGCCATGGTACGGCAGATTCAGGCTCAAATGTTCCGGGAAACCCCGACAGGTCGGAACAGGATCATTTCTCTTCTCAGGCCAGTCTGTAAACCGGTGCTCCAGGCCATCATAGCCGCTGTCATTTACACCCTGCTGGGACTGTCCACCTCACTGTATATTGGAAAACTCACCGATCATGTTTTTGTAACCCGGAATACGGGTCTGCTGAACCTGATGAGCATCACCATGATCCTGATCACCCTTGTGATGATCTATATGTTCGCCATCAGGAGCCTGCATGTACTGAAAACCGGGCAGGTGATCGATAACCAGCTAATCACCTCCTATTACCGCCACCTGTTCAGAATGCCCCAGCGATTCTTTGACGGCATGAAGACGGGAGAGATCATCTCCAGGATCAACGATGCCATTAAGATCAGGGGATTCATCAATGATGCAGCCATAGGTATTCTGGTGAACTTTCTGATCCTTTTCTTCTCCTTCGGACTGATGTTCATCCTGTACTGGGAACTTGCCCTGATGATGCTCGCCATCATCCCCCTCTACTCGGTCATTTACTACTGTTTCAACCGCAGGAACAAGAGGATCGAGCGAGAGGCCATGGAAAGGACGGCTTCCCTGGAAAGCCAGCTCGTGGAATCACTCGAGGCAACCTCACACATCAAACAGCACAACCTGGAAGGGATCGCTTTCAGAAAGACAGAAGGCAGACTGAACCGGCTGCTGGATACCGGTTACACCTCGGGCATTAATTCCATCACCGCCATGGGAGCAACCGAGCTGGTCAGCCGTCTTTTCACCATCATCCTGCTGTGGGTGGGTTCTGGTTTTGTGATCAGCCAGTCCATTACCCCCGGCAAGTTGCTCACTTTCTATGCCCTGATCGGGTACTTCACCGGACCGGTGAGCGGACTCATCGGGGCCAACAAGGTCTATCAGAATGCCCTGATCGCCGCAGACCGGCTGTTCGAAATATTCCACCTGGAAGAGGAACAGGTTGCCGGCCGGCCATCTTTCCCCCGGGATGAATTCGGGGATATTGTATTCAATAATGTTTCCTTTGCTTACGGTTCCAGGGGAACCATATTCCGGAACCTGGACCTGACCATCCATGCCGGAAAAGTGACCGCTATCACCGGCCCCAGCGGATCGGGAAAATCAACCATTGGCTCCCTGATCCAGCACCTGTATTTCCCGGATGAAGGAAGCATCACCATCAATGGATATAACACCCGCTATTTTTCACTGGAGAGCATACGTTCGATGATCGGGATCGTTCCCCAGCAGATCAGCTTTCTGACCGGTTCCATTCTGGAGAACATTGCTCCCGGTCAGAAAAACCCCGATGTGAAAAGGACCCTTCACCTGCTGAAGGCGGTGGGACTGCTGCCCCTGATCGAATCGCTTCCCGGGGGACTGGAATCCGTGCTCACCCGAAACGGGACCAATCTTTCAGGCGGAGAGAGGCAGCGGCTGGCGCTTGTCCGTGCCCTCTACAAAAGACCCTCCCTGCTGATCCTGGACGAAGCCACTTCCTCCCTGGACCCGGTTTCGGAAGTGCATGTAAACAAATTGCTGCTGACCCTCAGGGAGTGTTCCCAGACCATCCTCCTGATCACCCATCACCAGAGAGAGGCTTCTCTGGCCGACGTTACTTTCTCTATGGACGGTTCATGCGCTTGTGTATCCTGAAAAGAGCCATGTTGATCCTCAATTTTCCCGTTTTTGCCAAAATAATTTTCAACAACCGCTTTTTCATGGGAGATAAACAATAAATTTATGCCCGATTGAACTATCGGGATGAGACTATTGTTTACCCAAAAACTAAATACTATGAAAAGAATCACCGCCATTATTTTTCTTGCCATCTTCTCCATCCCCCTCATCAGGGCACAGGAGAGCATGTTCACCATCGACGACCAGGTGTTGAACCTGGGGATCGGGATCGGTTCGGTTTATGCTTTCGGATCCTATTACACCACCACCGTCCCCCCCTTATCCATCTCTTTTGAGAAAGCGGTCGTGGATGACATTTTGGAGGAAGGAGTGATCGGCGTGGGAGCCTATGCGGGGTTTACATCTTACAGGTGGACCTACTTTACTGCCGATTATGGCTATAAATATTCCAACATTATCCTGGGGGCCCGGGGAAATTTCCACTATCCCCTGGTCGACAGGCTGGATACTTATGTAGGTGTGCTCCTGGGATACAACATCTCCATTTCCAGCACCTGGGGAACCTGGGGCGGGGAAACATCCCCGGATTCAGGGGGCATCGCCTTTGCCGGATATCTGGGAGGCCGCTACTATTTCTCAGACCAGTTTTCCGCATTTGCCGAACTGGGATACGGGATCTCATACCTGACACTGGGAGTGGGGATCAAGCTGTAGGCTTCCGCAGCCCATTTAATTTTGCATGTGTTGATCTTTATCCTATATTTACAGAGAAACTAACCCTTGTTCCAAACTAAAAAATATCAAAGTAATGAAAAAAGTCTTTTTTAAAGGTACCGCTGTGTTCATGGCCATGGTGATGCTGGTGACACAGACACAGACCCTCTCTGCAAGGGCCGCCGACATTGCGCTTCCCAGCCTGGATGAATCCGCGCTGGTACTGGATGAAGCCGCCCTGGACGAGGCCCTGGCCGAACTGAACGAGCTGGATGAATACCTCGCCGTCAATGAGAGTGTTACATTTGAAGATCTGGAATCCAGTGAGAGTGAACTGATCCTGAATGTGGACAACTCCTCGGCCCCGCTGGGAGCGGACCTGGAAGATGATCCGCCCCTGGGGATTCCCTCCTTTCTGTGGGGATGTATCCTGGGAGTCGTCGGGATACTGCTGGTCTATATCCTTACCGACGGAGATAAGGATGAAGTCAGAAAAGCTCTCTGGGGAATGCTGGTATGGATAGGAGTCTGGGTGATCCTCTATGCGGGAGTCTTTGCCGGCGCGGCCTGGTGGTACTAGTAGAATGCAGCAATCATTTTAAAAAAAATGCCCTTGATCGTGATCGAGGGCATTTTTTGCTAATCTTCGGAAAAAATTCGGGCATGATACAATTGCTTTGCAGAACAGGGATTTTCATGGGTGTGATCTGGCTGGGCATTTTCCCTTCCCTTCACGGTCAGGAATATTACCGGATGAACGCCGATTTCACGGTCAAGATCAGGCGGAGCGACAGCACCCTGAATTTGACCAGGGGGACCGTGTTCTATGATAAGAATATCGGAGAACTGATCTACAGGATCACCTTCCCCCGGCCGGAGGTGTGGGTGATCTCCGATACTTCCATTTATAAATATCGCTCGGACACCCTTTCTGAAAGGGTCTCCATCCCCTCGGTGAATGAATTTACGGTCTTCCATCTCAGTTTGAATGCCACCATGAGCGATTTTGGTCTGAAGAAAACGATGTTCAGGGTCTCCCGGGTGGAAAAAAGGGACGACCGCGTTCTTTCTTACTGGAAGATCCCTGAAAAGATCGAATCTTCCATCGATCATGTGGTGGTGGTCAAAAAAGAGAACCGCCTGGAAAGCGTCATCATGATGGGGGATGATTCTGAAATACTGAGCAGGCAATTTTACAGGGATTACCAGCGGACCGGTGCTTTTGAATTTCCCCGCCAGATCGTCCAGATCATTCCCGATGAATCGGGCGCGGACAATTACCAGGTCACTGAATTCAAGAATATCGTGGTCAATGACATGGATCATGATCATCTGTTCCGTTATGAACCGTCTTTATCCCGTTAGAAAAAGATCCTCCCTGAAAGGAAACCTCCTGATCCTTGCAGGACTGCTGATCACCCTGTTGTCCTGCCGTGCACAAATGCATGTGGACGAAGGGCTGACGGGCCTTTTTGAAAAACGGGACACAACGGTCCGGGATTATGCTGCACCGCTCCGGGAAGCAAAAAATGATATTTCCGTCATTGCCTCGGCCGGTTTCCTGTTCTACAAAACCTTTATCTCGTCCCAGGACAACCCTTCCTGCATCTTTACCCCTTCCTGTTCGGAATATGCGGTGGAAGCCATCCAGGAGCACGGATTGTTCACGGGATGGCTGATTGCTTTTGATCGCCTGTCCCGTTGCCACGGACTGGTAAATCCCGAACACTATCCATTCGATATGGAGAAGCAACGCTTTTATGACCCGGTCCGGTAAACACATATTGATGGTTGTATGGATATGCGCCGTTGTGACGGTCACCCTTTCCGCACAACAGGATCTGCTGGATTACGGGAACACGCTTAAATTCGCCCGCTACCTGGTCAACACCCGGCAGTACGAATTTGCCGCCCAGGAATATGAGCGGCTCCATTTCCTCTGGCCGGAGGACAACACCGTGATCCTGGAACTGGTCACCACCTACCGGCTCGACCATCGCTGCGAACAGTTCCCCGAAGCGGTCCGGCTCATGTCCTCCGGGAACAGGATCTTCAGCAACGAGTCCATGGCCCGGGAATACCTGCGGTTCTGTCTCACCTGCGGGATCGGACATCCCCTCTATTTTGACATCGCATCCATGATGGACCCCCGGGAGCAGACGTTTTACAACCTGGGCTATTTCTGGGTCCGCCAGCAGTATGATTCTCTCTTTGCCTTCAACCGGCAGAACCAGGAAATCCTTTCCCGGTCATATCCACGCCTCCATCAACTGACCGCCGATTTTGAGAGCCAGAAATACAAAAAGCCGGCGCTTGCCCTGGCCATGTCATCGATTATTCCGGGAAGCGGGAAAGCATACTCCGGCAGATGGGGAGATGCAGCCGTCTCGTTTCTCTTCGTAACCTCCGGCGCCTATGCTTCCTACCGGGCATTCAAAAAGAAGGGGATCAGCAGTTTCAACGGATGGCTCTTCGGCGGGGTGGCATTCAGTTTCTATGCCAGCAACCTGTTCGGATCATTCAAAGCGGCCAAAAATTATAATACAGATGTGAGAATACAATACCAGGATCATGCGGAGGGTATCATCCATCATTCTTTTTAGCACGGTCTGCATGACTTCCCTGCAATCCCAGGATATTGTCCGGATCAGGGAATTTGCCGATCAGCAGTTTCAAAAGGGGAACCTGTCCTCTGCCCTGAAAGAATACCAGCGGGTCCTGTTCTTCGATGCCGGAAATGAATTCGAACATGTTTACAGCGACATCGCGGATATTTATTTTAAACAGGGAAATTACCAGCAGGCCCTTGTCTATTATGATTTTGCGAGAAAAGCCGTTCCGGACGACAGTCTGAGTCTTGAGTATTCATTCAACAGAATAAAATGCAATTTCCGGCAGGACAATTATTTGATGGCCCTGTCCGGGTTGTACGGTCTACCCGCGGAACTGTCGCCCTACTTCGAGGCGAAAAAAGACCTCTATTACGCCATCTGCCATTTTGGGCTCAATGAAACCGAAGAGTCAGTGGAATATTTTTCCCGGATCGTCGATTCCACCGGAGCAGACCGGATCGAAACACTGATGAAAGCCTACCAGAAAGTCCGGAAAAAATACGACCCCGACCGGCTGGAGATCATGAGTATTTTCCTGCCCGGACTGGGCCAGTTGGTGGCCGGTGATGTGAAAAACGGGCTGAATTCCCTGTTCCTGCTCGGGGGCATCGCGGCTTACTCTTTCCACACCATGCGCATATACGGGATCCTGGACGGGACCCTGGTCCTGGTCACCTGGTTCTACCGCTATTACACCGGCGGTCACAAGAAGGCCCATGAACTCGGGGCGGCCAGGATCAGGGAACAGCAACGCATGACATACCGTAAGATCATGGAGACGGTTGCATCCCACAGGGTACACGGACCTTCTTCGCAGGGTAGCCTTTAATAGATGTTTGGATCAGACCCTTCGATCCAGGGGGCACCGGCCAGCCGCAACTCCTTTTCCAGTTGCGGCAACGATTGGCCGGTCAGTGTATCCAGCTTTTGACGGATGGGAATCAACTCCTGTTTTCCGGCCTCCAGGCTTTTCTGATGAACCTCTGCAGGCCCGTATGTGGTAGACAATCCCCTCCGGCAAACAGAAAGCCTGGTCGCCGGTGACGGGGGGGTCTTCTCTCCCACCTCCCTTTTCGAGGGGCTTCCGTGCATCCGGCGGTCCAGCTCCCCGAGCCCTTCCTCTGCCTGATAGATCCTGTCGAGTAATTCCAAAGGTTGCTCGTTCATCCTGAAAAATGCCTGTTTCATTGCCCTGATCTTTTTCATCCCCCGGTTGAGGATCAAACTTGTTGCCTGCACCTCACGCTGAAATGCTTCCACCTGCTTCCTGAATTGATCCATCTCCTTGTAGGATGCGCCCTGCAGGGCCCCTGTCCTCAGCGGGACGACCTCGAAAGACCGGGATTCTGTCAGCCCGACCACCTTACCCCCTGAAAACCGGGACATCTCGACCGTATACCTGCCGGGGGTGACCAGGAATCCGGCGGAACCCGAAGGGACCTCCTCCGGGATCTCCTCCAGTTCAAGCGCCCTTCCGGATGCAACCCTTAAATTCCAGCTGACCCTGTGGATGCCTTTTTCCGGGGTGGCGGGGACCTGGTTGACAATATTCCCCGTTGAATCCCTGATGGTGAACAGCAGCCTCGGTTCATCCTCGCTTTTTTCCAGATCCAGTGAATCCCACCCCGGGAACGGGAGTTTTTCTCCTTCTTTTTCCAGCTGTTTCTCCTTTTCTATTCTTAACTCTTTCCTGGTGGGTATTTCCTCTTTCAGATAGTAGGTAAAAACCGCCCCGTAAGGTGGATTCTCGGCCGCATAGTCGGACGCCCCCTGGGAGCTGACCACGTTTTTGGGGATATACCACAGGGCATCCTTCACGGGAAACAGGTGTGCATCGTTGTCAAGCAGCTCGCCGGACAGCCGGCGCAGAGGGGAATAATCATCCAGGATAAAAAATCCCCGGCCGAACGAAGCCCCCACCAGGTCATTCTCCCTCCTCTGGATGGTGATGTCCCGGAAGGAAATGGTGGGCACCCCTCCGGTCAGTTCGATCCAGTGCTGACCGGCATCGTTTGTGAAATAGATGCCGAACTCGGTTGCGGCGAACAGCAGCTTTTCATTCACATGATCCTGCACCAGCCTCCAGACCAGGGTGCGTTTCGGGAGATCTCCCGCAATGGAGCTCCAGCTCGTCCCCGCATCCGTGCTTTTGATCACATAGGGGTCCAGGTCCCCGAACTTGTGGTTGTCCAGTGCTGCATATACCGTGCGGGCATCGAACAGATCTGCACGGATATCATTGACAAAGGCCGTGGAAGGGATCCCTTCGATGCTTCCCACTTCGATCTTCTGCCAGCTTTCCCCGCCATCCTCGCTGACCCGGATCAAACCGTCATCGGTTCCCGCATAGAGCAAGCCCTCCTGAACGGGTGATTCGGCCAGGGAAGTGATCGTGTTGTACGTGGACATGGCACTGACGTCCCAGGGATTGTCCCAGCTCCAGGTCCCGCCCATGATGGGAAGCCTGAACCTTTCCTGGTCCCGGGTCAGGCCGGGAGAGATCACCCGCCAGCTGTCCCCCCGGTTATCGCTCCTCCACACCCGGTGGGATGCATAATAGATACGGGCCGGGTCGTGGGGACTGACCAGGATGGGGGCATCCCAGTTGAAGCGTTCCCGGGGCTCTCCCGCCGCCGGCTGGGGCTGGATATAGACCTGCTCTCCCGTGATCCTGTCGATCCGGTGCAGGCCTCCCTGCTGGGTCTCCGCATACACAATATGAGGATTACCCGGTTCGGCCGCGGTCTGGTGACCGTCGGCCCCCAGGATCTTGAACCACTCGGCATTCCGGATGCCATGCACCTGGTCGGTCCTGGAAGGCCCCCCGTGTGATCCGTTGTCCTGTGTTCCCCCATAGACGAAATAAAACGGTTCACTGTCATCCACGGCGACCTTGTAATACTGTGTCACGGGCAAATTGGCCATGAATCTCCAGCTTTCCCCCAGATCATAACTTTCATAGATCCCCCCGTCGGTCCCCGAAAGCAGGTAACCGGGGGCGTCCTTCCTGAAAGCAAGGGCATGGTTGTCGGAATGTTTCCCCTGTTCGTTCAACCTTTGGAAAGTCTTTCCGTGATCCCGGGATACCTGGGTGACCACATCCATCAGATAGAGGGTCCCCTCGTGATGAGGCGAAGCATACAGCTCCTGGTAATAGTGTGGTCCGGTGCCTCCGGAGACCGCATCGGACTGCTTCTTCCAGGTCGCTCCCCTGTCCTCCGACATGAACACGCCCCCTGTCCTCCGGTCCAGTTCGATGGCCGCATAGATACGGTCCGGATTGAACGGGGAGACCGCCAGTCCGATCTTCCCCAGGTTCGATCCGGGGAGCCCCACGGTCATTTTTTCCCAGGTCTCTCCCCCGTCCATGCTCCGGTGAATGGCTGATCCCGGTCCGCCACCCAGATAAGAGGCCACATTCCTGTGTCTCTGCCAGGTGGCAGCATAGAGCCATCCGGGATCTTTTGGGTCCATCACCACATCGGTCACACCAATCCAGCGGTCATCACCCAGGACCCTGTACCAGTGCTTCCCCCCGTCGGTTGACCTGTACAATCCCCGGTCACCCCCCTCTCGCCAGAGGGGTCCCTGGGCTGCCACATAAACGATGTCGGAATTTTCGGGGTGAACGATGATCCTGGAGATATGCTCCGAGGAGGCGAGCCCCATATTTTCCCAGCTCCCGCCGTCATCGGTGCTCCTGTAGATCCCGTCGCCGTACCCCACATGCCTGCCGCCCACATCCTCTCCCGATCCCACCCAGATGGTATGGGGATTCAAAGGATCAATGGTGACACATCCGATGGAATAGGATGCCTGATCATCGAATATGGGGGTCCAGGTCACCCCGGCATTGGGCGTTTTCCAGACCCCACCCGAACCCACGGCCGCGTACCAGCAATTGTCATCTTCCGGATGGATGGCAATATCTGCGATCCGTCCCGAGGTAAAGGCGGGACCGATGTTACGGAATTGGAGATCTTTGACGGTGGACTCCTGAAGGAGATCTTTCTTCTCCTGGGCCACAAGCGGGGTTGCCAGCAGCATCAGGATCACGGATACATATTTCATGGTTCTTCGATTTGGATGGAACGGTGAATAAAGATACAATATAGTAAAATGAACGCTTCTCGGTCAAATTGATTAATTTTAGTGCCATGATGCTTGATCCGAAAGATTTCAAAACCGCTTCCGCCGATATCATCCGGTGGATCCATGATTACCTGAACCAGATAACCTCCTATCCCGTGAAATCCCGTGTCAGACCCGGGGAAATCTATGAAAAGATCCCCCCGGAGGCTCCGGATGGTTCCGAATCCCTGGATCAGATCATCAGAGATCTGGATGAGATCATTCTCCCCGGGATCACCCACTGGCAGCATCCCAGTTTTCATGCCTACTTCCCGGCCAACAATTCCGTGGAATCGATCCTTGCCGAGTTCATCACCGCGGCCATCGGTGCCCAGTGCATGATCTGGGAGACTTCCCCGGCCGCGGCCGAACTGGAACAGCGCATGACCGAATGGCTGAGGGATGCCATGGGGCTTCCCCGGGATCTGCAGGGGGTGATCCAGGACAGTGCATCCACGGCATCTCTGGCCGCTCTGCTGACGGCCAGGGAAGTGAAAACAGGATACGGGTCCAACCAGGAAGGGGTATCCGGAAAATTGAGGGTATACTGTTCTGAAGAGACCCATTCCTCCATTGAAAAGGCTATGGGGATCAGTGGAATGGGAAGAAAGAACCTGGTCAAAACGGATGTGGATTCCCGGATGCGGCTGATGCCCGGTCAGCTGGAGGAGAAGATCGCCGCCGACCTGGACCGGGGCCTGACACCCTGTGCGGTGGTGGCCACCCTGGGGACCACCGGCACGGTGGCGGTGGATCCGCTGAAGGAGATTGCCGGGTTGTGCGGGAAATACGGACTGTGGCTGCATGTGGATGCAGCTTTTGCCGGAACGGCCCTCCTGCTGCCGGAATACAGGTGGATGATCGAGGGAGTGGAACGGGCAGACAGCTTCGTGTTCAATCCCCATAAATGGATGTTCACCAATTTTGACTGCTCGGTTTACTTTGTCAGGGATCCGGACCTGCTGGTCAGAACCTTCGAAATCCTTCCCGAATACCTGAAAACCAGGACCCGGGGCAGCGTGAACGATTACCGGGACTGGGGCGTTCCCCTGGGAAGGAGATTCAGGGCGCTGAAGCTCTGGTTTGTGATCCGGGGTATGGGACTGACAGGTATTCGCGGAAAACTGAGGGAACACATCCGCCTGAATGAATATTTTGCCCGGGAAATGGAGCGCAAAAAAGAATTCGAACTGCTGCTGCCGCCTTTTCTGAACTTTACCTGTTTCCGTCTTAAACCTGCCGGTCATGATGAAAAGGAGGCATCCAACAGGCTGAACGAAAAATTGCTGGAAGAGATCAACCGGCGGGGGAACCTGTTCCTCACCCATACCAGGGTCCGGGGGTACTATGCACTGAGGATCCTTTTCAGTCAGACCTACCTGGAAGAGGCCCATGTCCGCCGGGCACTGGACGAGATCATCCGGGTGGCGGAAGAAATGCTGTAAAAACGAATCACTATGATCAGGATCAGTCAGCTTCTCAATCCCAATACAAGCCGGTACTGGGACCGGAAATACCGGGAGAGGATCGAAAATCCCCGGATCAAATCAGACGGACCCCACCTCGATAAATTCATGCCGGTCTTCCTCCGGTCAACCACCATTCTCGATTTCGGTTCCGGGCTCGGGGGCAATGTGAAATATCTTTCGGAATTACTGGATCACAGACAGTTCCATCTGGTCGACCACAGTCTGGTATCCCTGCGGTATGTCCGGGAGGATCTGCTTGGATCGGAAGACGGGCGGGGGAACCGCTTTGAGTATCACCAGGATCTTTCCCCGGTGGCCGAAGGGTCGGTCGACCTGGTCATCTCCATCGAAGTACTGGAGCATATCACCTCATACCGGGAAGTCCTTGATCAGCTTTGGGCCCGTTTGAGGGCCGGGGGCACCCTGCTGATCTCGGTTCCCGTGAAAGGGTTCAGGGACCGGAACCGGGAACATGTAAACAAATTCACCGTTGGCAGCATGTTCAGGATCCTTTCCCGTTACGGGGAGATCGTACATATTGCCCCGCGGACCTACTCAAAAAGATCGGGAAAACTTTCCACCGCCTACTTCTATGTGGAAAAATAACATATTCATCATCAGTGGCAGGATTCACGGGGGTAAGACCACTTTTGCAGGATTGCTGGCGGAAGCACTGAAGAAGAAGGGTTTCCGGATTGCGGGATTCCTGTGCAGGGGCACCTTCAGCAACGATCGGAGAGATTCCTACACCCTGGAAGAGATAGGCAGCGGGATAAAGATCCCCATGGCCTCATCCGGTTTCCGGGAAGGGTGGTTTTGTTACAGGCGGTTCTATTTCAATCCTGCGGCCCTGGAAAAGGGCAAAGAAATGGTGCTCGCCAGCCTGGCCGGCCAACCGGACCTGATCATCATCGACGAGGTGGGCCCGATGGAAATGGAGGGAAGGGGCTGGAACAGCCTGCTCGGTGAGCTGGCGTCCATTGGAACGATCCCTCAGGTCTGGGTCGTCAGGGACAATCTGGTGGATGCGGTAATGGAACGATGGAAGATCCCTGCCGGGAACCTGGTTCCCGCCGGTCCCTCTTTCAACCATCTGATGGAAAATATTGTTAATTTCAAACCGGGTCAATAACCTGTACCGATGCTGACGCCTTATAAAAAGATGCTGGTCCCGGTCATTGTCAGGCTGGGAAGGAGAAAAGCGGGGAAACACTTTACCGAACCCCCGGTCCTGATCGGCGGCTGCGGGCGTTCCGGCACGACCCTGTTGTTGTCCATCCTTTCTTCCCATCCCGAACTCTTTGCCTGCCCGAAGGAATTGAGCCTTTTCAAGTACTGGAAGGCCGGCAGCAACGGGGTGGGTGAACCGGAGCGGATCGATCGTCTCTATACCACCTTTCTCCGGTCCAGGATCGGCAGGCAGGCGAACCGCTGGTGCGAGAAAACCCCCGACAATATCCGGCATCTGGACAGGATCGATGCCTATTTTAACGGGCGCTTCCACTTCATCCAGATCATCCGGGACGGCAGGGATGTGATCCTTTCCAGGCATCCATCCAACCGTGACCAATATTACGTGGATCCCTCCCGCTGGGTGGAGGACGTGAGGATAGGCCTGACCCTGCTGGATGACCCCAGGGTGGTGACCATCAGGTATGAATCACTTGTCAGGGAATTCATCCCCACCATGGAGCGTGTCCTGGGCCATCTGGGGCTTTCCATGACCCGGCAGATCCTCAGATGGTACGATCATTCCACGGTGCGAAGGAATCCGGCGTATTTCTCAGGACTGGAAAAGCTGCATACCCATTCCATCGGCAGATGGAAAGATCCCGCACACAAAGAAAGGGTGGATGAACTGCTCCGCTATCCGGGAGCACTGGAATTGCTCAAAGAACTAAAGTATATCTGAATGCACTCAAAACCTTCAAAAGGAACCCTCCCCGGTTCGATGCGCGCGATCAGGCTCCAACGGCCGGGCGGGGAACTTCGCATCGAAAACCTCCCCCTTCCCGGGCCCGGACCCGGCCAGGTACTGGTGAAGATCGGGGCAGCACCCATCAACCCGTCCGATCTGGCTATCCTCAAAGGGAATACCCCAGTACACCGGATTCCATGGACACCGGGACTGGAAGGAAGCGGGACGGTGGTGAAAGCGGGCAGGGGTCTGATCCCCGCTCTGAGGAAAGGAAAAAGGGTTGCCTGTACCCCTGACCCCGGAGGGGACGGCACATGGGCGGAATACATGGTCACATCGGCCATGCGTTGTTCCCCCCTTCCATCAGACGTGACCCTTGAGCAGGGATCCATGATGCTTGTAAATCCCATGACAGCTTTGGCTTTCATGGATATTGCCAGAAAGGAAAAACACCGGGCGGTGGTGAACAATGCAGCGGCCGGTGCGCTGGGGAAAATGCTTCTCGGATTGAGTAGGAAGTATCGCCTGCCGCTGATCTGTATCGTGCGGAAACAGGAACATGCCGATGAGCTGGTCCAACTTGGAGCCGAATACGTGCTCAACAGCAGCAGTGAACATTTCCGGGAGGAGCTGCAAAGACTCGCACACGAACTGGATGCCACCCTGTTTCTGGATGCGGTGACCGGCCGGCAGACCTCCCTGTTGCTGGAGGCCGCTCCGAAGGGTTCAAGGCTGATCGCCTATGCCAGGCTGTCCGGGGAGAACATCTCTGTCGATCCGGCCTGGCTGATCAGGGAAGACAAGCAGCTGTCGGGCTTCTACCTGGCAAACTGGCTCCGGACCAAAAACCTCCTGTCAAAGATCAGGATCCTGAACCGGGCGGGGGGCATGCTGAACAGAACGCTTGCTTCAAAGATCCGCCAGACCATGCCCCTGGAGCAGGCAGAGGAGGCCGTTTCTCTCTACACCACCGGCATGTCGGCAGGAAAAATCATTCTGGTCCCTTAAAATCCCCTGTGAACCCAATCTCCCCGCTATGAAAACCTTCATTTTTATATCTTTTCTTCTGATCTGGTTCGGGGAACAGTTGTACGGACAGGACCATGAATGGTGGAACCGGAAACATGACTGGGATGGCTGCACTTCCTGGATTGAGTACATGATCGTCTCCCCTTCCTATATGGGACCCAATGCCCTTCCGGTTCCGGAGATATACAAAGGAACTCCGTCCGGGACGCTTACCCTGGAAGCGGGTGTGGACGGACATTACAGTAAGGGGGACCGCACAGGCAACCTTTTTGCCGGGTTCTACACTCCCCTGTTTTCCTCCAGGGCAGGGCTGGGCCTCAGTTACGTTCCGGTGGAGCTTTACCGCACGGACACCCTCACCAGGGACCTCAGGCGTTCCAGGGAATACGATGCCAGGGGGATCAGTTTCGGTGACCTCTACGCGGGGACCTTCATCCACCTGGTCAGGGAAGACGGCAGGATCCCGGACATCATGCTCTCCCTGCACCTGAAAACCGCCTCCGGCACCAGGTTCGAAGCAGCCAGACATACCGATGCACCGGGATATTATGTGGACCTGTCGGCCGGGAAGAGCATCCGCAGGGAAGGAAGATTGATCAACCTGACCCGGGTCTACGGGATGATCGGTTTCTATGCCTTCCAGACCAACCTGGAGAATTACAGGCAGAACGATGCCGTGCTGTTCGGTGCCGGTTTTGAGCTGACGGCGGGAAGATGGCAGATCGATCATCAGCTGGGCGGATATGCGGGTTACCTGGATAACGGGGACAGGCCCCTGGTCTACCGGCTTGATCTGCGATGGGTCACAGGTTCGGTAGCTGACCTGAAGATCCGGTTCCAGCACGGACTGAACGATTTTCCCTATACCTCCCTCAGGATCACGGGATTGTTTCACTTTTTGCAAATCAAGTGAGGATCACTACATTTATTTGTCGGGGGATGAAATGAGCATGATCGATTCACATATGCATCTGGGCCTGGCAGGCTATGACCTGCAGGCCATCCTGGAGAACATGGACAGGCGGGGGATCGGTATGACCTGGCTGCTGACCTGGGAAGAGCATGCCCCTCCCGTAAAGGAGCTGCATATCGGACTTCCTCCCGAACCTGCACTGGAAGCATACCACAGGTATCCCGACCGTTTTGTCCCCTTTTACGCCCCCGATCCTTCCTCACCGGACCTGCACAGGGTGTTCAAAAATTACAGGGATCAGGGGATCAGGGGATGCGGGGAACTCAAGGTATCCCTCCGCTGGGAGGAACCCCTCATCGAGACTTACCTGGAGATCGTCCGGGAATATCACTTTCCGCTCATTTTCCATATGGAGAATCCGCGGTACCATTATCTGCCCGGAGAGGGATTCTTCAACTGGCTCCTGGAGAGGTTATTGAATGACAAGTTCAACGGGGTCAGCAGTTTCTACCTGACCAGGCTGGCAGAGAGCACGGGAATCCTGAAAAAAAAGATCCGCAGCAGCCGGGTGGCCTTCCCGGGGATCCTGTTCGACTTTGCTTTTCTTGAGAAGAGGATTTCCCGTTTCCCGGAGGTCAAATTCATCGGACACGGACCGGATTTCTGGAACCATATCGCCGCCCGGCAACACCCAAAGTACATCCATCAGAAGGGGCCCATCCGTCAGTTCGGGATCATCGACCGTTTGCTGGAATCGTATCCCAACTTTTACTGTGACATCTCCGGTCTGAGCGGTTTCAATGCCCTCAACAGGGACCACCCGATGGCCAGAATATTCCTGCAGAAACATGCCGGTAAGATCTTATTCGGAACCGACAATACCGGCCTTCCCCTGCTGGAACTTCTCCGATCCATGAAGCTGGGGAAAGAGAACATGGACCGGATCCTTTCCGGGAATGCCATCCGTGTACTGGAATGATCGATTTTTGTTAGTTTTGATGGCTTCATATACAAATAACCGACAGTCATGATGAGAAAAACTGTACTTACGGGTCTGCTGATCCTGCTCGCGGTCAGCCTGACCGCTCAGAAAAAGCAATATGGTTCCCTGAGGGAAGCACTGATGGCCTCTTCCCGTCTGAGGGGACAGGCGGGTCCTTCCGATGTGAACTGGATGGGTGACGGGAACCGCTATTCCTATTCGGGAAGGGAAAACGGTCATCAGCAGATCTGGACATATGATCCCTCCGACCAGACCAGGGAAAAGATATTCAGTGAAAGCGACCATACCTTCCCCGGTTCGGAAATCCCCTTCAGCTACCGGTCATACCGGTGGGCCGCTGATGATGAATCCCTTCTCTTCCAGACCCGTTTCCGGCCCATCTGGCGGTATTCCGGCAATGCGGATTATTATTACTATTCTCTGGAGGAAGAAAAACTGAAAACGGTGGTGGAAGGGGCATTTACCGCGGAAGTATCCCCCGACGGAAGGAAAGTGGGCTACGGGAAGCAGGGAGACCTGTTCGTATTTGACCTGGCTACGGGCGAGCACAGCCGTTTGACCGATGATGCCGAAGCATCCTTTTATAATGGCAGGTTCGGATGGGCCTACGAAGAGGAATTCGGACTGGTCCAGGCCTGGGACTGGTCACATGACAGCCGCTACATTGCCTTCTGGCAGTCAGATGAACGGATGGTGCCGCTGTACCGGCTGACCGACTTCGCCGAACAGCATCCCGAATACCTGGAGATCCCCTATCCCAAAGTCGGCGACCCCCCGCCCCTGGTGAAGATCGGGGTGCTGGAGGTGGAAGATGGAACCAGAAAATGGCTGGATATCCCCCTGGAAGGCGGTTACATCCCCAGGATCTACTGGACCGCCAGGCCACATACCCTGGCTGTGGTCTGGATGAACCGCACCCAGGACCATATGAAACTTTACATGGTCGATGTGGAGAGCGGGGAAAAGGAGATGATCCTGGAAGAGCAGTCGGATACCTGGATCGATATTTTTGATTTTTTCGCGGGTGAGCTTCACCTGCTTTACTTCCCGGAAGAGATGGAAACATTTTTCTGGATCTCCGACAGGAGCGGTTTCTCGCATATCTACCGGTACGATTATGACGGACAGCTGCTCGGGCAGGTTACCGAAGGCAACTTCGATGTGGTTTCCGTGGAAGCCATCGATACGGACAGAAACAGGCTCTATTATGTCTCCACCGAGATCTCCCCCCTGGAGCGACACCTTTTCCGTATCCATTTCAACGGGAAGAACAAGAAACGGCTCACAGAGGCCCCGGGGAACCACAGGGTGAATGTATCTCCCTCGGGGTCCTGTTTCATTGACGGGTATTCGGATACCGGTAATCCTTCCCGGATTGACCTGAGAGACGGCAAAGGGAAAATGATCCGGATGCTGGCGGGTCATGAAAATACCCTTGACCACCTGGAGGAGCATGCATATGCAGAAAAAGAGCTGTTCCACTTTACCACGGGGGACGGACAGCAGATCGACGGATATTTGATCAGGCCCATGGATTTCGATCCGGAACGGACCTATCCCCTGCTTCTCAGTGTTTACGGCGGACCGGGTTCACAGGGGGTATACAACAGTTTCGCAACCAGCGGATGGGACCAGTACCTGGCCCAGCGTGGTTTTGTCATCGCCAACATCAACAACCGGGGCAACGGGGGTTACGGAAGGGACTTTGAAAAGATCGTGCACGGCCAGCTGGGGAAATGGGAGACCCATGATTTCGCAGAAGCCGCCAGGTACCTTGCTGAAAAAAAGTGGATCGACGGCGATCGGGTCGGGATCATGGGACACAGTTTCGGCGGTTTTTCGGCGGGCACCTGCCTGCTGACCCACCCCGGTGTGTTTCATGCGGGAATCGTTACCGCGGCCATTTCGGACCACATCAATTATGATTGTATCCTGACCGAACGGTATATGGGACTGCTGGAGGAGAACCCGGAAGGATACCGGCAGAGTTCGATGATCACCCACGCGGGGAACCTGAAAGGGCACCTGTTGCTGGTCCACTCCCTGATGGATGACAATGTGCATCCCCAGAACACCTTCCAGCTGGTCAGGGCCCTGATCGATCAGGGAAAGAAATTTGACCTGAAGATCTATCCCCCGGGAAGCCACGGGGTGGCCTATGATATGAACAGCAGGTTATATCTCTATGCCGGATACCTTGATTTCCTGGAACAGCACCTGAAACCAGAACAGATGTCCGCAACCGGAGAATAGCCTGATGATCTGAACTCAGGTCTCTGTTTTCGGGGTACCGGCCGCCTGTTCTTTGTTTTTCCCGGCTTGTGATTCTGTCGCAGATTCCGGGGAGACCGCTTCCTGCTGCATCTCCTGTCCGGACTTCTCCTTTTCAGGTTCCAGCCGGGACCGGATGTAGGCCTCATAGAATGCTTTCTGACTGTCCCGGAACAATTGCATCATTCTGTCCAGCTTCTTTCTCAGCAGCTTCTCATTCTCCCGCAGTTGACGATCAAGTTTCTTCCCGCTCTTTTTCTTTGCTTTTTTGGAATGAGCAAGCGTCTCATCATCCCGGATGAACTGATCCAGTGATTTTTTCAGCCGCTCCAGATGCTTTGCGGTCAGACCGTAATCGGTAATCACCGGAACCGGATCCTTCTTTTTTATTTCCGGGGTCTTTTCCATCAATGAACGGCATATTTTCAGTACCCTGCCGGAGAAATTCTTCAGTTCGTCCCCCTTCATTTTTTCCAGTTCGCTGAATTTCCGGTTCATATACTTTTCCAGTTTTTTATCCCCGGCATCATAGGCATATACCCCGGTCACACTGATCACCGGAAAAACCTGGTCGATCAACTCCTTTTTTGACCGGAACCTGTTCTCTTTCAGGGGAGCAAGGTCGGTTTGGATCACCGAAATGTGATCATCGATTTTCTTGAGATTTCTGACAAACTGGTCATAATCGTTCTTCATTTCCGACACAGAACGCCATTTGGAGTTATTCTTTTCCATCACCTCCATTACAGCCTTCTGCAGGGCAATTTTTTTTTCCTGTTTTTCTGTCATGTTCAGATTATTTTGAAACATTATGTGTACGAATGATCATGGGCCTCCCAGTAAGCTTCCAGCCTGTTTACGAACACCCCCGGGGGCTCGGCATAGATCAGGGACGATTCTGAAAAGGCTTGTTCCAGCAACACCTCTCTCTCGTCTTTGATCTTCTGCAGCATCGATGATCGAACAGTTTCCCGGATGAGGCTTTCGGCTTCATTCTGCAGAAAGAGCTCCAGCCGGTCAAGGTCACGGCTCTCTCCCAGTATATCTGCATGCCTGTCAATGGATCTGGCATAGGATTTCAGTACCCGGGGATAGATGGGCATGATGATCTCCATTTGATGAAGCAGGTATTTGTTATTCTTCCTGTATTCATGAAACTCGGCCATATCAAATTGCTTCTGCACCCTGGACAGATGCCTGCGCCCTCTTTTATAGATCCGTCTGATCCCGTTTTTCAGGGAAATAAAATCGTTCCTGAGCCTGCAGTACTCCCCTGTCCGACCGGAGGCCCGGGCAAGTTCTTTATCCACATGATCGAATCCGCCATGCTGTCCGGAAAAGCGGATGATCTCCCGGCCGGTTTTCTGATCCAGATGCCTGATGAGCCGTTCCGACTCGCTTTTTCTGACCGCTCCCGGGTACTTTTCCCTCATAGAGGAAAGGACCTGTCCGAGCACATAACTGTCCCTTGCTCCCGACAGCCTCCTTCCCAGGTCCCTGTAAAAAGCATTTTCCCTGTAGTAATCGCTGTACCCGATCTCATCCCTGATGAGTTTCAATACCGCCCTGATCCGTTTCATGGTCTTGCGGATGTCATGGATCAGAACATGGACGTCTTCCTGCTCCCGGTTGCTGATCTGCTCCCGGATGTAGGATATCCGTCCGTGGATGATCTCCCGGATGCTCTCCTCCAGGGTGAGGTCCATATGAATACGGTATCCTTTCAATTCCGGCTTCGCTGAATTTCAGTGTACTTTTCGAATATAGTAAATAGTTCCATATCTTTACTTTGACCATACACATTGTTCATGATAATTTAACATTTTGTTTGTTGCCGGTGCTTTTCCATCTTTGTAAAGATGAAAACAGGGTTCCCCTTCATACTGATCATGGTCCTGATGATCTCCTGTGTCACCCGGGATATCTGTGATCAGAGCAATCAATCGGAGCTTATTGCCAGGTTCAAAAAAGGCACCCTGAACAACCCGGAAGATACCCTTGTTCCCGGGGTAAGCGTTTACGGGCTCAGGCAGGGGATGAGTGACAGCCTGCTTTATGATTCGGTGACCGCTTCTAGGCTCATCCTTCCCCTGGATCCCCGCCATGGAGAGTCCCGGTTCGTGATGAACATCGGGGAACAACAGGATACCCTCGAAATCGTCCATGATAACGATGCATACCTGATTTCTTATGATTGTGGATTCGGCATGCTGTTCAACCTCCGGAACATTCAGCATACCGGCCATGTGATCAGGGATGTGGAACTCATCAATGCCCAGGTGGATGCTGAATTTCTGCAGGATGAAGAACATATCTGGATATTCTACTGAGCTGCTTCTGCTTGTCATCCTCCTTCTGCTGATCCGGCCCGCAGCAGGACAGGATACATTGCGCACATATGGTCCACGCCTGGGAGTGGATCTGGCCAGGTTCGCTTACCTGTTTGCCGATCCGGCCCAGACCGGTGCGGAAATCTCCCTGGATGCTGAGCTTTACCGGAACCTTTACCCTGTCATGGAAGCAGGGTATAACCGTATTGCGGCATCGGGTGACCTGTTTGACTATACAGCAGCTGGCACCTACGCAAGACTGGGTGCAGACTACAATGTTCTTCCCATGGACGACAGATCGGTTCATCACACCATTACCGGAGGAGCCCGTTACGGGGTATCCTTTTTCTCACACCGGGCCGAAAAGATCCGTATACCCAGTGATTACTGGGGGGATTACATCCTTGATTCCTACAGCAACAGTCTGAGGGGGCACTGGCTTGAGCTGGTCGTCGCGGCAAGAACGGAGGTGGCTCCCAATTTCTTCCTGGGATGGTCGATCCGTTACAAGATCCTGCTCACGCCCCATATGGACGACCGGGTCACTCCCCGGCTGGTCCCGGGGTACGGACGGGGCTCGGTCGAACGGGAATTCGGATTTACCTATCAGATCATGTACAAAATCCCGGTCATGAAGCAATAATTGATCCGGTACAAACCAACCACTCATGGAATATACACCATCAGAAAACAGGTACAGCACCATGAAATATAACCGGTGCGGCAAAAGCGGACTGCTGTTACCCGCTGTTTCTCTGGGCCTGTGGCAGAATTTCGGGGCCGGGGAAAGCATGGAAAAGATGAAAGAGATCCTGTTCACAGCTTTCGATGCCGGGATCACCCATTTCGATCTGGCCAACAACTACGGTCCTCCTCCGGGAAGTGCCGAGGAAAATTTCAACAAGATCATGCGATCCGGACTGGGCAAATTCAGGGATGAGCTGATCATCTCCACCAAGGCGGGATATACCATGTGGGACGGGCCTTATGGAGACTGGGGCAGCCGCAAATATATGCTGGCAAGCCTTGACCAGAGCCTGAAGAGACTGGGACTGGAGTATGTGGATATCTATTACTCCCACAGGCCGGATCCGGACACCCCTGTGGAGGAGACCATGATGTCGCTCGATACCGCGGTCCGGCAGGGTAAGGCCCTGTATGCGGGTATCTCCAATTATGATGCCGAACAGACCGGAGAAGCGGTGGAGGTACTGGAAGGACTGGGGACTCCCTGCCTGATCCACCAGCCAAGGTACAACCTGTTCGACCGCTGGGTGGAAGGCGGATTGCTGGATGTGCTGGAGAACAAAGGTATCGGATGCATACCTTTCAGTCCCCTCGCCCAGGGACTGCTGACCGAACGGTACCTGAAAGGGATCCCGGAAGGATCCAGGATCGCCCGCCGGAGCTTTTCCCTGGGTGAGGAAGACCTGGAAGCGGACAAAATGGTGAAGATCAAAGCCCTGAACGACCATGCCCGGCAGCGCGGCCAATCCCTGGCCCAGATGGCGCTGTCCTGGTTGCTGAATGAACCCCGGGTGACCTCGGTGCTGATCGGTGCAAGTTCGGTCTCCCAGCTGGAAGAAAACATAAAAGCCATCGATCATCCCGGATTCACACGTGACGAACTGGCCTATATTGACAACATCCTTCAGTGATGCATGGCGATCCCCTGATGCATGCACCTCCCTGCAGCAAATCTGTTGCTTCTACTGACCGGAATTTTGTTCCTGCATGGGATTGGAGGGAGAACGACCTCTGCGGGAGCTTTTGTAGAGTTCGAAGCGGTGCTCTTCCAGCCGGGAAGGCCAGTGGTTGTTCCCGGTATCGATATCGGCAGTTTCCAAAAACGGATCAAGGGACACCGAGACCATCTCTTTATCAAAAATGAAGACCTTGGAGATCTTCCGGTTGTTCCTGCTCCAGACCTGCGCCGGGATACGGATCACCTCGCTCTCGCCCCCGGCGAATTCGAACTGAAGGATCAGCGGCATGACCAACCCGCCCCGGTTGGAGAAATCCAGCTGGTAATAGTACTGATCCGAAGCGAGCCATTCTTTTTCCTGGCGGTTCAGGGTGGAAAGGTATGTCCGGTATGCTTTTTGCTCGGCGCGGGTGACCTCGAATTCATCATAATCGTCATAAAAATCACGCATGGACGGATCTGTCTCCACCATGGATTTCAGTTCCTGCCTGTTGCGGGTGACGGAAAGATCTTCGGGCCCGGCTTCCTGCAGCTGCTTCCGGAATGCTTTCTCTTTGGCCGGATCCCCCGAACTCATCCTGTACAGGGTCACTTTGTCCAGGGAAATATCCACCGGATCGGTCCCATAGAACCATCCCCGCCAGAACCAGTCCAGATCCACCGCCGATGCATCTTCCAGGGTCCTGAACAGATCCTCCGGGGTCGGGTGTTTGAACATCCACCGCCGGGCATACTGTTTGAATGCAAAATCGAACAGCTCACGTCCCATGATCGTTTCCCTGAGGATGGTCAATCCGGTGGCAGGCTTGTCATAGGCATTGTTGCTGAACTGCATGGTGAGCTCTCCGTTGATCATGATGGGGGCGATATGGGACTGGTCCCCCTTCATATAATCCACGATATCCCTGGGCCTTCCCTCGGGAGAAGGACAGTCATGGTCCCACTCCCGCTCGGCGATCCCCTGCAGGAATGTATTGAGGCCTTCATCCATCCAGGTCCACTGGCGCTCATCGGAATTGACGATCATGGGGAAAAAGTTGTGTCCCACTTCATGAATGATCACCCCGATCATCCCCCACTTGGTCCGTTCCGAATAGGTTCCGTCCGGTTCCGGCCTGCCCCCGTTAAAGCTCATCATGGGATATTCCATCCCGATGTGGTTGGTATGGACCGAATAGGCTACCGGATACGGATATTCAAAGGTATGCCGCGAATAAACCTTCAGGGTATGTGCCACGACCCTGGTGGAATATTTTTCCCAGAGGGGATTCCCTTCCTTCGGATAAAGCGATGTGGCCAGTACCGTCCGGTCGCCGAAGGCCACGGCCATGCCGTCCCAGATAAATTTCCGTGAACTGGCAAATGCAAAATCCCGTACCTTTTCCGCCCTGAATTTCCAGGTCTTCATCTCTTTGGAACGCTTTTTTTCAGATGCCCTGGCTTCCTCTTCGGTAACGATGGCCACCGGCTCGTCATAGGATCCATGGGCTTCCCTGAACCTGTCCAGGCGCGTTCCGGACAGCACTTCCTCCGGATTGAGCAGAACACCCGTGGCACCCACCACATGGTCGGCGGGTGCGGTGATCTCCACCTGGTAATCCCCGAACGGCAGGGCGAATTCTGTCCGTCCGAGGAACTGGTTGTTCTGCCACCCTTCGAATTCACTGTAAACAGCCATTCTGGGGAAGAACTGGGCAATGGTATAAATGTAGTTCCCGTCCTCCTCGAAATACTCCATTCCCGAGCGGCCTCCGCCATCCTTCATCCGGTCATTGATGTTGTACCACCATTTGATCTCCATCAGGAATTTCTCCCCCGGCTGCAGCGGTTCCGGAAGGTCCACCCTCATCATGGTATAATTCACGGTATGGGGCAGCGGATTTCCGGCCGAATCCCTTACATGCTCCAGATGGAATCCCCCTTCGAAATCGCTGAAGATCCGGCCCAGGGCACTGAAGGGGATCCGCTCACCCAGGGTGTAGGTGGAGATCTTTTCCGAGAGATTGTCCTTCTGCCGGACATTCTGGTCCAGCTGCACCCATAGGTAGGTCAGCACGTCGGGGGAATGGTTGATGTACTCGATCACCTCCCTGCCCCTGATCTTCTGGTTCCCGTCATCCAGTTCCACCTGGATCCTGTAATTGGCCTCCTGCTGCCAGTAGAGTTGTCCGGGCGCTCCGGAGGCTGTCCGGTACGCATTCGGTGTGGAAAATTCGGTTCCCATCTGCCTGAACGGATTACGGGAAGGATCAAAATCCTTCTGGGCCGTCAGTCCGTTCGTTAATATTCCACTGATTATGAGCAATATGATCCGCTTCATGAACACAGTATTTGGGATGACCTCCCAAAGTTAACAAAAGATTTTTCATCTTTGTTGATGCAATGCGATCCGGACTGATGAACAAAAAGCGGTTCCTCCCCCTGCTGCTGGCAGCCGTTGTGACGGTGAGCGGAAGCTGGATCAGGCATGAATTCTATGTGAGCCTGACCGAGATCAGGTACAACCCTGATACCGGAAGGTTCGAGATCTCCATGCGCATTTTTCCCGACGACCTGGACCTTGCACTGAAAAGACGGCACGGGATCTCCACCCACCTGGCCACCCGGCTGGAACCGCCGGAAGCGGACAGCCTGCTGGAAAGATACCTGGCGGAACATTTCCAGATAGATGCGGCTGACCATGAGCTGCAGCTGAACTACCTTGGTAAGGAGCCCGAATCGGATGCCATCTGGTGCTACCTGGAATCTTCTCCGGTACCCCCGCCTCCGGTCATCCGGGTCAGGAATTCCATCCTGATCCCGGATTTCCCGGATCAGGTCAATATCGTACAGGTTTACGTGGGTGAATGGAACAAGGGCATTTTGCTCAGCGGAATGCAGGTTTCCGATACTTTGAAAATCGATCGTTGATCAATTCAGATCGAGCTCTACCTCGTTCAGTTCCCGGTCGATGAATTCCAGCTCACCGTCTGAGAGGATGATCGAACGTGCACCGGCATTCTCTTTCACCTGGGTGCTGTCCCTGGCTCCCACCAGCACCACGCTGATCCCGGGCTGTTGTAGTGTCCACCGGATCACCAGCTGGGAGAGGGTGGCATTTTTCGATTCGGCCAGGGGTTTCAGCTTTTCCAGGAACTGATTGATCTTGATCAGGTTATTGATCCTGAAATGGGGGGTCTCAGGTCTCGAATCACCCGGCCGGAATGGATAATCAGGGGTGATCTTTCCTGTGAGACCTATTCAATATCCCTTCTGACCATGCTGTAGGGTACCTGGTTGGAGGCCGGTTCCATCACCGTGCAGGCCTGTTCCAGTTCCTCCACCGAATAGTTGCTCACTCCTGCAGCCCGGATCTTGCCCTGCTTTTTCAACAGCCGGAAGGCTTCCATGGTTTCTTCAACAGGTGTAGTGGGATCGGGCCAGTGGATCTGGTAAAGATCAATATAATCGGTTCCCAGTCTTTTCAGGCTCTGTTCGCATTCATGAAGGATGCTCTTTTTTCCGGCGAATTTATAAATGTCCCTGAGCTGGCCCTGATTGTCCCTGGTGGTGAAGTAATAGGCACCCCTGGAATCTTCCCACCGCAGGCCTGCCTTGGTGAAGATCTCAAATTGATCACGCCTGCCGCGGATGGCCTCACCCACAATTTCTTCAGAGAGTCCGAACCCGTAAACCGCTGCCGTATCAACGGAACTGATGCCCAGGTCCAGGCTGGCATGAATGGCCTGAATGGAATCTTTCCTGTCCGATCCTCCCCACATCCATCCCCCGATGGCCCAGGCTCCCGGGGCGATGGGTGATACGGAGATTCCGGATGTGCCCAGTGTTTTTTTATTCATACATGGCGATTTTTTACTGTTTCGGCATACTCCGGCGACAGATAGTTCTCATAACCCAGGCACACTTCACGGGAAAATTCGATGGCCATGGTGATCAGTTCATTCCATTCCTTTTTTCCGAGGTTGTCAATCTGATCCAGAGTGCATCCCATCCGGTACAATCCGTAAATGATCCCCGCATTGAAGGTGTCCCCGGCACCGATGGTGCTGACAGGCTCGATCCGTTGCACTTCCACATGGATCGACAGCTTTTCGGTCCTGAGATGTACTCCTTTTCCGCTGGTGGTGTAAAGCAGAATGGAGCAATGGGGACGGACATGCTCCCAGGCATCATCCGGGCGATCGACCCGGAAGATATTGATCAGGTCCTCATCGCTGGCCCGGACGATGGATGCATATTCCATGTTCTGCCTGATCACCGGGACAAGTTCGCTCAGGCTGGCAAGATGGCTGCTCCTGAAATTGGGATCATACAGAAGGATTGCCCCTGCCCCGGTTGCCTTATCGAGCAATTCCCTGACCCTGGGCCTGATCCCGGGATTCAGCGCATAGAAGGAACCGAAAAGCAGAAGGTCATTCCGCCTGAATTCGGGGAACTCAACTGCCAGGCGCTGATGGGGATAATCTTTGTAAAACTGGTACTCGGCATCGCTCTTTTCATTGAGAAAGGCAAGTGCAACCGCTGACTGTCCGTTCTCGTACCTGGACATATATTTGCTGTTCACCCCGTTGGTCACAAGAAAGTCCTGGATCAAATCACCCACCCGGTCATTTCCCATCTCGCTGATAAAGGTGACCGGGGTGCCCAGCCGTCCAAGCGAAATGGCCGCATTGAAAGAAGAGCCGCCCGGTTTTGCTGCCCTGGGCTGATCGTTCCTGAATATGATATCCAGGATGGTCTCCCCTACTGCATAGATCTGTTGCATATTCCGGTTTTATTTTACCAGACGGGAAATGGCCCTGAACTCATCGGTCCCCGATACCCGGGCCAGTTCGAAAAGAATGGATTCCATGGTGGTGAGAATGGCTCCTTCCTGGCGCATTCTTTCCAGGGCCACCGCTTTGTCGCCCTGCTTTCGGGATGCGGTGCAGTCAGCCACCACCACCGGGGTGAATCCATTGGCCGCCAGATCGATCACCGTTTGCAGCACACAGACATGGGTTTCGATCCCGCAGATGATCACTTTCCACCTGGTGGTCCGCTCCAGTGCCATCAGGTAGGCCGGTTCGTCACAGCACGAGAAAGCGACCTTTCTGATGGGATGGAACTCGGCCAGGGCCTGTTTGATCTCCTGCACGGTATCGCCCAGGCCCTCCGGGTACTGCTCGGTAAGCATCACGGGCACTTCCAGTATCTGAAGTCCCTGTAGCAGAATGCCCGTCCGGTGCAGAAGCTCTTCAGCCTGATCCATATGCGGATAGAGCCGCTCCTGGATATCGATCACCAGTCCGGTGCAATCCTCTCTGTTGATTCTCATTTTCTTCTTTCTCTTGATTTTTGCCCGAGATATCCCCCGTGATGTCTCCGGGCATAATCCTCCTCGGTGAACCGGATCCTCTTCATCAGAAGCACCACCAGCACATCACCCATGACGGCCATGGCCGTGGATGAAGTGGTGGGGGTCAGCCCGAGGGGACACACTTCCTCCGGTTGCCCCGTGAGCAGGACCACCTCGGATTGCCTGACCAGATCTCCTTCGGGATTCCCGGTTATCAGTACCAACGGTATTCCTGGATAAAGCGCATGGGCCAGATCCACCAGCTCAAGGATCTCCCGGGTCTTCCCCGAGTTGGAAAGCAGCACCAGCACATCGTTCTCCCTGATCACGCCCAGGTCACCGTGCTGTGCTTCGCTGGGATGAATGAATATCGAAGGTGTTCCGGTCGAACTGAGCGTGGTGGCAATGTGGTTGGCCACATGACCCGCTTTCCCCATCCCGCTGGCAATGATCTTTCCGCCGAGCAGATGCACCTTTTCATAGATCAGATGAACCACACGTTCGTATTCCCCGTTCACCGGAATGGACCTGATGGCTTCCGCCTCCCTTGCCAGGATGGTTCTGATTTCTTCCACAATGCTGAGGATCATGGTTCCTATTGTGATTGGATCCTGCTTTTCACACTGTCCTCAAGCTTGACCAGATCGGCCGTGAAACGCCTGATGCCCTCCGAAAGCTTGTCCACGGCCATGGGATCTTCATTGTGCATCCACCTGAACTGCTTTTCGTCAAGACTGATCTTCTTCAGGTCCATTTTCATGGATTCCTCCGCATTGAGCTTTCTTTCCAGGGAACCTTCTGTGGCTTCCAGCTCCTTCAGAAGCGCGGGGGAAATGGTGAGAAGATCACATCCCGCCAGTTCAATGATCTCCTCTGTATTTCTGAAAGATGCTCCCATGACCTCCGTCTTGTAACCGAACTTTTTATAGTAATGATAAATGTTCCTGACAGAATGAACACCCGGATCCTCGGGACCCGGTATATGATCCACCCCGCGGTCCTTTTTGTGCCAGTCATAGATCCTTCCCACGAAAGGAGAAATGAGCTGCACCCCCGCCTCGGCACAGGCAATGGCCTGGGCCATGCTGAACAGGAGGGTCAGATTGCACCGGATGCCCTCCTTATCAAGCTCCCGGGCTGCAGTCACACCTTCCCAGGTGGACGCCACCTTGATCAGGATCTTCTCCCTGGAGATCCCGTTTTCCTCGTAAAGACCGATCAGCTTTCTTGCTTTTCCGATGCTCCCCTCAACATCGAAAGACAAACGGGCATCCACTTCGGTGGATACCCTCCGGGGCACGATTTTGAGGGTTTCGATCCCGAATGTCACAGCCAGCATATCCATGGTGTGGGTCAGTCGTTCTTCCGCTTTGCTCCCTGATTTCCGGCCGTAAGCAACTGACTGATCGATGAGATGCGCATACTCGCTCTTCCGGGAAGCCGCATAGATCAGGGATGGATTGGTGGTGGCATCCACAGGCTGATAGTTCCTGATGCTTTCAAAGTCACCCGTATCGGCGACCACCTGTGTGAATTGTTTCAATTGATCCAGTAGATTCATATGCAATGAGGATTAAACAGGCATCAAAGTTAAGAAAAAGTCGGTCAAGTGAAAGGATTGACCTCACTTGACAAACTCCTCGAATCTTCTGAGAAGTTCCTCGGTGGATACCACCCTGGCATAGGTACCCTGCAGGGTCCCGAGGGTGGAATGATGGACATTCTTGGCGGGAACGATATGATCTTCATACTGGAGGGCGCGGGTGGCACATGCATCCGACACCAGCAGACAGGAAATACCGAAGTCGTGGGCAGCCCTCACGGCCGCCTCCACACACATGTGTGTCTGCATCCCGCAGATCACCAGCTGACCGATGCTGTCAGCCCGGATATTCCCCAGCAGGTCGGTACCCAGGAATGGATTCACCTGATCCCTGGAGATCACGATCTCTCCGGGACGGGGCTGAACATAGTAATGAATGTTACCCCCGGGATCAAAGTCATGGACCACATGGTAGACCCTTAACCCGTTCTCTCTGAATTGTTCCAGCAACAATCCCGCATTCATGCCCGCCACCTCCGAATTTTCCAGTTGCAGCCCGCCGCCGGGAAAATAGTACTCCTGGATATCGATCAGCAGAAGAGCTGATTTCTGGCCATGCACCGGTATTCCCGCTGCACACAGGAACAGTGCCAGGATGAAAAAGAATCTACCTCTCATGCCGGGATAGTCAGTTTATCATGAGCATCTGTCCGCAATTTAAGGAATCCGGGCCAATCAAACAAGAAAGGGGTACCGGGCCCTACCCCAAAATTTCTTTTGATTTTCATGCATAAAAATATATTTTATCTATCTATTAACTAAATCGATGTTGATTTGGATAATAAATATATATTGATAGATATTTTTTAGAAATAACTAACCGAATTAGTATAATAAACTGATATTTTATGTTTTTGTACACCGATTTTCAGCCCTGTGAGGGTTCAGATCTTATGAAACCGGCAATATGGATCAATGATGCAAAATCTGACAGAGATTGCATACCCCCCCTACCATAGAAAAATACATTTTTTATGATACTTACCCCTATTCAGGTGGGGGGCATTTTAAAATATTTGCTACTTTATGAAATTTTACCCTATCTTTTTTGAGGGTTTGAAAATATTTTATATAGTTTTGTTACGATTTAATAGTCGTTCCATCTAAACATTTACACGATGAAAATGAAACATCTATCCGGAGGAGTAATGGCACTGCTGGTGGCAGGTATGCTTGCCACCCCTGTTGAAACGAGTGCCCAGGAGGAGAATCCTTCCCCTTTCACCGCAGGGGCCGACCTGGTCAGCAGCTACCTGTGGCGGGGGACAAAATTCGGTACAGGTCCGGCCATTCAGCCTTATGTGGAACTTGGCCTGGGAAATTTTTCACTGGGCTCCTGGGGTTCATACTGTTTCACAACCAATGAGGCGGCAGAAGCCGATCTTTACCTGTCTTACCGGTTCGATTTCGGACTGAGCCTCGGGGTGACCGATTATTATTTCCCGGGCACGCAATACTTCGATGTCTCAAATGCCACAGGGGCGCACGCCCTGGAACTGAATGCAGGGTACTCCCTGGGCGGCCTGTCCCTTGGTGCCAATTACTTCCTGAATGAAGCAGGCGGTGCCGGGACTTCCGGAGGAGATATGTATTTCGAAGCGGGTTATTCGCTGGCCTCTTTCGGGGTGGTGATCGGCGCCGGAAACGGCTGGCACACCCCGGACGGGGAATTCGCCCTGTGCAATATCGGGATCACTGCATCGAAGGATCTCAAGATCACCGGCTCGTTCACATTACCTCTGACGGGGGCCGTGATACTCAACCCGGACACCGAACAGTTCCATGTGGTGGCGGGAGTATCGTTTTAATTTTAACTTTCATTCTCTAAGTTTTCAACCGTTATATCTTATTAAAATATAGTTAAAGGCCGGTTAAATATTTTGATTCGTAATATTTATACCTATCTTTGTCCCCATGAACCAGATGATGAAAACGGGATTTGAGAGGCGCAGGGAAAATGAGGCAGGAATGGCCGGAAGGTTTTTGTCGTCGGGATAGGATGGGTTGAACTGCATAAGAAAAACCGTTTTCCCGATGATCCGGAAAACGGTTTTTTTACGTGCGGACAGGTGAAATCATGATCAATCGTATAATGATGGAACGTCCGGAAAATAATGGTCTGTACAGGAATTCATTCGAGCACGACAGCTGTGGGATCGGATTCGTGGTACATTTGAAGGGAAAAAAATCTCACGAGATCATCCGCAGGGGACTGGAGACCCTTGTGAACATGAAACACCGCGGGGCGGAGGGATCAGATTCGAAAACAGGAGACGGTGCAGGGGTGATGATCCAGATCCCCAGGGATTTCTATCTGATCCAGGGGTATTCTATTCCTCCTGAGGGACAGTTCGGGACCGGGCTGGTGTTCCTGCCCGGGGATCCTGCAGAGGCAAAGAAATGTGAGGAGATCCTGGTTCAGCTGGTACATGACGAGGGATTGAACCTGATCGGATTCAGGGATGTTCCCAGGGACAGCAGCACCCTTGGCGAGATTGCCAGGAAATCTGAACCCGTAATCCGGCAGATCCTCCTGGAAGCCGATCTGCCCAGGGAGGAGCTGGAGAGGAAATTGTATATCATCCGGAAAAGGGCTGAAAAACATGTGGCTGCCTCCGGCCTGGAGCAGAAGCAATTGTTCTATCTTCCCAGTCTGTCCACCAGGGTGTTGATATACAAGGGAATGCTCACTTCCGAACAACTCGGGGAGTATTTCCTGGACCTGCAGGATTCACGGATCCAGAGTGCCATTGCGCTGGTCCATTCCAGGTTCAGCACCAATACATTTCCCAGCTGGGATCTGGCCCAGCCATTCCGTATGCTGGCACATAACGGGGAAATCAACACGGTGAAGGGCAACCGGTTCTGGATGGAGGCCCGGGAATCGATCCTCAAATCCGATATTCTGGGTGACCTGAACAGGATCTACCCGGTGATCGAGCCCGGAAAAAGCGATTCCGCATCCCTGGACAATGTCCTTGAATTCCTGGTGATGAGCGGGAAATCATTGCCCTATGCCATGTCCGTTCTGATTCCTGAATCCTGGAATGAAAAAAATCCCATTTCACCGGAACTGAAGGCCTTTTACCAGTATCACTCCACTTTCATGGAGCCATGGGATGGCCCTGCATCCCTGATTTTCAGCGACGGAAGATACATCGGGGGAATGCTCGACAGGAACGGATTGCGCCCTTCACGCTATGTGGTCACCAAAGACGACCTGATGGTCATGGGGTCTGAAGCGGGAGTCCAGCAATTCCCGGCAGAAGATATCCGGGAGAAAGGAAGACTGAAACCGGGAAAACTGATCATGGTGGACGTGCAGGAAGGAAGAATCTACAGGGATGAGGAACTCAAGGCACAGCTCGCCTCGGCCCACCCTTACATCCAATGGATCAACAGGAACATGGTCAGTTTGGAGGAGATCGAGACGGGTAACATCATCCCGCCCGGACTGGGAGATAATTATGACCAAACCCTGGCCTCCTTCAATTACAGCAGGGAGGATGTCGAAATGATCATCAAATCCATGGCCGAAACGGGTAGGGAACCCATCGGCTCCATGGGAAACGATGTCCCCCTCACCGTGCTCAGCCAGAAGCCATACCGGCTGTTCAACTATTTCAGGCAGCTGTTTGCCCAGGTGACCAATCCCTCCATCGATCCCATCCGGGAAGAGCTGGTGATGACTTTGACCGGATACCTGGGTTCTCTTCAGACCAACCTGCTGGATGAGACTCCCGACCACGTAAAGATGGTCAAGTTCAAAAGTCCTGTGATCAACAACACCTACTTCCAGGTGGTCAAAAACCTCCGGTACAAGGGTTTTTCAAACCGGGTGATCCCCATGCATTTCGATGCGGGAAAAGGAGCGACCGGACTGGAAGAGGCTGTGGAGGAGATCTGCCGTCAGGCTGAGCAGGCTGTGGATGAGAAGAACAATTACATTATTCTTACCGACAGGAACATCTCACTGGAGAAAGCTCCCATCCCCTCATTGCTGGCCGTTTCGGCCGTCCACCACCATCTGATCAAAAAACGCAAGCGGATGCAGATCGATATCGTGGTGGAATCGGCCGAGCCCCGGGAAGTCATGCACTTCGCCCTTTTGTTCGGATACGGAGCCAGTATCATCAATCCTTACATGAGCTTTGCGGTCATTGAACAGCTGGTCGCCCGCAGGATCATTCAGCAGGATTTTGACAAGGCCCAGGAAAATTATATCCATGCCATCAACAAAGGCCTGTTGAAGATCCTCTCAAAAATGGGGATCAGCACCCTGCGAAGTTACCGGGCAGCACAGATCTTTGAGGCCGTGGGCATTCATTCCGGGGTGATCGGGAAATATTTCCAGGGCACGGTCTCCCGCATCGGGGGGATCGGGCTGGAGGAAATTGCAGAGGAGGCTTTGATCCCTCACCGGAAGGCTTTCTCCCCCGAAGTGCATTCGACCGTATTTACCGAAGGGGTCTATACATACCGCAAGTATGGCGAACATCACGCCTGGAATCCCGATACGGTGGCCCTGCTCCAGTGGAGCACCCGCAACAATGATTACGGGAAATATAAAGAGTATGCCTCTCTGGTGGACGCTGAAACGAAAAAGCCGGGCTTTTTGCGGGGACTTCTTACCTACCGGCGGGATCCCATCCCTGTGGAGGAGGTGGAACCTGCCGAAAACATTGTCCGCCGTTTTGTCACCGGCGCCATGTCCTACGGTTCCATCAGCAGGGAAGCACACGAAGCTTTGGCCATCGCCATGAACCGGCTGGGTGGAAGGAGCAACACCGGTGAGGGAGGCGAAGATCCCGGCCGGTTCGAGCCCCTGGAGAACGGTGACAGCACCCGGAGTGCCATCAAGCAGGTGGCCAGCGGACGGTTCGGCGTAACCACCCAGTATTTGGTCAATGCCGATGAGATCCAGATCAAGATCGCCCAGGGTGCAAAACCCGGTGAAGGGGGTCAGCTGCCGGGACACAAGGTGGACAGGATCATTGCAAAAACCAGGTACTCCATTCCCGGGATCACCCTGATATCCCCTCCCCCCCATCACGATATCTATTCCATTGAAGATCTGGCCCAGCTCATTTTTGATCTGAAAAATGTGAACCCGGATGCCCTGATCTCCGTGAAACTGGTCTCAGAGACCGGGGTGGGGACCATTGCCGCCGGGGTGGCCAAGGCATCCGCCGATCTGATCACCATCAGTGGCACCGAGGGAGGGACCGGCGCCAGTCCTTCTTCCTCGATCAAACATGCCGGATTACCCCTGGAGATAGGACTTTCCGAGACCCAGCAGACACTGGTGATGAATAATCTCCGCAGAAGAGTGGTGCTGCAGGCAGACGGACAGATGAAGACCGGAAGGGACGTGATCATGGCGGGCCTGCTGGGAGCCGAGGAGTTCGGATTCGCTACCGGTGCGCTGGTTGTGCTGGGATGTGTGATGATGCGGAAATGTCATCTGAACACCTGTCCTGTGGGTGTGGCCACCCAGGATCCGGAACTGCGGAAACGTTTCCGCGGGAAAGCGGATTTCGTGGAGAATTACTTCCGTTTCGTGGCCCGGGAGGTAAGAGAATACCTGGCGGACATGGGATTCCGCTCCTTCGATGAGATCGTTGGAAGATCCGACCTGCTCCTGCGGGATGAATCCCATCCCCACTGGAAGATCAGGAACCTTGATCTGAGCGATGTGACCGCATTTTTTCCTGCGGCCAAAAAATATCCGCTGCGCAGAATTGAACCGCAGGTCCATAAGATAGACGGGGTGCTGGACCATGAACTGATCGAAAGGTCGGCCGAAGCCCTGGAAGAGAAAAAACCGGTCACCATACACCTTTCCATCAAAAACACCGACCGCACCACCGGGGCCATGCTTTCCGGGAGGATTACAAAGAAATATGGCATCCGTGGTCTGCCCGGGGATACCATTAAAGTCCGTTTTGCCGGATCGGCAGGCCAGAGCTTCGGTGCATTCCTGGTGCCGGGAGTGGAATTCTACCTGGAAGGTGACACCAACGATTACCTGGGAAAAGGATTATCGGGCGGAAGGATCATTGTGGTCCCCCCGGAAGGATCCACTTTTGAATCGGATCAGAACATCATCATCGGGAATACCGTTCTTTACGGCGCCACCGGAGGGGAGATATTCATATCCGGGGTGGCAGGAGAACGCTTTGCGGTAAGGAACAGCGGTGCTCTTGCGGTGGTGGAAGGTGTGGGAGATCACTGCTGTGAATACATGACCGGCGGAAGGGTGGTGGTCCTGGGCAAAACGGGCCGGAATTTCGCTGCCGGAATGAGCGGGGGCATCGCCTATGTGCTGGACGAGGAAGGGGATTTTGACTACTACTGCAACATGGGGATGGTCGAGCTTTCGCTGGTGGAGGACCAGCAGGACAGGAAAGAACTTATCGGCCTGATATCCAAACACTTTGAGCTTACAGGAAGCAGGCTCGCGGAGAAGATCCTGGTCAGCCCGGATCATTACATGGAACGTTTCATCAAAGTGATCCCCTACGAGTATAAAAAAGTACTGCAGGAGACGAAACTGGAGGAGATCCGGAAGAAACTGGCCGGTGTGGAGAAAGATGTGGAAATGATGAATGACATATCATAAGAGGACCATGGGAGACCCCAAAGGATTCATGAAGATAAAAATGAAGCCCGCCGGAAACCGTCCGGTCCACGAACGGACCGGGGATTTCAGCGAGGTGGAGCAGACCCTGAACTCCGAGGACCGGATGCTGCAGGCATCGCGATGCATGGATTGCGGGATTCCGTTCTGTCACTGGGGATGCCCGGTGGACAACCTGATCCCAGAATGGAACGAGTTGCTTTACCGGGGCGACTGGAAGGGAGCCAGCGACCGGCTCCATTCAACCAATAATTTTCCCGAATTCACCGGAAGGATCTGTCCGGCTCCCTGCGAGCATTCGTGTGTGCTCAATATCGGGGGTGAACCGGTCACCATCCGGGAGAATGAGGCAGCCATCGTGGAAAAAGCCTTTGCCGAGGGATATATCAAACCTTCCCCGCCGGCGGTACGAACCGGCAAAAGGGTGGCGGTGATCGGCAGCGGTCCGGCCGGGATGGCGGCGGCCGACCAGCTGAACAAGGCCGGCCACCAGGTCACCCTTTTTGAAAAAGATGAGAAGATCGGGGGATTGCTCCGGTTCGGGATCCCTGATTTCAAGCTGAACAAACGGACCATCGACCGGCGGCTGGAGATCATGACGGCCGAAGGCCTGGAGATACGAACCGGGACCGAGGTGGGAAAAGATGTCCGGACCGGTGAGATCCTGGAGCAGTACGATGCGGTCTGTCTGGCCATCGGAGCCATGAAACCGCGGGATCTGACCTTGGAAGGCCGCGATCTGGACGGGATCCATTTTGCCATGGATTATCTGACCCGGCAGAACCGGATCAACAGCGGACTGTATGTTGCCTATGACAACCGGATCACTGCCGAGGGGCGCAAAGTCCTTGTGATCGGCGGGGGGGATACCGGTTCGGATTGCGTGGGAACCGCCATCCGGCAGAAGGCCGCCAGTGTGACCCAGATCGAGATCCTTCCCAGGCCACCGGAAAAAAGATCGGCGGACAATCCGTGGCCCTATCCTGCCAAAACCCTCAAAACTTCCACTTCCCATGAAGAGGGATGCGAAAGGTACTGGGGCCTTTCCACTGTCCGTTTCTCCGGAATCCAGCACCGGGTTACCCATGCACATGTGGAGGAGGTCCGCTGGCAGCATGTGAACGGCAGTCTCTCCATGAGCCCCGTCCCGGATACCCGCCGGATGATCGAGGCCGACCTGATCCTCCTGGCCCTGGGTTTCCTCCATCCGGTTCATGAGGGTTTGATCACAGAACTGAACCTCCCTCTCAGCAGCAGGAACAATATCCGGGTAGATGGCAAAATGACCACCGGCATGGAAAAGGTATTTGCCGCCGGGGACGCTGTGAACGGTGCCAGCCTGGTAGTAACAGCCATTGCCTCCGGCAGGCGGACCGCAAAAAATATTGATACCTACCTCAGAAAGGGGGTCGGATAGATTTTTTACATATTCTTTGATTTCCTACCCCTTTATTTTCAATACCTGTATTCATTTTTAATATCTTTTTAACAATTTACCCCTATATTTTATGGGGGTATACGTATTTTTATTATATATTTACCCCGAATATCATAAAAATTCAAAGAAATGAAGAAGTACTGGTTGATTGCCCTGTGTGTCCTGGCATGTGTCGCTCTGCTCGGGATCATCTTTCCGTTCAGCTTCAATACAGGCGATACTTCAGCGATCGATACCGGAGATGCGGCATGGATGCTGGCTTCCACCGCACTGGTCTTTCTGATGACTCCCGGACTCGGGTTCTTTTACAGCGGGATGGTAAAAACGAAGAATGTTATTTCCACCATCCTGCAAAGTTTCATTGCCATGGGGCTGATCAGCGTTCTCTGGGTGGTTTTCGGTTTCAGTCTTGCCTTCGGAGAAAGTGTCGGCGCTGAAGGATCCGGCCTGTTCGGCAATCCGGGAACATTTTTCATGTTCCGGGGTGTGGGTGCGGCACCGGATCCGGCATTTGCAGCGACCATTCCCCTGGCGCTGTTCGCACTGTTCCAGCTTAAATTTGCCATCATTACCCCGGCCCTTTTTACCGGCTCCTTTGCAGGAAGGGTCCGTTTCACCTCCCTGATGATCTTCATGGTGCTGTTCATGATCTTCATTTATTGTCCCCTGGCCCACTGGACCTGGCATCCCAACGGGTTTCTCAGGAACTGGGGGGTGCTGGACTTCGCAGGAGGAACCGTGGTCCATATGTCGGCCGGGATGGCAGCGCTGGCGGGAGCGATCTTTTTCGGTCCCCGCAGGGATTATGCGAGACCATTTTATCCGGCCAACATCCCCTTTGTGCTGCTGGGAACCGGGCTGCTATGGTTCGGATGGTTCGGGTTCAACGCCGGATCTGCGCTGGGATCTTCCGATACGGCCGTCAAAGCGTTGCTGAACACCAATACAGCCTCCGCATCCGCCATGCTGGTATATATCTTCTTTGACGGCGCACAGGGAAGAAAACCCTCGGCCCTGGGAGCATGCGTGGGAGCGGTGGTGGGACTGGTGGCCATTACTCCTGCCGCAGGATTTGTAACCGTGGGATCCAGTATTTTTATCGGAGGATCGGCAGCTGTTGCCAGCAACCTGATGATCTACTATTTCTCCAGAAGAGGCCTCGACGATACGCTGGATGTTTTCCCGGCCCACGGGATCGGCGGAATGACGGGAATGTTCCTTACCGCTGTTTTTGCCGAGGAAGTGGGACTGATCCACGGAGAGACCACCACCTTCCTTTACCATCTCCTGGCCCTGATCATTGTTTCTGTCTTTGCCTTCGGCGGTTCCTACCTTTTATACTGGGTGACGGACAAAATCATCCCCATGCGGGTGCCGAGCCTTTACGAGGATGTGGGACTTGACATGAGCCAGCACAATGAAAGCCTTTTCTATGAAAATGACGAGAAAGTAAAACAGCGGAAGAAAAAACTGAAGAACTATACCCCGGATTTCTATCCCAGGGCATTCAGGAACTAGGCATCCTGCATGTTACCGGGGATAAGAAACTTACCATGCTCCCGCAGCTTTTCCCGGAAAAGATCCATGAGCCGGTCCCTGGTCCGGTCCATATCCAGGGTCCCCCCCAGCTCTTTCTCCATGGAGGTCACACCCCCGGTCTGAAATCCGCAGGGATGGATGTAGGAAAAATAGGAAAGATCCGTGTTCACATTGAGCGCAAAACCATGCATGGTCACAAAACGGCCCGACCGCACCCCGATGGCGCAGATCTTCCTGGCCTTTGCGGGCTGATCCGCATCCAGCCATACGCCGGTGGCATCCTCCCTGCCGGTTGCCGTAATGCCGTATGATCCCAGCAATTCAATGATGATCTGTTCCAGCAGGTGGATATACTGTTTGAGTCCTGTCCCCAGATCCTCCAGATCCAGTATGGGATATCCCACGATCTGTCCAGGTCCGTGATAGGTGATATCCCCTCCCCTGTTTGTTTTGTAGAAGGTTGCCCGGATCTTCCGCAGAAAATCTTCAGAGATCAACAGATTGTTCGCATCCCCGCTTTTTCCCAGGGTATATACATGAGGATGTTCGCAGAACAGCAGGTACTGCGGCGGAGGTTTCCTGCCCGCGTGATCCCGCTTGTAATCCACCAGCTTCTGAAAACGCACTTCCTGGTAGTCCCAGGCTTCCCGGTAATCCGTCATGCCCAGGTCCCTGAAGATGATCTCCCCTTTTCCCATATCTTCCTTTTTACAGGTTCTCTTTGATCCGGAGATGTTTCTCGGCATGGTAGGAGGAGCGGACCAGGGGACTGGATTCAACGGCCCTGAATCCTTTTTCCAGTCCGGTGTTCCGGTACTCCTCGAATTTTTCGGGCGGAATATAATCCACCACAGACATATGTTTCATGGTGGGCTGAAGATACTGGCCAAGGGTGAGTACCTCACATCCGGCTTTTACAAGATCGTCCATGGCCTGAAGAATCTCCTCTTCTTTCTCTCCCAGGCCCAGCATGATCCCTGATTTGGAGATCAGCTCCGACCGGGCCACCATGCGGACCACCGCCAGGCTCCTCTCATAGCTTGCCCTGGAACGGATCCGGGGGGTGAGTCGCCTGACCGTTTCCAGGTTATGGGAAATGACTTCGGGTGCGGCGGCGATCACCATATTCACCAGACCGGGTTCTGCATCAAAATCCGGGATCAGTGCTTCCATGGTCAGTCCGGGGACTTCACGTTTCAGAATGTGGACGGTCTCCGCCCATGCCCCGGCACCTTTATCGGGAAGATCATCCCTGTCCACCGAGGTGATCACCGCATGGCGCACCCCCATGGTCCGTATGGATCCGGCCAGCCGGTAAGGCTCATCCTCGTCCACCGGTCCGGGCCGGCCGGTCTTCACCGCACAGAACCTGCATGAGCGGGTACACACATCGCCCAGGATCATGAAGGTTGCGGTCCCGGCACCCCAGCATTCTCCGATATTGGGACAGTTCCCACTGGAGCAGATGGTGTGCAGGTGGTTTTTTTCCACCAACTTTTTCACCTCCAGGTAATGGTCCCCTCCCGGCATCCGCATGCGCATCCAGGATGGCAGTCTTTTTCTTCCGTTGTGAACGGTAGTGCATGAGGGTTTCATATGGTCATCAATACTTCCTGCGAAGTTAGTCAGAATTCATGAACTGTCACAGGCTTTCCCGCCCGGTGATTATTTTTGTTAATTTTAGGGTCCGGTTGCGAACAGGATCCAATAAAACTGTAAAACGCAGCGATACGAATGAAACCACTGAACACGTGAATCAAAACGAAGAACTTCTTTTGCTGGCAAAAAGGGTACAGGCCATTGCAGAAAGCGGACGTCACTACACGGACAACGACTATGACCAGGACCGGTATACCGATCTTGCACAGATCTCAGCCAGAATGATCTCCCTGATTACCGGTCGTGCCGGGGAGGACATCAAAGTGGCCACTGTCGAAAATCATGGGTACAGAACCCCCAAGGTGGATGTGCGTTGTGTCATCTTCAATGACCTGGATCAGATCCTGATGGTCAGGGAAAGGGTGGATTCCTGCTGGTCGCTGCCCGGGGGATGGTGTGATGTGGGATTTACACCCACCGAGGTCGCGGAAAAAGAAGCATTTGAAGAAGCGGGGATCCGGGTGAAAGCCCGGAGACTGCTGGCCATCTTCGATAAAAAATGCCATGACCATCCCGTGGATCTCTTTTATACCTATAAGATCTTTATGGAATGCGAGGCAGAGGATTATGACATCTCCACGGGAATGGAGACCCTGGATGTGGGATTTTTTGCCCGGAACGAACTTCCTCCTTTGTCCATGCCCAGGAATACCCCCTCCCAGATTGACAGGATGTTTGATTTTCATAACGGCCGGATCCGCTGGCCCATTGCAGACTGAAAGGATGAATGGACATCCCGGAATACTGGTGATCGGGGCCGGTGCTGTGGGCGGACTCACCGCAGCATTGATGAAGCAACAGGGACTGGAGGTGACCCTGGTATGCAGGGATCCCCGGCTGGCCCGGAAAATTTCCAGCAAGGGGATACATCTTTTCGGTCATTGTGGTGACCGGCGGATCAGGATCCCGGCTGTGGCCGGTGTGAACGAGGTCCCGGACCCGGTGGATACGGTATTGATCGCCACCAAAGCCCATCAGGCTGAACAGGTAGCACGGGAGGTCCTTCCCCTGCTCAAAACCACCAGCCGGGTGGTGTCCATGCAGAACGGCATCGTGGAGGAAGAGCTGTCCAGGATCGTGGGGATGGACCGGATTGTGGGCTGTGTGGTCAGATTCGGTGCCACCCTTCACGAACCCGGATTCGTGGAGATGACCTCCGGCGGGGAGATCCTCCTGGGATACCTGGACAGGCCCGCTGACAGCACAATCAGTGAGATCGCCCGGATGCTCAGTTTTGTGGTGCCCTCCGGCACGACAGACCGGATCATGTCCGAACTCTACTCCAAGCTGATCATCAACTCCTGTATCTCCACCCTGGGCGCCGTCAGCGGACTGAACCTGGGGAGCCTCCTGAAACTCAAAAAAGCCCGCCTGCTGTTTTTGGCCATCACCGCGGAGGCGATGCGGGTGGCTGGAGCCATGCACCTGGAGGTGGCACCCCTGGCCGGCAGGTTCACCTATCAATCCCTTCTGAATCAGAGGCCCCTGTCCCGGCAGCTGTTGATCAGGATGTACGGACACAAATATAAAAACCTGAGGTCCAGCAACCTGCGTTCACTGGAACGGGGCAGGAAAACCGAGATTGACTTTCTGAACGGCTACATCGTACGAAAGGGGCGGCTCCACGGGGTGGATACTCCTGTGAACAGCCGGCTTGTACTGATGGTCCACGAGATCGAAAACAAAAAACGCCCCATCACTCCGGTGAACCTGGAAGACGAACTGCTGGATCCGCACCTCTGATGCTAGCGCTAATCGATCTCCTTCCGGCTGTGGGAATTCACGAACAGGATATTTTCCAGCGCATCATAGCCCTGGAAGATCTTCAATCCCTGATGTTTGATCAGTTCACTGTGGAACCCGATGATGGTCAGTCCCGCAGTCTCGGAATACTGATTGATGATCGCCCGGGAATCCCGGTCAGGCTTTTGGCTGATCACCTGGATATTCTTCGTGGTGATGGGGAGCCGGCCGGCCCGGATCAGATCTTCCAGCTCGCCCCGGATCTTTTCCTCTTCCCCCTTTTTACATATATCGAACACACTGATTTTGCTATTTCTCCAGGAAGGATGTGCCTGGATGATGAAGCTCATCAGGATCATCAGATGGGAATTTTCATAATCGCTGCTTTTAATCCATACATGGATCCCGCTCCTGTAGTTGATCGTGCGTTTGGTGCTCCCGAAGATGCATACATCGAAGCTGCCGGCATTCACCAGGGAGAAGTTCTCCACGATCTCTTCAAGCTTCTCGGGTTCCTCCCGGTCATATTCCAGTATCACCATATTGTTTTCCATACCGGAGATCCCGGGCAGCTGGATGGCCTGGGCTATCGCCGAGGTGTAGGAGGGGGAGATCATGGTGTCCACATACACATGGCTTCCAATCCCCTTATAGTGCTCGACCAGCTTTTCCATTTCCTGGACCGAGCGCTCGTAGCTGGACCTGGAAAAGTAATCCTCGATCAGGTGGATGTAGGTCCCGAAACCGTACTTGTAACTGATCCAGTTGGTCAGCTGAAAGGCGCGGTCGCGCCTGAAAGAGTCCCTGTTAACACAGATGGCACTGGGTCTCCACTCCTTTTCACCTCTTGTTTTCCGGGATTGCTGTAGGTATACCTGCAGATTCCGGTTCAGCTGGAACAGGGCATTGCTGAAGATGGAGGAAAGTCCCTTCCGGTTCCTGTGGAAATGATTGATGTACAGGTAGAGGATTGTCATGATCAAGATCGCTGCCAGGGCAAACCAGGCATTGATCCTGAACATCACCCAGATGGAAGCCGCAAAACCCGCCAGTGAAATATACCACCGGGAACGGAACGACGGACGGTAGGAAGGGGAGGATCCGAAATGGTGCATGAAGGAGATCAGGCAAAGGCTCCCGTAGGTGACCATGAAGAACATGGTAATGATCGTGGCCACGGTGTTCACATTGCCGATGATCACAAAAACCAGGGCGATCAGCACTGTGACCAGCGTGGCATTGAAAGGTTCATTGGTCTCGCCCCTCCCCCTGAACAGGAACCGGTTGACCTTTCTGGATGGAAATGAGAAATCCGCTGCCAGGGCCTGCAGGGTGCGGGGAGCCACCAGGATGGATCCGATGGCCGAGGAGAAGGTGGAAGCGGCCAGGCCCAGCGGGATAATGATCGCGCCGGCAAGGGCGATATCGCCCATGATCAGCTGGTTGGCCGGATCTCTCAGGGTTTCCAGATCGGCCGAAGAAGCAAGCTTGTATACCACAAAAAAATATACGATCATCCCGGTCAGAGTGGCGGTAACGGTTCCCCGCGGTATGGATCTGCCGGGCTCCTTCAGGTCCCCGGACAGGCCAACGCCTGCGGTCATACCGGTAAATGCCGGGAAAATGATGGCAAAGACCACAAAGAACCGGCCCATATCGCCTTTCTCCGCCGAGATCAGCGAGAATGTGTGTGATTCACCGTATCCGGTATTTCCCAGGAAAAAAAGCAGCAGAGAGACCAGCAGGATGGTCACAACAAAATAAAGGGTCTTCATGCCCACCCCGGCTCCCTTTTTCAGGATGAGCACCGAGAGCCCGATCAGGGCAGGAACGCTGATCACCTGCCGCGGAAGGGTGAAGCCGATGTGATCCCGGAACCAGTTAAAAAAGAACTCGAAAGCTTCCGTAAAGGCAACGATATAGAAAGCCACACTGATGGCCTGGGAAAGGTAGAGGGCAATCCCGATGGTGGCACCGATGTTCATTCCGAAGGAGCGGGAGATAATAAAATACTCCCCCCCTCCTTCCACCCGCTTGTTTGTGGCTATCTCGGAAATGGCCAGTGCCGTGGGAATGGTCACCACGTGCCCCAAAAGGATGGCACCGATCACCCCCCAGAAACCCAGTGTCCCCACCGCAAAACCGAACCTCAGAAACAGGATCGCCCCGAGAATGGTGGCGATGGCGGTAAAGAACACCGGTGCGGTTCCGAATGATTTTTTAGGAGCTGAGGCCATGCTTCAGGTTGCAAAATAATCATTCTGCTCATTAATTACTATTTTTAAACCGCATATGACCGCAAGGCAACCATATCTCTTTTTGACTTTGCTCCTGTTGCTTTTTCCGAAACTTTCAGCACAGGAAACCGAACTGAGGTATCACCTTACTCCCGGGGACACCTACACCCTGGAGGTGGAGATCCATCAGAACACACGGTCCGAATCACTCTACGGAGATGAGATCACCCTGTTCAGCCGTATGATGCTGGATTTTATTGTGGATTCCGTCGACCGTCTCGATCATATCCATATGAGGGCGGGGTACCGGGACCTGCACCTTTCCATGCTTGCTCCTTCCATGGACATGGATATGAACTCGCAAAGCATGCAAAACAGGCTGCTGACAGACATGCTGGACTCACTGGAACAGTACCGGTTCAGTCTGGTGATGACCTCTTCCGGGGAACTGAGATCGCAAAAGGAGATCTCTCCGGTGATCAGAAAGCTTCCTTGCGGACCGGAAACCGGCAGCGGTCAGCATGAAATGATCCTGAATACCCTGGATGAAGTATACGGCACAAATGCATTCCGGAGCCTTTTCAATCTGTTCGTGTCGGTATACCCGGTTGTTCAGCCCATCCGCAACTGGACCAGGGATCTGACCTATTATTTCAATACGAAGCCCGTCGGGATAACCAATCGTTATCACCTGGCAAGAACAACCGACCGGGTGATCATTATCCAGGGAATGGGCATGCTGAACTCCACTGAAGCATCTCATGAACAGGATGATCAACACGAAGTAAGTTCCACCGTATCCGGAAGCCAGACCTATGATTTTCAGATGGATATTGAAACCGGCTGGCTGAAGCAGTGCGTATCCCGCCAGAGGCTGGTCATTGAAACCACCATCATAAAAGATCCCTACCTGCCAAAGGGACTGAAGATCCCATCCTATACGGAGACGCTTTTTGAAGTGAAGGGGACCCATTCAGACAAATCATCCACATGCCCATGATCCAACGGTTTTTCATCATCTGCGCAGTATTGTATATCATGCCGTTTTCCCTCAACGGCCAGCCCTACGAACATGCTGCGGGGGTTCGTGCCGGGTATTCCAGCGGTATTACCTACAAGGGTTTCCTTCGATACAGCATGTCTGCCTTCCAGCTGGACGGATTATACCATGCCCGGGGGCTAACCCTGGGAGTCCAGTATCTCTATCACCTGGAACCTTTCAGGAGCAGCCGGTGGCTGATCTGTACGGGAGGAGGTCCCTTCAGCGGACGGTGGGAGGATGCGATCGCTGCCGGAGTATCCGTAACGGCAGGGATTGAATATACCATGAGGGACCTTCCCCTGAATTTCGGGATCGACTGGAAACCCATGCTGAATCTCTACCAAAACCCCGGTACCGCCCTGCTGGATTTCGGGGCTTCCATCCGTTACCGCTTCAGCCTGTAACTTTGCTTTCTGCATAAAGTACCTTATTTTTATGGGAAGGTTCCCAACCCGGATAAAAACCATTCATATGACACCCACCCTGAAAGATGTCCAGTCGGCCGCAAAGAGGATCGGACCCCATGTGTACCAAACCCCTGTCCTCACCTCAACCACCGTGAATGAGCGCCTGAAGGCCCGCGTCTATTTCAAGTGTGAAAATTTTCAGCGGATGGGGGCATTCAAGATGCGGGGTGCCGTCAACGCCATCCTGCAGCTATCGGAGGACGAAAGGGCCCGGGGGGTGATCACCCATTCTTCGGGTAATTTTGCCGCAGCCCTCGCCCTGGCGGCCAGGAGCCTGGATACCAAAGCAACCATCATCATGCCTTCCGATGCATCCCGGGTAAAAAAGGACGCTGTCGCAGGTTACGGGGCCCGGATCATCGAGTGTGAATCCAATCTGAAAAGCAGGGAAACGGTGATGGAATCCCACCGCAAAAAATCCGGGGCCACCTTCATCCATCCCTATAACCATATGGATGTCATACTTGGAAATTCCACAGCAGCCTGGGAACTTGTCAAAGAAGTGGGAAACCTGGATGTGATCATTGCTCCCGTGGGGGGTGGCGGATTGCTGGCGGGGACCGCGCTTGCCATCAATCACATTGATTATTATACCGTTACCATAGGGGCCGAACCATTTGGTGCGGATGATGCGTACCTTTCACTGAAGACCGGTAAGATCCAGCCATCCATCCATCCCAAAACCATTGCGGACGGACTGAGGACTCAGCTGGGAGACCAGACATTTCCCATTATCCTGAAGTTTGTCAGTAAGATCATCCGGGTGGAGGAAACCGAGATCATCCGGGCCATGAAATTTATCTGGGAACGGATGAAGATCATCATCGAACCTTCAAGTGCGGTGGCGGTCGCCGCCATGTTCAGGAACAATGAGGAATTCAGGAACAAAAAAATCGGAGTCATCCTCAGCGGCGGAAATGTGGACCTGTCCGACCTGCCTTTCTGATGATAAAAAAAAATCGGATCCGGAACGCTGATCAGAACACCTTTTGTTACATTAACCTTTAAGCCGGGCAGGTTTGGGGGAAGGTAAGCAGCCTTTAAAATATATGTTATACAACATCATTCAGAGTGGATGTTCAAAGCGAAATCATATATATTTGTATTCAGTGCATTTAGAAGAGGTAGGAAACTTTTCTACTTACTGACTAAAACTATTGCTACCCGGGCGGGTGATTTCGTATCACCTGCCTTTTTTTTGCCCCGGTGAATGATGAAAAAATACGATGAAGAGGAACTGGTCAAAGGGATCAGGAACCATCAAAGTGACATACTGGAATACATATACCAGCACTATTTTCCCCTGGCGGAAGGATACATCATTCATCACCATGGCACCAGGGAACAGGCCAAGGATGTTTTCCAGGAAGCCATGATCATTCTCTACAAAAGGATCCGGTCAGGGGATCTTGAACTGACCTGTAAATTCGGGACCTATCTGTATGCTATATGCAAGAATATATGGATCCAGGAACGGAAAAAATACCTGCTTCACAATGAGAAACTCCGCCAGCATCCCCTGATGGTCAATGATCCGGGTGCTGAACGGGACCCTCTTCTTGAGAATCACCTCTCGGAATTGTTTCACAGGCATTTCAATGACCTGAGTGAAGACTGCCGCAAGATCCTCCGGATGTATTTCAACAATTTTACCATCGAGGAGATCAGGGCAAAAATGAACTACAAAAACATACATCATGCAGCAGACCGAAAATACCGGTGCAAAAAGAGCCTTATTAGAAGGATTGTGAACGATCCTCTGTTTAAACGGTTAAAAGATGAAATACGTTGATCTAATCATTCGATACCTTTCCGGGGAACTGAATGAGGACGAATCCGGTGCCTTCGAACAGGAACTGGACTCCAATGCTGCACTCAGAGAAGAATATGAGCAGGTTTCGGCCGCATACCGTCTGATCGGACAGCAGATCCGGAAGGAGGATCTTGAAGAATTCAGATCCAGGCTCAGGGAAGTGATGGAACACCCTGTGAAAAGCCGGAAAACCCACAGCAGGCGCGGAAAAACATGGCTCTTTCTTCTGCCTGTTGCGGCAACGCTGGCCGTTCTGATCGCGGTGTTTACCCTCAACAGGGATACCGGGCGGATCTTTACCCGGTTTTACCGGCCGGGAAGCGATCCGGTGGTCCTTACCTATAACCAGGAACACCGGGGAGAGATGGAAATGGGGATCGTTCTGTACAAAAGAGAAAATTACGCAGCATCCAGGAAGGCCACTGGAGAGGTGCTGGAAACGGACCCGGACAACCAGCTGGCACTGCTCTATTACCTGCTGTCCTCCATTGAACTAAACCATGGGAAAGAAGCGGTCGATAGGGTTAACAACAGTCATATCCGGGCAGATCACCCCCTGGGTCAGTCCATCACCTGGTACACCGCAATGGCCTGCATCAAAAACACAAATTACGGGGAGGCCGTTTCCCGGCTGGAGTCACTGGAACAAATTCCGGGACCATATCAGAAGAAGGCCAAACGGTTGATAAAACGCATTGAAAGGCGTTTTTCTTCGCCGTAAAGTTGTTGAAATTATTCTTAATTTAGGGGCATAAGCAATCTGTTCTATGCCTTCTTTCCCTTTCTACAAGCAACTTGATGCGATGGATTGCGGACCCACCTGCCTGAGAATGGTGGCCCGTTATTATGGAAAACATTTCACCCTGCAGACCCTCCGTGAAAAGTCCTACCTGAACCGTGAGGGTGTTTCCATGCTGGGCATCGCCAAGGCAGCAGAAGCGATCGGTTTCCAGACCATGGGCGTATCGCTGACCTGGGAAAAGCTGCGTTCGGAAGCTCCCCTGCCTGCGGTTGTCCACTGGAAACAGAACCATTTCGTGGTGGTCTACAAGATCAAACGGGACAGGGTCTATGTGGCCGATCCGGGATTCGGACTGACGGTGTATTCCAAAGAAGAGTTCCTCAGAGGATGGATCAGCACACGAAAGGACGGAGAGCCCAGGGGTTCGGTGCTGCTGTTGCAGCCCACTCCCGATTTCATGAGCCAGGAGGACGAACCGGTGAAAAAGACCGGCTTCGGTTACCTGCTGCGGTACCTGGCCCCTTACCGCCGTTATGTGTATCACCTCTTGGTGGGCCTGATCCTGGGAAGCATCATCCAGTTCCTTTTGCCGTTCCTCTTCCAGGCTATCGTGGACTTCGGGATCACCAACCAGGATCTGCCGTTCATCTACCTGGTCCTGTTATTCCAGTTCGTTTTGATCCTCAGCCGGATGGGAATTGATTTTATCAGGAGATGGATCCTGCTCCATCTGAGCACCCGGATCAATATTTCCATCATTTCTGATTTCCTGATCAAGTTGATGAAGCTTCCCGTGGGATTCTTTGATACAAAGCTTACGGGAGATATCCTGCAGCGGATCGGGGACCACAGGCGGGTGGAGTCTTTTATGACCACCTCTTCGCTGACCATCCTGTTCTCCATGTTCAACCTGGTGGTATTTGCCATCATTCTGGCCATTTACAGCTGGAAGATCCTGTTGATCTTTCTGGCCGGATCGCTGCTCTATTTCCTCTGGATCTATATTTTCATGAAGCGAAGGAGGTCACTGGACCATAAATACTTCAGCCGGATGGCCGAAAACCAGAGTAAGCTGATCCAGATCATCCACGGGATCAGGGAGATCAAACTGAACAATGCCGAACGCATCAACCAGTGGGAATGGCAGAATATCCAGGCGGGGATGTTCCGGGTCAATATGAGCAGTCTTTCCCTGAGCCAGTACCAGGAAGCCGGAGGGGTCTTCATCAATGAAACAAAGAACATTCTGATCAATGTGCTCGCCGCCATTGCCGTCATCAACGGGAACATGACACTGGGTATGTTGCTGGCGGTAAGCTATATACTCGGCCAGCTCAACGCACCCATCGAACAGATGATCATGTTCTTCCACCGGGCCCAGGACGCAAAGATCAGCCTGGAGCGGCTCGGGGAGATCCATGAAACGGAAGATGAATACGAAAAGGAAACCGGGGTCACCGTATTACCCCCCATCGACAGGATCGTTGTCAGTCATCTTGATTTCAGTTATCCGGGAGCCCTTCCCAGGAACGTCCTGGAGGATATCAACCTCACCCTGAAAAGGGATACGGTCACCGCCGTGGTGGGGGTCAGTGGAAGCGGCAAAACCACCCTGGTAAAATTGCTCCTGGGTTTCTACCCCCCCGGCAGGGGAGAGATCCGTATCGGGGACATGAATATCCAGATGACCTCGCCCGATCTGTGGAGGAGCCAGTGCGGGGTGGTAATGCAGGACGGATATATTTTCTCTGACAGCATTGCCAGGAATGTTGCCCTGGGTGAACAGGAGATCAGGACCGATCAGCTGATGTATGCTGCCAGGATGGCCTGCATCGATGACTTCATCGACCAGCTTCCCCTGGGTTACAATACCAAGATCGGCCAGGAAGGACTGACGCTCAGCGGGGGTGAACAGCAGCGGATCCTCATTGCCAGGGCCATTTACAAGAATCCCCATTTTCTTTTCCTGGATGAAGGGACCAGCGCCCTGGATGCCAACAATGAAAGAAGGATCATGGAGAATCTCCAGCTGGTCTTCAAGGGCAAAACGGTGGTGATCGTTGCCCACCGCCTGAGCACGGTCAGGGATGCGGACCAGATCATTGTCCTGGACCGGGGAAAGATCGTGGAACAGGGTAAGCACAATGCCCTGATCTCCAAAAAAGGTCACTATTTCAACCTGGTCAGGAACCAGCTGGAGCTCGGGAATTAAAAATAGATAACCGGAAAAGGTCTATGGAGAACGACTGGAAGAAACGGCTGGGGGTGGTTTATTCCACCGACCCGGATTATCACTACGAGGAAGGAGAAGAACAGCAGCAGGAAAAAACCCTGCCGCCCCGGGAACAGAACCTTCTGATACGGCTGGACCGGAAAGGCAGGAAGGGCAAAACGGTGACCATCATCGGGGGATTCAGGGGAAGCGGGGAGGATCTGAAAACACTGGGAAAAGATCTCAAAACGGCCCTGGGTGTGGGGGGATCCGTAAAAAACGGCGAGATCCTGCTCCAGGGGGATTTCAGAAAAAGGGCCCAGGAGATGCTCATAAAAAAGGGATACCAGGTAAAACATGCAGGCGGATCACGAAAACCATAGCATATCCACCGGCCGCCGGCTCCTCCTCCTGGTCATGGTGATCCTCCCGTCCCTGTCCGCGTTTTCCCAGGAAGAGGACCTGCTCACTGTCACCGATACCTCCTATTTCAGAACGGGGGATGATAACTGGAACCTGATCGAGTCGGTGATCCGCCAGGATCACGCCAATGTGCTGATGCTGCTGAACCGCGGTGCGGACCCCAATGCCACCGCCGAGGGAGGGATGACCGCACTGATGTATGCAGCAGAAAGCGGTGATATGATGCTGCTCAGGCTCCTGATCCTCAACGGAGCGGATCCCGGACTTACCGGCCCGGAAAACACCACCCCCCTGATCATTGCCGTACTGAACCGTCATTTTGATGCGGTCCACTACCTGCTGAACAAAGGGGCCGATCCCGACCACCGGGACGACTATTCCGGCACCCCCTTCCTTTATGCAGCGGCAGTCAACGATTACCGGATAGCGGACCTGCTCCTGTTCTTCGGTGCCTCCGATACCATCAGGGACAGGGACGGGAACGATGCCCTGATCACGGCGGTTTTCTTCGGCAACATCGAAACGGCCGATGTGCTTCTGCAGAATGACCTGGACCCGGATATCCAGGACGAGGGGGGGAACACACCCCTGATGATCGCGTCCCAGCAGGGGAACACGGACATCCTCTCCCTGCTGCTGGAATACGATGCAGACATCGACCGGGTGAACGAACAGAATTTCACGGCCCTGGCCCATGCCATCCAGTTCCGGGAAACCGATGCTGCCATGCTGCTCATAGACAGCGGGGCCAATGTCCGGCACAGGATCAGGCCCAACTGGAACCTGGTTGATCTGGCACATCAGAACAAACTCACAGAGATCCGGGAAGCATTGAAAAAGAAAGGTGCCCGGCCCGTTACCAGACCCGCATTCTCCGAGTTCAGTCCGGGATGGGGTAACAGCATCGGGAAACACGAGTATATGATGCAGACACGGGTCCGGTGGGTGGACAAAAAATTCGGGTTTTACGGGGAAACAGGATTCGATTTCCGGCCCTGCCCGCAGAAGGTGCAGATCAGGGAAAACGACACACTGGTGTTCCAGTACAGGGAGAACAGGCCCGCCTGGGCCCTGGGCGCCGGGAAGTATTTCAATCTGCTTCAGGACCCTTCCGGGATCCGGTACGGGATCTACACCGCTGTAACGGGGCTGCTTTCATTCCCGCGTTACCGGGGACTGACAGAGCATCCGCGGCCACAGGTGGATCTGATGCCGTCCGCCGGCCTCTATGTAAAGGGCGGGATCGGAGGCATCAGGATGGGTGTGGAACGATACACCTTCGGGACCCTGAAGGAGGGACCCTGGAAATGGAACATTACGTTTTTTGCCAGGCTCAAATACCAGTACACTGATGTGGAACCCAAGGAGATATATTACCAGACACAGTAAAAAGCTCCGGTGGCTTTCAGCACCTCTCTGGTTGCTGGTCATGCTCTGGGGAAATTTTCTGGGATGTGAACCGGAGGACCAGATCTGGGATGTGGATTGCGGTGAGTGTTATTCCTACCGGCCCGACAGTGCCAATTTGATCGTGCGGGTGACCATTAACAGTACATATGATTCTGTACCGCTCACCTTCTACAGGGGTTCCTTCGAGGAGGGCGAAATTGACTGGCAGGACACCGCGACCACGGAAGAATTCTACCTCTATTCGGAAATGGACCGGGAATATACGGTCAGGGCCGTCTACCGGTCGGCCGACCGGACCATCATCGCATTCGATTCCGATGAGATGGTCCTGCAGGATGCGAGCGACGAATGCGGGTATCCCTGCTACCTGGTCAAGGGAGGCATCTTCGACCTGCAGCTTTTGGAGTAGGATCACCTGGTTTTGACCAGGTGCAGCGTGATCCCGGTCCCCGCACATTCCAGGAAATAATGGCCGGGCGGCAATCCGCTCCCCAGGTATATACGGTCCTCTCCCCTTCTGATCACATAGCTTCGTACCCTTTGGCCGGAAGAATGGTAAAGGTGCAGGGTAAGTTCCGCGGACGCAGGCTGCGCAAGCACCAGGTGGAATCCTTCCGAAGCAGGATTGGGAAACAGGGTCAATGGGGGCGTATGCCCGGCCGGTCCGGTCCCCAGCACATGCCAGTAAAAGATCCCGGAAACCTGGTTATTGGAAGGTACACTGTCGGCTTCCAGCGACCGTACCAGATAGGTATGCGCACCCGGGGACCGGATGCCAAGGCTGTCCATCAGGTGGAACGATCCGCAGATTTTCCGGCCCGGATCGAGCCCGAGATAGCGCCTTCCTGAAGCGGTCACCTCCCCGTCAACCAGGATCTCATATGCAGCACTGTCGAAACGGACATTCCCGAGGTTCTCAATGGCCACAACCACTTTTGCATAGACCCCTTTCACACTGTCCACCTGCACCAGGTCAAGACCCAGGTCGGGATACTCGTAGTGGGTGACCCGGTGTTCCAAAGTATTGTTCCCCGGGAACCGGTCCCCGGAAGCAATGACCTCCGCATGGAGGATATATTGGCCGAAACCTGAAAGATCGACAGTCCCTTCCGGAGAGAATTCGATCTCTTCGCCGGGTCCGAGTTCCACCTGTGCCGTATCCTCCAGCAAGATGTCCCCGTCGGACCGGATCCTGGTGGTGATTTCCGTGACCGGATCCTCACCCGTGTTCCTGAGCCTCATGCGCAGGGGCTCCCGGTCACCGAGCCAGGGCCCGGAAAGAGGGCCGGGGATCTCCATCAGCGAGAGGTCACACTTCCGGAAAGCAGATTCCGGGAAAACCACATCGTCGATCCAGGCTGCATCGCTTCCCCTGCTGAGAGACAGGTCCTTCCGGTATGACCAGGTAACCTGATGGATCCCGGGCTGAAGCAGGTAGGTAAACCGTTTCCAGTCCTGTTCACCCGACCACCTGGATATTTCAACATCGTCCACGAAGAACTTGAAAAAATCATAACCGCTTTCCGAGGAAACCCTGTAGGAGAAGGAGAGGGTATCGTAACCGGTATTCTCGAACCGGATGGAGATATCGCTGCTCCCGTAGTCGGGGACGGGCCCGGATCTCAAAGATGCAGGAGAGGTGGACCAGACGGTGGTATCTTTCCGCCAGGAGGATTCGGACCTGTTCTCAAAGGGATATCTTGCCGGGTTCTCCCCGCTGAAGTCCTCGAAATGCCTTCCCGTGGGAAGGTAAAAGCTGTCTCCTGCAACAACATAACCGTCCCCTGCCAGAAACGGACCGGCAAGTGTACCCTCCTGGCAGGTATCCAGTCGGGCCATGAACGGAATATTGCAGCGCTGTCCGGCTTCCAGGGAAGGGGCTTCCCGGAATATGACCTCCTTGAAAACGGATGGCCCACCGGAAACCTGCCGTCCGGAGATCTTCCCCGTCCGGTAATGACCCGGATTGAAAAGTTCCCACTGACAGGTCAGCATTTCATCTGTGTCCGCAATCCCGTTCCCGTTCCCGTGCGGCCTGTCATCCCACCGGATCCCCTCTGAAACCAGCACCGGTGCATGGATGATCTCTTTCAGGAGACTTTTCCTGAGGGAAGGATCCCCTTTCCGGCGGATGAGAAGCACGAAAGGCTCCTGGTCCCTTACATGGTTTCCCGTTCTGACCCTGAAGGCTTCGTCGATCATTACTGAATCGCCTGCCTCAAGAGGACCCAGTCCGGCCAGGGAATCCACAACGGCAATATCCGGATGACCGGTGGTGATCACCAGCGTATCCATCTTCAGCAGGGATGATCCCCGGTTGACCAGCTTCAGGTCAAGGGAAAATGATTCATTGTGGACCGCCCGGTGATCCGGTTCCACAGATTCATCCGAGAGGCGAAAATCCACCAGATCCAGGTAGGGATATTCGGGGATTTTCCGCACCACTTTAGCGGCGAACGGACGATAGCGGTCACCGCTGATCACCAGATCCAGAGTGTCCTGCAGGATGGAATCGGGTACATACAGGGTTGCAGAGCCCCAGTATCCGGCATGCCTTGCATCCAGCAGCTGTCCGTTCGTGGATAGTGCCACATAATCATAGGGAGCACAGGTAATATCCAGTTTCGACGATCCCGGGGGAAGGATTGCCGGATAGCCGATCTGCCGGGTTGCGGGCTGACCGAACCAGGGGACCAGGGAAGGGTCCCCCATCAGCTGATAGATCTCCCAGTAGTACTTCTTCCTCGGGCTCTTGCTTTCCTGGACGGCAAGATTTCCCCCGAAGATCATCTCCCCCAGGGAAGGGGTCCAGTGATCACGGGATTCTCCGTGGGTATGAAAAACCCTGTCGTAAAATCCCAGGGCAGCCGGGTCATACACGGGATCGGAAAGGATCGGGCATACACCCACCGACCAGTAGTAATCCTCATCCCAGTATGAATCGCCGGTACATCCGATATAGGCCAGGGCCCCTTTGTCCGGAGTGCGCACCAGGGCTTCGGCAAAACACTCATCCAGAGTGTAAATGTTGGTTTCACATCCGTTCCCGATCATCACCGGGTATTTCCCCTTGTTCTCCAGTCCCCCGATATCATTCTGATGGAAGGCGGGATTGATCCAGCGGTCATACAGACCATGGCCGGTATAATTCACAAAACCCACACCCCGGGAGACCAGGTCCAGGATCAGCCGGTCGCTTGTATCCGATTCCGGGTAAAGGAAAGTGTGTGAAGTGATCCCGTTCGCGGGATTGAAATAGAGATTGTTCGCGTAATTGATCTGGCCGTTGCCGTGCCTTTCGGCATAGGTGCCGTCCACCCCGGCGATCAGGACCGCTTCATCCAGAAAAGAGGGATCCGGGAACCGGTATTGCTCGTACTCCAGGATCTTGTCCAGCACCCCCTGGAGCTGACCGGGAAGGGCCACCGAGATCCTTCCGTAGAATACATCGGGAATGTAATCCCCTCCCCCGTCATACTCTGCATAATACAGATCGGTGATCTGTCCCCCGGAACCTGAGAGCGGGACCTGTTCCACATCCCCCACAATAAGAAGGTAGGTCGGAGGTGCCATTCCCGCGGGTGGTGACACATACAATCCTCTCAGGTAAGCTCTGATCGAATCCCTGGTTCTTCCCACGGCCCGATCCTGGAGATAGGCTTCCACCACCCTGAACCCTTTCTGTGCTTTCCATCGCACGAAAGGCTCAAGAATTTTCCGGAACATGGTATCTGACAGAATCACCATGGTCATGGGTTCCTCAGCAGTTACGGCCTTTTTTACGGGTTCGTCCTGCCGGCGAACCACCCTGCCAAAAACAGGATGAAAATCGGGGGAAGGAACAGGCCTGCTTCGGGATCCTCCAGGGGGTTCAATGACGGCCCGGACATTGTAATAGACTTTGATCCGGTGGGTGGCGGGATGGTACCGGAGGGGACAGAAATGCAGGGTGCTGACAGTCATCCCCCGCATGATTCCGCCGTATTCAAAGGAAAATACGGGGGGACCCGTCCAATCATTCCCGCTGTATGCTTCAGGATCTGCCTGGAGGGCTTTTGGGAATGCATCCTTTCTCGCCGAAGGAATGACAGGAAGGATCTTCTCACTGAACCCGTGCCGGGAGAGGTCGATCACAGCAGAATCCATATGTGTGATCCGGATGGTCAGATCCCTTCTGGCATCCGCTTCAAAAAGGAAAGACTTCAGGGGCATGGCAGGCTGCCCGGGATCCCCTCCGGAGGGGACAAAGCCGGGAAGCGAAAGGGCAATGAATCCGGGCTCGGATTTGATCCGTTCGATCTGCACGGCACTGATCTCTGCCCGGAAGGTAAATTCTCGCTCCCGGTATTCCAGTAAGGCGTAATCGGCCGTACCCCCCGCAGGGACCTTGATCCCCTGTCCCTGCGCATGTGATGTACAGTTCCAGGCGACCATCCATAGTCCCAGGAACAAATATGCGTGTCCCGTTCGCATCTCCGGAGGTAACTGAAAGGAAAGCTAGGGATATTCATCCGATATGCCAAATGAACTTATCAAGGTTCCATGGATGGTGGAAAAAAAAGGGTGTATTTCATGACCACTTACACATATTTTCAATATTTTAGGACGGTTATAGGATCACCCATGAGAAAAGTCTCCGCCTGCATATGTTGGATCCTCCTCCAGTCGGCTTTCCTGATCCTTCAGGGACAGTCCAACCGTTACGGGGTCCCGATCATAACCAATTACGAGCACTATGTCACCGGAGGAAGTGAACAGAACTGGTGCATCACGCAGGATTTCAGGGGAGTCATGTACATCGGCAACAATGACAAGGGTGTG
>JBNJEV010000010.1:0-80339 GCA_051746185.1 Bacteroidota bacterium
CCCGTCCCGGCTGCAGAAAATGTGACTGGGCCCCTGTCCCTGGCTGGAGCGGTGGCTGATGATCTCCAGCCCCCGGTCCTCGCGGTCCACCCGGTATCCTGTGACGGTCATGTTCCCCGGGGCGGTATCGGAGACCTCCTCGTTGATGGCATACAGGTATTGCTGCTCCGGGGAAAACGCCAGGTAGGACGGACCCCTGGCTCCGGGGAAGGAATCGATCAGGGTCATTATTCCCGAGCCAGCGTCCAGTTCACACAGAAAGATCCCGTATGCGCGTGTTGTTGTGTCCGATGAGCCCACATAAAACCGGATCGGATCCTCCACGCTGTCCGGTGACCCGCCGCCCCGGTCCCCGCCGCCCCGGTCCCCGCCGCCCCGGTCCCCGCCGCCCCGGCCCCCGCATCCCGGAATCAGCAGGACAGCGATCAGCGGCAAAACAGTGATCAGAGGCACGACCGCGATCAGCCTCAGGACAGTGATCAGCCTCTCGATCCGGGCCGTGATTTTCGGTTTCATGTGCGATCGTTTCATCGGGCTTTCCAGAATTTCTCGATCTCTTCCAGGGTTTTTCCTTTGGTTTCAGGCACCAGCCTGAGCACGAACCATGCAGCCAAAATGCCCATCAGACCGTAGATCCAGTATGGAAACCCCTGATTGAACAGTCTTGTCAGTGCAGAGCTCTCATTCATGATGGGGAAGGTCCACGATACCAGCAGGTTGGCGATCCACTGGGAGGCCACTGCAATGGACATGGCACCCCGGATGCTGTTGGGAAAGATCTCGGACAGCAATACCCAGGTGACCGGTCCCCAGCTCATGGCGAAGGCAGCTGTATAGGTCAGCATGAAAACCAGGGAGATCGCCCCCATTTTTCCAAAGTAAAAAGAGAACCCGAGTGCGATCATGCTGACGGTCATGGCCAGTGCTCCGATCACCATCAGGGGCTTGCGCCCGAAACGGTCCACCGTAAAAATAGCCAGCACGGTGAAGCTCAGGTTGACAATCCCCACAATGATGGTCTGCAGAAAGGAGGCATCATTTCCGGCTCCCATGCTCCTGAAGATATCCCCTGCGTAGTAAAGTACTACGTTGATCCCCACAAATTGCTGGAAGACGGATAGCAGGATGCCGACGATGATGACGAGTCCCCCGAAAGACAGCCAGGGGGCTTTCTTTTCCCGCAATGATTCCTTAATATCTCCGAGCACCTTCTGTGCGCTTTGTGGATTGATGCGCTGCAGCAGTGAGGCAGCCTTGCTTTCCTGTTGTTTCAGAACAAGGTAACGGGGCGTTTCAGGCACGAAGAACAGCAGGATCAGGAACAATCCGGCGGGAATCGTTTCCGATCCGAACATCCATCTCCAGCCGACGGAATTGATCCACTCGGGAGCTCTTCCCCTGGCGATGAAATAGTTCACAAAGTAGACCACCAGCATTCCGAAGATGATGGCAAACTGGTTCCAGGAAACCAGCTTGCCCCTGATCCCGGCCGGGGCGATCTCGGCGATATACATCGGGGAGAGCATGGAAGCAAGCCCCACTCCTATTCCCCCGAGCACCCTGTAGAAAATAAAGGAACTGATGGTGGACAACCCCATGAAATTCAGTTTCTCAGGCATGGCCGATCCCAGTGCGGAGATAAGGAAAAGGATGGCTGCCAGCAACAGTCCGTTCCTTCGTCCGATATTCTGTCCGATGTACCCGCCCAGTGAACCCCCTATGACGCATCCTACCAGTGCGCTGGAGATGGTAAATCCCTTGATGGAATTCGCCAGCGATTCGGAGAGGATGTTCTCTCCCCTCAGCAGGAAGAGGTATAGAAATGTTCCGGCCACCACCCAGACCAGTATGCTCCAGAGCAAACCGTTCTTTCTCCCGAACAGTTTTATGAGGAAACTTGCTATGAGAATGGCAATGATCAGCAGGCACAGGGCGACCATCCACTTGAACTGTATGATGGTGGCCGAGGCAAGGGCCGGATCTGCTTCCAGGGGCGTGATGAAGAACTGCCTGAGCGCATTGGTGGCTCCGTTAATGACTGCCGTGTCGTACCCAAAGAGCAAGCCCCCCAGTGTGGCAACCAGCGTCAGCGCGATAATGACCAGGGGGGAAGAGGATGATTGTTGTTTGCTCATAGAGCCTATCGGATATACTGGTTAATGATGGCTTCATAGAGTTCCTGTTTCCCTGAGATCTGTTCGGGCTTGCCCAGGGTGGCGGCAAGTTCTTTGAGCTCTTCCATGGAAAGCTCCCCCTTCTCAAATTTGGCTCCCGGTCCGGAATCAAACGAGGCGTATCGCTCGGTCCGCATCTTTTTGTAAGGAGAATTATCGAGCATGTCCATGGTAATCTCAAAAGCCCTGGCAAACGCATCCATTCCGGCAATGTGTGCAATGAACAGATCCTCCAGGTCGGTACTGTTGCGCCGGGTCTTGGCATCGAAATTGATCCCTCCTGATTTGAAACCGCCTGCTTCCAGGATCACCAGCCAGGCTTCCACCAGTTCGAAAAGATTGACGGGGAACTGGTCCGTGTCCCATCCGTTCTGGTAATCTCCCCTGTTGGCATCAATGCTGCAGAAAAGGTCATTGTCTGCCGCCACCTGCAGTTCATGCTGGAAGGTGTGACCGGCCAGCGTGGCATGATTCACCTCGATGTTCAGCTTGAAATCCCCCGCCAGTCCGTATTTGTTTAAAAAACCGATCACTGTTGCAGCATCGTAATCATACTGGTGCTTGGTGGGTTCCATGGGTTTGGGCTCGATGAGAAACGGACCGGTGAATCCATTGCTCCGGGCATAATCCCTGGCCATATGGAGAAATTGTGCCAGGTGATCCTGTTCACGCTTCATCTGTGTGTTCAGCAGGGACATGTATCCTTCGCGTCCCCCCCAGAAAACATAGTTCTCTCCTCCCAGGGCGATGGTCGCGTCCAGTGCGTTCTTTACCTGCGTGGCTACCCAGGGGAGGACCCTGAAATCAGGGTTGGTCGCAGCGCCGTTCATGTACCTGGGATCTGAGAAAACATTGGCTGTGCCCCAGAGAAGTTTCACCCCCGAGCTGTCCATTTTCTGTTTGGCATATTTCACCATGGTGGACATGTTGGATTCATATTCCTGAATGGATTGTCCTTCATCAACGATATCCACATCATGGAAACAGAAATAGGGGGTCCCGAGCTTGGTGAAGAATTCAAAGGCGGCATCCATCTTGTTCTTTGCCCTTTCGATCGCATCTTTGTCTGTGTCCCAGGGAAATTTTTTTGTTCCAGGGCCGAAAGGATCCTTTCCCGTTTCGCAGAATGTATGCCAGTAGGCAACGGCAAAGCGAAAATGCTCTCGCATGGTCTTGCCGGCGATCACCTTGTCTTCGTCATAGAATTTAAAGGCAAGCGGATTGTCCGATTCTCTTCCTTCGTACCTGATTTTCCCGATACCCGGGAAATACTCCTTTTTTCCTAATAAATATTCCATTGTTATTGGTTTTATGTTTCAATATGATGGTTCAGACATGTATGAAGGATTTCCAGCCATTGCCGGTAGGCATCCTGATAGTGTTGTTTGCCGTTCTCACCGGGTTCCACCACCATCATTTTGTTGAGGTTCTCGAAGGCTTCCTCAAAAGACCCGAAAGTCCCGGACCCGATGCCGGCTCCGTTGGCAGCCCCGATGGAACCATCGGTGTCATACAGTTCAATGGTGGCATCTGTAATCCCTGCCAAAGTGTCCCTGAAGACCGGACTCAGGAACATGTTGGCCAGTCCCGCCCTGATCACCCTGGGATGGATCCCGATCTCGCGCATGATCTGCATCCCGTAGTGCATGGCAAAGGCCACTCCTTCCTGGGCGGCTCTGACCAGGTGTGAGGAGCCGTGGATATTGAAATTAATGTTGTTCACCATGGCACCCACATTCCGGTTCCCCAGCATTCGCTCCGCACCGTTCCCGAAGGGAAGCATGACCAGTCCCTCCGAACCGATGGGAGCCTCCATGGCCAGGTCATTCAGTGCCGGGTAATTCATCTCGGGAGCAGCCAGGTGCTGTTTGAGCCAGGAGTACTGGATCCCCGAACCATTGATGCAGAGGAGGACTCCCAGCCGGTTCATTTCCTGGCTGTGATTCACATGGGCAAAGGTATTTACACGGCTCCGGGGATCATATTTCACCTCATCGCTTACCCCGTAAACAACCCCTGAAGTGCCCGCGGTTGCCGCAATCTCTCCCGGATTGAGCACGTTGAGCGAGAATGCGTTGTTGGGCTGGTCACCGGCCCTGTAGGAGATCTTGATTCCCGGCACCAGTCCCAGTTCCTCTGCAGCGGCAGCCGACAGGCGGCCCTGTTCTGAAAAGGTGGGTACGATCTCGGGGATCAGGTGCTGATGAATGCCATAATGTTCCAGCAGGAAGTCTGCGATGGAGTTATTTTTGAAATCCCACATAATGCCTTCCGAGAGACCGGAGATGGTGGTATTGATCTCGCCGGTAAGCTTCATGGCGATATAGTCGCCCGGAAGCATGATCTTATGCGCCTTTTCGTAGATCTTGGGTTCATTCATGATCACCCAGCTCAGTTTGGACGCGGTGAAATTGCCCGGTGAGTTGAGCAGGTGGGCCAGGCACTTTTCATTCCCGATGGCTTCCATGGCGTTCTCCCCGAAGGGGACGGCCCGGCTGTCGCACCAGATAATGGATGAACGGAGCAACTGGTGATCCTTGTCCACCATTACCAGTCCGTGCATCTGATAGGAAATGCCGATGGCACTGATGGATGAGGGGTCGATCTCTGCCGTCTGCATCACATCGGTGGTTGCCAGGATCAGATTGGCCCACCATTGCTCCGGATCCTGTTCGGCCCATCCGGCCCTGGGAGCCTCGATCTTCATTTCTTTTTTCGGATGAAAGGCTGTGGCAGCACACCGGCCGGTATCGGCATCGACCAGGCTGGCCTTTACCGAAGAACTTCCGACATCATAGCCCAGTAAGTACATAAAGTCAAGTTTATCGGTTAAAAGTTGAATCCTATATAGTCCTTTTTGTACCGCTCATAGATCTTTTTGTCAAAACGGTAAAAATAGGCCGGTTTGTGAGGGACCCCTGCCTGTCTTTCATCCAGCTGGACCAGGTATCTGGTGGCCAGCACTTTTTTCCTGAAATTCCGGTTGTCCAGCTTGCAGCTCAGGATAACCTCATAGAGGGTCTGAAGCTCACGGATGGTGAATTTGTCAGGCAGAAGCTCAAATCCTACGGGTTCATTTCTGAGTGTTTCCTGCAGGTGTTTCAGTCCTGTCCGAATGATCTCGCGGTGATCAAAGGCCAGGGAGGGGATGTGGTTGATGTTGATCCACCTTGCGTTGTTCTTGATGACTGAGTCATGGTTGCTTTTTGAAACATTGATCAGTGCAAAATAGGCGGTGGTGACCACCCTGTTGATTTTTTGTCCGGTGGTCTCCAGCAGCCAGTCCAGGTCGATCTTCCGGGAGATCCTGTCCGGCTGACCGAACACACCGAACTGCCGCAGGTAGATTTGCCGGAGGCCGGTCAGTTCTTCCAGGGTCCGCGAAGCGGCCCGGTCCAGGTGCTCATCCGGAGCGATAAAATCACCCGGCAGCTTATGGTCCTTTTGCCGGTTCCCCGATTCGTCGGTGTATTCCCGCTCGATCAGCAGGACTTTCAGCTGGTTCGTACTGAAACCGAAGATCACGCAATCGACCGAGATATGCGGATTAATGGACCTGACCGCCCTGCTCATCCGGCTAATTTAGGAAATGGTAAGTGGAAAAACAAAGTTAACGTAAAAAATACGCTTAGTTTGATGGATCCACATGGGCGGCGGGCAGGGTAATGGTGAACGTGGATCCTGATCCGGGCTGACTGGAGACCCGGATCTTTCCTTTGTTCAGTGAAAGGAATTCATCACAGACCAGCAGACCCAGTCCTGTCCCGGTCTCTCCGGCCGTGCCGGCCGTACTTTTACCTTTTTCCAGGGAAAACAGGGTCCGGATCTTTTCCCCCGAAATGCCCACGCCGGTATCTATAACGCTGATTTCCACATGATCATTTTTGTCTGATGCGGAAAATGTCACTGTACCTCCGTGTGAAGTGTATTTGATGGCATTGCTGGCCAGGTTCCGGAGCACGGTGTGGATCATGTTCCGGTCCGCGAGCAAGGCGATCTTCTGATCCGCCCGGTTTTCCATGCGTATGTTTTTCTCCTTTGCATGGAGCGCGTGCAGGTCGATGATCTCGGGGATCAGTTTATTCACCTGGACGGGGACAGGATTGACCCGGATGGCGCCTGTCTGTGCCCTGGCCCATTCCAGCAGGTTGAACAAAAGGTCGTAAGCAGAGACCGACGAGTCATGGATCAGTTCCAGGTATTCATGGACCTGTGCCTGGTCCATCCGGGAGAACCCCGTCTTCAGCAACTCCGAGAATCCGATGATGGACTGGAACGGGTTCTTCAGGTCGTGGGCGATGATGGAAAAGAGCCTGTCCTTTCTCGCGTTCAGCTTTCTGAGCTGGTCCCGCTGGGCCTCCAGCTCATATTTCTGTTGCTTGATCTGCAGGTCTGCTTTCTTCAGGTCGGTGATGTCTGAATCGATCAGCACCAGTGAACTCACATTCCCGGCCTCATCGAGGACCGGGGTAATATTGGACTGGTACCAGACATCGTTCCCATCCTTGTCCTGCGCGCGGGAAGTGTATGAATACGGCCTGCCGGTCCTGATGATCTCGTTCAGGATCTCATTGATATGTTCACTGGAAGAATTCGAACGGAGGTTTTTTCCGTTCTTTTTGATATGTTCCTCCAGGGTACAGCCATATTTTACCTCGAACGCCCGGTTTACCCACTGGAAATTCCCGTCTCCGTCCATGATCACCACCACGTTTTCCGTGGCGCTGGCAACCTGCGAAAGCTGTAACAGACGTTCTTCGACCTTCTTCTGACGATTGACGTCCCTTTCGGCTGACTCCCTGATGAGCCGGCGGAGGATCCGGTTTTGCCGCAAAAAGAAAATGAATAAGATCATCAGCGAGGCAAGGGCCAGGGCCAGGAACATCCAGGGCAGCCATGCCGGACGGGCCGCAGAGGGATCTGATGCAGGAATGCTCTGAAATAAAGAGATGAAAAGCATATGCCAATATAATGAATTCCTGAGGATCCATACAGCCTGCCGGCTGAAACTTTACCTCTATTCCATCAGCACACCCGGCAGCCAGAGGCTCAGTGACGGCAGGTAGGTGACCAGCATCAGCACCACGATCATGATGATGAACATGGGCAGCAGCGGTTTGATGACCCGTTCGATCTTCAGATCGGCCACACTGCACCCGATGAACAGGACGGATCCTACCGGCGGGGTGCACAGTCCCACACACAGGTTCAGGACCATGACGATCCCGAAATGGATGGGATCCATACCCAGCTGGGCACTCACAATGGGCAGGAAGATGGGGGTGAAGATCAGGATCGCAGGGGTCATATCCATGAATATTCCCACGAAAAGCAGGATCAGGTTGATGATCAGGAGAATGATATAAGGATTGTCGCTGAGGTTCAGCAACCCTGCGCTCACGTTCTGGGGAATATTTTCATAGGACATGACCCAGGACATCCCGATGCTGGTGGCCACCAGCAACAGGACAATGCAGGTGGTCCTGATGGATCTCAGGATGATGGAAGGAATGTCTTTCACGGTGATCTCCCTGTAGATCAGCGCAAGGATGAGGGCGTACAGTACCGCCACAGCGGAAGCCTCGGTTGCGGTAAAATACCCTGCAACGATCCCGCCGATGACAATGACCAGCATCATCAGGGAGGGCAGGGCGTCCACAAACTTCTTCATGGCAATTTTAAATCCTTTCCAGTGCCTGGAGGAATAATAGACAAACCATGCCAGCATGATGCCGGCGATCGCGTAGATCACGATCCTGAACAGAAAGGTGGAGACATTGTCGTGCAATGCTTTGAGGCCTATACCCGCACCCAGCAACACCAGCGACACAATGATGATCTTAGCGAGGACCGTGGCCACGCCTTTCATGCCCCGGCTCTTGAATATGACCATGGAAAGTGCCACCATCATGATCCCAAGGCCGGTCAGAATCCCGGGAACATAGCCCGCCAGGAAGAGGGCGGTGATGGATGCTCCTCCGCTGGCCAGTGAATAGATGATCAGAACGTTGCTCGGCGGAATTGTCAGTCCGGTGGTGGCCGAAGTGATGTTCACAGCTGCACTGAATCCCGGTTCATATCCTTCCTTTTTCATTTCGGGGGTCATGATGGTCCCGATGGCAGAGGCAGATGCTGCTGCAGACCCTGAAATGGCTCCGAACAGCATGTTGGCGATCACGTTCACAAAGGCCAGGCCGGCTGGGAGCCGGCCCACCAGCACCCGTGCAAAATCGATCAGTCTCATGGCGATGCCTCCGCTGTTCATGATGGATCCCGCCAGTATAAAGAAGGGGATGGCCAGAAGCGCAAAACTGTCCAGTCCGGTGGACATGCGGTGCGCATAGGTGGTGAAGGCAGGAATGAAGTCAATGGACATGAGCATGGTCAGGATCCCTGAAATGCCAATGCTGAATGCAATGGGAACGCCTATGGCCAGGAGGATCACAAAGCTGGCGACAAGTACAAGTACTTCCATGCTACCTGGATTTTGTTAATTCAATGATATGGACAACCTCATAGAACATAATGATCAGTCCGCTGAGCGGCAGCACGATGTAAACATACCCCAGTGGAAGCTGCAGGGCAGCGGATTTTACATCCAGTAAAAAACGAGTGTACATCAATACGATCCCTCCGATGACCATCACGGACAACGCGAAAAGAAAAATGAGGGAACGGATGAAATAGAGCAATTTTCTTTGCCGTTCGGGCGGGGATCGCTGGATCAGGATATCAATGGCCAGGTGTTCCTGTCTGCCGGCCACATAGGCGGCACCCAGGACCCCCACCCAGATCAGCAGGTAACCTGCCAGTTCGTCCGTGAAAGAGCTGGGAGAGTTGAGCACGTAGCGGCTGAAAACCTGCCAGAGGACATCGATGACCAGGACGGACATCAAAACCACCAGGAAGATCTCAAGAGATTTGTTTAACCAGTATTCAAATTTTTTCATCCGATGAAGAATTTAATCAGTTTCCACCGCCCTGATCCGGTTCATCAGGTCATATATTTTCTTATTGTCGCTGTACGATTCCAGCAGCGGCTCAACCCGTCTTGCAAAAGGTTCCTTGTCCGGACGGATCACGGTGACCCCGGCTTCCCGGACGATTTCCAGGGACTCCTTTTCCGATTCCGCCCAGAGTTCCCGCTGCACTTCCACCGATTCATCGGCTGCCTGCTGGAGCCAGCCCCGCTCCTGTTCGCTCATCTTCTCCCATACCTTCAGGCTGACGATCAGCACATCGGGGATGGAGGTATGTTCATTCAAACTATAATACTTGCATACCTCATAATGATGGCTGGTGTAAAAACTGGGAGGATTGTTCTCTGCACCGTCCACCACGCCGCTCTGGAGCGCGGTGTACAGTTCGCCCCAGGAGATCGGGGTGGGGGAACCTCCCTGTGCCCTGACCATCTCCATGGCTGTAATGCTTTTCATTACCCGGATCTTCAGGCCTTTCAGATCATCCGGGTGACGCACCGGGGTATCAATGGTATAAAAGCTTCTGCTCCCAGCATCATAGAAACAGAGCCCCCTGATCCAGAATGGATCTGTACTTCTGAGTATGTCTTCCCCTATCTTCCCGTCAAGCACCTTAAAGGCATGCTCCCTGGACCTGAAGATATAGGGCAGTCCCAGCACCTGGAAGTCTTCGGTAAAGCTTTCCATGACCGCGGAAGAGACCTTGGTAATGGCAAGGCTGCCTATCTGGACCAGTTCAACGCACTGCTGTTCCGATCCCAGCTGTCCGCTGGGATAGATCTCGATGGTCAGCTCGCCGTCGGAGATCTCCTTACAGCGGTCTGCCATGAATACCATGGCATGGTGTACGGGATGGGAGGGATCGAGGCCATGGGCCAGCTTAAGGACACGTCCCTCCTGCAGGTTCCTGCAGCCGATCAGGGGCAGGACCAACAGGAGTATGTAAAGGCAGGATCGGATCTTCATGGGAAGGATGACTAGCTTCTGATTTTCTGAATGATTTCAAGTGCGTTTCTGGAGACCTGCTCGAGTTTCCTGTAGTCCCTGTTTGCAACGATCTCTCTGCTGATCAGTTTGGAACCCATGCCCACAGCGAACACTCCGGAGCTGAACCATTCCGAGAGGTTCTCTTCTGTGGGAGCTACCCCGCCGGATGGCATGAGATTGGACCAGGGGCAGGGACCCAGGTATGCCTTGATGAATGCCGGTCCGCCCACCGTGGGTCCGGGGAATATTTTGATGATCTCCGCACCCAGCTCTTCGGCCCTGCTGATCTCCGAGGGAGTGGCACAACCCGGTATCCAGAGGATCTTCCGCCGGTTGCAGACACGGCCCATTTCTTCATTGAGCAGGGGGGAGACAATGAATTGTGCACCCAGCTGCATATAGAGGGAGCATGTTCCTGCATCCACCACAGAACCGACACCCAGCACAAGATCGGGCAGGTTCTTTTTCGCCCATCTGGAAAGTTCCGAAAAAGTCTCATGCGCATGTTCTCCGCGGTTGGTGTATTCGAAGATGGTCATTCCCCCGCGGTAACAGGCGGCGATCACTTCTTTGCACAGTCCGGCATCGGGATGGTAAAACAGGGGTACGGCGCCGGTCTCCCTCATTTTCAAAGCAATATCAACTCTTTTCATCACGGTTTGCACAATCGATTGCACTTCAAATCTAACGATAATTTGACAAAGATAAAATATATATTCACATCCCGGCCGGTTACCACCAAAGCCTGTTCTTCCCGTTAAGGCGAAAGCGGGCCTGTTAAAAAAACATAGGCCAAACTTGAACTTCTTTCGTTATATTTCGTTCAAATAATCATTTCAATCATTTAAATAAAAGCATGATCATGAAAAGAATTTCCATTGTTTTTGCAGTAACATTCATTGCCGCATGGGCCATTCATTCGTGCGAGAAACTGAATCCGTTCGCACCCGAGGCCTGTTTTGTGGCACCCGATGAGATCATTGCCGGAGAGCCGGCATCTTTTAATTCCTCATGTTCAGAGAATGCCAGTACCTTCTCCTGGGATTTCGGGGACGGAGGGACCTCCACGGATGCCAATCCTGTGTATACATACAAAGAAGCGGGAAACTATACGGTGACCCTCACGGTGACCAATGATCAGGGGGACTCGGACCAGGCAAGTCTTCAGGTGACCGTAGCCATGCCCTCGATCATTGAGCACTCGGGAGATATTGATGCAGATGAGACCTGGATCGAAGCGGTCCATCTGATCACCTCCGATGTGTACGTGAAAGGCGCCATTCTCACCATTGAGCCGGGAGCGGTCATTATGTTCGAATCAAGCAGAGGGCTCAATATTGGGTACGGAAGCGGAAGTGCCGGGGCAACCCTGCTGGCCAACGGAACGGCGGATAAACCCATTACCTTCACATCGGCCGCAACCACAAAGAGTCCCGGGGACTGGGATTTCATAGGTTTCTATGACGGCGCATCCTCGGCCTCTTCCATGCAGCACTGTATCGTGGAATACGGGGGTGGCTACAGCGGGAATCACGGGGAGATCCACATTGACGGAAGCAGTGTAACGATCACCGGTTCCACTATCAGGCATTCGGAATCGCACGGGATCACCCTGACCGATGACGGATGGTTCGAGTCATTCACCGGGAACACCCTGGTGAATAATGCTGCCAATCCTTTGAATATGTACGGGAATTATGCCCACACCATCGGTACAGGGAATACCTTCACCACTACAACGGGGATCTTTTTGAAAGGTGATGATATCGAGCAGGGGAATGTCACCTGGCTGGAACAGACCTGCGCCTATGTGATCGGCGGTGACATGTATGTGGGCTCCGCCACCGGTGCCACGCTCACCCTGATGCCCGGCGTGGAACTGCGCATGGGAAGCGGTAACGGGATCCTTATCGGTTACGGAGGCGATGAATTCGGCACAATCATCGCCGAGGGGACAGAGGCCAAGCACATCACCTTCACTTCCGCTGCCCCGGATGTGGCGAAAACTCCCGGGGACTGGGATTACATCGGATTCTATGAAGGCGCAGGGAGCAGCTCTTCATTTGAATACTGCGATTTTTCATACGGAGGAGGCTATTCCGGGAATTACGGGATGATCAATGTGGACGGTTCCAGCATTTCCCTGAGTAATTCCACGGTACGATTTTCGGAGAGCCAGGGAGTGGCCCTCAGGGATGATGCATTGTTTGTTTCCTGTACCGGTAATACATTCGAAGGCAACGGATCGTTCCCCATCGAGATTTACGGCAATTATGCCCATACCATCGGGACGGGCAATATGTTCAATACCGGGCCCGGGATCCGGGTCAGGGCCGATGATATGGAGCAGGCTGATGTGACCTGGCTGAAGCAGAATATCCCCTATCTCATCGATGGCACGATCTATATCGGAAGTACCTCGGGGGCACAGCTGACTATCGAAGCCGGCACCACCATCGAATTCACCTCGGGATCCGAGATCCGTGTAGGTTACGGTACCGGCAATTTCGGGGTCCTGGTGGCGGACGGGGAACCGGCGAATATGATCACCTTCACCTCGGGAGCGGCAGCAGGCTTTGAAACCCCGGGCGACTGGGACGGGATCTGGTTCCATGACGGCACGGGGAACGGAACCCTGCTGGACTACTGTGTGGTCTCCTATGGCGGAGGATACAGCAACAACTCCGGGAACCTGAGCATTAAAAATGAGACCGCAGGCGTGCCGGTCATTTCCAACTGCCAGATCACCGATTCAGAAGCTTACGGTATCTACATTGATAACAATTCCAGTCCCACGCTGACCGATAATATCTTCGGGAACAACGCGCTGGGGGATACCAATCCGTAAGGCTATTCTTCGATGAACTCAACAGAAGCCGGGTGTGTCAGGCACCTGGCTTCTTTTTTCAGGTAGGCAACCACCTCGGCTGGCGAAGCCCACCTGGGGTCCTCTTTTTCCCAGAGCGCATAGAACCTGTAAGGCACCGGTTGATCCGGCCGGGCGGAAAGCCTGGCATAGTAGGTCTGGGTGATCCCTTCCCCCTGGTCATCCGTCTCCCCGTATTCCACCAGCAGTTCTGACGGGACCATCAGGGCCATGGCCAGCAGGGTAGTGTCCTCGGCCTGCAGATCGTGGGTCATCAGCATGGTATACTGATCATTCAGGGATTCCACATACAGACTGTCGCTGTGCATGTTGACAATGCCCGTGACCAGGTCCATTTGCGCTGCGGTCCCGCTGTAGGTGACCATGCTCTCATAACAGCGGGTCCCGGCGACAATGTCGATCCGGTGGTCCACCTGTACGGTGTGTCCTTCCACTTCCCAGCCGGTGTAACCGAGCCTCATCCTGCTGCGCTGAGTGCCTTCAAAGACCAGGCGGTAGGTTCCGCTGCCGGTGTCCCCGACCCTGTAGATGGAATCATTGTACATATACCCGATGGAGCCTGCACCCAGGCTGGTTCCCACCTTGAGGATGTCCATGCCCCACCGGTCCGGTTCATGGTAGCTCTGCCTGCCTTCGATGCCCACACTGTCCAGGATCATCTCGGAGGTCAGCTTACCGAAAATGTCCATTCCGTTCCGCTGATCGAGATAGTTCCTGAAACCCACATGGTCATTTTCCCAGGCGGGCCCCTCCATCTGGTAGATCTCGCCCGTCCGGGAATGGTTGTCGTAGCTGACACCCTCCAGGCGGCCGGCATTTTCCAGTTCGGGATAACCGGGCTCACTGGACCCAAGCCTGATGTTGGTGCGTACATCGAATGAGGGATAGGATGCGGAATCGGCGAAGGAAAAAACGAAGGTTTTCTGTTCACCCGGCCCGAGATCTGTCAGTGCAAAGAGCTCGTCCCAGCGTCCGTCTCCGTCCACATCGTCTGCCTGACAGGGGACCGGGCTCCCCTCCCGGTCGGACAACAGGGGCAATTCCTGTTCGGGGATCCCTGCCCGGTGGTTTGAAAGTTCGTTCCGGGTGACCAGGATCCTGGCGTCCTCACGCCCTGTGTCCAGTGGATTTTCCACCAGGATGCTGATCTCCGGTTCCCGGACGCACGATGATAGCATGATCGCAATGCCTGTAAAGATAAATGCTGAAGTTTTCATGATATAAGGGTTTTATTCGTTCATCGGTTTTCCAATGGTCGCAAGGATCCCTCCATCCACGTAGACCACGATACCGTTTACAAAATCCGATGCGCCGGAGGCCAGGAAAATAGCGGTTCCTGCGAGATCCTCCGGATTGCCCCACCGGCCCGCGGGTGTACGGTTGATGATAAAATCATTGAAGGGATGCCCGTCCACCCGGATGGGTTCGGTCTGGGCGGTGGCAAAATAGCCCGGCCCGATGCCGTTGATCTGGATGTTATATTTGGCCCATTCGGTGGCCATGTTCTTCGTGAGCATCTTCAGCCCTCCCTTGGCCGAGGCATACGCCGCAACCGAGTCGCGGCCCAGTTCACTCATCATGGAGCACATGTTGATGATCTTCCCGTGGCCGCGTTCGATCATTCCCTTTGCCACAGCTTTGGACATGATGAACGATCCGGTGACGTTCACCTCAAGCACCTCTCTGAATTCGTCAGCCTTCATCTCAAGGATGGGGATCCTTTTGATGATCCCGGCATTGTTCACGAGGATATCGATGGGACCCACCTCCTGTTCAATGACGGGGATCCTCTCGTTGACCGCATCCTCATCCGTCACATCCAGCAGGTAGGTGTGGACCGTGATCCCTTTGTCGATGTACTCTTTTTTCGCATTCTCCAGTTTTTCGGGAAACCTGTCATTGATAATGATGGTGGCTCCTGCATTGGCCAGTCCGGTGGCGATGGCCATACCCAGCCCGTGTGTGCCGCCGGTTACCAGGGCCCTTTTTCCGGTTAGATCGAATAACTTGGTTGACATATCTGTGTTGTTTTTTGGTTCAATAATAGGTTTACCGGAGCTCATCAGGCTGGATGGTGTCCATGTCGCCGTAATCCATGTTCTCGCCGGCCATGCCCCATATAAAGATGTAGTTGCTCGTCCCTGCGGCGGAGTGGAGCGACCACGGGGGAGAGATGACCGCCTGCTCGTTTTTCAGCCAGATGTGCCTGGTTTCCTTCGGATCTCCCATAAAATGACAGATGGCCTGTCCTTCCGGCACCTCGAAATAAAAGTATGCTTCCATGCGCCGGTCATGCGTGTGGGGAGGCATCGTATTCCACACACTGCCCGGTTTCAGTTCCGTCATGCCCATCTGAAGCTGGCACGTATCTACCAAAGTGTTGACAAGCAGTTTGTTGATCTTCCTGGCATTGGACTGTTCAAGTGATCCCAGTTCAACGACCTCCGCATCTTCCAGGGTGACCCGCTTGTTGGGGTAGGAATGGTGTGCCGGTGCGGAGTTCAGATAAAGCCGTGCAGGATGGTTGTCTTCCTTGCTCTGGAATTCGATCTTTTTTGCTCCGGCACCGATATAGAGTGCATCCTTGTATCCGAGGTTATATGTCTCCCCGTCCACCTGGATGGCAGCGTCACCTCCCACATTGATGATGCCCAGTTCACGGCGGTCACAGAAGTGTTCCGATTTGAGCGGTTCGATGGGGGTCAGTTCAAGCTTTTCCTTCACTGGGACCGCTCCGCCCACGATGAACCTGTCATTCAGTGAGTAGACCATTTTGATCTCTCCGGGGGCCATCAGGGTTTCCACAAGGTATTCCCTGCGTATCCTCTCTGTTCCGTACTGTTTCGCATCTTCAGGATGGTTCGAAAATCTTACTTCATAATGAATTGCCATGATCAGTTGTTTTTATGTGTTAATATTGAGCTATTTCGTATGATCAGCTTTGGTTGCAGCACGACCCTTTCGCTTTCCGCGGAATCCTCTGAAAGGGTACCGTTCCGGAGGAACATTTCAGCGACCATCCTGCCCATTTCTCCGGCCCTCTGATCAACCGTTGTCAGGGAGGGTTCCATGAATTCGGTGAAGGGTTCGTTGGCAAACCCTGTGATACCGATGTCCCCGGGGACATTCAGCCCGTGATCCCTGGCAGCCTGCAGGACTCCCAGGGCGGCATAATCGCCCGCACAGAAAAAAGCATCGGGCCGGGGATCGAATCTCATTGCCTTTTCAAAAGCAGCATATCCTCCCCGGGCCACCAGGGAAGCTTCTATGATCCACGGTTCCCTGACGGGAATTCCCGCTTCCTGCAGTGCTTCCCGGTAGCGTTCCTTCCTGGCCCTGTAAATATTGATGTGATCGGCTCCGGCAATATGGACAATGTTCCGGTAACTCTGAGCGAGAAGATGCTTCACGCTGAGATATGCACCCAGCCGGTCATCGATGGTCACCGATCCTGTCTCGATCTCTTCGGAAATGCGGTCAAAGAAAAACAACCGGATCCCTTTCTCGGCAAGGATCCTGATATGTTCATGATCTTTTGTCTCCATGGAGAGGGACAGCAGAATGGCATCCACCCGGGCATTGATCAGTGTCTGCAGGGCGGATATTTCGTTGCTGACCGCCTCAAGGGTCTGGCAGATGATCAGGTGGTAACCTGCGGAAGTGAGGATCTCTTCCATTCCCCCGATCACATTGCCGAAAAAATGCCTGTTGATCCTGGGAACAATCACCCCCACCGTTTTGCTCTTGCCCTTTCTCAGAGAGGAAGCCATCACATTGGGCTGGTAATCGTACTTGAGGGCCAGTTTCTGGACGGCTTCCCGGGTGGCCCTGCTGATCCGGGGGTGGTTGTGCATGGCACGGGAAACCGTTGAGGCTGAGATGTTCAGCTCCCGGGCAATGTCATGTATGGTAATGTGCTGCTTCTTCACTCGTTGATGACCGGTTCAATCATTTGTACAAAGATAACAAATCCTGTACAATCGATTGCACAGAACAGGAGAAAAACAGGACAGATGATCACGGGTGATCCCTTGAAACGGTATGCGGTTCAATGTGGATGGTCGCTTCCATGTCCATCTCTTCCCTGAGAGCATCTTCAATGGAGCTGGCTATGTCATGCGCCTCGTTGAGATCCCTGCTGCCATCCAGCTTGATATGGAAAGTGATCTCTCTGTGTTCACCATACACATGCAGGTGGAAATGGTGGGGGTGGATCTCCTGATGGGTGGTCCGTTGGATCAGCTGTTTGATTTCGGAGACCAGTTTCTCATTGGGCTGCTCCCCGAGCAGTTTGTCCACCGAATCCCTGATAATTTCGAAAACCGCATAGAACAGCATCAGGCTCACGATCAGTCCCAGCACGCTGTCCATCCACCAGAAACGGTTGCCGATCAGGATGCCGATCAATATCGCCAGGGAAGAAAGTCCGTCGCTGCGGTGGTGCCATCCGTCAGCCCGCAGGGTTTCATATCCGGTCTTCCGGTAAGCCCGGAACGCATACTGTGCAAGACCTTCTTTCACCACCAGGGAAAGAGAGGTCACCGCAATGGCAAAAGCCCCGAAATGGGTGGATTCGCGGTTTCTGAATTTTTCCAGGGCTTCGGTAAAGAACTCATATGCAATAATTCCCAGCAGGAATGCGATAAACAGGGCGGCGATCTGCTGGTAACGCCCGTGTCCGAACGGATGTTTTCTGTCCGCTTTCCTGGAGGAAAGCTTCACACTTCCCACCACAATGAATGAACTGACGGAATCTGAAAGCGTGTGCCAGGCATCTGCCATCAGGGCCAGCGATCCGGTGACTATGCCGGCCCAGTATTTCAGTCCGAACAGGATCAGATTGGCGATGATGCTCAGCAGGCCCTCGATGTAACCGTACCTGTTCTTTCTTCTTAATCTTGTTTTTCTGTCCACCGGATGACCGATTTTCATATAAAGGTAAGATTTCACTATAAATGAGCGATTTGCTATATTTACACAACGATACCCGGAAATCCACACCCATGGAAAAAAGGATCCCCCTGCTGCTTCACCTGCTGCTTCTGGTGATCGTCATCATTGAGCTGGTGGGAAGGATCACCGGCAGCATTACACTGGAGTATTTCGTGAAGCCTCTGATCATGCCCTGGATGGCTGCTTATTTCCTTCTGTTCAGAAATAAAAGATCGCTGACCATTCCTGTACTGCTGGCTTTTTTCTTTTCCTGGACAGGCGATAATTTCCTGATGTTCTCCGGTATTAATGAACTGTTCTTCTACGCAGGGGTCGGGGGATTTTTCCTGGCCCAGCTCACATATATATTCATCTTCGTTACATACGGAGAAACAGGTGGGAGGGGATTTTTACAGAAGCATCCGGCCGCCGTAATCCCCTTTATCGCATATGTCGCAGTGATCTATGCTTTGCTCTATCCGGACCTGGAGGGAATGATGCGGCCCGTGATCCTCCTGTATGCCCTTTCTCTGATCGGGATGTCCATGATGGCACTGAACAGGCACGGCAGGGTCGGCAACAGGAGTTATTTACTGGCATTCACCGGTTCGCTGCTGTTTGTATTTTCAGACAGCCTGATCGCCCTGGACAGGTTTTACCAGGAGATCCCCCTGTCAGGATTCTGGATCATGGCCACTTACATTCCCGCCCAGTACCTGATCATGAGGGGACTCGTACTGGAAAAACCGGCCGGGGACCGGGAGGCTGTCCCGTAAGGAAATCCTCCCCGGGACGGGAAAGCCGGCATCTGAGAAATTCCGGCCGTGAACGGGGACACGGGTCCCCTGTCAGAACCGGAAATTGAGCCTGGCCCCGAACCCTTTCCAGGACCAGTCCTCGAACGCTACAAAAACCCCCAGGTCTGCCAGAAAAAGGATCTCCTCCATGCTGTAACCCAGCTGGAAGTAATGGGAAGTCCGGGGGGTATACAGGTAATTGATCCCCAGTGATTCCTTCCACAGCCGTTCGCTCAGCCAGGGAAGGAACTTCAGAAGCAGGTAGGAGGATGTAAGTGAGGCTCCCGCCCCGGCCCAGTATTCATCGGTGCTGGCTTCATAATAGTCCATCAGCATCAGGGCCCTGTCGAGACCGGTCATATCCACCGGAAGAGGATAGGATTTGAAGTGTCTGAAATCCGAAAAATGCAGGGATCGGGCATGAATGAAATACCCGCCCTGCACATACCAGTCCAGTTCCGACAGCAGTCCCACATCGGCCGTATGTTCCACACCCATTTCGACCAGGCTGAAATCAGACCACCCGCGCCCGGCGAGGGGGATGCCCTGCTGATAGGCCATCGAAAATGTGGGCCAATCAGAATCACGCATGGCCTTCCTGGAATTGCGCACCACATAATAATGCCGGGGGGTCAACTCCAGACGGACACCTGCTGACAGTTTGTTCCTGCTTTCCATGGCGGGATCATCAACAGGGATCCCTTCCGGGACGTTCAGGGTGAAATCTTTCCTGTTGGTGAAAAGAAAGGAAAAGTCGCTGTGGTTGGACAGGCGGTTCAGGATCCCGCAGGTAAGGTCTGTGGTCAGTACCACCCCGTTGACCACATCGATCCGGTTGTAAAGGGTGGCATCGATCTGCTCATATTTTTTCAGGTGATTTTCTCTCAGGAACAGGGAGTAGACCATGTTGGTGGCCGCCGGGATCCCGGTTGAGCCATTGAAATCGGACGAGGTATAGTTCAGATACAGGGCGATCTTGCCCCTCCTGAGGGGCGCATAGAGCAGATCGCTGTTCCAGGTGAACAGGGGGGCTCCGCGGTGGAAAGCGAACCCGGCTGTAAGTCGGGACCTGACCGTGTGGATGCTGTCGGGTTTCCAGTACAGCCTGAAATCCTGCCCGTAGGTGATCCCGTCCACCGTATTGTAGCCCACCATCTCCAGGTCGATCAGTCCCCCGTGTGTAAAACGGAACCGGCCCCTCCCGGCCCGGTATATATTCCCCAGCATCAGGTTCCTGAAAGGATTGCCCCGGCGCCTGGCCATCCGGATAGAATCGGCATTGACCGCCTGTTGTGTGATGGCGATGATCGAATCCCTCTCCCTGAGCCTCGTCTGTTCTTTCGGGGTAAGGGGAATGGGCCGGACCCTGTTCCAGAAGGCCGAGTCGTTCTTGACCGCATTCTCGGCCACTGTGAAGGAGGTACCCGTCTGGTTCAGATTTTCCGCTTCCCTTTCCAGGGTTGCCTCTTCAGCTTCCTTCTCCATCAGCTTCGACAGACGGCTCACATCCCTGTTGGTCAGTTCTTCCTTCTCCAGGAGCTCCCTGATCTTCTCTTCTTCCCTGGAAAGCTCCTCTTCCTGCCCGGGTTCCTCCGTTTTTTCCTGCATGGGGGAAAAATAGACTTCCGGCAGGTTCGGATTGAGGGTGACATCGGAATATTCCAGGGACGATACATAGGTGATTTTGCCTTCCACGCCCGCGATCTGCACTTCTGCCTGGATCTTATGGTTGACCGGCAACCAGGCATCCATGATCACGTTGGCATACAGTTGCTGCAGGTAAAGGGTCCCCGCGATGGTGGTCACTTCCAGGTCGGAGGAGTAAAGGCACCAGAGGTCTTCCACAATAAACAGGGTTCCTGAATATAGCTGCTGGCTTTTTCTTTTGGGTGTGACCCTGATCCTGTTGATCACATAGGTGCCTTCCATGAAGGTGCCTTCAAAGCTGAAGTTATAATAAAGGAACGCATTCCTGGCCAGCGGGGAGACGATGGACTGGATCTGTTCCTGGTAGAGACTGGCATTGATGTAATCCATGGGATTCACATTCTGGGTATATCCGGGAAGGGTGTTCTGGGAAGCGATCAACTTCATCTCATACCTGTCAGGAGCGGTGTATTCCACCTCGTTCAGGGATTCCAGCATGTAGACCTGGTCCTCTTCCACCCTGAGGTCCCCCACTTCGATCCTCCGGGCAATGGCCCGGGGGATGTTCTCAAAGTAAGCTGTCCCCTTGATGTAGATCTCCGCGTGGTAGCTGGCCACCTCATGAAGGTGGTAATTGGCAAGTCCGATGGCCTTTCTCATGATCCAGTATGCCGGATCTTCTCCCGAAGCGCTGACCCTGACCTCCGGGATCATATAGGTCTGCGGAGGCAGCTCGATCGCCAGCTCGATGTAATCCTCCCTGATGCTGATCTGCCGGGAAACCTCGGTGTAGCCCAAACTGCGGAAGAAGATGGTGTATTCTCCGGGGGGCAACGGCAGACTGAACCTGCCCAGGGCATTACAGGTGGTGCCCCGGGTGAGCTCCTTGATGTAGATGGCTGCATAGGGCACCGGCTCCCCGTTCTGATCACGGATCTCTCCACGGATTCCCTGGGAGAGGGCCAGCTGGCTGAAAATCAGAAATATGGCAAAAAGCAGTATTCGCACGGGTCAGATCTTCTATGTGACCGCTAAAATACAAAACTATCGCCACGAACAAGCTATTATACCCGGTCAAACCTGATCAAACCCGAAGTAATTCTTTGCATTGTAATAACACACATTTTTGATGAGCCGGTCCAACATCCCGGGCTGATCGGGTATTTCCCCCTTTTCCATGTCGGTCCCCACCAGGTTGCAGAGAAGCCTCCGGAAATATTCGTGCCTGGGATAGGAGAGGAAGCTCCTGGAATCTGTAAGCATTCCCACAAACCTGCTGAGAAGGCCCAGGGAGGAGAGGGTATTGATCTGGTCGGTCATCCCGTATTTCTGGTCCAGGAACCACCAGCCGGAACCGTGCTGCATTTTACCGGGCGTGATCCCGTCGTTATAATTGTAGGCCATGGTGACCATCAGTGCGTTGTCGGCGGGATTGAGATTGTACAGGATGGTTTTTGCCAGCTGTCCCCGCTGGTCCAGTTTGTCAAAGAAGCGGGACATGGGCCGTGCCATCTCAAAATCTCCGATGGAGTCAAATCCGGTATCCGGCCCCAGTTCGTTCAGTCTGCGGGTGTTGTTGTTCCGGATGGCTCCCACGTGGAACTGCTGAGCCCAGTCCCTTTCGTGGTCCATCACAGCCAGTTCGATCAGCATGGCAGATTTGAACTGACGGATCTCCTGTTCGTTGAGCTGCTTTCCCGACCTGATCTTCAGGAAGATCTTCTCAATGTCACGGTGGTCGAACTCATCCGCGTAAAAGCTTTCCAGACCATGGTCGGAGAGCCTGCAACCCATCTCGTGGAAAAAATCATGTCTTTGATTGAGTGCGGTGAGCAGATCCATAAAGTTGGATATGGAGGTACCGGATGCCTCTTCCAGTTTTTGCAGGTACCCGTTATAGGATTCCGGATCTTCCACCGCCATGGCTTTGTCAGCGCGCCACGCCGGGAGCACCCTTGTTTCAAATCCGCTTTCTTGAATCTTTTTATGGTGTTCCAGGGAATCCACCGGGTCGTCGGTGGTGCAGATCACCTCCACGTTCATTTTGCGGATCAGGCTCCTCACACTGAAATCATCCGTGGCCAGCATTTCGTTGGCCTGGCGGTAAATATCTTCCCCTGAGGAGGCATCAAGCAGTTCCCTGATCCCGAAGTACCGCTGCAGCTCCAGGTGCGTCCAGTGGTACAGGGGATTCCGGATCGTGTCGGGGACCGTCTCCGCCCATTTCATGAATTTATCCCTGTCCGGCGCCGTCCCTGTGCAGTATTTTTCATCCACACCGTTGGCCCTCATGGCACGCCACTTGTAATGGTCACCGGCCAGCCAGATCTGGGTCAGGTTCTCGAATTTAACATCCTCTGCGATCTGAGCGGGCATCAGGTGGCAGTGGTAATCAATGATGGGCATTTTGCCGGCAACCTCATGGTAAAGCCGCCGGGCTGTCTCGTTCTCCAGTAAGAAGTCATTGTCCAGAAACTGTTTCATCGTTGAAAAGGTTTATATTTTTTATTCATCATATCCCACTGGAGGATCATATCCCACTGGAGGATCATATCCCACTGGAGGATCATATTCCGAACAGCCGCCGGATGTGTCTTTCATAAAGGTTGGTCTTTACCTGCTGTCCGACCACATCGCGATTTTTTCTGACCATGTTCAGGTATTCCTCTCCCATCTCTGCGGCAACCTTGTAACCCACATGTATCAACTGCCGGAAACCGGGATGGTAATCGGGATGATCCGGCACATGTCTCAGGGTATTGGCGAACTTTTCACCATTCCATTTCATGACCGAAGAAGGTTCCGGAAGGGTGTCCGGATCGATATCGATCACCGTGGCATAGGGCCCGCACAGCTCTTCCCTGCGCTCATGGGCAAGGGCATAAATATTTTTGGCCATCTGCAGGGCCTCCTCTCCGGCGAGGGCCAGACCGATCACTTCCTCAAGCCAGGTGGTTCCGGCAGTTTTCACATGGATCCCTGTGTCGTGCTTACGGATCAGCTCACCCATGATGGGATAGATGGTGAATTTGTCACTGCCCGAATGTACGCTCAATTTAAGGTTTTCCGGAAGACCGAAGGATTTGACGGCGTGGCCGATGACCAGAAGGTCCTCTTCGAATTCCTTCCGGAACTGTACCACATCTCCCACATAATCCACGCCTTTGTTGAATCTTCCTGTGAATTTGGGGGCGATGGTCTGAACCGGAATGTCATAGTGTTTGATCATGAGCAGGATAAAGAACAGCTCGGTGGGATTCTGCGGATGTTCCACCTCATCCATGGAGATCTCTGCAACGAAATGATCAGCCCCCTTTTGTGATGCAATGTGACCGTAGATGGATGCTGCCTCACGGACCGCCCCCAGGAACTTCCGTACGATCCCGTCCAGTGTGCCGGCGCTTACCTGGAAGGGCTGACCGATCCCCGGGATCTCCAGCTTTCCCGTAAACCGGGAAGCGGTGTCCAGGAAAGCACGCAAATCTTCATCCGGAACTTCTTTGCCCAAAAATTCAGCCACATCGAGCGTGAAAAAATTGGAATGCTCAATAAAAGGATCAACAGTGTCCAGGTTGATATGGTCCGCATCCACATAGTAGGAATGTTCCCACTGCAGGTTTTCCACCGCCTGATCGGCCTCTTTCCGGGTGTCTGCCGGAGAGGAATGGATATTCTGGTGTTCACGGTTGGATTTGTTCCAGACGGGTACGATCCCGATCCCGTTTGATACAGCTTCCATAATGGCGCTGAGCTGGGCTTCACCCTGCTGTGAAAAGCGGTCCCCGATTCCGAACGAATATTTTTCAAGTTTCATAATATTGTTTTTCCGTGTACGAACACGAAATTAGGCATTCTGCTGCTCTTTTACAAAATATTTTCTTTAATTTTGTTGTGGTTGTTTCCTTTGCAGGAATTTCTCGGAACAGCATAAGTGTCACTGGTACAAAAGATTATGCGGAGAATACGGATCAAGGATATCGCAGAGATTGCCAATGTTTCGGTGGGTACGGTTGACCGGGTGATCCATAACCGGGGCGAAGTATCCGAAGCCACCAGGGAACGAATCCAGAAATTGCTGCGGGAATACAACTATAAACCGGATTTTATTGCAAGTTCACTGGCATCCAAGAGGGAAGTCTGTCTTGCGGTGGTCATGCCCGATGTCGTGAACGGGCACGCTTTCTGGGAATTGCCCCGGAAAGGGATTGAAAGGGCCCTGGATGAATTGGCCCATTACCATATCTCTGTGGAACCCTATTATTTCGATCAGATCGATCGCGAGGACTTTCTCAATATCATGGACCACTTTCCTTACGACCGGATCCATGGTGTGCTCTTTGCCCCGGTATTCCAGGAGGAGTCTTTTGCATTCATGGAAAGGTGCCTGAAGGAAAATGTGCCGGTGGTCCTGTTCAATTCCATGCTTGAGGTACCTGCCGTTAAAAGTTTCGTGGGACAGGATGCCTATCACAGCGGACATGTGGCTGCAAAACTGATCAACTACGGGATTCCTCCTGGCAGGGATGTGGTTATTGTGAACCTTTCTGCCAGAAAGGGTCATTACGCTCACATCATCAACCGGGAGAACGGGTTCAGGAACTATTTCGAAGAACACAGCGGCAGGCTGGACCATCTGCTGACCGTTGATCTGAACGGTGCCAGAGACCATGAGCTGAAAGAAAAACTGGACGGTGCATTTTCCAGGTATGACATCGCCGGTATTTTTGTGACCAATTCCCGGGTATACAGGGTGGCGGAATACCTGGCCCACCACGGTGCCATGAACGTCAGGCTCGTGGGCTACGACCTGCTGCCCGGGAGCATCGAATATCTCCGGCGGGACTACATCGATTTTTTGATCTCACAGAGGCCCGAAGAACAGGCCTTCAGGGGTCTCACCTCTTTATTCAACCTGGTAGCCTTCCACCGGGAGCCTGAAAAGAAACAATTGCTTCCTATCGATATTATCACCAGGGAAAACCTGGCTTTTTACGAACTTAAATCACATTACTGACATGGAAAACAGGTTTTTTGAAGATTTAAAAGATAAGGTTTGTGTGATCACCGGAGGGGGCGGGGTGCTCGGTTCCTCCATCGCGCGGGGACTCGCTTCTGCAGGGGTGGTCACTGTCATTCTTGACATCAATGTGCAGGCAGCCTCAGAGCTGGCTGAGGAGCTCCGGTCCGAGTTCGGAGTCCGTTCCCTGGGCCTGGAGGCAGATGTGCTGAATAAAAATTCCCTGGAGCAGGTCCGCAGCCGGATCATTGACCAGGTGGGTGAGGTTGACCTGCTTATCAACGGAGCAGGAGGGAATTCCCCGCAGGCAACCACCGTTCTGGAACAAATTACGGAAGAGGATCTGAACAGATTGGATGATGGATTCTTCGGACTGGAAATGGAGGGATTTCGGAAAGTATTTGACCTGAATTTTACCGGTACCCTCCTGCCCACGATGGTCTTTACCAGGAGAATGGTTACCCGGCAACAGGGCGTGGTGCTGAATGTCTCGTCCATGAATTCTTACAGGCCGCTGACCAAGATCCCTGCCTATTCGGCTGCCAAGGCATCCATCAACAACTTTACCCAGTGGCTGGCAGTTCATTTTGCAAGGGTGGGGGTAAGGGTCAATGCCATTGCCCCGGGGTTTTTCCTGACCAGCCAGAACAGGTTTTTGCTGGTGGATGAAAAGACGGAAAAGCTGACCCCGCGCGGGGAGAAGATCATCGCCAGCACTCCCATGGGGGTGTTCGGGGAACCCGATGACCTCAACGGGACGGTTCTGTATCTGCTGTCAGATCTCAGCAGGTTTATCACGGGTATCTGCATCCCGGTGGACGGAGGGTACAGTGCATACGGCGGGGTTTGATACAACTGGATGACAAACCATAATACAAAGGATAATGACCTATTTTGAAAAGGGAGGGCCCCGGCTGACCCTGACCAGGGAAGAGATCAGGGACGGGCTGTACCAGGCCCTTGAAAAGGCGGGAAATCGCGAAAAGGTGCTTGCAATCCCGCCGGACATTACCCGGTTTTACAGCGGGGCGGGCTGGATCACCGAACATGTATGGGAGTATTACGGCGAAAAGCTCACCGATGTGCTTCCTGCTCTGGGAACCCATGCGGCCATGACCGGGGAAGAGATCCGCAGGATGTACGGATCGGTCCCCGTTTCGCTTTTCCGGGTGCATGACTGGAGGAATGATGTGCTCACGCTGGGAGAAGTACCCGGCAGTTTTGTGGAAGAAGTCTCAGAAGGACGGCTGTCCTACAGCTGGCCGGCCCAGGTGAACAGGCTGATCGCGGAGGGCGGGCATGACCTGATCCTGTCCATCGGCCAGGTGGTGCCCCATGAGGTGTCCGGAATGGCCAACTACAACAAGAACATCTTTGTGGGAACGGGCGGACCCGAAGGGATCAATAAAAGCCATTATCTGGGTGCGGTTTACGGAATGGAACGGATGATGGGCCGGGCCGGCACTCCTGTGAGAAAGGTGCTGAATTATGCTTCGGAGAACTTCACCGCAGGATTGCCCCTGCTGTATGTGCTAACCGTGGTGGGAAGGGATGAATCCGGAAAGCTGGTGGTGCGGGGTCTCTACATAGGCGATGATGAGACCTGTTTTCTCAAAGCCGCTGAACTTTCCCTGCAGGTCAATTTTCAGATGCTGGAGGAGCCCCTTGAGAAGGTGGTGGTCTATCTGGAACCCGAAGAATTCAGGAGCACCTGGCTGGGCAACAAAAGCATTTACAGGACCCGGATGGCTATTGCCGATGAAGGCGAACTGATCGTGCTGGCTCCGGGGCTGAAGGAATTCGGAGAGGACCGGGAGATCGACCGGCTGATCCGAAGATATGGTTACAAGACCACCCCGGAGATCCTGGAAGCGGTGGAGCAGCATGAGGATCTCCAACGGAACCTGAGTGCCGCCGCACACCTGATCCATGGCTCCTCGGAAGGTCGTTTCAGGATCACCTATTGCCCGGGTCATCTTTCTAGAACCGAGATAGAATCGGTGAATTACCAGTATGCCGATCTCGACCAGATGATGTCCCGTTACGATCCCGGGCGACTGAAGGACGGGTTCAACAGACTTCCTGACGGTGAAGAGATATTCTATGTTTCAAATCCGGCCCTGGGGCTATGGTCCTGGAAGGAAAAATTCGTGTAGCTGAATGATCAGGATCGTAGCCGACGATAAGATCCCCTTTCTGAGAGGAGCCCTGGATGAGGTGGCGGAGGTTTCGTATATGCCCGGAAACAGGATCACCTCCTCCGAACTGAAGCATGCGGACTGTCTTATTACCCGAACACGGACACGTTGTGACAGGACCCTGCTGGAGGGTACGAAAATCAGGCTGATCGCCTCGGCCACCATCGGCTTTGACCACATCGATACCGATTACTGCAGGTCGGCCGGGATCAAATGGGCCAATGCACCCGGATGCAATGCTTCATCGGTGCAGCAATACCTGGTCTCCGCCCTGCTGTACCTGGCCCGGCATATGGATTTTCAACTGGAGGACCTTACCCTGGGTGTGATCGGGGTGGGGAATGTGGGCAGTTTGGTCAGGTATGCTGCGGAAGTGATGGGCTTGAGGGTGTTGCTCAATGACCCTCCCCTGCAGCGTGCCGAAAAAAGCAAACGGTTCACAGACCTGGACCAGCTCCTGGAGGAGGCGAATATCATCACCCTTCATGTTCCTTTGAACAGAGGAGGAAAAGACAATACCTACAGGATGGTAGACCGGGCCTTCCTGGATCGGATCAGAAAAGGAGCCATCCTGATCAATACCTCCCGGGGAGAAGTGATCCATGAGGAGGATCTCCTGGAGGGCATCCGCAGGGAAAGGGTTTCCGGGGTGGTCCTGGATGTTTTTGATCACGAACCAGATATTGACCGAAACCTCCTGGATTCCATTACCCTGGGAACGCCCCACATCGCGGGGTATTCCCTTGACGGGAAAGCTGGCGGGACCACCATGGCCGTCAGAGCGGTGAGCCATTTTTTCCGTCTGGGAAAGGACCGGTGGTCGCCCTCAGGGATCCCACCCCCGGAACAGCCTGTGATCCATGCAGATGCAACGGATCAAAGCTTTGAACAACTGCTCTGGGAGGTCTACAGGCAGAGTTATGATGTAACAGGGGATGACCGGAGATTGAGAAGGGATCCAAAAAGTTTTGAACAGCTCAGGGGGGAGTACCCTCCACGGAGGGAACCTCCGGCCTATTCCGTAAGGTTTTTTGCGGGATACCGGGAGCTCAGCGGAACATTGGAGAGACTGGGTTTTTCCGTCCTGACCGATCAATGCATGTAAAATGAGAAAATATCTTTGTCATATCAATCAAAATCAAAATCACTGAAATGAAAACAAAAGCTGATATCGGACTGATCGGACTCGCCGTAATGGGTGAGAACCTTGTACTGAACATGGAAAGAAACGGTTTCACCGTGGCCGTGTACAACCGTACGGTGGCCAAAGTGGACCGGTTCATGGAAGGCAGGGGAAAAGGAAAGAACATCATCGGCACCCATTCGGTCGAGGAGTTTATCGATTCCCTGGAAAGACCAAGAAAAGTAATGTTGCTGGTCAAAGCGGGTAAACCAGTGGATGATTTCATCGAAATGCTGATCCCTCACCTGGATCAGGGTGATATCATCATTGACGGGGGTAATTCCCATTTTCCGGATTCCATACGCCGGACCCGGTATGTAGAGAGCAAGGGAATGCTTTTCATCGGGACAGGTGTTTCCGGAGGTGAGGAGGGTGCGCTTTTGGGTCCTTCCATCATGCCGGGAGGATCGGTGGATGCATGGCCCCATGTGAAGGATATCTTCCAGTCGATCGCAGCCAAGGTGGAGGACGGAACCCCCTGCTGTGACTGGGTGGGTGCCAACGGAGCCGGTCATTTCGTGAAAATGGTGCACAACGGGATCGAATACGGCGACATGCAGCTGATCAGCGAGGCCTATCACCTGATGAAGAACCTGCTGGGTATGGACTACGAAGAAATGCACGACGTGTTCAAAGAGTGGAACACCGGCGAGCTGGACAGTTACCTGATCGAGATCACCAGGGATATCCTGGCCTTCAGGGATGAGGACGGGGAACCGATGCTGGAAAAAATCCTGGACACGGCCGGGCAGAAAGGGACCGGGAAATGGACCGGGATCGAGGCACTGAACCTGGGGATCCCCCTCACATTGATCGGTGAGGCCGTGTTTGCCAGATGCCTTTCGGCCCTGAAGGAAGAACGGGTGGAAGCATCAAAGGTGCTGTCCGGGCCGGATCCTTCTTTTACCGGAGACAGAGAAGGTTTTGTCGGGGACATCAAACAGGCCCTATATGCTTCAAAGATCGTGTCCTATGCCCAGGGGTATACCCTGATGCGTGAAGCTGCAAAGGAATATGACTGGGAGCTCAATTACGGAGGGATCGCACTTCTCTGGCGGGGCGGATGTATCATACGCTCGGTGTTCCTGTCCAAGATCAAGGAGGCATTTGACAAAAACAACGATCTTTCCAATCTGCTGCTCGATCCTTTCTTCAAGGAGAAGGTGGAGTCGGCACAGGAAGGCTGGCGCAGGGTGATTGCCACCGCAGTCTCCAACGGGGTTCCTGTTCCGGCACTGACCACAGCCCTGAACTATTTCGACGGATACCGCTCAGAAAGACTTCCGGCCAACATGCTTCAGGCACAGCGGGATTATTTCGGTGCACATACCTACGAGCGGGTGGACAAACCCCGGGGTGAATTCTTCCATACCAACTGGACAGGAAGGGGAGGAGATACCGCTTCTTCCAGCTATAACGCCTGATCCGCCAGCTGTATCAAAAAAAGCCTGTGCACTTCCGGTGCACAGGCCCAATATTTTCTCCTTTTCCTAACTCACCTAACTCACCTAACTCCTAATCTTCCTAACCCCCTAACACTGATCAGCAGCAGGAACTGCTGCTGCGAAGTTTACCCATTAAACCCGCCCACACGGTTGTAGTTCTCCTGGGCATTGATGTAGAATGCTTTGTATTTGATGTAGTGGTTCCCTTTCTTAAACTCCCAGTGCACGTTCTTGGCCTTGAAGATCTTGCCTATACATGCTTCAAAGATGAGTGAATAGTTGATACCGGTTACTGCCTCGGCCTCCAGGATGTTCTTGAACTCCACGCTGCGATCGGCAAAATGACCGATGACGGGAAGCTGGTATTTCTTCTGCATCCGTTTCTTTCTTGCTCCCTCGTTGATAATGGGAAGCCTGCGTTTCTCGGATGGTTTGGCTGGCATTTTTTCCTTCGTAACTGCCATCTTTCCGGTTTTGATGATAATACGTAAATGTAACTCAATTTGTTATCTCTTTTTCAAAATAAATCAAAAAATAATTAACCATCAAATGGATTTGGTTGAAAAGCAGAATAGTGTATTTTTGAACCTGATGAGAAGGTGATGCAGGTTCCATGAAAACCCTGATAGCATATTCCAGCACACTGGGTTGTACCGAACAGTGTGCTTCCAGATTGAAGAAAGACCTTGGAAACGGGGTGGAAATGTTCAGGATCTCCAGAAGGCGGAGGATCAATCTGGAGTATTACGATACCATCATTGTTGGCGGATCCATTCATGAAGGCATGATCCAGCGTTCGGTCCGCCATTTCTGCGAAAATAACCTGGATGTACTGCTCAAAAAGCAGGTTGGGCTCTTTGTATGCTGCGTGGACTCGGAGGCAAACGAGCAGGAGCTGATCGAAAGGGCATTCCCCGGGGAACTGGTTGATCATGCCCTGGCCAGCGGATTTTTTGGAGGTGAGCTCAATATCAATAAAATGAACCTCCTTCAGAAGATCATGACCAGGAAAGCTGCCCGGCTTCAAAAAGAACCCGATATTGATTTCCAGAAGATCCTGGAATTTGCGAGGGTGCTACAGGAAGCCTGATCAGAGGGTTATTTCAATGGAACCATCGTACACATGCGCGGCAGGTCCGTTCAGGTAGATATCTGAGAACTGATTGTGGTACAGTACTTTGAAAGAGACATTCAGATTCCCGCCCGGAGTGGTAATGTGGTATGAAAGAATGTCAGTCTTGAAATGGTAGTATGAACTAATGGCAGCTGCAGCCACTCCTGTCCCGCAGGAAAAGGTTTCACTCTCCACCCCTCTTTCATAGGTTCTCACCGAGATCCTGTTGGGTTGGCCGGTCCTCTCCACAAAATTCACATTAACCCCGTTTTTGCCGAACCGGGGCTGGTTCCTGATCTCCCTTCCCTCGGCCCCTACATCGATCATTTCCAGCTGGGAAACGAATTTTACAAAATGAGGCGAACCCGTATCCAGAAGGTACCCGTCCTCCATCCAGCGGACTTTTTCCACATCGCCCAGGCGGAGACGGACCTCCTCGTTGGGAAGGATTGTGGCCGAATGCAGTCCGTCGATCCCTTCGAAAGTGGTTTCCATGCTGATGATCCCCAGTTTACTGGCAAAGGCGGTAATACATCTTCCGCCGTTTCCGCACATGGTTCCTTCGTTCCCGTCCGAATTGTAGTAAAGCATTTTAAAATCGGCACGTTCCGAATCCTGCAGGATGATCAGGCCGTCCCCGCCGATTCCGAACCTTCGGTCACAGATCTGCCGGATCAGACCGGTGTTGAAACCGGAGGTGTCCTGCTCCCTCCCGTCAATGACCACGAAGTCATTTCCTGTGCCGTGATACTTTGAAAACCGAACTTTCATCCAGAAGAACCGTTAAAAAAGGTTAAATCGTCACCGGGAATACAAATAATTTGCCTTTCCGGTTGTTATGATTGTATATTGCATTAAGAGGGGCACGAAATTTGATATGTATGAATGATTCCGGTCCATAAAGGTATGAATAAAAAGCATGACAGAATGAAAATCAGGAGATTCTTCGGTCTGTTCGTCCTGGTAGTGCTGGGAGCATTTGGTGCGGTTTTTATCTATGCCAGATTCTTCCAGCCCGGATCGACCGTTGTGCAGGTACCTGTTGAAAGCAAGGTACGCTATGTCAATCTCCCGGTAGCCCCGGATGGTCAGGTTCTTGATTTCACAAAAGCAGTGGGCCGGTCGATCGATGCGGTGGCGCATGTGAAAACAAAGGCTTTCCGGGAATATGCGGTCAACCCGCTTTATGAGTTCTTTTTCGGGGAGCAGCCCAGGGGGGAGCCTGCACCGATCCTGGGATTCGGAAGCGGTGTGATCATTTCCGATGAGGGTTACATCGTGACCAATAACCATGTTATTGAGGGTTCGGATGAGATCCTGGTGGTATTGAATGACAGAAGGGAATTTGACGCAAAGCTGATCGGTACGGACCCGACCACCGACATCGCCCTTCTCAGGATCGAAGGAAACGATCTGGAATACCTGAATTTCGGGGATTCGGATAAGCTTCTCCTGGGTGAATGGGTTATTGCCATCGGGAATCCTTATAACCTGACCAGCACGGTAACCGCGGGGATCGTCAGTGCCAAGGCGAGGAATATCAATATCCTGAGGAGCGAATTCAGCATCGAGTCCTTCATTCAGACCGATGCAGCGGTCAATTTCGGGAACAGCGGCGGTGCACTGATCAATACCCGGGGAGAGCTTGTGGGAATCAATACGGCCATTGCTTCCAGGACCGGTGCTTTCACGGGATACTCCTTCGCGGTCCCGGTAAGCATCGTCAAGAAGATCGTGGGCGATCTGATGGAATATGGTGCAGTGCAGCGGGCCATCCTGGGGGTTACCATCCAGGACCTGACGGCCGAACTGGCCCAGGAAAAGAAAATTGATCACATAGAAGGGGTATATGTGACGGGCCTCCGTCCGGAAGGTGCTGCCAGAAGTTCCGGCATCAGGGTGGGAGATGTGATCCTCTCCATCAATGATGTTCGTGTGAACAGCGGGGCAGAGCTGCAGGAGCAGATATCGAGGTACCGGCCGAACGACAGGGTAAAGGTAGTTGTAAGACGGAACGGAGAATTGAAACAATTTAACGTGGTCCTCCGTAATATGGAGGGCAGTACCGAGATTGTCAGAAGGAGTAATGTGATCGAAGTGCTGGGGGCAAGTTTTGAACCGGTTACGGACCGGGAAAAACGAATACTTGGAATACACAACGGATTAAAGGTCAGCTCGGTAGTTCCGGGCAAGTTCATGAAGGTAGGAATCCGCGAAGGATTTATATTAACCTCCGTAAACAAAAGGCCAGTCAACAGTGTTACAGACATTAAGAGGATTCTGGAAGAAACCGAAGGCGGCGTGATCATCGAAGGAGTGTGCAGGGATGGTTCCCGTTCCTATTACGCCTTCGGAATATAAAATATCCTTGAATGATGTTACGTTCTTGTCACAGGGAAGACAGAAGGGGTTTTCCCCGGAAGGTTCCTGTGCATTCTTACTAATTTAAATTGATTATAGATAAATAACGGACTAAATTTGCAATATTTTTAATAATTTGATTTTGAGGAGGATTAAATGAGACAGTTAAAGATCACCAAATCTATTACCAACAGGGAAAGTGCTTCGTTGGACAAATATTTGCAGGAGATTGGTAAGGAAGAGTTGATCACTGTTGAGGAAGAGGTAGAACTGGCTCAACGGATCAAAAAGGGCGACAGAGCAGCCCTGGAAAAACTCACAAGGGCAAACCTCAGGTTTGTGGTTTCTGTGGCCAAGCAATATCAAAACCAGGGACTCAGCCTGCCGGACCTGATCAACGAAGGCAACCTGGGATTGATCAAAGCGGCCGAAAAGTTCGATGAAACGAGGGGATTCAAGTTCATCTCCTATGCAGTGTGGTGGATCAGGCAATCGATCCTGCAGGCACTGGCAGAACAATCAAGAATTGTGCGCCTTCCCCTGAACCAGGTAGGTTCTTTGAACAAGATCAACAAGGCGTTTTCAAAATTTGAGCAGCAGTATGAACGAACACCGACCCCGGAAGAACTTGCGGAAGCTCTGGAATTGCCCAAGGAAAAAGTCTCCGATACACTCCGTGTGTCGGGAAGGCATGTATCCGTTGATGCACCTTTTGTCGATGGTGAAGACAACAGTCTGCTGGATGTGCTGGTGAACAATGATTCACCCAATGCGGACAACACGCTGATCAGTGAATCCCTCGCCAGGGAGGTGGACCGTGCACTGGCCACCCTGACCGAAAGGGAGAGGGATATCATCAAGCTTTTCTTCGGGATCAGCTGCCAGGAAATGACCCTGGAAGAGATCGGAGAGAAATTCGGGCTCACCCGGGAACGGGTGCGTCAGATCAAGGAGAAAGCAATCCGCAGGTTGCGCCATACATCCAGGAGCAAGCTTCTGAAAACATATCTGGGATAGAAGTACTGAACATCGTGAAAGAGGCTGTATCGAAAGGTACGGCCTCTTTTTCGTCAGGCCTAGCAGTTCTTCGCATAGCCCGAATATCCGTTCTTCGCATAGCCCGAATATCCGTTCTTCGCACCGCTCGAGTAGCTGTACCTCACTTCGCTCGATATACCCATTCGTCGCTGAACCCGGCCTGCGGCTGGCTCAGTCTTCCTCGCGGAGCTCAGGCTGTCTCAGGGATCTCAATCTTCCTCAGGGATCTCAGTCTTCCTCGCGGAGCTCAGGCTTTTTCACGGTATATCTTTGCTGCTGAAAAGATAGCGGGGGAGGGATCCTGTGTCGGGGACGTCAGGAGGGACGTGGTTCCGGCCTGCAATTTCTATGGGAAAGTCGAAAGGGTCAAAATCAGAAGCCTCACAAGGCGAAAACCGAGCTCCGGAATATAAATTATCTGTCTGTTAACATATATGGTAACTTTTGGATAAAAAATATTCCTCGATGGATATTTTTTATCCAAATCAACATCGAATAAGTTAATGGATGGATAAAAAATATTTTTTCAGAAATGCTGAACCCAGCCTGCGGCCGGCTCAATCTTCCTCACGGAGCTCACTCTTTCCGGCTGTCCAGCAATTCCTGGTAGGCATACATTTCGTCCCTGAAACGGGCCGCCTGGATAAAATCCAGTTCCCCGGCAGCCTTTTCCATCTGCTTCTTTGTCCTGTCCATGGCTTTCTTCAGTTCTTCGCTGCCCATATACTTTACCACGGGATCTGCCGCAATATCTGATTTTGCCTGGTCTGCATAAAACCCCTTCCGCCGGACCTCTTCCCGGTTCTGGTCAAACAGGGTGGCCGTGGTCCGTATGATCTGCCGGGGAGTGATGGCATGTTCCCGGTTGTACTGAAGCTGCTTCTTTCGCCGGCGGTTGGTCTCCTCGATGGTCTTCTTCATGGAACCGGTAAGGTTGTCCGCATACATGATCACTTTGCCGTTCAAATTCCGGGCTGCTCGTCCCGCTGTCTGGGTGAGTGACCTTTCCGAACGAAGGAATCCTTCCTTATCCGCGTCCAGAATGGCCACCAGGGACACTTCGGGGAGGTCCAGTCCTTCCCTGAGCAGGTTGATCCCCACCAGTACGTCGAATGCTCCTTTCCTCAGTCCGTCCAGGATCTCCACCCGGTCCAGCGTGTCGATGTCCGAATGGATATACCTGGTACGGATTCCCAGGCGGATCAGGTAACCTGAGAGTTCTTCCGCCATCCTTTTGGTCAACGTGGTCACCAGGATCCTTTCTCTCCTGCCCACCCTTTCGTTGATCTCACCGATAAGATGGTCAATCTGGTTCAAACTGGGCCTGATCTCAATTTCCGGGTCCACCAGGCCGGTGGGGCGGATCACCTGTTCCACGATCACCCCTCCGCTTTTTTCCAGTTCATAATCGGCCGGAGTGGCACTGACAAAGAGTGTCTGTCCCAGCATCGCTTCGAACTCGTTGAATTTCAGGGGTCTGTTGTCCACGGCAGCCGGCAGCCTGAATCCGTATTCCACCAGGTTCTTCTTGCGGGAATAGTCACCGCCGTACATGGCATGTACCTGGGGGATGGTCACGTGGCTTTCATCGATCACCGTGATGAAATCATCCGGGAAATAATCCAGCAGGCAGAAAGGGCGTGTCCCCGCCGCTCTCCCGTCGAAATACCTGGAATAGTTCTCGATCCCCGGACAGTATCCCAGCTCGCGGATCATCTCCAGGTCATAGGTAACCCTTTCCTCGATCCGTTGTGCTTCGATCAGCTTTCCGTGTTGTTTGAAGAAATCGATCTGCCTGACCAGATCGTCCTGGATCTCCTCAATGGCGGATTTGATCCTGTTCCTGGAAGTGACGAAGATGTTGGCCGGAAAGATCACCATCTCCTCCATCTCTACTGTAGTCTGACCGGTAAGCGGATGGATCGATTTCAGGGTTTCGATCTCATCACCCCAGAATTCCACCCGGTAACCCGTATCCGAATAGGCCAGATGGATGTCCACCGTATCCCCCCGCACGCGGAAGGTCCCGGGTTTGAAATCGATCTCGTTCCTGGAGTACAGGCTATCCACCAGCCTTCTCAGAAAGACATTCCTGCTGATGGTCTCCCCTTTCCGGATCCGGACCGTGGAGTTGTGGAAATCATCCGGGTTCCCTATGCCGTAAAGACAGGAGACCGATGATACCACGATCACGTCCCTTCTTCCGGAGAGCAGGGAAGAGGTGGTGCTCAGGCGCAGTTTTTCGATCTCCTCATTGATGGAAAGATCTTTTTCAATATAGATGTCCGTGACCGGGAGATAAGCTTCCGGCTGGTAATAATCATAATAACTCACGAAGTACTCCACCGCGTTTTCCGGAAAGAACTGTTTGAATTCACTGTAGAGTTGGGCGGCCAGGGTTTTGTTGTGACTGAGCACCAGGACCGGACGTTTGATTTCCCGGATCACGTTGGCAACGGTGAAGGTTTTGCCGGAGCCGGTTACCCCCAGAAGCGTCTGGTACCGGTCACCTGATCTGAAACCTTCAATAAGCTGCCGGATGGCCTCCGGCTGGTCTCCTGTGGGCTGATAATCCGATGTGAGTGTATAATCCATTTACCAGGTAAAAACCACATAGAGCGGGAGATGGTCGCTGGGGCCACCCAGGTATTCCTTTCCATGGTAGGTCGCAGCGGGTATGGCAGTCCCGTCTCCTCCGGGTGCGGTCATCATCCACTCCTCTTTCAGGATCTTCCCGTCTTCATAACCGGCGGAAAGGTCCCGTGAGCTGTTCAGCAGGTTGTAGGATACGATGATCTGGTCCAGCATATTCCACGTGCCCTGGTAATTGTACGTTCCTTTCCCTTCCATATTGTGCAGGTCGTAGTAAAGGTTATAGTGATCTCCCAGCTGAATGTTCCTGCGCTTATTGCATGCTGAAAGACCGTTGGTAATGCTCCTGCTGGTGGGTTCATCATTGAAATCACCCATGATGATCACCCTGAAATCCGATTCCCTGGAGAGTTGCATATCCAGGTTCCTCCTCAGGGTGATGGCAGAGAACATGCGTTGCCTTTCCGTTTCACTCACTCCTCCGCGTCTGGACTTCCAGTGGTTGATGTACAGGTGCAGTCCGGATCCGTCCGGTCCCTCACCCCGCACATGCAGGATCCCCCGGTATTTGTATTCCGGATCCACCGGATCCTGGATGGGAATGATCTCATGGGACCTGTAGGTGAACAGTTCAGGCCGGTAAAGCAGGGCACATTCGATCCCCCTGGGGTCCTCGCTCTCTTCATGAACGATCTCATAACCACCCCTTCTCAGACCCCGGGTACGGGCCAGATCCTCCACCACTTTTCTGTTCTCCACCTCGGCCAGCCCGATGATCGCCGGCAACTCCCTTTCAGGAATGGAAAGGATCACCCTGGCCAGGTCGGTGAGCTTTTTCTCATACCGGTCAGGGGTCCAGTGCATCTCCCCTCCGGGGGTGAAGGCGTCGTCATCCGTTAGCGGGTCGTCAACTGTGTCGAAAAGATTTTCCACATTGTAGGATACCATAATGAATGGAGGCATCTCCTTCTGGGCAAGGGCAGAGGGAGCCGCCAGCACCAGCCACAGCAAAAGCAGGGTGCCATATTTCGTCTTTTGTATTTTCATATTGGACTTCATACTCTACAAAGATATCAAACTAAAAAAATTGAAGTTCTCCGAAAAAGAATATATTTTTAATCTTCACAGCGTATGCAGTTGTATGCCTGTCCGGAGAAATCATCGTATGAAACAGACTGTACAAAAGCAGGAAGAATTGTTGAAGCGAATACAGAAACTGGTAAAGCAGAACCAGGATCTGATCGAGAAAAACGAGGAGTTGCAGAAGGCCCTGACCAGGCTTGCAGAGCAGAATGAGCAGATGAAAATGCACCTGGACGAATCCAAGGTCCGGCTGAAGGAGCGGTTGCCGGAGGAGGAAAAGGAGCGGGTAAAGAAATACAAGATGGCCACCGTGCTGTTCGCCTACATCGGTGGTTTTAAGCAACTGACCGATAAAGAATCGACGGAGTCCATCATGGACCAGCTGGATGAAGTGCTCATCGAGTTTGACCGGATCCTCAGGAAATACAGGATCCATAAGATCAAAACCATAGGGGATACCTACATGGCGGCCGGGGGCATACCGGTGAAAAATATCACCAACCCTATTGACGTGGTGATGGCTGCCCTGGAGATGAACATCTTCCTGAACAGGTTGCAGGGCAAAAAGGAAAAGCGTTACTGGCGCATGAGCATGGGGATCCATACCGGTCCGGTAACGGCCACTGTTTCCGGAAAGAAAAAGATTTCCTATGACATCAAGGGTGACACGGTGAATATTGCGCACCGGATGCAGGGAGTAGGTGAAAACGGGAAGATACTGATCTCGGTGATGACCTATGAGCTGATCAAGGAGTTCTTTGTCTGTGAATATTACGGCAAGATGCCCGTCAAGTACAAGGGTGATCTGGAAATGTTTGTGGTCAGCGGGATCAGGTCCGAGTTCTCCTCTGGCGGGAAAGGGGTTAGGCCCAACAGGATGTTCGAAACGAAATTCAAGCTGATCCAGTTCACCGACATCCAGGAGCTGATCCTGGACAAGCTTGAAAAAGAGCTCCCGGGCTACCTCTATTACCACAATGTAAAGCATACGGTGGATGTGGTTACCGAAGTGGAACTGATCGGCTGGGCCGAAGGACTGGACGATGAAGGGATCCTGCTGCTGAAGACCGCAGCGTTGTTCCATGATGCAGGCCATACGGTGGATTATGATGACCACGAATACCACGGAACCCTGCTGGCCAGGAAATACCTGCCGGAATACGGCTATTCCCCGGAGCAGATCGAAAGGATCTGTGAGATCATCATGGCCACGAAGCTTCCTCCCAGACCACAGGACATCTACCAGAAGATCATCTGCGATGCGGATCTGGATTATCTGGGCAGAAGCGATATGATCCCTGTTTCCAATACCCTGTACAGGGAACTGAAGGAGCAGGATAAGATCGGAACACTGAACGACTGGAACAAGCTGCAGCTGAAATTCATTTCGGGTCACTCCTATTTTACCAGAACGGCCCGGAGTCTCAGGGAGGTGAACAAGCAAAAACAGATCGAGCGCATCAAAAAGCTGATCAATAACGAAAACGATTAAAAAATGGAGGTCTGCAGGGCAACAGTGGTGATTTTTCGCCACACTGCGGAAGAGTCCACCCGGGAATGTATCGGTCCCGGATCTTTCCTTGGCTACGTATCAAATTGTATTTCAAGATAATAGACGAACAACCCCGGTAGCGGCGAACAGATTGGCACATTTTTTATCCCATCAGAGAAAGCATGGTACAATTACTGAATCAGCATACCGGTCTGTATACCGACCATTACGAACTGAGCATGGCCCAGGGCTACCTGATGAGCGGGATGAAGGATACTCCGGCCGTTTTCGATTATTTCTTCAGGAAAAACCCCTATGAGGGGGGATATGTGGTGTTCGCCGGTCTGGAGGAACTTCTGGAGCTGCTGCATAATTTCCGTTTTGACGGGGCAGCCTGCAGCTATTTGTCCGGGATCGGGTTTCACGATGATTTTATATCCTACCTGAAAGAATTCCGTTTCCATGCGGATATTTACTCCGTACAGGAAGGAGAGATTGTGTTCCCTGACGAACCCTGTGTGAGGGTGGAGGGGAACATCATTGAGACCCAGCTGGTGGAAACCATGCTGCTGAATGTGCTCAATTTCCATTCACTGATCGCTACCAAGGCGGCACGGCTCAGGGAGGCGGCAGGAGACCATCTCCTGGTGGATTTCGGACTCAGGCGCGCTCAGGGTTACGGGGGCATCCAGGCCAGCAGTGCTGCGATTGCAGGGGGTGTTAACCAGACTTCCAATGTTTTCAGTGCCTTTCAATACGGACTGCAATCTTCGGGGACCATGGCCCATTCGTGGGTGCAGTCCTTCGAAGATGAGCTGGAAGCTTTCAGAACCTTTGCAAAGATATTCCCGGAACAGTGTATTTTGCTGGTCGATACTTACGATACTCTCGAAAGCGGGGTTCCCAATGCGATCAAGGTGGGACTGGAGATGGAGAAGCAGGGAAAGAAGCTGCTGGGGATCCGGCTGGACAGCGGCGACCTGTCTTACCTGAGCAAGAAGGCCCGCGGGATGCTGGACTGGGCGGGACTGGAATATGTGCATATCGTTGCCTCCAACCAGCTGGATGAACATGTGATCAAAAGCCTGAAGGAACAGTCAGCGCCCATTGATGCCTTCGGGGTGGGAACGGCACTGACCACCGGTAAAGGAGCCGGAGCCCTGGACGGTGTCTACAAGATCAGCATGGTGAATAGAAAACCCACCCTGAAAGTTTCCGAAAATATCAGGAAATCCAATCTGCCGGGAAGAAAATCTATTTTCCGTTTCAGGAACGACCGGGGCAAGTTCATGGCCGACGGGATCTTCCTCGAAGGAGAGAAAGAATCCGGGACCCTGCATCATCCCTACGAACAGGGTAAAAGCAGTGATGTTTCCTGCTACAAAAGGGAGCAGATCAACGAGAAGGTGATGGAAAACGGGAAAGCCCTGGGCGAAAAGAACACTCCGGCAAAGATCGCCGAACGGGTCCGGACCGGCCTGGATGATCTGCCACCGGAACACAAAAGGTTCATGAATCCGCATGTATACAAGGTAGGGATCAGCAGTGAACTTCTGGAAATGAGGAATGATCTGCGGAATAAAAAAATGAAATGAATCTATTATCTTTGATATTTCATTATAATCAGGATAACCAAACCAAACAAAAACAAAAACAGAATCAATCATGGCCATTACAAAAGTATGGATCGAAGACGATTGCACAGCCTGTAATCTCTGCGTGGAAACATGCCCTGAAGTATTTGAATTGCCGGATGATATAGCACAGGTGAAAGAAGGGGTCGATTTCAGTAAGTATGAGGATGAGATCATCGAGGCAGCCGAATCCTGTCCCGTGGAGGTGATACAATACGAAGAAGATTAGAAACCGGAAGCAGAGGAGGATCAGTCCAGGATCCGTTTGACATCCTCCTCCTGCAACACTTCTTTTTCAAGGAGCTCCTCAGCCAGATGAACGAGCTTCTTCTTATTTTCCTTCAATAGTTGGAGGACCGAGTCGTAACATGATGAAATGATCTTTTTCACTTCATCATCCACCAGTTGCTCGGTCTGCTCCGATCGTCTGTTCACCATTGCATCCCGGCCCAGCAGGTCCTGGTGATCATGTTTCTTCAGGGAGATATTGGGCAGCGACTCACTCATGCCGTAAATGGTGATCATCTCTGTGGCTATATGGGTGACCCTTTCCAGGTCATTGGCGGCACCGGTTGAGATCTCGCCAAAAATGATCTCCTCAGCCGCACGTCCGCCGAGCATGCCTTTGATCTTTCCCTCCAGCTCGCTTCTGGTCATCAGGAACCTGTCCTCCAGGGGGGTCTGCAGCGTATACCCCAGTGCACCCAGTCCCCGCGGCACGATGGAAACCTTATGGACCGGGTCCGCACCTTCAGTATAGTGACCCACCAGTGCATGGCCCGATTCATGGTAAGCGACGATCTTCTTTTCCTTGGGATTGATCAGCCGGCTCTTTTTTTCCAGTCCTGCCACCACACGTTCAATGGCTTCCTGAAAATCCGTTTCTTCCACATTTTTTTTATTTTTCCGTGAGGCCAGCAATGCTGCCTCGTTGGAGATGTTGGCCAGGTCCGCTCCCGAAAATCCCGGGGTCTGTGCTGCAATGTTCTTCAGGTCGATGTCCGGGTGCAGTTTCAGGTCTTTGGTGTGGACCTTCAATATGTCCACCCTCCCGTTCAGATCGGGTCTGTCAAGCAGCACCTGTCTGTCGAAACGGCCCGGTCGCAACAGGGCCCTGTCCAGTACCTCTGGACGGTTGGTGGATGCCATGACGATCACCTTGTCTCCGGGTTCAAACCCATCCATTTCCGAGAGAAGCTGATTGAGGGTATTCTCCCGTTCATCGTTGGAACTGACCTGGATGGCCTGGCCCCGGCTCTTTCCGATGGCATCGATCTCGTCAATGAAGACAATGCAGGGGGCTTTCGATTTGGCCTGCTTGAACAGGTCCCTTACCCTGGCGGCACCCACCCCCACGAACATTTCCACAAATTCTGATCCGGTGAGGCTGAAGAAGGGGACATGGGCTTCGCCTGCCACTGCCCGGGCCAGCAACGTTTTGCCGGTTCCGGGGGGACCTATCAGGATCACTCCCTTGGGCAGTTTCCCGCCCAGGCGGGTAAATTGTTCGGGGTCTCTCAGAAACTGGATCATTTCACTGAGTTCCTCTTTGGCCTCATCCACACCGGCCACATCCTTGAAGGTCACATCATTCTTCTCGTCTTTGATATACTGTTTGGCTTTGTTCTGACCAATGTTCAGAATGTTGCCCGGACCACCGCCGGCTCCGGAATCCTTTCCCATTCCGGACCTCATTCCCCTGAACATCATTCTCCAGAAGAGGATCAAAAGGAAAAGGGGAATGAGCCAGATGAGCAGGTTACCCAGAAGACCCGATTCTTTCCTGGCCCGGTAGGTAACATTGTGTTCCTCCAGCAGGGGGATCAGCTTCTCATCATTCTCCACACGGGTCACCTGGAACCGCAGGTCCGGTCCTTCCTCCACCCTGGCAAAAGGCAGGTAGCGGCGGACCGGTGCCACGGTATCCTGAGACGAGGCTGCACCCCTGGCGGTATCTGCAGCCCTGAATTCTCCCTCGATGGTCGTCCGGGAAAGAGTCACACTGGCCACCCGTCCCATCTCCAGGCTGTCACGGAACCGGTCATAGGTGATCCTGGTTGCCCTGTTTTGGGGAAAGATCAGTGTCAGCAGGAAGTATCCCAGGACCAGCAGAAGGATCCAGCGAAAGAACCTGAACGGTGAAGTGTTGCCCTTACCGGGATCCGGGTTTTTATCTTTTTTCATCTTCATGATAACAGTATGTCAGAAAGATCGTGCCAACAAAACGGAGATCCCAGCCGGAGGCGGGTATTGAACCCGGAACGGCTGAAACCCCGCGAACCTTTGTATACCGTGGAGCGGAGAGAATGTTGATTTTCCACCACAGTCTGGAGAATTATTACACGATCCGGGCGGTTCGTCAGGCGGACCCTTCCGAAGAGGTATTTCAGCGTGAATACAGGTTTTTCAGCGGACAGGCGACAATTCCCTGAGAAAGACAATGTATGGTATGTGAATTGTGATGTATTGAGAAAAATGATGTGATGAAAAGAAAAGAAGAATCAGGTTTTCCGGACCTGGAATCCAGATTGGTTGAAAAAGCGGGGATCACGACACATCTGAACAAAATACTGGCCGCATATTACCTCTATACACACAAAATGAGGAACTTCTACTGGACTGTGGAGGGCCAGGACTGTTTCGATCTCCGCGGAAATTTCAGGAAGCTGCAAACCCGTGGTTTTCGCCATATGGATGAGATCGCGGAGCGGATCAGGCTCTTCAACCAGGTTCCTGTCAGAATGTTGAATGATCTGTTGAAGATCAGTGAGATCAAGGAAAACAGGGATCAGCTGACCAGCTTCGAAATGGTGAAATCCGTTGTCCGGGACATCAACATACTCATTTCGCTCCAGTCAGACTGCTCTGAAAAGGCCCGGGAGCTGGGTGATCACGGGACCGAAGCCATGATGAAGACGCTGATCAAAGAGCTGGAGATGGATTATATTCTTTTCAGGTCATGGCTGAAGTAATCTCTGCTTATGAAAAGTAGATGATCTTGGCATTGATGTTCTCCGTGTTCAGTGCCTGCCTTACCTGGGGCAGGATCTCTTCGGGTGCAACAATGTTGAAATTCCCTTTCATCTTATTCGTATACAGGGAAAAGAGCTTCCATTTGTCCAGCTCGAAGTCCTGATCCAGTTCCACCTCGAACAGTTCAGTCTTCTCATCATTCTGCATCACCACATCTGGAATGTAACCTTTGCCCTGATCGCCTTTATGGATGATCTTATCCGGTCTGGTGTATCCTTCCACAATGCCTGTTTTGATCTCAAAATCGTCATTTTCATTCTCGATCTTGTCGATAATGGCCTGGACGACGATCTTCTTGTTGATGACATTTTTCTTCTTTTCCATAGTGATTACCTTCTTTTGTGATCTGATTTCTTTTTTTGAAGTTTCTTCGTTTATCCTTTATTTTTCGGCGCTCTCCAACCTTCGGATGGAATCATAGCTGAGTTGTTTCAGAAGGTTCCGGACATCCCTGTAGGACCCACAGTTGTAGAGTGCCTGGGTCTGTTTCATCCCAACCCTCAGGGTGATGGCTTCATCGGGCAGCAACTCGAACATGGTCTCATCGGTCCAGTCATCGCCCACCGCCATGATAAAATCATACTCTTTTCCCATGATGGTATCCAGCGCGGCGATCCCTTTATTCATGCTCGAAGGTTTGATCTCGATGACCTGCCTGCCTTCCACGATCTGCAGATCCATGTTCATGATCCGTTCCGTCATTTCGTCCTTCAAATCGCGTGCCCTCATGGAACCGTGGTCCGGGTCAGCTTTTTCATAATGCCAGGAGAGCACATTGTTCCTCTCCTCCAGGTAACTCCCCGGGGTCCGGTCCACATACGATTCCATGGCCGGGCGGATGATGTCCTTCCAGAAGTTGCTCAGCGGCTGGCTGGTCTGTTCCCAGCCATCCTCCCGGGTCTTTTTCCACATCCCGTGTTCGGCAAACAAAAGGAGATCCCGGTTTCCGAACCATTTCTCGAGGGTGTCCTTATCCCGGCTGCTCATCAGGACGATATCGACCGAATCATCTTCCAGGAAACGGTCCAGCAGATCGTACAATTCCTGATCGGGGGCGGTATATGTATCCCCCTCATTACTGTGTACCAGAGTACCGTTGTAATCCAGGAAAAGGATCTTTTTCCGGGAATTGCTGAAAATATTCAGGATGGATCTGACCGCCGCTTCATTCATCTTCTTCGAACTGTATTTCTCCTGGGTGTTCCTGATCTCTTCCATGCCCAGTACGAATTCCCGGGCCCATTTCTCCACCGTATAACGTTTCAGGCGTTTCTGGATCTGTTTGTTCCTTTCCTTCTGCTCCTTATCCGGCATTTCAATGGCCTGTTTGATGGCATCCGCGGTTTCTTCCCGGTTGTTGGGATTGATCAGGATGGCTTCATTCATCTCCTTGGCCGATCCCGCCATTTCACTCAGGATGAGGACGCCCTTTCCGCCGGTCTTGGTGGCAATATACTCTTTGGCCACCAGGTTCATCCCGTCCCTGAGGGGAGTGATCAGTCCGATATCTGCATGGTGATAGAGGAGTACCAGGTCCTCAAATGCCATGGAACGGTAGAAATACCAGACAGGTGTCCAGTCCAGGTCACCGTATTTCCCATTGATCTTCCCCACCAGCTCATCAACTTCTTTTTTCAGCAGCCGGTACTGATCCACTTTGCTGCGTGAGGGGACGGTAAGCATCACCAGTGAGACCTTCCCGTGGTATTGGGGATATTTTTCCAGGAACCTTCTGAATGCATACAACCGGTGAGGGATCCCTTTTGAATAATCCATCCTGTCGATGGAAAGGATCAGCTTACGGCCCGGTATCATCTGGTGGAACCTTTCGATATCTTCCTGCAACTTTGGTTTTTTCTTTTCTTGTCTCTTTTCGATCGACAGTGCCGCCTCGTTGTATTTCCGGTAGTCTATCCCCATGGGGAAGCTGTCCACCCTGATAATGCGGTCGCCCAGGTTGATCTGGTTCAGTTCATAATCATACCCGAAGAGCCTGCGTACGCAGCTGCTGAAATGCCGCTCGTAATCGTAGGAATGAAAACCGACCAGGTCGGCGCCCAGCATCCCTTCCAGGATCTCCTCCCTCCATGGAAGCAACCGGAACAGTTCATAGGAGGGAAAGGGAATATGGTTGAAGAAACCAATGGTGGCGCCCGGATGTTGTTCCTTGATCATCCGCGGGAGCAGAAGCAGGTGGTAATCATGGATCCAGATGTGGTCATCTTTTCCGATCAGTGATCCTACTTTTTCAGCAAACATCCGGTTTACTTTTTTATAACCTTCCCAGTATTGCTGGTCGTAGTTGGTATATTGCGGAAAATAATGGAACAGGGGCCAGATGGTCTTGTTGCTGAACCCGTAATAGTATGCATCCATGTCTTTTTTGTCAATATACAGGGCCTGGCAATGCTCCTCTTTCAGCTGGCGGGCCACACTTTTTTCATCCTCCTTACCCAGGGAACTCCTGTCGATCCCCGGCCAGCCGACCCAGGTGCCTTCCATCTCCTTGTAGAATGACTTCATTCCTGTAGCCAGCCCACCAATTGATGGCTTGACCCTGATCCCGCTTTTTGATTTGGTTATCGAAACCGGTAAACGGTTTGATACAATGAATATTTTTCTCATACCCCTATTATCTTCAGAAAGAAGCGAATTCTATTCGCCTGAGCCCTGCTCATGGTATACAAGGACCGGGGTTTGAACATGCTTGATGATCTTTCTTGTTGAACTGGATGTAAAGATCCGCTCCAGAAAATTCCTGTTCTCCTTCAACATCACGATCAGATCTGCTCCAACCCGGCCTGCATAATCGTTGATCAGATCCGGAATATTTTCTCCTTCTTTTTCAATCAGTGTTTCAAGATGGATCTTCTGATAGCCCGTTTTCTTTTTGATCATTTCCTGAAATCCAGCCTCCTTTACCTTCAGATCAAAATCCGCGCTTTCCGTGATGTGAACTGCGGTGATGCTGGGTGCAAGGGGGCGGGTCAGGCTGATGACCTTCATCAGGGTAGGAATGTCCTCCTGACGGTAATCGGTGGCATAAATGATCTGACTGAACGGTTGATACCTGGCATCCCTGGGAATCACCCATACGGGACAGTTCACGGCCCGTATGATCTCCCTGGTGGATGACCCGCCGGCCCAGAAGCTTTCAATACCCCCTCTCTCCGTGATCACCATCTGATCTTCGTTTTCACCGGTCAGTCTTTCCAGGACCGATCGTTCGATATCGATCTCCGCGGATATGTCAACTGCGACCTCTCCGGAGATCCGGTCCGTGAGATCATCCACATGCCTGCCAAGTGTGGCCCGTGCATGCTTTACGCGCTCTTCCAGGCTTCTCTGAAGCTGGACGGCAGACGCTCCGGTCAGATTGGCTGTTCCCAGCGCATAATTATTTGGATTCAGCACATAAAGCAAATGGACACTGGTCTTCAGATCCTTTGCCAGGCTGATTGCGTATTCAATGAAACCTTTTGACCCTTCCGGTTCATCAATCATTGTGATCAGTGCTTTCATAGTGATTTACAATCACAATCCCTGTACCACTTTTAAAGGGTCGTTGTTCAGAATCTTCCATGGTGGCGGGTTGTTGTGCGGGCCGGATCATATAAGATCTTCCATGACAAGGAGATCGCGGACAAACGGAGCAGGGCCGTCTGCACGGAGGGCCCGGGCTGTTGTTGAAAATATGGCCACCCTGGTGTGCGGTATAACCCCCGGAAGTTGTGGATTCTTTGGGATAAAATGTGTAATTATTACACACCTGTCCGGTGAAGATATTTTTTCTGAATGAAAGTAATGATTTCATTATCAATGCTAAAGGAGAGTGTTTGCTTCATGGAATGATTTTTTCATGATCATAAATGCGACCTGCTCCGGTGAAGGATCCCCCTTCGGTCCGGGTTGCCGTATATATCAAACATAAAAAAATATATAAGACCATGAAAAAACTAACCATTGCCGGTTTGGTCCTGGCGATCATGATCACCGGCTGTAAAACAAGAACATCAGAATCAGAAGAAGAACAGGAAATACAGAAATTGCTGGACCGTCAGGCGCAGATGCAGGAGATCCAGGAGGAAAGGGTGGATGAGCTTGATCAGATCCAGGATTCCCTGGCCAGTGAGAAGGAAACACTGATCCGTCAACGGGAACTCAAGGACGAGCAAATTACGCTTCTGGAGCAAAACCGGCAGGCCCTGGCAGAGAAGCTGAAAGAGGAACAGGTATCCGCGGTTGCCTCTGAAAAAACTGAACTGGAAAATAAGATCTCAGCGTACGAGGATTCGATCCGTCAGTTGAAGGATGAAATGGCCGGACTGGGCACCCGGCTGGATTCCATTGAACAAAGCATTGATTTTTACGAGATGCAGGAAGGCAGGACAGAGGCATCCCTGGAATCTGGCATATCCGAAATTGACCAGAGGATCCGTCAAAGGGAAGACCGGAAACAGCAGGAACTGAAACAGGCGAATCTGCTGCAGAGAAGGATCAGGATCGCGGATGAAAAAATTGAAGCCTATCAAATGGAAAAACAGATGTATGTGGAGGAACGGGATGATCTGCTGCGCACCAATGCCTCCGAAGAGGAACTGGAGCCCTACCGGGAAAGGATCGCCCGGGTGGACAGTATCATTGATGAAGAAATGCAGAACAAGCAGGCCCTTCAGTCGGAACTGCGGGAGGTCCGGGAATGGATCGCTGAGAACGATTCTGTGGTGGAGGACCTGAAGGCCCGGATCAGGCTGGAATATGACAAGAAAGACATCATCGCGAATTTTATTGAATCTGAAAAGGAACGGCTGCAGAGGGAACTGGAGAATATCAAATCGGCACGCCAGGATCTGGTGGAGGAACAAAATCAGATCTCGGAGGAACTGGCAGGTACGGGGGAACAGATCGAATCCCTGAACCGGGAGATGGAACTGATCCGGAACAGGGAAATGAGCGAGATCCTGGAACAGCAGGCCACCATCGAACAGGCTGAAGCCAGGCTTGCCGAGGAGGAGATACGGCTGCTTGAGGAAGGAGCCACCGGGATCCTGGAGGAAGAAGCCGTTTCAGATTCCGTAAGTGATGAGTTGAGGACCCTGCTGACCATGAGCAGTGAACTGGATTCACTCAATGAACTGATCCAGGATGAAAAAGCAGCAATTGCCAGGACCAGGAAACAGCTTGCCGAGAGAAGGGCAGAGATTGCAGATCAACGGGCCCGTTTCGGGAGAACGCTGTGGATCGTGATCGTGGTGATCGTGGTGGGAGCGGCCGGACTACTGGCACTGTTCTATTACCTGGGGAGAAGATCCAGGAAATCATCATAGAAGAAAAAATTACCCTTAGTAAAAATCACATATATTTATTAAAAATAACCAAAATGGAACAAGAGAATAAAACAAACAAACAGGAAGAAAGAGAATTCTTCCCTGAGTCAAAAGAGAATATCGCTGCCGGTGCGAAGGTTTTTTCCGAGAAGGCATCGGATATCTTTTCCAGATTTTATGAAAAGGTCAAAGAGGCTGTGGAATCGGCCTATGAAAAGGGGACCGATCTATACGAGAGCCTTTCGGTAAGGGCACAGAATTACATTGAGAAATACAGGGACCGTTCGGAGATGGCCAGCCTGCAGGAGGACAGGGATGAGGTGGCACAGAAGATCGGCTACATGTGTTTTATGGAGTACTCCGGAAGGTACCGTTTCCGGGTGGAATTCATGAAGGATGAAAATCTGAAAAAGCTGATGGCCCAGATGAGAGAACTGGACAAAGAGATCATCAGGATCGGGGAAAAGCTTGAATCAGAAGAGTGATTTGAAGCAATTGTTTTATATCAAAAAACCAACCACAACGTGAGAAAATTATTGTTTAAAAACAGCATCCTTCTGATCATATACATTCTGGTCAGCGTCTATTTTGCCATTTTCAACTGGCAGATCTTTACCGTGAACCTGAACGTCGACCTGGGTTTCGGGGTGGTGACCTTTCCTCCGTTCATTATGTTGTTCCTGCTTGGATTTGTGATCATCGGAATTCTGAGCTGGATGAACTATAACTCCGGCCTCAGGAGAATGATCTATGAACTGGAGTCCGGACTGGAGATGGGGAAGATGAAGGAACGGCTCACCGGAGGAAGGGTCAGGGAACTTCTGACCGATGACAAGAACCTGGAACTGCTTAAGAGCAGGCTGGGGATCACGGAGATCAGAAAAAAACAGGAGGAGATCACCACGATCCTTTCCGATCTGAAAAAGGCCGGCCAGGAACAGAAGTGATCATTCGAAAAGGTCAAAGTCAAAGGGGCAATTGACCAGCAATGTATCGGGCAGATTCCCGAGCAGAGATTCCATTTTCTCTATATAGCGCTTTTCCTTTCCCTTTTCAGGGATATTGAATCCCAGCAGGACCAGGTCCGCATGCCTGGAATTCCTGGCAATGATCTCCCGGATGTTCCGGTTGATAATGAAAGTATCCTTGTCCTGGATCTGTTCGGAGAGCTTTTCCTTCAGGACATCCCCTGTTTCTTCCGATTCGCTCTCTTCCAACATCTCCGGGTTGGGTTCAATATGGAGCTTTTCCTCCTCAAAAGATCTTTCTTCCCTGTAGACGGGTTCTTTTTTCTCCGAAATATTGAACGCATTGCGAATGGAGGAGATCCATTTTTTCTGCCTCCGGTGCATTCTCTGGTATCTTTCGAACTGGAGGCCCAGGCTGGCTTCCCGGTCCGGTTCCGGATAAAGGACATTGATATCGGCCTTGATCCTTGATTTTCTTACCAGTTCCTCCAGCAGGGCGTGGGTCTGTTCAAGCTTTTCTTTCAGGACAACGGTTTTGATGGTCAGTTTCGGTTCTCCCCAGTACCTGCCGGAGGCCATCAGGTGCGCCAGCAGTAACATAAAGCTTCCGTTCTCCTGTCCCGGATCCCACCAGATATCCACTTTATGGTAGCCGGACCGCTGGATGTCCGGGTTGATATGCAGCAACATCAGGCTGTTCTTCAGGTCCCTGTAAAACCGTATCAGCCTGAACTGGCCACTGGCTTCCGAAGAGCTCTTATGGTTGGGCCCCCGGATGGATTCAGACCAGTCCAGCAGGATGGTGTTGGGTTTGAATTCCCCCACCCCATGCACCTGGGATGCGATCAGCTGACCGGAGAGATAGTTGTCCACGATGGCATTTTTATAGAAGGCGTTTATCCGCTTCTCATGCATGATCCTTTTGAACTCCGCGGAGTCCTCTTCCAGTTTTTCCGCATCGAATTCGCCCGATTTCTGAAGGTTGATGCAGGTCAGGAATCCGCTTTTCTGTGTCAGTCCGAATGCGATCTGCACCAGCTTCTGTTTGGAGATCAGATCCTTGCTGATCAACAGCACGCTGGGTCGCCAGGTGACCGCATGGTCTCCCAGTTGTTCCAGGTGTCCCAGGGAATACTGGATCAGGGCGCTCCAGATCCCCCTCCTGAAATCACCCCAGCTTTTCTGTATCTGTATCCGCTTCAGGACCAGATAAATGACCAAAACGAAAGCAAAGCCTATGATGCAGGCCAGGGGATTGATCAGGAACATTACCCAGATACATCCTGCTGATCCGAGTAAAGAGACCGACCAGTGGACGCGGAAGGTGGGCCGGTATCCGGGACGTCGCAGCAACCCTTCCAGAAAGGCAATGATGTTGACCGAACCATAGGTGATCAAAAAGAACATGGTCAGCACCGGTGCGATGGTGTTCAGCTCACCCACCAGGAGCACCGCCGCCACCAGGAAATAAGTGGCAATGGTGGCAAACACGGGCTCGTTGGATCTTCCCCTGCCCCTCCGGAAGATTCTGAAGATGATCCGGTCAGCGGCCAGGGCCTGCAGGGTCCTGGGTGCGGCAAGGATATTGGCCAGTGCAGAGGAGAGGGTGGCGCCCCAGATACCGGCGTAGATCAGCGGGCCCCACCTGGCGAGGTTGATCATGATCAGATTGTCACCGGTAAGTTCCTGCGGAGAAGCGACCAGCGAGAACCAGACCGCCACCAGCAGATAGATCACAGCACCCGCCAACACCGAGAGAATGGTCCCGGAAGGGATGCTCCTGGCGGGATCCTTCAGGTCCCCGCTCAGGCTCACCCCCGAGAGGATGCCGGTCACCGCGGGAAAGAACACGGCAAACACCGACCAGAAATCATACCCCTCCACATAACGGGCGCTCATATGGATGTTTTCGAATGAAGGGGATCTTCCCAAGAACAAAGAGATGAGTGAAAGGAGGATCACGCTCAGGATGATGTACTGGATCCTGATAACCAGTCCGGAACTGATCAGGGCCAGGACCGTCAGCACGGTGAGGGTGGACAAGGTAATGACCAGGCTGTTGAGCCCGGGAAAGAGCAGGGCAAGCGATTCGGCGAATCCCACGATATAGAGGCTGATAACCAGGGCCTGGGCCAGGTAGAGCGGGATCCCGATACTGCCTCCCGCCTCTGCGCCCAGAGACCTGGAGATGAGGTAGTAAGCCCCGCCACCTTTCATTTTCATGTTGGTGGCGATGGCACTGATCGAGAATGCGGTAAACAGGGTGATCAGATTGGCAATGAGCAGGATCACCAGGGTTTGCCGGAGACCGGCATTCCCGACCACCCAGCCCATCCGAAGGTACATGATCACTCCCAGGATGGTGAGTATATTGGGCACAAAGACCCCCCCGAAAGTACCAAATCTATTGCCCGAGCCTTTCATTGGTCAGGAATTGAGTGTTTTTCTGGCTGACTTATATCCCATTTCATACATCTCCTTTCCCCTGGTGGTATCCAGGAGTCCGTACTTCCCCAGTTCGCCGGGTTCAAAAACCATTTCGCATTGCTTGATCTTGGGACTGATGTTGGAGGAAACCGTCAGACGAAAAGTCCGTTCCGCGATCCTGAACATGTTCCTGAAATCGTTTTCCGGATGAATGGGATTCAGGGAGATCCCGATCAGCCGCCTGCAGCAATCCTGAATGGGAGAAACCGGAAAACTGTCCATGACCCCTCCGTCCACATAATAATGGTCCTCAATCTTGACCGGCTCAAACAGCAGTGGAATGGAGGCGGAAGCGATCACCTTGTCCAGGATCTCACCGCTGTTGAAGTAGACGACTTCTCCCCGGTTGAGGTCTGTGGCGGCAATATACAGGGGCAGTTTAAGATCCTCGAAAGTCTTGGATCCCAGGTACCTGGATAAATTCTCCCTGAGACCGGCCGCTCTTAAAAACCCCGATTTCGGTACACTCAGTCTCACATACTGGAAAATGCTGTTATCCCCTCCAAAGATCTCGTAGATCTCCTCCGGGGTCTTACCGTCGGCATACAGTGCTCCCACGATGGCACCGGCGCTGACCCCGGAGATCACATCCGGATGGATCCCCGATTCATTGAGGGCTTTCAGGATTCCTGCATGCGCATATCCCCTGGCTCCGCCACCGCTGAGAATGATGCCCGTTTCGTATTTCATTATCCGATTATATTCTTTCCTGTTTCAGCTGTTCGACCACCTCGAAGGTTTCCTTTTCGATCCTGTCGATCAGCCCCGACAGCCGGTCGCACGATGGGTCTTTCTCCGCTCTGTTCTTCAGCTCGACCAGATCGGATACCACTCTTTTGACTTCCAGGTGCTTGTAAGAGGGGATCAGCCGGTGGGCCGTTTCCCGGATCACCTCCCACTGCTGTTTTTCAAAGGCACTTTTTATCTGCTCGATCCCGTTCTGCGCGTTGCTGATGAATGTCTGGATCATCTCGTTGTAGAATTCCCTGTTCTTGCGGGTGACAGCCCTCAGTTCCCGGAGGTCGTACAGGGGCTGGCCATCGAATTCCACCAGCCTGATCTCGGGAGTATCATCTTCCGCTTCTTCGGAAACCACATCCAGTACCTTGCACAGCTTGTTATACAGGTTGATCTCCCTGTAGGGTTTGATCAGGTAATCATCAATGCCCTCCTCCAGGTAGCTCTCCAGTTCCTCCCTGATCACTTCTGCGGTAACCGCAACGATTTTCACATCCCGGTTCATTTTACTGTTGCGGATGAACCTGGTCACATCAATGCCGCTGACCACCGGCATATGGATGTCCAGAAGCACCACATCGAAGCGTTTCTTCGAAAGGATCTCCATGGCTTCCTTACCGTCCGCGGCCATATGGACCATCATGCCGAACCCTTCCAGGATGATCACCCCCAGGGTCCGGTTCATAACATCATCGTCCACCATCAGGACAGATTTACCGGCCAGCTCTTCGGAACTGACCTGGAGGGTATCCTTGGAGAGATATTTCAGCACACTCTTTTTCAGAGGGATATTCACCGTAAAGAGGCTTCCTTTTCCTTCGGTGCTTTTGACGGTCATCTCCCCGTTGATCATATCTGTGAGCCGCTTGCTGATAGTCAGCCCGAGTCCGGTCCCCCCGTGCAGCCTGGCGATTCCCACGCTGGCCTGTTTATACTCCCGGAAGACTTCCTGGAGTTTGTTTTCGGAGATCCCGATGCCCGTGTCAAAGATACTGACCCTGACCCATACTTCATCGCCGGATTCTTCGAGCCGGCGCACCTTCAGTTCCACATATCCATATTCGGTGAACTTGATGGCATTGCTTACCAGGTTGATCACGATCTGCTTGATCCGCATGGCATCTCCCCTGAAGATCTTTTTCAGGTCTTCATCGAAATGATACCTGAAATTGATCTCCTTTTCATTAGCCCTTTGCTTAAATGTGAAGTAGATATCGTTGAAAAGCGATTCCAGGTTAAAATCCACTTCCTCCAGCTGCAGCTCACCCGATTCGATCTTGGAGAAGGTCAGGATCTCATTGACCAGGTCCAGCAGGTAGACGGAAGATTTGTCGATGATTTTCAGGTACTGGCCCTGTTTTTCATCCAGGGGCCTCTTCTGCAGTTGTTCAATAAATCCGATGATCGCATTCAGGGGGGTGCGGAGCTCATGACTGATCCTGGCCATGAACCTGCTCTTGATTTCACTGATCTGTTCTGCCTCTTCCTTCTCTTTTTTAAGCTCAATCCTGTCTTCCCTCAGCGTTCCTGTATTCCCCTGCAACATCAGGATCCCCTTCGGGTTACCATCGCTGTCCGGAAGATTCAATGTCCTGAGCTTGACCCGCCCGGATTCGAACTCCATGATCCTGGTTTCCACGGATCCCCTGAGCGAATTTTCGCACATATAGGACAGGGTTTTGTGCCAAACAGGATCTCTGACATCGTGCAGGTTTTTCAGTTTGCTGCCGGAAGGGATCAACTCTTCCAGGCAGTTGTCCCGGTCAATGATGTCCAGCACTCCCAGATCCCTGTCGAACAGGATCATGCAGATGTCCGGGACCTGGCTGAGTATCCTGTAATAATTGTGATTCTCCAATGTTTTCATGAACCTGTCAAAGTATAAATTCTCCGGTTAATATCCAATTGCCTGGGATAAAATCATCACCGGTGTGGACCGATTTTCCCATTCTGCATGCTCCGGGTTAGCAGGAACAAAGCACTTATTCTTTTCGAATTTTATCCTGCCAGCCACGGTGCATCATACCGGAGGAGCCCGGGATTTTCCGGCAAATCATGGCACAATTCTGGCGGTAGTGAAACACAAAACCAAAACTGACCTGAAATGCTGTATTCAAATGAACGATTTCCCGAGGCAATGAACGATTTGCCCGAGGATGTGAGAAACAAAGCCATTCATATCACCAACTCCATGATCATCGATGGTGATATAAGGATGCATGAGGACATCATCGTAGCCTATGCCATTCATGAGGCCATGCTCTGGAACAAAAAGAAAAAAAATGTTCAGGCTGATTGATACGCTCTTTTCTCTCAGCTTTCGATCAGAGAGATATTAAATTGTTTGATCTTGTTATAAAGGGTTTTGCGATCGATCTTCAAGAGCCTTGCAGCTTTGGATTTGTTGTAATTTGACTTGATGAGCGCCTGGATGATGGCCTCTTTTTCCGCCTTTCCGGCTGCGTCCTTCAGCTTCACGTCCAGTTTGTCCTCGGGTATGGCGGTCCGGGTGTTCCGGAACATGGTCTGGCGGGTTTTGATCTCCTCGGGAATGTCCTGAAGGGAAAGATGGTCTGATCCGGCCAGCAGAACAGAGCGGGTGATCACGTTTTTGAGCTCCCGGATGTTCCCCGGCCACTGATAATTCAGTAAAATCTGTTTGACTTCCTCATCGTACCCCGATACATGCTTTTCGAACCGCCGGGAGGCCCGTTCGATAAATGCCTCCGCAAAGACCAGCACATCCTCTTCGCGTTCCCGGAGGGGAGGAACGATGATCTTGAACTCGTTCAGTCTGTGGTACAGATCTTCCCGGATGTGATTGTTTTTCACTTCCTCCATGAGGTCCTCATTGGAAGCTACCACAAGCCTGACATCCACCTTGATGGACTTGGTGTCCCCGGTCCGGGTGATGGTCTTTTCCTGCAGGACCCTCAGCAGTTTCATCTGGTTTTCGGCATCCAGGTTGGAGATCTCATCCAGGAAAAGGGTCCCCCCGTTGGCCTGCTCGAACAGCCCCTTCTTATCGTAGGTGGCCCCGGTAAAGGATCCCTTGATGTGCCCGAACAGTTCGCTGTTGACCAGTCCCTTGGGAAGTGCGCCGCAATCCACGGCAATAAAAGGCCCTTTCCTTCTTTTGCTGTTGAAGTGGATGGCCCTGGCCACATATTCCTTTCCCGATCCGGTCTCGCCCTCGATGACCACGGTCATGTCCACGGGGGATACGATCCGGATATGCTCAATAATGTCCCTGAATTTCCTGCTTTTTCCCGTAATGAAGTCTTTTTCGAAAGAGAAGGATGAATCCTGCACCTTTTCCTTGCTGATGGCTTCCCTGATCAGCTCCAGCACCTCTTCAGGGATCAGGGGCTTGGTAAGATAGTCATAGGCACCTGCCTTGATGAGCCTGACGGCGGTGGCAAGATCCTTATAAGCGGTCATGATCACCACCGGCAGGGTCGGGTCCTTGCTCTTGGCCTGGCGCAGGATATCGAATCCGTCACGGTCCGGAAGCCGGTAGTCGCAAAGAATCAGATCATAATCTTTCTGCCTGATCTTTTCCATGGCCGAGGAACCTGTATACACCGATTCTGCATGATAACCGTGTTTGTTCAGGTAGTTGTCCAGCAACTTACAGATATAAGTGTCGTCATCTACAATCAGGATCCTTTCCATGGTTGGTCATTTCTCCTGCGTAAATATAACAATATTTTTTTCGTCAGCGCGCTGTGGAACGTACTCCTCATTTGTGGCTTTTTTCTACAAACATGCGGGATGGGGTAATTTTCGGACCGGATGCAGATGATCATGATTTCCTTGTATTCACCGGTTTTGCCGGTGGATCCGTCAATTTGGCACGGTATTCCCGACCTCCTACCCGAACAGTAAACAAAAAAGTACAAAAATGAGCGATTATCACGAACCAGCGGAAGAATTGTCAGCAATCTCCCGGGATATGACCAGGGCACTGAATTCACTCAAGGAAGAGATCGAAGCCATCGACTGGTACCAGCAGCGCGTGGCCACCTGTTCGGATGCACAGCTGAAAAAGATTTTGGAGCATAACAGGGATGAGGAGATCGAACATGCCTGCATGGCCCTGGAGTGGCTGAGAAGGAACATGAACGGATGGGATGATCATCTCCAACAGTATTTGTTCACCACCAGGGATATCACCAAAATTGAATCATGAAAAGAAATAATAAAACCTGAGTCTTATGAACATTTTGAAAAAAACCCTGGCCCCTATCACGGACAGGGCCTGGAAAGAAATTGAACTCCAGTCGGACCGGGTGGTCAGGGAATACCTGACGACCCGGCAGATCATTGATATAGACGGACCGAACGGGATCGAGATGGGGGCGGTCTCCACGGGACGGCTGGTCATTCCCCCCAATCAATCCAAAAACGGCATCAACTACGGGATCCGGGAAGTGGTTCCCCTGGTGGAAGTGAGAAAACCTTTTACCCTGGATTTGTGGGAACTTGACAATGCCAGCAGGAATGCCGATGATCTGGACCTGGAGAACCTGGAGGAAGCTGCCCGGCAGATTGCCGCATTCGAGGATGATTGCCTGTACCACGGTTTCGATGGCACCCATTTTCCGGGAATGGTCAAGTCCATGGAGGGAAAGCCCGTGAAGATCTCCCTGAATGCGGGTGATTTTATTCAGACCATCGTGGAGCAGCTCGCCGAGCTGAGAAAAAGAGCGGTGGAAGGCCCCTATGCGCTGGTCGTCCCTGATCAGGTGTGGTCCAAGCTGGTGAGCCTTTCGTCCGGATACCCCCTGCACAGGCAGATGAAAGAGATCCTCGAGGGCCCCATCATCCTGCATCATTCCAACAAGGAGATCTTCCTGGTGAGCAAGAGGGGAGGAGATATTGAACTGATCCTGGGACAGGATATCTCCCTGGGATATGAAGGGCACGACACGGAAAAGGTAAAGCTATTTTTTACAGAGTCCTTCACCCACAGGATCCTGGGCCCGGAAGCTTTCAGGGTCATTCAGCCGGCATAGGTTTGTCACAGCGCCGGATCAAAAGGTTAACTATATCATATATATATATTATATGGAGAAACACATCGTAAAAATACTGAACACCTTTCCTGTCACTCATAATGTAAAAAGCTTCAGGGTGGAACGGCCTGACGGATATGAATTCACCCCGGGCCAGGCCACCGAGGTCTCCATCAACAAACCCGGGTGGGAAGAAAAAGAGCGACCCTTTACATTTACCAGTCTGCCCGAAGAAGAGCACCTGGAGTTTACCATTAAACAATATCCTTCCCACCAGGGGGTGACCCGGGAATTGCATCAACTGGAGAAGGACCAGGAGCTGATCCTCCATGAGGTCTTCGGAGCCATCCAGTACCAGGGCGAAGGATTGTTTATTGCGGGAGGGGCAGGGGTGACTCCCTTCATCTCCATTTTGAGGGACCTGCACAGGAAAAAAGAAGTGGGAAATAACAGGCTTATTTTCGGGAACCTGACAAGGAAAGATATCATCCTGGAAGATGAACTGAAGGAGATCCTGGGGAAGGATCTGATCAGTGTGCTTTCCGGGGAAAATGCCGAAGGGTACCTGAAAGGACTGATCACCAAAGATATACTGGAAACCTTCAGAGAGGACCACCACCGGTATTTTTATGTGTGTGGTCCGGAGCCCATGATGAATATGGTGCTGGAGGGGCTGTCTGATCTGGGAGTGGGGGAGGATTCCATCGTCCGGGAGGACCTGTAGGGCTCCGGTCTGAGATTTTGAAGTGATATGGCAGGGGTTATTACGGTTATACTGATTTTGATCTTTTCGATCCTGATCACCCGGGTGGCTTCCATTGCCCTCACCCATACCGGTCTGTCCAGGGAATCATCCAAATTCCAGGCCCGTTCGGCCTTCACCGGGGTGGGCTTTACCACCACTGAGTCGGAGAAGGTGGTCAACCATCCCGTTCGGAGGAGGATCCTGCTGTTGCTGATGATCCTTGGCAATGCAGGGATCGTCACCGGGATGGCATCGCTGATCATCGGCTTTTCGGGGATAGATGGAAAGGTGGAGGCATGGATCAAGATCGTGGTCTTGCTGGGAGGGGTAACCATTCTCTGGTACCTGGCCAACAGCAAATGGGTGGACAGGCGGCTGAGCACGGTCATTAACCGGATCCTCAAGAAATATACCCGCCTGGACGTGAACGATTATGCCAGCCTGCTGCAGCTCTCCGGGGAATTCAGGATCTCGGAGATCCACGTGGAATGCGACCACTGGCTGTGCAGAAAGAAACTGAAAAATACAAAATTGCGGGAGGAAGGGTTGAATGTGCTGGCCATTTCCAGGAGCGACGGCACGTTTCTGGGTACCCCGGAAGGTGACAGCCAGATCCAGGAAGGTGATTCACTGATCATTTACGGCCGGGCTACTGCCATTAATAAGCTTGAGAGCCGGATGAAAGGACAGCGGGGGAATATAGAGCACAGGGCCATGATCAAAGAGCAGGAAAAGGTGCATAAGAAGGAACTCAAAGAAGATACATCCAAAGAAAACTAAAATGGCACAGAAAGATCAGCAGAAAATATGGGAACTCGAGAACCAGGAATGGCTGGATTCGATCAACTATATCATCAGGCATGAAGGACCTGAAAGGGTCCGGGAAATTATGTCGCTTCAGAGTAAAAGATGCATCGAGGCGGGAATTGATCCCGGCCTGTGCCGGGACACACCCTATATCAACACCATCCCCGCGGATAAGGAGGAAGCGTATCCCGGGGACAGGAAGCTGGAGCGAAAGATCAAAAGCCTGATCCGCTGGAATGCCATGGCCATGGTGGTCCAGGCCAACCGGAAGAGTGACGGGATCGGGGGACATATCTCCACCTACGCTTCCTGTGCCACTCTGTTCGAGGTGGGATTCAACCATTTCTTCAGGGGAAGGAATGGCGATGAGCCCGCGGACATCGTCTATTTCCAGGGGCATGCCTCCCCCGGGGTCTATGCCCGCTCGTTTTTGGAAGGACGGCTGAGTGAGCAGGAGCTGAACAATTTCCGGAGGGAACTGGCGGAAGGCGGGGGACTCTCTTCGTACCCGCATCCCCGGCTGATGCCCGGTTACTGGAGGTTCCCCACGGTGTCCATGGGACTTTCGCCCATCATGGCCATTTACCAGGCCAGGTTCAACAAGTACCTCCAGGATAAGGGATTGCTGAAGGCGGAGGATCAGAAAGTATGGGCTTTCCTGGGCGACGGGGAGATGGATGAACCGGAATCCATGGGGGCATTGACCCTGGCGGCCAGGGAAGAGCTGGACAACCTGATCTTCGTGATCAACTGCAACCTGCAGCGGCTGGACGGACCTGTGCGCGGAAACGATTCGATCGTCAAGGAACTGAGCATGGCCTTCAGGGGAGCCGGATGGAATGTGATCAAGGTCCTGTGGGGAGAAAACTGGGATCCCCTTCTGAAGAAAGACAAAAATGACGTACTGAAAAAACGGCTGGGGGAACTGATCGACGGACAGCTCCAGAAATATTCCACCACCGGTGGGGACTACATCAGGAAGGATTTTTTCGGAAAGTACAAAGAACTTGAGGAGATGGTGCAGGATATGAGCGATGAGGATATCGTCAACCTGCGCCGGGGAGGCCATGACCCGGTGAAAGTCTACAACGGGTACCTTTCCGCGGTCAATCACAAAGGTTCACCTACGGTGATCCTGGCCCAGACCATCAAAGGATATGGCCTGGGAGAAGCCGGCGAGGGCAGGAACATCACCCACCAGCAGAAAAAACTCAATGAGGAAGAGCTGAAACATTTCCGGAAGAGGTTCGATGTGCCCATCACGGATGAAGATGTGGAGAAGGCGCCTTTCTTCAGGCCTGAGGAGGACAGCGATGAGATCCGGTATCTGAAGGAAAGGCGGGAGAAACTGGGTGGATTTATTCCCGAAAGGAACAGCGAGCAACCGGAGTTCCAGATGCCGGGTAAGGAACTTTTCGACGAATTCCTGGAAGGTTCGGGCAAGCGGGAGGTGGCCACCACCATGTCGGCGGTACGAATGATCTCCAAGTTGTTGAAAGACGAACATGTGGGGAAGCTGGTGGTGCCCATCGTCCCCGATGAGTCGCGCACCTTCGGGATGGAAGCCCTTTTCAAACAGGCAGGGATCTATAGCCACAAGGGACAACTGTACGAGCCGGTGGACAGGGAAAGCCTGCTCTATTACAATGAGGCCACAAACGGGGCCATCCTGGAAGAAGGGATCACCGAAGCCGGATGCATGTCCTCCTTCATCGCCGCCGGGACTTCTTATTCCACCCATGGGATGTTCAGTATCCCGTTCTTTACTTTTTATTCCATGTTCGGTTTCCAGCGGGTGGGGGACCTGATATGGGCGGCAGCAGATGCCCGTGCGCGCGGCTTCATGCTGGGGGGAACCTCCGGGCGAACCACGCTGGCCGGTGAAGGATTACAGCACCAGGACGGACACAGCCATCTGCTGGCCACCACGGTTCCCTGCGTACGTGCATACGATCCCGCCTTTGCCTATGAACTGGCGGTGATCGTCAGGGAAGGAATGCAGAAGATGTACGTGGAGGGAGAGGATCTGATCTACTATGTCACCATGATGAACGAAAAATACAGAATGCCTCCCATCCCGAAACGCAAGGGGATCGAGGAGGCGATCCTCAGCGGGATGTATAAGTATAAATCGACCCGGAAGAACGAGCATCATCTGAACCTGCTGGGAAGCGGGACCATTTTGAACGAAGCGGTCAAAGCAGCCGATATGCTGAAGAAGAAATACCAGGTCTCTGCAGATGTATGGAGCGTGACCAGCTACAAGCAATTATATGATGATGCAAAGGAAACAGAGCGTACCAACCGCCTGAACCCTGATAAAAGGACGAAAAAAAGCTATATCGAAAAGTGTGTGGGGACGGAAGAAGGGATATTTGTGGCGGCCACCGATTATGTGAAAAACCTACCCCTTTCGGTTTCCGGCTGGTTCCCGGGATCCTTCATGGCACTGGGGACGGACGGATTCGGATTGAGTGAGGACCGGGAACATTTGCGTGAATATTTCGAGGTAAATGCGAACCATATTGCCTGGGCGGCCCTGGTTGAGCTCAGCAGGCAGAAGAAGATCGATAAAAAAACGCTGGGAAAGGCAAAAAAGGAACTGGAGATCCGGGAGGAGAAGGATTATCCCCGGACCTGCTGATCATGTATGAAAAACTAAATCATTATAAAACACGAGATCAATGAAAGTAGAGATCAGAATACCTGATATTGCGGAAAACGTTGAATCCGGCATTGTAGCCGGGATCCTTGTATCTGAAGGTGAGCGGGTGGAAGAGGATCAGCCAGTCATTGAGGTGGAAACCGACAAGGCCGCCACGGACATTCCATCCACCCATTCCGGGACCGTAAAGGAGATCAGGGTGAAGGAGGGCGATGAGGTGAAGGTGGACCAGGTCATCCTCATCCTGGAAACGGAAGAGGAAGCGGCCGAAGAAACGGAGGTAGAGGAGAAAGAAACGGAAAAGGGAGAAAAGACGGAAGAGGAAGGAAAAGAGGCTGAAGAAGAGGAAAAAGAGGAAAGCGAGGAAAAGAAAGAAGAAGAAGAGGAGGAGGAAGAAGTTGAAGAGGCGGATGAAGGTGAAGAGGAGGAAGAACCGGAAAAACCCCGGGCCGAAAAGGAACCGGAAAAAACCCGGGCCGAAAAGGAACCGGAAAAAACCCGGGCCGAAGACATCCCGGCTTCCCCGTCGGTGAGAAGATTGGCCAGGGAATCGGGCGTGGACCTGAAGAAAGTCAAAGGCACCGGTCCCGGCAACAGGATCACGGCCGAAGATGTGAAATCCGGGGCGGGCAAAAAAGAAAAGCGTGAAATCCCCGGACCTGACCGCGGGGAACGCGAACAAAAAGTATCCAGGGAATCGATGAGCCGTATCCGAACGCTCACCGCCAGCAGGATGAAGGCATCCTGGCAGCAGATCCCCCATGTGACCCAGTTTGACGAAGCGGATATGACCCGGATGGAGGAGTTCAGGCAGCAGCATAAGGACGATTACCAGCAGCAGGGAGGGAAACTGACCGTTACTTCCATCCTGCTCAAGCTGTCGGCCTTTGCCCTCCAGCGGTTCCCCCGCTTCAATGCAAGCATCGACGAAGAAAAGGAAGAGATCATCTACAAACACACCTTTCACATCGGTGTGGCGGTGGACACCGACCGGGGATTGCTTGTACCTGTGGTCCGTGATGTGGATCAAAAAGCTCTGGGCCAGCTTTCCGTGGAACTTTCGGAGCTTGCGGAAAAGGCCCGCAGCAAGAAGATCTCGCCGGATGACCTGCAGGGAGGGAATTTTACCATTTCCAACCTGGGGGGTATCGGGGGTACCGCCTTCACACCCATTGTCTATTCTCCCCAGGTGGCCATCCTGGGGGTTTCCCGGGGACAGTACAAACAGGTCTACCGGGAGGAGAATTTCGAAAAGAGACTGATCCTTCCCCTTTCCCTTTCCTATGACCACAGGGTGATCGACGGTGCGGAAGGGGCCAGGTTCCTGCGCTGGATCTGCCAGGTGCTGGAGGATCCTTTTGCAATACTTCAATAAGAAATCGAAACAATGAGCGAAAACAACGGGGACAAAAAAGAACTTGTGATCATTGGAGGCGGACCGGGCGGATACCGGGCGGCTTTCATGGCCGCTGACCTGGGCCTGGATGTGACCCTCATAGATCCTGAAGAAAATCCGGGCGGTGAATGCCTCTACCGGGGATGCATCCCCACCAAGGCACTTCTTCACCTGGTCAAGGTAAAGCATTCCGCGGTCCGTGCCGATAGCACCGGAATTTACTTTGAACCTCCCCGGATCGAACTTGAAGAGATCACACGGTGGAAGGACAGCGTGGTGAAAAAGCTGACCGGGGGACTGGGACAGCTGGTCAAAGCCCGTAAGATCAATTACATACAGGGCACCGCCCGTTTCCTGGATCCACGCACCCTGGAAGTTGAAACGGTCTCCGGTAAGCACCGGAAGATCTCTTTCCGGAAAGCCATCATTGCCACCGGGGCAAAGGTACGCGACCTTCCCGAGGTGAGGATCAACGGCAAAGAGATCATGGGATCTGAAGAAGCACTGGAACTGAAGGAACTCCCCGGGCGGTTGCTCATTGTGGGCGGGGGGTATATCGGACTGGAAATGGCCGCTATTTACCAGGGCCTGGGTTCGGAGGTATCCGTCACGGAGCTGACCGATGGATTTATGCCGGGGATGGACAGGGACCTGGTCTCGGAGTTCAACAGGATGAGCAAACACCTGTTCAAGGATGTGTTCCTGGAAACCTCCGTGAAAAAGGTAAAAAAAACGAACAAAACCCTGCAGGTTACCTTTAAAGAAGAAGGCGGCAGGGAGTTCAGCCATGAGTATGACAAAATCCTGGTTGCCGTGGGGGAAAAGCCGGATCATTCCAGTCTGGGACTAGAAAATACAGAGGTTGAGACCGATGAAAAGGGATTCATCAGGGTGGACGAAAAGCAAAGATCCGCCGATGAGGGGATCCTGGCCATCGGGGATGTGACCGGCACGCCCCTGCTGGCCCACAGGGCCATGTACCAGGGAAGGATCGCCGCAGAGGTGGCCGCCGGGAAAGATGTGGTGGCCGATGCAAAGGTCATTCCGTCTGTGGTATATACGGAGCCGGAAATAGCCGTCTGCGGGCTGACCGAGAATGAAGCAAAAGAGAAAGGCCAGCCTTACAAAAAGGTGAAATTCCCATGGTCCGCCTCGGGAAGGGCACTGGCCATGAATGAGAAAAGGGGATTCACCAAGTTGCTGGTGGACCCAAACAATGGAAGGATCCTGGGAGCGGGGATTGTGGGAAAGGATGCGGGAGAACTGATCGCGGAGGTTGCCCTGGCGGTGGAAATGGGCGCCAATGCGACAGATCTTTCCCTGACCGTACATCCTCATCCCACCCTGTCGGAAACGATCATGGAAACCGCGGAGCTTTTCCTGGGACATCCGGCACACACAATGAGCAAAAAAAGCAGATCAGGATGAAAACAATCATTATCAGCGATATTGAAGGCAAATCAGAGAGCATCATTCCCTACGGTCTGCACATCGGAAAACATACCCGCAGCGAGGTGGATATCCTGCATATCATCGATCCCAGGAAACATCAGGGACCGGGCAGTTCCTATGCGAACTCCAAAAGCATCACCCCGGGGGATGTGCTCTCCCCCAAGGATGTTCAGCTCAGGGAAAAGAACAGGGTATCACTTGCCCTGCAGCGGCTACTGAGCGCAGAGGCTTCCAGGCTGGATTACCCGCTGAAGATCGATGTCAGGATCGAAACGGACAGCGTGGAAAAAGGGATCCGGAGCATTACCAGGGAATTTCCCGGCTGCATTCTGATCCACAGCCTTGAACCTTCAAACAGTATGGTCAGTGGCCTGGATGAGATGCTGTCCATCGTAAGGGACTTGGACTCCCTGGTTTTGATGGTTCCTCCCAAACTGAAATTTAACAAACCGGAGAAAGTCGCCGTACTGACCGATTTTACCGGGGAATCACAGGAAAGCATCTCCACGGTATTCGACTGGCTGGCCATGTTCGATCCGTTGATCAATGCGCTGGGGGTTACCAAAATGAAACATTTTGTGGACATGGAGATGAAGAGCGCTGCCTGGAAACAGGTGGTCGAGGGGCACATGAATGCATCCAAAGATATCAAAACAACCGTGATTACCGGGGGAGACCGCAATGAAACCCTGCTGAATTACGTCCGCCGGAACGAACCGGACATGGTATTGCTGCCCAGGCTGATCCTCAAACCGAAGGTGAAGCAGATCCTCTCTGGCAACAATACCAAACAACTGATTGCGGCCCTGAACAGGCCGGTGATTCTATATTAAAAGTATTGTTTTATTGAAAAGAGAATGAATATGCTGGAACTGAGAGAACGAAAATGCATTCTTCTGGATAAAAAAACGCCTCCTCTGGGAGAGGAAGAGATCAGGGGATATATGGAACGGCTGCCCGGTGACTGGGAAGTTGTGGAAGGGAAGATGATCTGGAAAAAATTTCCCTTTGAGAATTTCAAGCGGGGGATGGCATTCGCCCAGGAGGTCGGACTGCTGGCCGAAAGGGAGAATCATCATCCCGATCTATGTATCCGCTATACCGAAGTTGAGGTGATACTCACCACCCATGTGACGGGCGGTCTCTCGGTCAATGATTTCATCATGGCCGCGAAAATCGAGGACATTTGATATTTCATCATTAAAAAGAATCATTATGTATCACGGATTTGACGGACACGGCTGGGGCATGGGCCTGTGGTGGATCATCGGACTGGTCGTTCTTGTGGCGCTCGTCCTGATCGTTATATGGGCGATGAACCAGAACAGGAGAAAAGACCTTCCTGGAGATAAAACCCCCATGGATGTATTGAAAGAACGGTATGCCAGGGGTGAAATTGACCGCGAAGAATTTGAGCAGAAAAAAAGAGACCTCAGCTCCTGAGATGCAGTGAAATTCATATGAACAAATAAAATAAGTAAGCTATGAAAACAAGAACAACAATCAGAACCATGATGTTGAGTGTATTTCTGATCATGGCAGGCTGGTTTACCGCCTGTTCCGACATCGAGGTGGACGAAATTGACCTCGCCAACAATGCACAGGAAAAGGATGTGGTGTTCGACCAGATCCTGCACAATGAAACACTCCTCAATGAATTTCTGATCCGGGTAAAGAACGATCCGGAATCCCTTCACTGGATGATGGAAAACCAGGTCTTCATGGAAGACATGTTTTCAGAAGAGCACCTGGAATACATTGTTGAACACAATGAGGGCATGGACCGTTACATGGTACAGCATATGTCCGCTGTGCTTGAGGATCATCCTTCCATGATGGAGCACTGGGATCAGATGATGGGTGGACAGCATATGATGGATGAATAAAATAAAGAAGCGCTATAACAGGATCGCCCGGATATATGATGTCCTTGATTATCCGATGGAGAAAGGATTTTCCAGGTGGAGGAGGGAATTACTTAGCGAAGCGGAAGGGGATGTCCTGGAAATCGGCATAGGGACGGGGAAAAACATTGCGTACTATCCTGAAAATGTGAACCTGACAGGTATAGATTTCAGTGAAAAAATGATTGAAATAGCCAGGAGAAAAGCAAAAGACAGGGATCATGTGCGTTTAATGGTCATGGATGCTGAGAACCTTGATTTTGATGGTGATGCATTCGATACGGTGGTCACCTTCTGTGTTTTTTGTTCTGTCCCTGATCCTGTCCGGGGAATGAAGGAAATGAAACGGGTATGCAGAAAGGATGGGAAAATACTCATGCTGGAACATGTCAGAAGCAATAAAAAGGTGATTGGCAGGATGATGGATATACTGAACCCGGTCCCATTGAATATATACGGTGCAAATATTAACCGCAGAACATATCAGAATCTTCTAAAAGCGGGCTTTGATCCCAAATACATCCAGGTAGAGCATATCTGGTATGATATTGTAAAACGAATAAGGATAAGAAATCACCGGGATTCCACCTTCATCAATGAAAAACCTTCATATTAGTAGTTTACAATTATTCGTAAGAAAATGAAGGATCAGGAAGAAAATAAGCACATGCATTCTGGAGATGATACCCATGGAGGAAATAAACATGGGGAGCATGAGCATGAAAAACATGAGGGTCACAAGCACGACAAACATAAAAAGCATGAAGGCCACGACCATACCGGCCATCATGAGATGATGATCCGGGATTTCCGTAGAAGGTTCTGGATCTCCCTGGTTATTACCATACCCATCCTGGTACTCTCGCCCATGATTCAGGATCTTCTGGGATACGAATTCACATTGCTCGGGAATGCGGACCGGTACATGCTCTTTGTCCTTTCTTCGGTGGTCTACTTCTACGGTGGCTGGCCCTTTCTGACCGGCCTGGTGGACGAGCTGAAGAAAAAGCAGCCCGGGATGATGACCCTGATCGCAGTGGCCATCACCGTGGCGTGGGGATACAGTTCGGCCACCACATTCGGAGTGGAGGGCAGTACCTTTTTCTGGGAACTTGCCACGCTGATCGATATCATGCTGCTGGGCCACTGGCTGGAAATGAGATCGGTGGTGGGAGCATCCCGTTCATTGCAGAAGCTGGTGGAAATGATGCCCTCGGAGGCCCACCTCCTGAAAGACGGGGAGACGGAGGATGTGGCGGTTGATGAGCTCAAATCGGGTGACAGGGTACTGGTGCGTCCCGGGGAAAAGATCCCGGTGGACGGCGAAATTCTGGAGGGCGAGAGCCAGGTCAACGAATCCATGGTCACCGGTGAGGCGAAACCCGTACCTAAATCCGGGGAGGACAAGGTAATCGGGGGGACCATCAACGGAAACGGTTCACTGACCGTGGAGGTGAAACAGGTGGGTGAGGAGGCCTATCTGAGTAAGGTCATCAACATGGTACGTGATGCCCAGGATGAAAAATCTAAATCCCAGAACCTGGCCGACCGGATCGCTTTCTGGCTGACTGTGATCGCCCTTACAGTGGGTTTCGGGACACTTGCCGTATGGCTGGTTCTGGGAGAACCATTTGTCTTCGCCCTGGAGCGCATGGCTTCGGTGATGGTCATCACCTGCCCGCATGCACTGGGACTGGCCGTTCCACTGGTGGTTGCTATCTCTACTTCAATTTCTGCACGCAACGGGTTGCTCATCCGGAACCGGACCGCGTTTGAGAATTCCAGGAAGATCACCCTGCTGGTCTTCGATAAGACCGGGACCCTGACCAAAGGTAACTTCGTGGTAACCCGGTTTGGCTCACTGGATGATTCGGTGGACGACCGGGAAGTACTGCGTCTGGCGGGAGCCCTGGAAAACAAATCGGAACATCCCCTGGCAATGGGTATCATGGAAAAAATCAGGGAAGAAGAGATGGATCTTCCAGATGCGGAAAATTTCAATGCGATCACCGGTCAGGGCATTGAGGCGGAAGTGGAAAACGAGAAGATCCGGGTCGTGGGTCCCGGATACCTGAAAGATCCCAACATAGAAATTCCTGATGAAGCTGCCGGGAATGAACAGGAAACTGTGGTATTCGTCGTCAGGGGAGACCGGCTGGCCGGATTTGTGGCCATGGCAGATGAGATCCGGAAGGAATCATATGAGGCAGTCAAAACATTGAAGGACAAAGGTCTGAAGGTGGTGATGATGACCGGTGACAATGAGAGGGTGGCCAGGAGCGTGAGTGAGGAACTGGGACTGGACGACTATTATGCCGGCATTCGGCCCGAGGAAAAACTTGAAAAGGTGAAGGAATTGAAGAAAAAAGGGGAATTCGTGGCCATGACCGGCGACGGGATCAACGATGCTCCGGCGCTTGCGGCTGCAGATGTGGGGATCGCTGTGGGCAGCGGTACGGATGTGGCAGCGGAAACGGCAGATATCATCCTGGTGCACAGCAATCCGGTTGATATTGTTTCCCTGATCCTTTTCGGAAGGGAAACATATAAAAAAATGGTCCAGAATTTTGTCTGGGCAACCGGTTACAATGTGGTGGCCATTCCACTGGCCGCAGGGGTGCTTTACAGTGCGGGGATCCTGATCAGTCCGGCCGTGGGGGCTGTGCTCATGAGTGCGAGCACGCTGATCGTGGCTTTCAATGCCCAGTTGCTGCGGAGAAAAATGAAGCACAAATAAAAGCAGGATACTTTTTTATGAAAGACCAATACCGATACAAAATACCAGGTGCGGGAGAAATCATGCCGGAAGGCTGGATCAGGAAACAGATGGAAAGAGATCTCACGGAGGGTTATGTGGGACATTTCGACAGGGTGCATCCCACGGTCAGCCAGGAAGTTTTTGTGAAACAGGATCGCCTGAGCAAACGCAGGTTCTCTTTCGCAAAAGAATGGTGGAGCGGGGAGCACGAAGGGTACTGGAAAGACTCGGTGATCAGGATGGCATTTTTAACGGAAAACGAGGAATATATCAAACTGTCCCACCGGTGGATGAAGGAGATCCTGGAACATGCCGGAGAAGACGGATATATCGGGATCTATAAAGAAGGGGATGAGCCTTATACCAGGTTCAGTCATCCCAAAGGAAACGGGGAGCTTTGGGCAACCAGCCGGATCCTGATGGCCATGCTGGCTTATTATGAGTTTACCGGCAACAGGGAGGTATTCGATGCGGCAGAGGCCGCTTCCAGACTGATCATGAGAAAGTACGTGAACAAAAACTATTTTTCAGCCGAATCCAGGGGGGGTGGGGTAAGCCACGGGATCGGGTTCTTCGAGGTCCTGGAATGGCTTTTCAGGCACACCGGAGATCAGGAATTCCTGGATTTTGCCTCCAAGCTCTACGATGATTTCAACCGGGGAAGGGTAAGGGATGATGATCTGAAAACCGACCGTCTGCTGGATGAGGACCGGTATTTCAGAAAACACGGGGCCCACATCGCGGAAGGATTATTCGTTCCCGTCTGGATCGCCGAGATCACAGGTGCTTCCCGCCACCTGGCCGCTGCAAAAAAGGTATTCACCAAACTGAAATACCATACCACTCCCGGGGGGGCCATGCGGTGTGATGAATGGATCAAGGGCAGGCGGGGGACCGCCGACGAGCGTTACGAATACTGCGGGATCGCCGAGATGGTCAGTCCCCTGAGCAGGATCGTCAGCCTGACGGGCGACCTGGGTGTTGGGGACCGTATAGAGAATATGACCTTTAATGCCGGCCAGGGTGCCAGGCTCCCGGTGCTTTTTGCCCTTTCCTATCTCACTTCCGATAATCGCATCAGGATCAACCACTGGGAGCTCGGTGGAAGGGAATCCTATGATGCCATTCACCCGGCTGCAGCCTGCTGTGTGCTGAACGGGGGGAGGCTGATGCCCTACTATGTGGAGGGCATGTGGCTGAAGGACGCGGAAGACGGGGGACTGACCGCCGCCCTGTACGGACCCTGCCGGATCAAAACCGTGATCAACAGGGTCAGGGTAGAGGTATCCGAGGAGACCGGCTATCCTTTTTCCGACCGGATCCGGTTCAGGTTCGATCCGGAAAAGCCGGTCAGTTTTCCTTTTACCATCAGAAAGCCCCACGGTTGCAGTTCGGTGGAGGTTTCCCTGCCCGGAGGGGCCGTCAGGGAAGATCAGGATGGAGCAATTACCCTGCGTCATACCTGGAAAAAAGGAGACTCTGTGGAGGTAATGTTTCATTTCCCGGTGCGCAAGGTACAGCAACCGCCATCATCCTCTGTCAAAGGCTGGGGCCGATACCTGAAAAGAGGGCCACTGGTGTACGCACTTCCTTTCGGACACCGGATAAAAACCCGGAAGGAATACCGGGGCAGCGGTTACCACCGTTACAGGATCAAAGCCTCCGGTAAAAAAGGATGGAAGTACAGGATCGACCCGGATTCAGATTTTCAGTATATTGCATCGGAGGATGAAAATCCGTTGTATCCGTGGGAAAACGGTACGGTGAAACTGAAAGGACAACTGGTGGATAAGAAGGATCAACAGGTTGACGTGGAACTGGTGCCTATGGGCGGCACCATTTTCCGCCGGGTGACCTTTCCCATCATACGTTAAAAGTAAAAATTATAGTTTCACTCAATAAACCAATCAATCATGGAAAAGAAAGTCAGCATCGTGGTATGCGTATACAACGAGGAGGAAACCATCGAATATGTCCTCCGTACATGCCACGAAATGAACAAAGGTGCCGAGATCGTCGTGGTGGATGACGGGTCGGATGACCAGACGCCGGAAATCCTCCGGAAACTGGAAAATGAGATCCAGATCAGTCTTTTCACCCTTCCCGAGAACCAGGGAAAAAGCAATGCCATGGCCCTTGGAGTTGAAAAGGCAAGCCATGAGATCATCCTGTTTTTCGATGCGGATGTAACCGGGATCAGGCAGGAACATTTCAAGAAACTGCTGGATCCTCTGATGGAGGAAGAGCCGGAAGCCGACATGGTCCTGGGCTCACCCTCCGAGACCCTGATCAATTATAACGTGAATCCCTTCAGGACCCTTACAGGTGAGCGGTCCCTTTTCAAGAAGGATTTCTTGCCGTTACTCGACGATATCCGGGACATCCGCTTCGGTGTGGAGACTTACATCAACATGTATTACCAGGCCCACGGGAAAAAGATCAAGTACACCATCCTTGATGGACTGACCCATCCGACCAAGTACAAAAAGACTTCTGTAAGCCAGGCAACCAGGGAATTTTTGGTTGAGGGGGGACAGATCGCAGAGGTGGTATTGAGAAATTATGATCTGATCCTCAAGAGGATCGGGACTTCTCTGGAGGAGACGGGTGATTCCGTGAAAGAATCGTATAAGAAGCTTCAGGAAGAACTGAACGAACGGATCCGGGTATTGCTGAGGGACAATGGATAGAAAGAAGGTCCGTTCTATCCTCTTCTTCATACTGGGCGCGGCACTGTTCTGGTATGTATACCGGGATCTGGAGACCGAAAGGCTCAGGGAACATCTGGGAACCCTGAGATGGGAGTGGATCGGGGTATCCATCGCCCTGAATCTTTTCAGTCAACTGATCAAAGCACTCAGGTGGAAAATGCTGATCACCCCGCTCAATTACTCTCCCGGGATGACCAATTTGTTCCTTTCCAATCTGGTGCTGGCCGTCACCAACCTGATCATTCCCCGGGGCGGGGAATTCGCCAGGCTGGGGGTGGTGAGCAGGTTCGAGAAAATTCCTTTTTCCAAATTGCTGGGAACAGGGCTGGCCGAACGGCTGACCGATCTGGTCGTGCTGGTGCTGATCGGACTGACGCTGGTCGTGTGGCAGTTTGACAATTTCATAAGGATCCTGGGAAACCCTCAGATCAGCCCGGGATCACTCAATGTAAACCGGCTCCTGATCCGGGTCATCATCATTGCTGTCGCCGCGATCATCATCTATATCCTATTTTTCAGACTGGAATGGGGAAAAAAGCTCAGGAAAAGTCTCAGGAAATTCTGGAAGGAACTGGGGGAAGGGTTCGGGACCATCGCCAGGATCAAAGGAGTGCCCTTGTATGTTTTTTATTCCCTTTTCCAGTACGTACTCTGGTTCTTTATGCTGTACGTGATCTTTTTTGCCTTTCCCCCGACCGACCATCTTTCTCTTTCTGCGGCGGCTTTTACATTCGGACTCTCGACCATGGCTTTCCTCCTCCCGATCCAGGCCGGGATCGGAGCCTGGCATTTTGTGGTCATCCAGGGTCTGCTGCTCTTCGGCATTGACGAGCCCACCGGTCAGATCTTCGCCCTGATCGCCCATTCGTTCACCTTGATGATCCATCTGGTGACCGGTTCGCTGGCACTGATCATCCTTCCCCTGGTGAACCGGTGATGCCCACTACCGCTCGATCAATTGCTGCAGCGCATCCTCCAGCTTCTGAAGGGATTCTCCTGCCCCGGTAAAATCTTTCTGCTGCATGGACTGAAGGTATTGCTCAAATGCATCATTGGCCCGGCTGATCAATTCCTCCAGGTTCTCGGTTTCCGGCAGTGCCAGTGCCTCTGCTCCCGTTTCCGAAGGAGTGAAAAGTCCCTGAAGCGCTTCCTCGAAAGTCTCGGCATAACTCAGGTTATCATCATGCATGACTGCCACCAGCCTGAGCTCCGGGTAAGCGGAGGTTTCCGACTGCAGGTAGATGGGTTCCACATAGATGATGGTCTGGTTGACGGGAATGGCCAGCACATTGCCCCGGATCACGTTGGAACCCCGCTGGTCCCAAAGGCTGAGCTGTCCTGACAGGAAAGAATCCTGATCGATCTTGGTCTCCACCTGCTGGGTTCCCAGGATCCTTTTCTCCTTGGGGAATTTATAGGCGAGGAAACGCCCGTAATTCTCATCGTCGCACATCCCGGCGATCCATCCGATCATCACCTGCTTGTTCTTCGGGGTGAAGGGCATCATCAGCACAAATTCCATCTCGTCCGATCCCGGTGGTTCCCACATGATGTAATAGGGTTCCACGGGCTGGACCGAGTTGTAATATTTTTCGGTAGCCCTGACCCAGAGGTCTTCCTGGTTATAAAAGACGGTGGGGTCGGTCATGTGGTATTTTGTATACACAAGCCCTTGCATCAAGAGCATATCGGCCGGGTAACGGATATGCTTCATGAGTGATTCCGGCATTTCGGACCTGGCCTTCAGCAATCCCGGGAATATCCTGTCATAGACCCGTACCAGCGGATCATCTTCTTCGAAGATATAATAACTGGTCTCCCCGTTGTAGGCATCGATCACGACCTTCACCGCGTTCCTGACATAGTTATCGCCCCTGAATCGGTTTCCGATATATCCATCGTTTCTTTCGGTGGGGGAATAGGTGACATTGGCCAATCTTTCTATGGAGGAGAAAGGTTCGCTGTATGGATAATAGCTTGAGGAAGTATATGCATCGATGATCCAGTATAGCTTTCCTTCTGCGATCACCAGGTAAGGATCATCATCCAGGGTAAGGAAAGGTGCCACCGTGGAGGCCCTCTCCGCGATCTGCCGGTGCATCATGATCCGGCTTTCCGTGGTCGGGTAGCCGGAGAACAGGAACCTGGACCCCCCCAATTTCCACCCGTACAGGAATTTCTTCCAGAAATTGGATATCTGTACTCCGCCGCTGCCCTCATATTTTGCATAGACATTATTCTCACCGCTGGGATAATCGAATTCCTCCTCTTCTGAATCCACCACCACATAGTTGTCCGTCAGTTCCCCGTAATATACCTCCGGTCTCTCTATTTTCAGGGAAGGATACCGACTTACGGGGGGAATATCCTTGATCAGCAGATTGGGCAATCCTTCCGGGGTGAATTCATTCACCAGGTTCAGAACGGCTCCGTATCCATGTGTATACTTGAAATGCCTGTTCACAAAGGTCTGGCTCCGTAAGGGCAGATTGTCCGGCTGCATTTCACGGGCGGAAACCATCACCTGCCGGTATACATTGTTGATCGTATAGCGGTCAATATCCACATCATTGAACTCATAGTAGAGCCGGATCTCCTGGAACTGCTTGAACACTGCATCCAGCGCCCTGTAGTCCCAGAGCCGGATGTTCGAGAACAGCTCCCGGTTCTGTTCCACGGTTTCCTGCCGGAATTCATCCGAGACAGGGTACTGTTTTTCCTCCACCTTGTCCAGGTGGAATCCCTGGCGGGTAAAACGGATATTGTTCTCGATATACTGTCTCTCTACTGTGATCTCATTGGGCTCCACCTTCAGCCACTGGAGCACCATGGGCACCGCACCCAGCAGTAAAAACCAGATCCCGAACACGGTCCCGGCAACTACATATACGATCGACACATTCGATTGTTTGTTTTCCACGCCCCACATCCTTCCGATGTTGAATTTCAGTCCGGGGGCCAGCAGCACCAGGCCTGCAACGGCGGTGATCACAAGGACCACCGACAGCATGGGCAGGCGGATGTGCACATCGGTCCATCCCGGGCCGGTGATATAACCGAATTCGGAAAACAGGAGGCCGAACCGTGCGATCCACCGGCCGAAAGCGAGAATGAGCAGGGTGATCCCTGAAGAGATAAAAAGCGAATCGTAGGGTTTCAGAGGTTTCGGCTGATTGTTGCTCGCAAACGCCAGTACCGATGCACCCACCCCGATCAATCCCAGCACAAGCAGGTTGGAATAGACCGAATGGATGAAGGGATATATAAAGAGGTAGAATCCGGTGTCCCTGTTCAGAATGGGTTCGGTGACCCCTGTGTCTATCCGGTTCACAAAACTCAGGAACAGCTCCCATCGACCGAACCACCACAGCCCGCTTACCAGGGCGCCTGTTACCGCGGCGATCAGCCTGATGTAACGTTTGTCCCCGGAATGACCGAATGTAAGCAGGTAGACTGCCAGGCCGCCCGCCAGGAAAGCCACAAGGAACAGTCCCAGTTTGGATGTCCAGACGGTCCAGAAACGCTCATTGTACCCCATCTGGTCATACCAGAGCTTCTCTCCCCAGAAGCCCATGAACCAGAAGAAGAAAAGGGTCAGGATGGCAATGATGATCCCGGTGTAAACGGAAGCGATCTTTCTTTTGGTAATTCCTCTTACGGCCAGGTAAACAGCCAGTGCCAGCAGCAGAATGAAGATGATGGTATACATGGTGTGATGTTTTGGTATTGCACATACAATTTAAAAAATTGTACCAAATATCTGATCCGGCGCATATTTCCGCTGCGGCTGAATCCCGCGGAGCCCGTGATTTCAATGCTACAGGGTACCCGGAGACCAGGCCGGCAGCTTTTCTGTTGCTCCCGGGATCCTTATCCGGCCTTCCATGTGTGGAAAGTTTCCTCAAATCCTGTGAAAAAAAGCAACATCCGGGATGCCTGGCGGGACTAATACCGGTTCAGCTTTCTGTGCCCGGATTGCCGCACTCTGCTTCTTTTTCGGGCTCCCGGACCATCCGGAATGAATTCGCGGGCATAAAAGATCTTTTTGGAACGAATATGGCAATCCTTCAGAGGATAATCATTTAAACCCAAAACAAGTTATGTCTCCATTTGCTGAAGAAATCAAAAAACAGGACGTTGTTGACCAGCTGACCTGGGATGACAGTGTGAATGCCAATGAGATCTATGTGAACGTTCAGAACGACACCGTAGAACTGCGGGGTACGGTTCAGAACTTCACGGCCAAGATGGCTGCCGAAAGGGATGCTTACCAGGTACAGGGAGTAAGGAATGTGGAGAATCACCTGGAAATCGATTTTCCTCCCAGCATTACCCTTCCGGATGATGACGAGATCACCGGCAGCATTGAGAATATGTTGTCCTGGAACAGTGAGATCAATGCCGGGGAGATCGAAGTGCGCACCAAGAACAATGTGGTCACCCTGGACGGACAGGTGGAATCCTACTGGGAGAAATACCTTGCCGGAAATTATGCGAATTCCACCCGGGGAGTGATCGAGGTTGTGAACAATCTCCAGGTCAAACCGGCCAGGAAGGCGGTGGATGAGAACATTGAGAAAGACATCAGGAATGCCTTCAAACGGACCTTCCTGATCGATGAGGAAAAGATCAACGTGGAAGTGCATAACGGGATCGTTCACCTGAGCGGCAGTGTGCCTAATTTTTTGACCAAGATACAGGCCAACAACATTGCCATCTACACGACAGGTGTTAAAGATGTGGTGGACGAAATCACCATTTCATGAGTCATAAAAAAGGCGGTCAGGATCTGGAGAAATCGGACGTTTCGAAAGTGCTGCGGAAGCTGGAGGTGGATCCCGGAGAGGGACTGAACAGCAACGAGGCGGTATCGAGAAGGGAGCGTTATGGTTTTAACGAGATCGAATCGGAGGAAAGGCATTCCGTCCTGGATTTCCTCTCTCATTTCTGGGGGCCCATTCCCTGGATGATCGAGGTGGCGGTGATCCTGAGCGCCGTGGCCGGAAGATGGGAAGACTTCGCGGTAATCCTGGTTATGCTGCTCATCAACGGCGGGGTGGGTTACTGGCATGAGAGCAAAGCCAGCAACGCCATTGAGGCGCTGAAGGAGAAACTGGCCCCGGAGACCATCGTGATCCGGAACGGGCATCGAAAAAAAATGCCCTCCAGGGAGCTCGTGCCGGGGGATATCGTTGTACTGAAAATGGGGAATATTGTCCCGGCTGATGCAAAACTGCTGAAGTCCGAACACGTCAGCCTGGACGAATCATCTCTGACCGGCGAATCCCTGCCCGTTGACAAAGAGGAAAATGATGTGGCCTATTCTGGAACTTCCGTCAAAAGGGGGGAGGCCAGGGCCGTGGTGATCGCAACCGGGAACCGGACTAAATTTGCCCGGACCGTGGAACTGGTCGAGCAGGCCGAGGAGAAGTCCCATTTCCAGAGGGCCATCCTCCGTATCGGGTATTTCCTGATCGCCATCACCGCTGTCCTGGTGACCGGGATCATCATTACGGGGATTTTAAGGGAAGAAGAGCTCATGGACGTGTTGCTGTTTGCCATGGTGGTCACCATCGCCGGGATCCCCCAGGCCCTGCCGGCGGTGATGTCGGTCACCATGACCATCGGTGCGAACCGCCTTGCCAGGAAAAAGGCCATCGTCTCCCGCCTGTCGGCCATGGAGGAAATGGCGGGACTGAAAGTGCTGTGTGCGGATAAAACCGGAACACTGACCGAAAACAGGCTCACCCTGCAGGAACCCGTTATCATCGATGCCGGGGACAAAGAGGATATTCTCATGGCCGCCGGACTGACCCTCCAAGAGGATGATGAAGATCCCATCGACAGGGCCATTCGTGAGGCGATCAAGGGAAAAGAACAGCTGGGCGATTATGAGATCATTGCTTTTCATCCTTTTGATCCCACCCGTAAAAGGGCCGAAGCCAAAGTAAAGAAAGATGATACAGAGTTCCGGGTGGCCAAGGGTGCCCCACAGGTGATCATGGATCTCTGCGAGCTTTCCGGTGAGAAAAGAAATACAATCAGCGAAAAGGTGGATGAGCTGGGCGATAACGGGTTCCGGTCCCTGGGAGTGGCCCGTACCGAGAACGGACAGTGGCACTATCTCGGACTGCTGCCGCTGCTCGACCCGCCAAGGGAGGATTCCGGGGAGGTGATCGCTCAGGCTCAGGAGGAAGGACTGGATATCAGGATGGTGACCGGCGATCATTCGGCCATTGCCAGGCAGGTCTGCAAACTGCTCGGGATGAAGGAAGAGATCGTGCATGCCGATGAATTTTTCGGAACCGGCGAAGAGGACGAAGAAAACGAGGAACAACGGGATGAGCGTTTTTTCGGGGCGGCCGGATTTGCCGAGGTCACCCCGGAACACAAATTCAGGATCATCAAGCGGTTTCAGCAGAATGACCGGATCGTGGGGATGACCGGCGACGGGGTCAACGATGCCCCTGCACTCAAGCAGGCGGATGTGGGGATTGCCGTTTCCGATGCAACCGATGCGGCCCGCTCGGCGGCCGCACTGGTTCTGACAGAACCGGGACTGGGGGTCATTATCCATGCCATTGAGGAGGCACGGCGGATCTTCGAGCGGATGACCGGCTATGCCACTTTCAGGATCACGGAATCCATGCGTGTCCTGCTGTTTATGACCCTCTCCATTCTGATCTTCCGTTTTTACCCGGTCACCCCCATCATGATCGTGCTGCTGGCCATCCTGAACGATATCCCCATCATGACCATTGCCTATGAC